>DAOTMV010000121.1:0-2661 GCA_035450485.1 Anaerohalosphaeraceae bacterium | reverse complement strand
AAGGCACGTACTCGCCGGGCGACAGTGAGGACGACAGCTTCGACCTGACGTCCTTACCGGGAATCTCGCTTTATGGGGGTTTTAAGTCGGGTGGCTGTCCTTTCGAGGAACGCGACCAGAAGAAGTACCCCACGGTCCTGAGCGGAACGCAAAGCCCCTGATGAAGGCTCTAAGCCGAATTCTCTTGAAAAAACTGCCGGATAATGGTACACTATTTCGTATTACGGCAGGGTAACGGGGGAAAGAGCGTGGTGGAAGCGTTGAAACTTGTTTTAAGGAACGGCATACCATGAAGAGAATAATCAGTCCTTTAGTGTTTGTGTTCATGTCTGTTTCAATGTCGCTTGCCGGATACTCCGATGGCTTTATCACCGCGGGAGAATACGAGGGCCATGTTTCATGGACCAGCGAGACACAACCCCTCATAGTCGATGGCGGGGGGGCTATCAGCATCGAGATGCGGAAGTACAGCCAACTCGAAGTGCAGTCAACAAGTACCCCTTTGGGGCTTGGGGGTGGCATCCAGTACATTGGCCTGTTGAATAACAGTCATTTGGATTATTATGACGGTGCAACATTCAACCTTATGCTCTACAATAATGCCACCGCAAATCTTTACGGCGGGCGAATCGACTACCTTAGCAGTTTCCAATACGCCACGACAACACATGTCAATATCTATGCGCTGCCCGGCTGGTCGTGGATTGCAAACGACGCGATGGAAGGCATCCAGGGCCAATGGTGGAACGGTTTGCCGTTTCGGATTGAATTTGACAACGTAGAACGCTTTGATGTTACCCCGGTATGGACGACTGTTAATGTCATTACCCCCGAACCGGCCAGCCTTCTATTACTGACAGGAGGAGTGTTGCTGATTCGAAGACGCTGAGTCATGGAAAAAGAAAAGACACGATGTCTGCAAAGGAGAAGACCATGTTTAACAAACTCGTTTGTCTATTCATATTTTCTGTTAGTTTGAATCTTGTTCAAGTTTGTTTCGCTGAACGCAAGAGCACCATTATTCGGATGGGTAATAACACGGTTCTTGACGGCTTCACAATTACCGGAGCGTCAGATGCTTGTATTTCTGGTGAAGATGTTGATTTTTCTATCGAGAATTGTACTGTCTTGGATAGCGACAATGCTGGAATTCGCGCAATAGACGGCGATGTCAGCGTACAGTGGTGCGACATTAAGCAGAATCGTTGGTACGCTGTGTACCATGCAGGGGAAGGGTTTACGCTGCGGCTGGAGAATTGTCAAATTCGGAAGAATCAGAGGTTGGGGCTTTTTTGTCAGGATTCAACTCTGATCTGCACAAACAGTATCGTTTCTGAAGCCGATTTAACTGAAACCGGAAATGCGGGCATTACGCTATTTAACGCATCGAGTCCGCCCCTTATACAAAATGTTACCTGTGCGCACAACAAATCGGTCGGAATTTGGAAGATCGGCGGTGCTCTGCCGCAGTTGCAGAACTGCATTGTCTACCACAACGGCGGACCATCTCTTGTGGGCTTTTCCGCTGATGACGCTGCGTGGTATAGCTGCATCCAGGACTGTAATAGTGTCAACGAGAACATTGACACCGACCCTGAATTCGCCTATTACGATCCAAATAATATGCGACTCTCGCTGGCCTCACCATGCCTTGATTCAGGCAACCCGTATCTTGATTACCAGAATCAATTGGAGATGGACAAGAAGGACAGGGTATACGGTACTGCCGTGGATCGTGGCGCATACGAACTGACCTGTGAGGATGTGTCGAACACGTTTGATTGGAATGCCGACGGGGTTGTGAATCTCCACGAATTCGGCCGGTTTGCCGCGGTGTGGCGTGCCCATGATCCCAACGACCCGGCCATCCTCGACCCTCAGCACCCTGACCACGAATACCTGACCGATCCCAACAGTCCGGGATACGTGTCCGAGGAGGCAATGGCATTATGGCACCCCGGCTACGAATACAACTTCGCGGCCACGGGCTCAAGCCAATACGCCATTGACGTGGCTGACCTTGCCGCCTTCGTTGAACAGGCTCCGTGGCTGTGGATGGCCTGCTGGCTGACCGAGGGAGAGCCCATGCAGCAAATGATGGTGATGGGTGAAGGTATGCTGTTAGGCGGATTCGAAGTGCAGACAGCAGAGCCGTCAGCATTGGAGCAATTGGGCGACCTCGTCAGTATCGTCGGCCAGCTTGAAGCAATCTGGCTTGACGACCCGAACATCCAGCAGGAGATCGACGCAACCCAATGGCAGGGATTTATGGATGCACTTTATGACAATCTCCTTGAGGTCTACCTGAGTACGCAATAGATGTTGACTTGGGGACGACAGTGGCGTATAATGTCCTTGTTATTCTAAGGAGACGTATGATGAGAAGCATGCTGATGCTGTTTGCCTGTTGCCTCTGTCCAGTCTATGCTGGGTACGATGATGGGTTGATTTCTGCTGGTGAGTATGAATGGGGTGTCGAGGTATTTGGCGGCACCCTCGTTGTCGATGGTGGTGGGGCGTATCGTATAGAGGCTCGAAATTTCTCGAAAGTTGAGGTGTGGTCTACGAGTACCCCGCTGGGGACAGGCGTGGGAGGCATCATGGATCTCTGCATCGACGACAATAGTCGGCTCGACTATTATGGCGGCGTGACGGAAGAAC
>DAOTMV010000120.1:0-2725 GCA_035450485.1 Anaerohalosphaeraceae bacterium | reverse complement strand
CCGGATTGACCGCACTGGTCAGGTTGTCCGTCCGGTGATACCACGCCACCCCGCCCGCCGAGCCGCTTTGCAGTTTGCCATCGTGGTCATATGTCAAAGAGCTGCTAACGCCGGCAATCCACTTACTCTATACGCTTCAGTATTTCGTATAAAGCTTCAAGTTCCTCTACATCGTCTGGATCCATTGCCCGCTGCATGGCAAGGTCAAGCTTAAGCAAGCAGTTGTCAAGTACAGATTCGGGCGTATTGTCAAGGTCTTGATTTCTGATGCAACCACGAACATTAGCTCGCAAGAGAGCTGCCTTGGGCTGGGCTACGAACAAATCAATCAGCATCTCTAAAATGCCGCGACAGTCGAAGAGTTCCAGTGCATAGACGAAGCCTTCGGCGAAATCAGGATTGTCTCGTAGTTGTTGAACAATATATGGGAAAGCTCTAGGATCCCCTAATTCACGCAAGCCATGAGCGGCCCCCTCTTTGATATAGGCGTCCTTACTTTGGCAAAGCAATTCTATCAAATCATCTAACGCCTCGACGTATTTTTTTTCGCCAATCAAAATCGCAGCTTCATGTACGTGGTCTGCGTCTCTGTCCTCGTGGATTATGCATAGTAAACTCGACATACTTGTGTCAAGATGGCGCCGCCACAAGTACCACTGGGCAATTTCCTTTTCGATCTCAGTGCCCGTCTCTGCGCACTTGGCAAGTTCGTCATTGGATAGTGAATCCATCGTTTTCCATAAATACAGCCTTGCCTTGCGCCTTTGCCCGGAATCCCTGCTATGATAGAAGATATTCAGCAATTCATCTTTCGTCTTATCTTTCATGATTTCACCCCGGGTCTTCCCCAGCCGTCCCATATTTCCCATGCCTCTTCCATCTCTTCTCGAGTCAAAGACTGTCCTCTTTTTCCAAAGAGCTTCTTTTTATTGGCATCAAGCCATTTCTTGAATTTATTGAAATCGGGTTCCTTCTCTCGCCCGTAATACTTGTCTCGCTGGCTCTTCTTTCCGCCTCTGAGCAAGTCCTTTCCAGCGGCCATCATGAGTCCGATTTCGCTGAGGACTCCCTCAGTGGCAGCCGTTAGCTGCATTTGCAGATCGTGGTCGTATGAACACACTAAGATGCCGCCTAAGAGAACAGAGACAGCTGCCAGTTGACCTTTTCGAAGGCTCATCTCTTGTGATCTCATGGCATTGCTCGTTCCACTGCCAATCACAATGCCGATAATCGTCATTTCACCGCTTGGGTCCCAACTACTCACCGGTTCGTTCAGACAGTACAGATAGCAATGCAGTTCGAGGGGACTCTCGAAAGCACCCTCGTATGGGTCACGCGATGGCAACCTGTAGAGAGCCGGAATGTATTGCCTTGCGCGCAGGTAGTATTGATCGGTCTCAGAATCGTAGTACTGGCCGGTGAACTTGAAGTCGTTGGTAATTGTTTCGGCTTGTTCGGATGCGAAGGACTCGCCGAAGGGTTGGTACATGTATGTGTTCTGAACGTTGGCACTTGTGTCTATCACCTGCCGGACGCTTCCGAGTCTGTCGTGCAGGTAGAAGTAGATGCCGTCCCCATAGAAGCCATCGTGCTGAGCAATCACCTGAGAGTTGGCATAGATGTATGTCTTGCGGATACAGGCGTTAGGGTCGTTCTCATCAGCATTAATTTCGAGCAAGATGAGCGACATGTCGCCGGTTGGGTCAACAATGTATTTGCTCTTGGTCATCGTCTGGTTGACAGTGCTCTCTTTGTAGACACGGTCAAAGCCGGGAGCGTATTTCAGATCAATACTTGCCCCACCTGCACTGGCCGACTGCAATTTGCCGTCCCATGTCCACGTCATAGACGATGTTATACCCGTTGTCATCTGGCCGTTCAAGTCCCAGTCGAGCGAATCCTGCCCTTTGGCGGTCATTAGGTCGCCGTCGTAGGTGAAGGCGGTTGGGGTGCTGTTGATGGTCTCGCTGTAGATGTTGCCTGCTTTGTCGTAGGCGTAACTTGCCTGCCACGTGCTGCCGCCTATGTTGGTCATCGAGGCCGACAGGAGTTGGGAGCGTCTGTCGTAGGTGTAGTCCAGCGCGTGCGTGATGGTGCTGCTGTCGGGTTTGGTCAGGGTTTCTTCGGCTTCGACGAGGCGGCCTAAGCCATCGACGGTTACGCTGCTCAGCGCAAACGTCGGCCCGCCCGAGGTGCTGTAGGCGGTCAGGCGGTTGTCGAGGTTATAGTCGTAAGCGATGGTCGTCGTGGCGCCTTCCAGCGTGCCCTCGCGGTAGTACGTCAGGCCGGCCCGGTTGCCGTTGTCGTCGTAGTCAACCCTGGCGATCCAGCCGGTGGTTGTGCCGTTCAGCGGTTCAGCGACGTACTGCAGGCGCAGGGCCTTGTCGTACAGGTTGGCGACGTGGTACTTGACCGTCCCGTCGACCGGATGGCAAACCTTGACCTGCGATTTCTGGCCGTCGGACATGTAGTCGTATTCGACAATCCAGCCATCCTGGTCGGTGATCTTCGACACCCGGTCCAGCACGTCATACTCGTAGCTGATCTTGCCGGTTCCGTCGATGTTGTCAGCGCTATTCCGGTAATCCGCAATTTGCGTCTTGCGGCCAAAACCGTCGTAAGTGTAGTGGATGCTGCCGCCGTCGGGGTAGTTAACGTCCTCCACGCGGCCATACGCATCGTACCAGTACTCAATCCACTGCTTCTGATCGCTCGCATCCCACAC
>DAOTMV010000119.1:0-2725 GCA_035450485.1 Anaerohalosphaeraceae bacterium | reverse complement strand
CGATCTTGTCGCGAGCCTTCCTGAGGACACGACGCCGACGTTTGAGATTCGCGAGATTCGGATCAGCGGCAACACGCTCCTGGATCGCGAGGCGCTGCTGGGCGATCTGCCGGCTGTGTTCGATGCAAGGCCTAAGGGCGCTGCCGGTTCGGTGGGTGACTATCTCTACGACTTCCGCGCCCTGCGGAAGGTCGCGGCCGCGCCTGGCACGGCCCAGGTCCTCTCGGCCCGGACCATCCGCGGACTCACCGAATACATCGTCTTCGTCTACGCCAAGAAAGGCTACGCGGGCATTTACGTGTATGTGCCTTCGGAGGCCTTCGGCGAGGGTAAAGAACTCAAGCAGGGTATCCTTCCTGTCACCGTAATCGAGGCGAAGGTCTCGAAGGTGGATGTCACAAACTTCAACGTGGCCGGTGAGCGGGTTGAGGAAGGCTACCTGAAGCGCTCGGTCCTGCTGGACTGGTCGCCCGTGCGCCCAGGCGAAGTCGCCCGGCGCAAGGACCTCGACGACCTGCTCAACCTGCTCAACCTGAATCCCGACCGTTACGTCAGCGCCGTTGTGCGGCGCGGCGAAGAGCCGGATACGCTGGCTGTGGACTACAACGTCTACGAGGCCAACCCGTGGCACTGGTTCGTGCAGTTGGACAACGCCGGCACAAAGGACAGGCAGTGGACGCCGCGGTTCGGCATGATCAACACGAACACGCTGGGCTTCGACGACGTGCTGACTCTGCTCTACCAGACGCCGCTTGATAAGCGGGCCGGCGACGAGTACTCGGTCTACGGCAGCTACGACTTCCCGATCTGGGGGCCGAAACTGCGGCTGGAGCTGTTCGGCGGCTACAACGAGTTCGACATCGACGGCACCGGCGACGTGGACTTCTTGGGCCGCGGAACCTTCTACGGCGGCACGCTGCGACACAACGTCATGCAGCACGACGGCTGGTTCTTCGACGTGACGGGCACCGTGAGCCACCTGACCAGCAAGCAGACTCAATCCATCTCAGTCTTCGATCTCAAGGCCGACGCCGACATCAATCAATGGGGCATAGGCGTGGAGATCTACCGCCGTACGGACATGAGCGACACGATGATCAGGTTGGAGCGGTTCGAGGGCTTTGACGGCTCCAGCGACGACGAGATCAAGTACGCCCGCCAGGGCTCCACGACGGACTTCAGCATCTATCGTGCGGCGTTCAATCACAGCCGCTACCTGGATGAGGACAGGATTCAGAACCTCAGCGGGGCGTTCCGCTATATCACCAGCGACGAGCGGCTGCATCCGTCGCAGATGACGGCCTTCGGCGGGATGTACAGCGTGCGAGGCTATGACGAATACGAGATCGTGGCCGACGGCGGCATCCTGGCGTCGCTGCAGTACGAATACGACCTGGTCAAGCTGGCGCAGGCCAGGCGGCGCGAGGCGGGGCTTGAGCCGACGGAAAAGGATCGCAAGCCGTTTGTCCGCAAATTCGCCCCGCTGCTGTTCCTGGATTACGGCCTGGCCCGCAACGTAGACGCCTTTCCACACGAGCATACCGATCAGGAGCTTTGTTCGTGGGGCTTTGGGGCCAAGCTGGAGCTGGGTGACAATTTCACGGGTGTGGTTTATTACGGCTATCCGCTGATCGCAACGGAAGAGACGCGCGAAGGCAAGGGTCGCGTCAACGTGGGATTCCTTTATCGCTTCTGATCTGAATCGCTTCTGAAGCGGTGCATATAACGAAAACAGCATGTTGATTGGGCAGGGGATAACTGTGAATAGACTGATGAAAAAGACACGATCGGGATTTCGGTTTCTGTGGGTTGTGACGGCATGTGCGCTGCTGGTATCTCCAGCGGGTGCGGCTTTGCAGGTAACGGACGGCACACCCGTTCAGGGGGCCGTGATGGGCGGCGTCGACGGTGCGGTCGAGGTGACCGTTACTGATTCCCGGGCGATCATCGACTGGGCGACGCTGGATACGGAGGTGGGCGAGTTGCTGAAGTTCATGGGTGAGGGCGCCTATGCGGTGCTCAATCGCGTTCAGCAGGCCAAGCGCACCGAGTTTATGGGCAACCTGGAGGCGTCCGGCGGCCACGTCATTATCGTGAATCCGTACGGTATCGTCTTCGGGCCGCAGAGCCTCATCGAGGCCGACCAGTTCACGGCTTCGTCGCTGATGATCGACGAGCAGGATTTCCTCGACGGCAACTATGCCTTCACGGGCAGCGGCGAGATGTGGGGTGAGATCGTCAATAACGGCACCATCGTCACGACGGGCCAGGCGGCCCTGATCGGCGCCCGCGTAATCAACAAGGGCAGCATCATGTCGTACGAAGGCGGCATCCTGATGGCCACAGGCGACCGTGTCGTCCTGGGCTCCGAGGGCAGCAGCGTCGTCGTGGAGGTCGAAGGCGTCCTGCCGGCTGCCGGTTCCGACATGGGTCATATCATCAACGAAGGTCTCCTGGCCACAGCAATCGAGGGTGACATCGTGTTAGCGGCCGGCGACACCTTCGCCCAGAGCCTCTCGGTCGGCAACGTCGGCCGCATCCGACACAGCGGCACGATCATCGCGGCGGGCGATCTCGAAGCGGCGGCGCTGGGAGAAGTGTGGTTCGCCGAGGCGGCCATACCCGGCAACCCGACCACCACAGTCAGCGGAGACATCAACATCAAGGGCGGCGCCGTAACCCTGGAAGAAGACCTCGTCGCAGGTAACGACATGACCATCGTAAG
>DAOTMV010000118.1:0-2767 GCA_035450485.1 Anaerohalosphaeraceae bacterium | reverse complement strand
CAGGCCGGAGTAGCCATACTTCTTTTCAACCTCCAACTACGGATGGGACAACTTCGCGCGTGTCACCGTCATGGTTTTCATACCAAAACTCCTAAGATAAACTATGCCCCCGTCAAAGAACTCTCCCGCCTGAACCTGATCTGAAGTGAACCTTTTCTCCCGCCATCGACGCACGCCATTGCTGATGGCATTCTGTGCTTCTCCTTTCCTCCTACATATAACGATTTAATGTATTAAATTCGATGCGAATCCGTTATTCGCACTGAATCCCAACAATCTTCGCTATACCCGGAGCAGCGCAACAAAAAAGACCCAAAAGCGCTGCTCGCACACGCTCATGCGAGGCCCGGCTAAAGGCCCTTCAGGACGCGGCAAACAGCGCTTCTGAGTCTGTCGTTGGACAGACCAGAAGCGCCTTGCTGCCTCGCGTTCCTGTTCGAACTTAGCCGGTTTCGCATGAAACGCTGACAGCTCAGCACATCATTACTGACTCTTACTTATATGACATACATTCTCCACCATCTGTCAACCCCGTTTTTCCGAAGAGTGACAAGTTTGCCGCAGGGGATTACCTTTCCACGTTGATGAGGTACCAGCTTGTGGCGGCACCGATCGACAATGCGTATTTGTCATCTGTTTGCACGGCGCGATCGGGTTCGGTCAGGGGTTTGCCGTTGGGGTCGAGGGGGGTGATTGAGACGGAGCGAGCGGGGGCGAGGTTCTGGAGGGTGATCTTGCCGGTGACGGATTCGATCTGCATGGGGGGCCGGCCCCAGTCTTCCAGAGACGTCTTGTCGGCGTTGTACTTCATGCCGGTGGTCTGGGCGCGGGCGGTGGCGGCGAGGAGGAGTCTTTCCGACATTGCGATGGGTTTGGCGTCGAGGGATGTCAGGACGATGGAGCAGAAGTCGTTTTCGACGGCGGCCGCCATGTTGGCAAGCTGGTTCTGCGGGTTGTCTTTGACGAAGCCGATGAGGGCCTGGGTACGTTCCGTGTCGATGGTGACGAGGCCTTTGTGTTGGGGTGGGCAGAGCCAGGTGAGTTCCTTTGTGTCTGAGACCACAAGCCCGTTGATTTGTTCGAGTTCGGGGAAGGGGCCAGTGGGTTTGTCGAAGGATTCAATGCGCGCGGCGTGGGTCAGGGCCAGCGCGGGGTTGAAGCCCGGGGTGAAGTAGGGTCTTTGCGAGGAGGGGGCGCGGATCGCTTCGAGGACCTGCTCGGCGGAGTAGGAGCGGGTGATGGTTTGCTTTGCCGGGGCGACATCGTCGCGGAGAAAGAGGGGCGCGCATGCGGCAAGGTTGGTCATCTTTACAGGGTCGGGGCGGATGTCGAAGTGGCCCGTGGTGCGGCGGGTCCAGTCGGCCGGATCGGCGTGTTCGAAGGTGTAGAAGAACAGGCCGTCCCAGTCGTGGAGGGCGGCGTACGCTGCAAGGATCGGGATGCCTTCGCAGGCGTACTGGTTGGGGAAGGGGTGATTGGTCTCGGAGACGGTGTAGGGCTTGCCCAGGACGGCAGAGCGCGACAGTTGGACGACGGTGGAATTGGACGGGTCGTTGACCATGGGCGTGTTGGGGATGCGGAAGCTCTGTTTGCCGGTTTGGGGGTCGATGATGTAGTCGGGGTGCTGCCAGTAGACGTGGCCGTCGACGACGTCGAGTTTTGACACGGAGGACAGGAGGGCGTAGCCACTTCGGTAGTGGTTGTGGTCACTGGTGCCCACGACGAGGGCCTGGACATTAAGGCTTTTGAGGTGACGGTACATCATCTGGAAGTAGGCGTCTTCGAGGTGGACGTAAAAAGACGCCTCGATCTGGAACCGCTTTGCAGGCGCCGTGGCGAATTGTTTTGATGTAAGGCGGGGGATGAGGTCGCCGGGCCTGGTGTTGGTTATGGTGTGCAGTTGGCGCAGATCGGCGTCGGAGAGGGTGGCTTTCAGCCAGTCGTTGTATTTCCGTGTGAGCTGCGCTTCGTAGTGCGGGGTGATGTCCTGCCATGTACCGGCGGATTTGCCGGTATGTTTGCCGAGGAGGCGGTCGGAGAACCATGCTTCCGTGATGGCGTTTTCGTTGACGAGTTCGACGATGCATACGGCGGGCTCATTTGTATACGGTCGGCCGGTGTAGGGATTGGTGTGCGTGAGCAACTGCTGCGCGTATTCGCGGTGGAGGAACTGGATGCGCTCGTCAAAGTAGTTGACGACCTTGGCCATGCCGATCTTGTCGTAATCGGCGACCCCGTCGGCTTTGCGGAAGTTTCGTCCGACGTTGAGGTTGATGTTGGTGTAGATACCGCGCTTCTTGAGTTCGCTGACGAAGAAGTCGAAGCGGTCCAGTTGGGCGGGGTCGAGGGTGCGCGTGCTGTCGGTTCCGCGGGGGAAGAGAGAGCCGGACCAGGCGCTGTCGAGGAAGTGGAAGCGGACGCAGTTGACGGCATGGCGGGCGAGGTGGTCGGCAACAATGGGGGCATCCTCCTTGGAGGGGAAACATGCGGCGCCGGTGACGTTGACGCCCCAGATGCGGAAGCGGCGGCCGTCGGGGGTGACCATGCGGCCGTTGCGGATGGTGATTGGGCCGTCCTTGCCGGCGGGGGCGTGGAGGAGGAAGGACATGTTGGCGGGGCCGGCGGGGTTGTCGCGCCAATCGGCCGCATACGGAACAAGGCCGCCCTCGCCCGCGGGCGCAAAAGCGGACAGAAGCATCAGAAAAGCGATGGATAATTGGGGCTTGCTGAATAGATTGTAAGTTGCTGTTTTACAGTGGTATGCGTT
>DAOTMV010000117.1:0-2902 GCA_035450485.1 Anaerohalosphaeraceae bacterium | reverse complement strand
CAACGACTAACGTGATCGAATCGCCAAACGGCGGCATTCGCAGCCGCACGGGCCGCGTGAAGAACTGGCGTGATCACGCGATGGTTGTCCGTTGGGTCGCGGCGTCGCTGCTGGATATGGAGAAACGTTTCAGACGGATCATGGGTTACCAGCAGTTGTGGATGCTGGACGCGAAACTAAAAGCCCTGGCCGAAGAGAAAACGATTGACACTGAATCAAGAGTTGCGTAGCTTATGGACAGGAGTGGCCAATCAACCTCCAACTATAACTGGGACATCCTCACACGCGCTTCGAATGCCATTATTTTCGCACTTTTTGTGTTAGCACTTCTGATGCCG
This sequence comes from Anaerohalosphaeraceae bacterium, assembly GCA_035450485.1. Lineage (GTDB taxonomy): Bacteria > Planctomycetota > Phycisphaerae > Sedimentisphaerales > Anaerohalosphaeraceae > JACZKQ01. Next base: position 2,564 of record DAOTMV010000117.1, on the reverse strand, counting down.
CCTCAAGCGGCAAACGGGCGGGAGGAGACGCCTCTTGCTGAAGGAATGAGTGAACTGAAGTCATTATCCACTGAAGACAGCTGTACAAATCTGATCGAAACATCTCATGATGATTCTGACTGGGTGTTGGTTGTGTCTGATTTGATCCTCCGAGAAGACCTCTACTATACCCCTTGGTACGACAGAATCCTTAGCCCATGTTACGAGGATAACCGTTATTGGGAATTGCCTCCAAATGAAGTGACGGGAGAGGCTTTTCCAATAGAGATTATCGGAGAAGGCACTTCGGACGGCTTGTATGTGAAGGCAGGTTATTACTTCCAGCTTTTCAGCAACATCAAAAAACCGGAAAGCCCTTTCGATCTAATTCCTTACGGTCCGCTGATGATGGGGCCAAAATACGTGAGCGTTGACTGCTGGCAGAATACAGCTCCAGACGGGTTTGAACCGGATACCTTTTTTGTCGAAGGCGGACCGGGGGGATTAAAGGATTATTCCATTATTATCTACACGTACGACCCTGCCATGCTCATCAAAACATCGGATGTGCCTGACGGAAATTGCATCAGTATCGATGACCCGATTGAGTACACAATTGCATGGCACAATACGATGCAGCAGACAATTTACGACGCCTGTATTCGGGATGTTTTCCCGGCCGGCGTAACGTACCCGGTCGATTACACGATAGACCCAAATACATTGGAGATTATCTGCTCTGACCCGTTTTACCAGCCCGATCACACTTATGTGTTTCCAATCGAGTCGTTATCCCCGAATGATTCGGGAGTTTTACAGTTGGACGTAATTGTGAACGGTTCAGCGCAGCCCGGGGGATACCTGCATAACGCGGCGGAATTGTGGGGTACGGTCTACGTGCTTGACCCCAATGACCCGAACAGCCTTGTTCCTGCGGTGCGTCTGATCGCTCGCGCAACCGTCGATATGCGGGTTTGCTGTTACATCACGCCGCCGCAGATCTTGTTTGTGGACGAGACGGCCACCAACGGCGCACAGACCGGCGTGGACTGGGCGAATGCGTTTTTAAGCCTGCAAGATGCGCTTGCGTTTGCGAGGTCCGCGCTCTGCGGCGAAGTGGAAGCCATCTATTGTGCACAAGGCGTCTATTCCCCCGCGGGCAGCGAAGACGACGGCTTCGACCTGCGGGAACTGCCGGGGATTTCTCTTTTCGGGGGCTTTAGACCGGGCGGCTGTGACTTCTCAGAGCGAAGCCCGAAACGGTATGAGACAATCCTCACTGGCCTGATTGACGAAGATGAGTTCCCCGACGCGATCACGGTTGTGACGATGGGCGACGAGACTGTACTCGATGGATTTACTGTCATGAACGGTTTTAGCTACAATATTTATGGCAGCGGAGTCGATTTCACTATAACGCATTGTACGGTCAGAGAATGTTTCTTTGGCTACGGAATCCACGCTGACAATGGCGACGTTTCGGTTCAGTGGACCACCGTCAACAGCAACGGGACGGACGGACTGTACCATGAGGGTGAAGGATACAGCCTAACAGTCGATAATTCCTGGCTGCTTCGCAACGGCGAACACGGAATCCGTTGCGAGAGCTCGACGCCGACGATTCGCAACTCGATCGTGAGTGAGAACGACCTCATGAGATGGGGACGCCAAGGTATTCGTTTGTATCGCCCGACATATCAGCCAAGACTTTACAATCTGACCGTGGCGAACAATAAAGCACAAGCCATCTATTTTGAAGACGATGGCGATGCAACAGGCAATCCGAACAATCTTGACTACCCCGATTTGCAGAATTCGATCCTGTTTTTCAACGGCGGAGGCAGCCAGATTGCGGGCTTCGATCCCGACCTGTACGCCAATTTCTGCTGCATCCAGGATTGCAACACCATCGGCACTACGAATTTCAATGACGAGCCCGGCTTCGCGTATCAGGCCGATCCCAACGGCACACCCGACCCCAATAACTATCATTTGGCCGCGAACAGCATCTGCATCGACCGGGCCAATCCTTTCCTCGATTATACGGCGCAGGTCGATATCGACGGAGAAGGTCTGGACCGAAAGTACGGCGACTTCGTGGACGTTGGCGCCGACGAAGTGTATGACTGCTTTGACGATTATCTGTCCGACGCCGATGTGCGTAACGATGTCGATTTCGATGCGGATGGCCTGGTAAACCTTGCAGAGTTCTCGACGTTTTCGCGCGCATGGTTAAGTCGTTCGCCGTATGAATTCGGTGACCCAAACCTGGCCGACCCCAACGCGATTGCCAACTGGAATCCCAAGTGCAATCTGGCGGATACGGGAAGCAGCCAATACGTGATTGACCTTGCGGATTTGGCAGCGTTCCTTGAAGACTGGCTTTGGATCGCATGCTGGAGAACGGACATCTGGCAACTCATTTCTCAGCAGCAGTTTATCCAAGTCGTCCCTGAAAGCATGATGGTCGCTGGACTCCAACCGGCGGGTACAATGAGTCAGGCGGAGCCAAGTGTGGCGGAGCAGACCACCCAACTGATCAGCATTATTGTGGCACTCGAACAACTATGGCTCGACCCCGAGTT
>DAOTMV010000116.1:0-2944 GCA_035450485.1 Anaerohalosphaeraceae bacterium | reverse complement strand
CCTGGCCCGGTAATTCTAATTGTCGTCAACGGTAAAAATGAGTGTCGCTGATCAGAAGCGTCTTGACATAGGCAATCCGGTCACCGCCTGCAGCGCCGCCGCCACCAGCGCCGCCAAACCGTATGACGGCCCATTTCGTGCCGGTGCCGGACTGTTTCCACAGGATCGTGCAGGGTCCGCTTTCGGCGCTGGCTAATCTGGTGAGCTGACCGTCTGAAACATCAGCATACGCGTGGTCGGCGTCCGAGACCTCGATCTGTACCTGGCAGACACCGCCGGCCCATGCAGCGCCGATGGAGCCGTTTGCAATCGGCTCAGCGCAGATCACGAATCGCCCGCCGGCGTGACTCGATGCTGATGGCGTTGTCCCGGAGAATACCACGCTGTTCTTGAAGGCATCGGGGGCAGCCACTGGGTCAAAGACAACGCCGCTGATACCCAGAACGCCGAAGTGAGGGCAGTCAGAGCCGCTGGCGTTCTTGACCTGCACCAGTGTCATAGCGGGCGTATCATTGCGTGGTCTGGACTGGTTGCCCAGCGATTGCATCTGCTGCGCTTTGGCGGCATCAACAAAGGCGTTGTACGTCCGTGCGGCAATCCGCATCCGGTCGCCGGGGTTGACTTTTTGCAGGTATCCGGCCATTACAGCTTCAGCGTACTGAAATCCCCATAATGATAGACCTGCTCGATGTGCACGGACGCAGGCACCTTAATCAACATCTTGGCAGCGGCATCTTCCGCCGCTTCATACTGTACCCACATGTACTCCCAGCCCTTTTTGTTGATGCCGGTGATGGTGCCCACGGTCAAACCCGACAGGTTCGGGCTGGCGGCAAACCGGTACATGATCTCCCAGTCGTCATTGCCGCGCTTTGCGCCCGAGGCCCCCATGAACAACACTTCTCCGGCGGCATAACCCTTCCAGGCAGCATTGTTCACTCGGCCGGTAATCGAGAAGATCGCAAGACGGTAGGCGGCATCGATGTCCGAATCGGCATGATATTTGACCTCGTTCCAGTTGTAGACCGGAACGACTATATCGACGCCGGCGACGTCGTTTTTGCTGACACCGATTGCCCCTTGAAAATTCGCCGCAGTGCGTCCCGCGGGTGCGTACCGGGCGACCGTGGCGATACTGTTGGTGACGTGCTGGCTGCCGCCTCCGGTATCGAACTGATAGAGCGTCTGGCCGGTCGACTGAACGCTGGTGCCGTAGCGCACGGTGCCGAGCCAGATGTCGTTACTGACAGGCGCCACCCGGTAGCTCTGCGCAGGGATGCCGGAAACCGTCGACGTAAACGTCACATTAAGCTCGGCCAGCGCTGCATCGTGATCGGTGGTGCCCTTGATCACAAATTGCAGCGTCGCGGTGGGATTGACCCCCAGCTGGACGTCCCTGGAATCAAACAGTTCTTCGCAGCTCAATGGTGCCTACCTATCAGGTGAATGTGCCGCCGTCTTCAACCTCGCGCAGGATATCGCGGGTGTTCTTGGCTGTTTCCACGCTGGCGTCGACGAGTTTCTGGCTGATGCCGCCGATACTCATCCTGCCCACCGCCAGCCCGGAGAATGTCCCCATCGCTGCGGTCATCGCCTCCTGGACGCCGCCCAGAGCACCTAAGTTGGGGATCTGCGGGCCTCCGTGTCGTTTGTCCTTGGCCGCGCCCTCCTTGGCTTCCTGCGTGGTGGCCTTGGATTCGGCGACGGCCTCCTGCCACTGTTTGCGCGCCGCAGCGAGGCTCTCGGCGATGTGGTCAAGCTGGGCGGTATGGGCCTTATCGAGCATGTCGCCGGCACGGATATAGCCCTGCGCGATCTCTTCGAGACGGTCTTCGTGATCCCCCTGTGCGGCGCTTCGCATCTCTTGACGACGCTGCTCGACGGCGGCATTCTGGGCGGCCAGTTCCCTGGTGATCTCGGCGTTGTCATCCTTCAGCGCCTGGTTAAATTCGCCCATGAACGCCTGGTGATTCCAATCCTTGTCGAAGATGCTCATGACCTTACTGAAGGCCCGGCCCAGCGCCCCGGCGACCCAGTTGATCGCACGTTTCCACCAGGAGACAAAGACGTTCCACGCTTTGATCGCCGCAGAGGACGCCTCGATCATGCCGATGACGATGGCATTCTGAACGTATTCCCAAGCCGCCAGCGCGCCGTAGAACGCTCCGTGCGCGATTTTTAGGAACCCGAATTTGAATTTCAGCCACATGCCGTTGATGGCGTGGATGCCCTTGGCCCACTCCATCTTTACGGTCAGCCAGGCGATCTTGGCCGCCAGACCGAGATCGCCCTTGGCATACGCGTCCGCAATCGCCTGCCAGGCGGTGATGGCGTCTGATTTGAGTTCGCCGAACCGTTTTGCTAACCAGGCCACGGCCTTGCCGGCCGCGCCGCTGCTGTAAATAAACGCCCCGGCCAGGGCGATCACCGCCCCGGCAACCAGGCCGATGGGAGACAGCAAGGCGCCCATGGTCGCGATCACAGCGGACATGGCTGCCGAGAACATTTTGCAGATCGTCAGCAGTCCGCTCATGGCAAAAGCAGCCAGCTTGATCGCCATACCGAGGCCGATCAGCCCAGTCCCCACGCCGACCAGCAGCGCCGCCAAGGCGCCGATGATGACGACAAGGGCCTTGTGCTTATCGATCCACTCGGTGAGATAATTGGAGATCATGGCCATCAGGTCGGCGACGAGGGACAGGGGCTTGGAGAGGGCCTCTCCGACGGCGATGGCAATCCCTTCGACGGCCGACCACATCCGGCGCAGTGCGCCGCCCAAGCCAGAATCCATGATCCTGGCGGTTCGGTCGGCGGTGCCGGCCGCCTGGTCTATTGCCTCGTTAAGGCGGTCAAACTCGGCAACTGTGAGTTTACTTCCACCGGCCACTGCCCGCAGGCCGAACACATCCTGCAGCAGCGACAGACGCTCCACATCAGGCATGTT
>DAOTMV010000115.1:0-3055 GCA_035450485.1 Anaerohalosphaeraceae bacterium | reverse complement strand
AGCCAGGAATGAAAACATGAGTTTCATGGTCGCGTTTCTCCCATTGGGGACATCAGATGTACCGCAGCCGATATTTGGAAGCAACGGTGTTCGAATTAGACCTTCCCCACTGCAATAAGGTTCGAGTTGGTCATGATCGAGCGCATACGACTACTTAAGGATGACGTGTATGCTTTTTCAAATCAGCTTCATCCAACGGGATCTAAACGTTTACCGCCTGGTCGCAAGTCACTAATCCCACGCATATGCCCGACCAAAGCCCCGTTGAATGTGACAAGCAGCACCCGCCCGCCGTTAGGTATGTTGGCAAGATGATGTGCACGCAGCAAAGCCATGGTCGTCTTTCCGCTGCCAGCAGCTCCCAGTACGACGATATGTCCTTTTGCAGGTAGAGCCATTACCTCTTTCTGTTTTCCTTCTGGTGTTATCCCAAGCATTCTTTATCCCCTCGGATTGCCCTACTCCATGTAATCAAGTGTCTGATCGTTGAGCGTAGCTTTGACTTCTCTCCACATCGGCATATACGCATCCATTAGTGAAACGAATCGTTCATTGTGGGTTCTCTCTACGAGGTGGATGAGCTCGTGCAGAATGACGTATTCAAGACATTCAGGTGTTTTCTTGGCAAGCTGAAGGTTAATCCATATCTTGGCCGTCTTGGTGTTACAGGTTCCCCACCGTGTGGTCATGTACTTCGTTTGCCACCCTGCGGCCTTTAAGCCAGTTATTTTCTCCCACTTTGGCAGCAGCCTCGCTATTTCGGCTTTTAGCAACTCTCTGTACCATTCGCGGACAAAGCTTTCACGCTGAACGGCGGTGCTTTCTTTGCGCACCGTCAGCACGGCTTTATCACCAGAAAGGACAAGTGAGTTTCTGCTGCCATATTCCGTCCACAGGTAGTAACGCTTGCCCCAAACAAACAAGGTCTCGCCGGAAACATACTTCCACTCTGATTGCCGAGGCTGGTTGTCGAACTTGGCGATCTGTTTTTTTATCCAGCCTACTTTAGTTCGAACGAACCGTTCGATCGCGTCGTTGCTCATCGTGAGGGGGGCAGACACCGTCACTTTACCGTCGGGAGGCTTCACGTAGAGGTGCATATTTTTGATATCTTTTTTACACACCTCTACCGGTATGCCCGAGATGTTCAGCAGCACTTAATATTCCCCCTGTTCCACAACGATGTTGTAGACTTTTTCAACCTCGTCCTTGTCTTTCAGTATCTCGTACAGCGCCTGCTTTATGCGCCGCTCTTTGAACTCGTTATGCCGAAAATCGGCTTGCTTGCTTTCGCGGACAGCTTTGTCGAGGGCGATTTGGGCGAGGAGGTCTCGTGTCTTCATGCCATTCGTGACTTGCCTCTTTTTTTCAGGGGCAACGCCAGTTTTTGGATGTCCTCTTCCAGTTCCTTGAGGCTTTCTTCATACTGGATACGCCGCTGCGATTCCCGAAATTTGTCATACTCAAGGGCGGCCTTTTCCAGGGCCATCTGGTGAGTGATCGTGCCCGCATGGGTCAACAGTTCTCGCCCATTGAGCCGGATAATGGCATCCAGCCGTCTAATCCAGTCTGACATGTACATGGGAATTCTCTGCTGGGCCATGGTTTCAGCAAAGGCAAGGTATTGCTCCACCAGCAGGCCGAGCAACTTCATTTCGTCCTCGGCAAGGTAGTTCTTGGCGATACTCACATCGCTTTTGCGCACCGCCAGAACACCTTTCTTATCAAATGACTGCATGCCCATCAGGGGCAACGCCGCGTCCGCCCGACGATACACCAGTTCCGCCGCCGTTTGTCGGCTGATGGCCCAGAGAAGTTTGTTCTGAACTACCTTGAAAAACTCGATGGTCTTTTCATCCTTAGGGTTGTAGTCGATGCTGGTGGTATAGATATCCTTGATTTTCTGATAGAAAAAGCGCTCGGACAGGCGGATTTCACGGATGCGTTCCTGCAACTCCGTAAAATAGGTCATCGAGTCGCCCGTTTTGAAGCGCTCGTCGTTCAGGGCAAAGCCCTTGACGATGTATTCCTTCAATCGCTGGGTGGCCCAGATGCGAAACTGGGTACCTTGGTGGGACTTGACCCGGTAACCGACGGAAATGATTACATCCAGGTTGTAAAATTGAACATCTCTGGACTGGGTTTTGTCGGGCATGGCCCCATGGCGAGTGGTTGTCTGGAATTTCCGGACAACCACTCCTTCGTCCAATTCTCCTTCACTGAAAATATTGCGGATGTGCTCGGAAATGGTCTTCTTACTTTTGCCGAACAACCCCGCCATGTGGTCCTGAGTCAGCCAGACCGTCTCATCCTCCAGCCGGACATCGATTCTGATTTTGCCGTCGGAAGCTTGGTAAATAAGAATTTCTGAATCGCTCATGTCGCTGGCTCCATGCCTATAAAGTATTTTTCAGGTCAACGCGACCGAAAAAAGCCCATTCTACTCCATTCACTCTGTCCCCCAGGTCCATCTGTTCAGCATCAATGGCACCGTAGCTACCTTAGCGAACGAGACTGTTTTGTACATTAACCATGCATGCATACAGCTACTTTATTTTAACAGGAATAAAACCATGTTGGCCTTCGTTTGTTTTGGCAAACGCGATGAAGTTGATTTTTTTCGAATCAACAAGTTGTACAGGAGGTGCCTCATTTTCAAGAATAATGATTTGAGCATCAGAAAATGATGAAGCAATGTCCATATAGAACGAATTAGACCTTCCCCACCGCAATAACGTTCGATTTGGTTGTGATCGAGCGCATACGACTACTTTGATTCAGGAAAAATTGACATAAATTTGGCGAGTTTTCGTGAAATGCTGTAAGCATGATCTTGGAACATAGCTGCTGGCAGCGCAAAGACACGAAAGGAGGCTCGCCAATGGAGATTGTGCGACAGTTGGGTAAGTTTGTCCAGAAAATATCAGTTGGTCTGCGTGGTTCGGACCGTAGGTTCGTTGGTGATGTCTTGTTGGGCGTAGTTCAGCGTGGCTTGGTGGAGGTCCACATGGGCGGCCGCAAGCGCATGATGCTGCTGACGTGGCGAGTCCCTAAA
>DAOTMV010000114.1:0-3530 GCA_035450485.1 Anaerohalosphaeraceae bacterium | reverse complement strand
AATAAGAACTTATGAATTCTTCAAAAAACGCGAAACGGTATTACTGGAAACGGCATTAGTTGCTCACTACTTCGTTTCACTTCCAGAGGGTCCCATAATGTTGATTCCGGTTCCTACCGCCGTTTTGCGGCCTTTGAAAAGATCACCGACGATTTGCTGCCACGCGGCTTGTTCGTTAAGTTTTAGAAGGAAATGCGTGCATGGAAAAGCAAGACGTACACTTGCATAAACGCCTATGGCAAGGGGGCAAGTAATGAGTCAGTTACAGCCGAAAGATCGCTTGTGTCAGTTGTACATAGTGGCCGCATTGCTGCCAGTCGTTCTGGTAGCCGCCAAGTCTGCCACCGCAGCGACGTATTACGTTTCGACAACAGGAAACGACATGTCTGGTAACGGCACGCTTGCCAAACCCTGGCGAACCATACAAAAAGGCCAATCGCACCTGCAACCCGGCGACACATTGTTGATTCGCGGCGGCCGGTACAACGAGTCGGTAGATCTCACCGTCCAGGGCACCGAGGCAAATCCGATCACCTTGCGTGCGTTTCCTGGCGAGGTGCCGATACTCGATGGTACTGAACCTGTAACCGGCTGGGAAAGATGCCAGAATGGAGACACCTCGCTGATTGTGCAAGGTGTAATAAATCCATACTGGTCGAACATCTACCGTCTCAGAATACACGCCTCTCGTTTGCCAAAAGATCCGTCAAAGTTCATGCTCTTTGAAGCTGGGGCGCATTTGCGGCTTGCCCGAGACCCAGATCAAGTCTTGGGTTACGGTCTTGATGCGTCATTGTTTTATCCACTCACCTCATCCTCTTATGGCTTGACAGAGTTCCTTTTCGATGACGGTGTAGGAAGACCCACGTCCAGACCGGATAACTACTGGATCGGGGCTTGGATCGATATTCATTCTCACGCAGCTAATAACGTCATAGTTCGCCGCACGATAGCCGGCAACAGCCAGGCTGATCATACCATTAGCTTCGATGTTCCGTTGAGCCAGCCGATCTCTTACGGAAGCGTTCCTGACTCATATTCAATGGCCAACCACCCGCACGTTCTGGATTCGCCGGGCGAGTTCTTTCACACCCTGACGGCTGACGAAGATGGCTATTACACCTTCTACCTTTGGCCGAAAGATGAAGACCATTTGTCTTCGGAGATCACAATCGCCTCAAAAGAAAGAGGTATTAGTGTGCGATTTAGAAGCTACGTAATAATCGACGGCTTGGTGATAGCCGGCTATGTAAACGAAGGGATAACCGCCTATGAGTACGACCCAGACTACATTGACGGAATTGTGGTTCGTAATTGCACCATAGAAGATTGCGGGAATTCTGGCGTGTCAATCAGGCGGGCGAGAGACTCTGTTGTGGAAGACTGCATAGTCCGGCGAGTAGGTCAGTTCGGTATCTACATGGCCAGAGGCTCAAACGGCACAATTCAGCGCTGTGACGTCAAGGATTCTGAGCGAACGAACATATACATGGCCACAATGGAGCGCAGTCGATTACTGCACAACGTCTGTCGGGGCAGTTCAGGCGTTCACGGCAATGGAATGGCAGTCTATATAGATAGTAAGACCATTCTGATAGCCTACAACTATTTCCAGAACTCAAACCTTGCACTTCAATCCATACAGGATGTGGTCGTCTATGCGAATGTGGTTGAAGAAGCGTGTTCTCTATGGCCCGATGATTCCGGTCCAACCCACGGTTATCACGTATACCTGCACAATACTCTCATGAGTTCCATTAGCCTTAACAACAACGCCGAGAACGTGCCATACCCAAACTACGTCATATTCAACAACGTACTGAGCGGCCTCAATGGATTTGACAAGCGTGAATTCCGTGAGCGAAGCCACAATATCTGGAAAGCCTATGGATGGAGACAAACTGCGGCCAACGGCTGGTCTCTCGGAGCAGGTGAAGTCGACGCACGTTCAGTCTCTTATGAAGATCTGTTTCTCCCGCTCGGGGCTGACAATGCCCCTTACACCTTGCCGCCTGGCAGTCTTATGATCGGGGCCGGAAAGAACATACAAGGCATACTAAGTGATGCATCCATAAGTGCCAGCGGCCGCTGTATCAGCGAGGACTTTCCTGACTTTGATTTTACAAGAGATGCTGCAGGAAAGGTGTGGAAGAATCCACCTTCAGTCGGAGCATACGAGTACCAACCGGGTGGTGTTGATCAATCGCCGGTTGCTCTGATTGATCAGCCAAGCTCGAACGTCGTCATTCCTTATGATCAACGTACCACCATCATATTGGACGGTTCAAGGTCGTACGACCCTGATGGTGGCCAACTCGTCAACTGGATTTGGACAGACAGCCAAGGCACTGCAATTGCCAACGGCAAGCAGGCAATTGCTGCGCTTGCCGCCGGTCCCCACATAATCACTCTTACCGTAACAGATGACGAAGGTCGCTCCGCTTCAAGAAGCGTATCATTCTCCGTGCAGGCGCCTCCCGCTGACAATGAACATCCGACAGCCACAATGGTGTTGGAGCCTCAGATGATCCGCGTTCGATTCAATAAACCGGTGGACGCCGCATCCGCCTCCGATCCTGAAAATTACACTGTACATGGCGTTTCACCCGATGTTCTGCAGTTTGATTCCGCAACGAATGAAGCCATTATTACTACGTCACCGCTCACGCACGCTGAAACATACAGTGTTACGGTGGCGAACGTCAGGGACATGGCGGGCAATGTGATGCCTCCCACCAGGCTGACCGGCACGTATGATAGTGGGCTTGTGGGGCTTTGGCGCTTCACCGAGGGCACGGGCACAACCACCGCGGACGCATCGGGCAAAGGACATGCAGGCCGTCTCGTCGGGCCGGCTTGGGCAGGCTACAGCGGCCTGGCGTTTGACGGCGCTAACGACTACGTCGAAGTGCCGGATGCGGCCGATCTCGACTTACGGAATGCCTTTACGCTGGGTGTCTGGGTGCGTTTGAACGCCTACGACAACGACTGGCCCAAACTTATCATAAAGCCTCACACGGCCTATGACGCTCCCTGGGAAATGTACGCGATAGACCTGGGCCGTTACGGCAACACGCCCCGGCTGCTTATTTCCGATGGCGCCGCTGGAGGCAGATCCGCCGTCGCCACAAATACGAATTGCATCCTGCCTTTGAACGAGTGGCACCACATTGCCGCAAGCTACGATGGCGCCATCATGACAGTTTATGTCAACGGCAAGGTCATTGCCACACAGCCCGCCGACTTTCAGATCGGCACCAATAATATGCCCCTGTGCATCGGCGGCCGCCGCGGCGTCAACAGTTTCAACGGCTATATCGACGATGTCTGCGTCTACAACCGCGCCCTGACTGCAGCCGAAATCATGGACCTCCACAAACCGGGCAGACAGGTCGCCCACTGGAAGTTTGACACTTACAGCGGTCCGTCCGCTGCCGACGTCTCCGAATATGCCAGCGCTGGGGCGCTTACCAATGGTCCCCTTTGGACAGGGTACGGCCAACTGCGTTTTGACGGCGTCAACGACAGCG
>DAOTMV010000113.1:0-3903 GCA_035450485.1 Anaerohalosphaeraceae bacterium | reverse complement strand
GGTCCATACCGCCATCATCAAGGCCGGACTGGATACGGTCGTCAAGGAGCACAACAACGGCGAAATGCCGGTCGTAACCCTGGTCGAGTTCGGGGAAGAAGAGCCCGCCAGTCAGAGCGCCTACGAGATGTTGCGCAACGACAGCGGAGAACTCATCGGTATCGTTATCACCGACTCCAATGGGCGAATCACGCTCTTTACGCTCTATCCGGCGGTCGGCGGCACGTTAATCATCAGCATCGGCTACGACGCATCAGGCAGCGAGACATCCAAGGTATTCAGTTCTTATGACGAGGATGGCAGTCTTGTAGAGCAGGTTGACATGCTTGCTCATGAATCGCGGCTTGCCAGTACAACCGCCCAGACGACTTCGATTACTTCCCAGCCGGTTTCGCTTCAAGAAAGCCTCCTCGATGACGGTGGCGGCATGATGATGATGTCTGCGCCCGAAGGACCGGCATCGGCAACGGAAGGGTTCCTCTACGATCACTTGGGCAACCGCTACCAGGAGGCCGCCAAGAGCGGTTTTGTATACACGTACACGCACAACCTTAACAGTCAGTACACGCATGTCCACGGCGAATATGTCTGGGGGCTCACTGAGGACGCCTATCCCGAATACGACGACAACGGAAATCTGCAAACGGACAAGTGGGGCAGACAGTATTCCTATGACTATCGCAACCGACTCACAGAGATCGACGGCGCGGTCCAGTACGGCTATGACGCCTTGGGCAGGCGGGTCAGCAAGTACGACGGCGAGAAGAACCTCACAACGTACTTCTATTACGACAGTTTCGGGCGCGTCATTGTTGAATACGAAAAACCCGACGGCGGCGATGAGGCGTTTGCCCGGTCGTTTGTCTACGGCAACGGCATCGACGAAGTACTGGCGATGTTCTTGACAGAGAAGTCTTTCGACCCCAACGATGTCATCGAACTGGCCGCGTTCTGTGAGGACTGGCTCACGAGCAACGCCACGTATGATTTCGACAGCAGCGGCGTCGTGGACTTCAACGACTTTGCCGTATTGGCGGCCGATGGAGCGTCGCTGCCCACGACAAAGGAAACCCGTTTCTACTACCTCAAGGACGCTCTCGGTTCCGTAGTCGGCATCGTCGGCGGCAGGTTCCAGCGGGTAAGCGATAGAGAGTTCTACCTGTACGATGTCTACGGCAAGCCCGCCGACGCTTCCGTGCCCTCTGCGGCTGGCAATCCGTACTTCTTTACGGGAAGACGCCGCGACCCCGAAAGCGGCCTGTATTACTTCCGGGCCAGAACCTACGACCCGGAGACAGGCAGATTCATCCAAACGGACCCCGTGGGCTATGTCGACTCGATGAATCTCTACGAATACGTCATGTCGAACCCCGTCAACTGGGTCGATCCGTGGGGGTTCAAGAAATATGATCTTTCCCACGCATTTGGAAACTCACGTGAATTCTGGGACCCCGCTCAAAATCCAGATCCATCAAAATACTTCTTCAAGGTCAAAGATGAAATCGGTGGTCTCATTGACCAGGCGGCGAACAAGTATTGTGTTCCCAAGCAACTCCTGGCGGGACTGCTGTTGAACGAACTGATTGACTATTCCCGCTTCGAGCAGTTTCTTGAAAGTTTCATTAGCTCACCAGGGGTCTCCTATGGTCCCGGTCAGATTCGACCCACAACAGCGGAACAACACAGAGTCTTTGGTGATACATTTCAGTACACGAATTTAAGCAGCATTTCCTGCCACTCACGTGTTGAATCATACGATTACCAGCCAACTATTGACAAACTGCGGGACACCGAATCAAGTGTCGACGCCGTTGGGAAATTGGTGCGAGTATATCTTGATGACCTGTGCAAGAAGTCAAGCGACAATGCGCTTTCCGGTAGCTTCACCAAGGATATCGCTAATGGCTGCGATATCGGCAGTTTTTGCATGGCGACTCAATGCGACAGTAGGAAACAGGACTGCCAACAGATTGTGAACGCCGAAATCCCTGAGTGTTTGTTGCGCGCTATGGCCATAATGCACAACAATGGCTTGCGGATTACAGAGGTGGACAATATCCCTGTCGAAAGTTGGGCAGGACATTGGATGGCGAATTGGTCCAGTAGAGTATGGCCGTTGATAGGCATCTTTAGCGACCGCTGGCAAAAGGGGCCTGACGGTAAGTGGCACAAACATTAACGTAGGAGATACTATGAAGAAATCAAAGAAGCTCATGACGGTACTGCTCGCGTGTGTCGTCCTGACGTTGTGTGCATTGTTCCTTGCAAAGGATTATTTCTATATTAAGGTTGTTCTCCCTGGACGATGGCATCCCGGACGGTGGTGCTCAGAAGCACGAATGAAAGCTATTGTGGAAAATCTGGCTCAGTCCAAGAGAAGTATTGATTATTGTTTGTCAGATCTGTGTGATTATTGCTGCTATCAAATACTATGGACAGCGAAAGACTATGAGTATCGGGATTATATATACGACCGCTTGCTTCAAAAGGCTGCCCGCCCCGATATACCAGAGAAGATATATAGCAACATGCTTTTGCATGAGTATTCCGGTCAAAAGGAATTTGCTGTAGAACTGTTCTTGCTCGTCAAGGACAAAACGAGCAATCGATACTTATTCAATGCGATCACTTCGGGGCGCAGCTATCTCGCTCGTCTTGTTGGCAGTCCTGAGACACAGGGGATTATACACCCACAGTTCGATGATGATTTTAATGTAATCGAAATCCCATTAACAAAGGACGAGTTTGAAAAGATGTATGGTGAGAAGGTTCCCACTAATATCCCTGACTTGGGCAAGGAATAGACAGTGAAGAAGAAGATGAATGCGGTGGTGCTGGCGTGTGTCGTCCTGACGTTGTGTGCATTGTTTCTTGTGAAGGACTATTTTTATCAAGGTTGTTCTCCTTGGGCGATGGTGTTCTGAATCACGAACGAAAGCTATTGTGGAACACCTGGCTCACTCCAGGAGGAGCATCAACTACTGTGTGGCTAATGCTGACGATTACTGGTGTTTTGTGGTTTTACAGAAAGTCAATGAACAGGGAACCTGAAGTACAAGAACTATGCCCATAATAAGCTTCTGCGTGCTGTTTCAGTGGCTGATCCTTACAGGCAGATCTTCTTGTACATGCTTCTGTATGAGTACGATCCGCAACGGAAATATGCATTGGATTTGTTCCTCCTGGTGAAGGACAAGCCAACATTTTGCTCTTTTTCCTATGGTCATTCGTTAGGCAGAGATTTTTTGGCTACACTAATCGACAACTCGGTTGTTTCGCCTGCTTTGGACGATGACTTCAAGATGGTTGATGTGCCGTTAACTGAAGAAGAATTTGAAAAGATGTACGATGAGAAATTTCCCAGTAAATGACCACGTGAGATGATAACGGTGTCAGGAGCCATATTCCGACTCGTCATTCTCGCGGTGTGTCTGTCTACGGTTTTCGGCCAAGTCATTGCCGAATACGAGAAGCCTGCCGGAGAAGATGAGGCATTTGCCCGGTCGTTCGTGTACGGCAACGGCATCGATGAAGTGCTGACTATGTTCCTGCCGGAGAAGTCGTTTGACCCGAACGACGTCGCTGAGTTGTCTGCGTTCTGTGAGGACTGGCTCACCAGCAATACCACGTATGATTACGACAGCAGCGGCGTCGTCGACTTCAACGACTTCGCCGTCCTGGCAGCGGACGGAGCGTCGCTACCTGCCACCAAGGAAACCCGCTTCTATTATCTGAAAGACGCCTTGGGATCGGCAGTCGGTATCGTCGGCGGAAGGTTCCAGCGCGAAAGCGATAGAGAGTTCTACCTGTACGATGTTTACGGCAAGCCCTCCGACTCCTCCGCACCTTCTGCGGCAGGCAATCCATACTTCTTCACGGGAAGAAGGTTAGACCCCGAAAGCG
>DAOTMV010000112.1:0-3920 GCA_035450485.1 Anaerohalosphaeraceae bacterium | reverse complement strand
ATTGCTCTTTTTGGCTATTTGTTCGGGCCGTAAATCCTTCCGCCTTTTCCACTAATTTCCCGATTTTGCCATAAATTTCCTTTCGTTCTTCAATTGTTTTTGCATTGTGCAGTTTCTTCCAATACAGGCTAAGCATATCCTCAATTTTATTATACGCCGCCCGTTCTCTCGTTTCCGGCTTGGTGATTGCCTTTGATTGGTATTTGCGATTCAGGGCATCTCGTCGCTTGTAAAACCGCTCAATTTGGGCCTGCGGGGCGTAGGGGTCTCGTGTGAAAAGCGTTCCGAGTACCGGCATATCGCTCAGACCGGTTTCGTAGTCCCTTTGTCCGGCTATAACCTCAGCCGCTCTAATGGTTCGCCGGTATAGGCCGCCTGACAAATTATCGACCGCATATTCCAGCTTGGCAGGCGAAACATTCAGGGCCTTGCCGATGTGTTTCATAAGTTCGGTTGTGTATGGGCCGTACTGGTCTGCCGGAAGCCTTCCTTGGGCTGACATCGGAACTATCGGCCTTCCCGCCCAATCTTTATTTGCAATCAACTGCACGGCTATTCCAACGGCTGGAATGCCGCTGATTCGGCCAGCGATCCTGGGTGGGGCTTGGCTCCCTTGACGGTCAATGCGGCGGGGCGATATGGCTCGAAAATTGAGTCGCTGATCTCTTTTACCTGTCTTTGCCGCTTCGGAATCGCCAGTAATACAGGTTTTCGATCATCCGTGCTGCTGCTCGTTGCGGATTGAGTTTCAATGCCTCCCGGCTGCTGATCTGGTCGGTCAGCAGTTGGTGAACCCTGCCCGGCTTCCAGTTGTACATCACCTTGGCCTGTTCCAACAGGGCGGACTGGTCGGCTTTCCACGGGCCGATCATCTTGAGATTCTCCAGTCCCCACAACGTCAGTTGCAGACTGTACGGGCAGTCGGGGCTGGGTTGAAGTCCTAGTTGTTGCAGGAGCTTTTTGCAGACCCGCCCCAACGTCGTCCGGTTGACTTGTTGTAATGGGTTGTCGGTCATTTCTAACTCCTTGTAGAGTATACATTAAATCATCAACCGTGTCAACCGTACCCCCCAGCACATCGCCCGTAGTGGGGCCGGTCTTGTCAATAACGAGAACACGGGTTGGAAAACTGGTTCCATACTTCTTGTAAATATCCCTGCCAACATACACATTGGCGCGGACATTGTACTTTTTCTTGAGGCCGTCCATCCACTTGTTGAACCCGGCGCTTTCGCCCTTGTTCTCCATCAGTGGCCGCCCCATGATTGCCACCAGCCGCCCGCCTTCGGCCAGCAATTCCAAAGAGGCGTCGATATGTTTGCGGTCCGTGCCGATGATCTTCTTGTCGCCCATTCGCTGTGCCGCTCTGGAAAACGGAGGGTTCATCAGGATGACCGTCGGCTTGATATCGAGGATGTTGTGGATCTGCTCGGCATCTTCGGTGAAGATTTCTTTAGTTTTGAACTGCCGCAATAACTCTGCCCGGCGTTGGCTCAGTTCGTTACCGTAGACGGCTTTCGGGTTGGCATTGGCGGCCTGAACCAGCAGGCTTCCCGTTCCCGCTTCTGGTTCCAAAACCACGTCGTTAGGGCCGATGTTGGCCACCCATGCTACGCCATAGGCATAATGCGGCGGCGTGCTGAACTGCTGCATCGCATCCTTTTCGCCGCTTCTTGCCTTCTGCATGGGAATCTTCTTTAGGACAGCAGTGATCGTCTGAACGTCGGCTTTGGCTGCTTCCATGTCGCCCGCGGGATTGGTCTTGCCTTCCAGGTACTTGTTGACTCCGGTCTCCATCGCGTCGTAGGCGTCTGAAATGCCATATCCGCCTTCCGCTCGGGTTTTGCCGTACGCAGTGTCGGCCATCGCCCGAAGTTCCTGCGGGCTGATGATCTTGTCGGAGTCGAGACGTTTGGCGATCTTAGTGGCGAGGGTGGCGTCGGGGGAAGTGGTAAGTTTCTCGGTGGCAGTCGAATCCGATTGCCCACCTACGCGGTCGGCGGTTCCTGCTTCTTCTTCGCGGCCCTCTTGGCCTGCTGCTGTTCGCGCCACCGCCTGCTGGCCTCGTCCAGAGCCCGCATGGCCCGATCCCGCGTCGCGGAAATAAAGTCCTGCATGGCCTTTGAGGGCTGGATGTGATTTGATTTTGCGGGCTGTGATTTCATCAATCTGTTCCTTAATGACATCTGTATCGTATGACTTGGCTGTGAGGTCGTCAAGCGAAATCATTTTCGGCTTTTTGCGGTCCCGCTCTAAATCCGCTTGTCTTGCTGATGTGAGTTTCAGTATTGCCTCGTCGACCTCTGTGGCGGTGTTGGCGGTGGCGATATCGGGGGGCTCGGATGTTGGCCCTGGCTCGCCGGTTGTACCTGTCTCGGTGGTGGCAGGCGCGGCAGGGGGTCCTGCTACCGTCGACGGCCCAGGCTTAACCTCTGGGGCGACGATATCTTTCTTCTCCCCCTGGACGCCCGTCGCCTCTGTCTTCGCGGGGGCCTCTGTGGGCCCTGTGGCGCTCTTGGCGGCCGCGGGGGTATCAACCATCGGACGGGCTCCCGCTTGCGTGGCAGCGGGCGACGTGGCGAGCCTGGACATGCCGCCCTGGACGGCCATCGGTACGGACAGGACAGCGGCCTCGACGCGAAGATTCTTTATGTCCTCGGTCAGACCGGCCCGTAAACGCTGGTACATGTTAGCGCCATCGCCTGCGCCGAAATCTTCTACGTCGGTCAGGGCGCGAAGCACGGTGCCCAACCGCTCTTCGCCGATTTCGCCGATGATGTTGGAGTATCCGGCCTTCGTCATGATCTTGCGGGCGAAGTCGTCGGCAGCGCCGCCGGTCGCCTTCATCCACGCGGAGCGCAGACCGTTGACGAATTTCGAACCGAACGGCAGCTTGCCGGCCACAGCGCCAAGGCCCTTTGTGATCGCGCCGCCCGCCTCTTCAGAAGCCGACTCGATAACCGTGTCGCCCCACGCCTTAGCGAACGATGTCGCCCAATTCTCCGGCTGCCGGAAGCCCGCCTCGGCCTCCAGTTGCCGCGTCGCGGTCTTCTCCGCCACCCTGGGGGCAAGACCTATCGACGCCCGCGTGATCGCGCCGCCCGTCCAGCCTGCGGCCCTCAGCGCCGCTTGCCCTGCCTTGGTCGTCGCGTGCTTCTGAAGCAGCTTAAGCATCGTCGCTTTTGTCGCCGTACTCCCGACCTTCGCCATCCCGCCGGACATGGCAAACTCAAGCATCCATGTGGGGAGAACGCTGGCGCCCTGGGCGACCTTGCCCATGAAGGTGCGGTCCTTCGTAACGTAATCGATGTACCGGCTGACCCGCTCTAAGTCCTTTTCCTGGTCGGCGTAAATGTCGACGGGGTGCGGCTTAAGCTGCTTGTCGATCTCCCACGGGCGCAGTGAATTCATCTTGAGGCTTACGATTTCCTCTTCGCGAAGAAGCCGCTTGCTCGCCGGATGTTCAAAAAACATTTGCGTGGAGATCGGTTTCGAGTAGTCCCACCCGCTCGCCACTCTTCACTTTCCAAAAACGCACCAGATTGCCCCAGGATCGACGATCTCCGGTCGGTTGGCACAATGAGCCGGACCAAGGCCCGTTCGCCGCTGCACTATCCCGCCTCGCGGGTTCTCAAGAAAAATACGCGGGCGCGACAGGGCGGAGCCGCGCCCGCGTTGGACGAAAGGACACTCTATTCTCAGTTGACAGAATCGAGACTTACCACCCGCGCCCCGGCCACGCATCGAAATACTTTGGCGACGTCGGCACCGGCTGGATGACCAGGTAGCCCGTATCGAGCGCCGCTGGAACCTCCTCTAAGGTGCGGTCCAGCGTTGCATACCACGCGCCCGCATTGCATTATGCCTTTCCTTCAAGGCGTTTTGCGAATTCCAGAAAAGCGATCTCGCCGCGACAGAAC
>DAOTMV010000111.1:2570-3998 GCA_035450485.1 Anaerohalosphaeraceae bacterium | reverse complement strand
GCCGCCGCAAACACCAGCAGACAGATCGTAAAATCGCGGAATCGTGGACGCATCGTCATAGTCACTCCGGTCAATAAGGTCAATACGGTCAATCGGGTCACACCCGGCTGAGCGATTCGATCTCCCGGCACAGCCGCTCGAACTCGCCCGGCGGGTCACAACGGGCCGGCGACGACGCAGGACCCGCCGCCGCCGGCCCCACAGACGAAAGATCATCGTCATCGAGCAGGTCCGTCACCTTGTAATGGTGGCACCGCACGCTCGGATCGCACAGGATCCGATAGCCGCACGCGTGCACGCGATCGGAGAAGAACACGTCCCCGGACCGCTTGACGTACTCCAAGTCCTCGACAGGCTGATCCACGTATTCTCGAAAGAACCAGGGATAGCCCAGATGATCCAAGACGCCGCGTTCGACCAGGACGGTGGTACCGCCGACGTGCCGGACCGGGAAAGGCCTTGCAGGCAACGGCACATCCCTGGGCCACCAGTCGCCGGGGGCGTCGGCGCGGATGTTCCAGAATCTCGCTCCGCGCCGCCGGATCGGAGTCACACCGCAGGCCACCGGGGCCCGGAGGGCCAGCAGCCGCTCCACCGCGTCGGGCGGCGGCACGGTGTCGGAGTCCAGGAAGAAGAAGTGCCGCACGTAGGGCTCCCGGGCCAGGGCCTCGGCGATCGCCGCGTTGCGGTTGGCGTCGCAGCTATCCCCACAAGGGTTGGCCACATCGACGTTCGAGTACCGGCGACACAGGGCCGCCAGCCAGAGCGTCACGCGCCCGTCCACCAGGGGATGACGGGGCGCCGGGAGCACGACGAGCAGCTTGTCCATCTTATTCCTTCGCGTACAGATAGTGGATGTCCACCGTGTCGGTGGTGGCCAGGGCATGGGCCGAGTTGATGCCCATCGTGGCGTAGATGTCGGTATCGTTCGTCAGGGGCTTATTGATCTGTTCCCGTGCGGGGTAGAGCACTTGCGTTTTGGTCGTCGCCAGCGCCGTCGTGGTGCCCAGCGCGTCGATATCCCCGGTATAGCCGATCTTCAAAATGCCGGTGTCGCTGCCGTTGTAGCGGATCACACCGAACAGCGGAATGGCCCCCTTGGGCATCTTGCCCAGATAGATGATGTCGCCGCTGACGACACGGGCCCCGGTATACTCTTCGGTCATCGACCGCACAACGCCCCCGGACTGCTCGGCCTTGAGCAGGTTGCTGGGCGTCAGGGACGCCAGAATGGTCGCGTTGGTGCCGTATTTTGTAGCCATATTCGTTATTCGTTCCTTTCTTTACGGTCCTGAGGGGACCGGACTATTGATCGGTTGTCACTTCATCAGGGCGCGGCCTTGAGCAGGATCTCGACGACGGCCGGGCCTTCATTTCTTTACGGTCCTGAGGGGACCGGACTATTGATCGGTTGTCACTTCATCAGGG
>DAOTMV010000111.1:0-2470 GCA_035450485.1 Anaerohalosphaeraceae bacterium | reverse complement strand
TTTCTTTACGGTCCTGAGGGGACCGGACTATTGATCGGTTGTCACTTCATCAGGGCGCGGCCTTGAGCAGGATCTCGACGACGGCCGGGCCTTCATTGCGTTCGGCGCCGACCTCGAGGGTGCACAGCACCTGATCGGCGTCCTTCTCCGGGATGCGTTCGATGACGGTCCGCACATCGCCGCCGATCCCGAAGGTCACTGCGCCTTCGGCGAAGGCGTAACTGCGGATGCAGTTGGTGTCGATGGAGTGCATTCGCAGGCCGGTGCCCGTGGCGCGGTACTCGATCGGGATGACGAAGAAGCCCAGGATCTGCTCGATCCGGCCGGTCTTGATGTCACGTACCACCTTCATTTCATCGCCGCTGAGCGTCTTGTCCTCCAGCAGGTTGTTGATGTTGTAGTTGTTGGTCACGAGGTACCGACGTCGGTCGGGATCGATCTCCGCGGCATCCAGCAGGTTCTTGGCCGTCACGAGCTTGGAGTACGTCAACGCGGTCTCGGTCGTGTTCGAGGCGTTCGATCCGGCGGCGACCACCGTCCCGTCGCCATTGATGATCCGGCACTCGCCGACGTCGTAGTTGTTGATGAGCGTGGTCCCGGCCTCTCCGCCGTGGGCGACGCCGCCCAGGGCCTCGATGATCCACATGTCCTTGGCGCGATTGGCCGCGGCCACACAGTTCTGGACGTACTTGCCGTGCGGATCGATGATCATCTTCTCGGTGTCGGCCCGGTCGATCAGGTGGCGGCAGGCCATGTCATGAATGGTGCCCTTGCGCCGGGAGTGCTCGAACTCCGATAACGGGATGTCTGCGTGCCGGGCGGTCCGCTCTCGCATTTCCGCCGTGCCGAGGCGCTCGGCATAAAACGATTTGCCCACCACCTGGGCCACCTGGCAGGCCTGCTGCAGGCGGGAGGTCTTTTGCTGGCTGAGCATGATGACCGACGCCGAGAATTGCTCGGTCATCGCTTGGGTGACAGTGTAGGACATCGGAGAACTCTCCAATCAAACATAGGTTAGGAAATTCTCGGCCTCAAGGGCCGACACTGGAGAGCTCCCCGATCGTCGGCGTGACATGTGACCGGCGTCACACCTCAGAAACGGACCCTACCGTTTGCGTTTTGCCGCGCCCGGCTGCGGACCCCGGAATGTCCGAGGCTGCCCGCATTTGCGGTTCCCCATTCGGCCGGACCGGTAAGGCTCCCCGGCCGCGGGACACTCTATCGATCGTCACTTCTTTCGTGCTGCGGCCATCTGGTTCCGCAGGCGCAGCAACTCATCGAGCACGCGATCGTGCGCCGGACCGCGTTCGGTCAGGTACGCCGGCGACCGCATCAACTCGTCGATCTTGCTCTGAAGGCCTCCCGAATCGACTTGGCCGGTCTTCTGTTGCGACAGACGGTCCGGAGCGACCGCCTGACCGACTTTAGCCATCAGCTTCAGGAACGCAGGGTGCTCCAGCATGCCCGCGTCGGCCAAGGCCGCCAGGTCCTTTTCGTCGGCGAAGGCCGCCGCTGCCGTGTTGGCCAGTTGCACCTGGGCCTCGTACGCCGGGCCCAACTCCGTTTTCAAAGCCGCTTTCGCCGCATCCAGGGCGGCCTGCTGCTCCTGCTGCTGCTGCCGTTGGGTGGCGACATTCCAGGCCGCGACCCGCTCGGCGAAGCCGGTGAACTGGTCGGGAGTCCAGCCCAGCTCCAGGGCCCAGGCGCGGAGCTGCTTGTCCGTCGCCTCATCGACCGTCAGGCCCTCAGGGATCTTGGGGGCCGGGTACTTGTCCGGCGAGTCCGGAACGCCAATTGCCTTGCGAAACGCGGCCAGGCCCTCCTTGTCGTCGGGCCCTTTGGGCAGGATCACGCCCTTGCGGCCGATCATCGCCTCGGCATCAGCCAGCATCTTCAGGGCCTTCTGTACGGGCTGGCCCGCCAGGCCGGCGATCGTCTTATTATTCCTGAGCTCGGCGTCCAGGCCGTCGATACTGATCGTCATGGGACCCGGCGAAGCCGGCGCCGGCGCCGGCAGGGGACCCGGCCCAGCAGGAATTACCGGAATGTTCGGGTTCTCAGTCATACTCTTTCGTCATCGTCTGTGGTTTCGTCTGTGTCCGTTCGCGTTACAGGCCGCCGGCCGCACGGAGCCGGTCGGCCGCTTCGATCTGCTCGATCGTCACCTCGACGCTCTTGCCGTTGCCGTCCGGAAAGGCGAACTGCACGGCCTGCTTGTTGGGGTTCAGATAGTCGCGAGGCATGCGGGCCAGAGGCGCCAGGGCCTCCAGGCACTCGGCCACCGTCGGGGCTCGGGGCGGGTTGCCCACGCAATCGTTGACGCATCGGCGGGCCCGCTCGATCTCGTCCGCCGTCACCTGGCTGCGCTGGCCCAGCCGATTCAACTGATACACGCTCCCATAGCCCGGGGCCTGCGGCTGGATCGCCGCCAGGATAGCCAGCAGGCCCTTGGCTTTAACGATCGTGTTCC
>DAOTMV010000110.1:0-4153 GCA_035450485.1 Anaerohalosphaeraceae bacterium | reverse complement strand
GTAGGCACCCCTGAGATTGGTCAGCAGTCAAGTGTTCTGACAAAGGGAGGAAAAGAGCATGGCGCGTACCATTCTTCGGGCCGGGAGGATTGCAGGCTGGGTAATCATTGCAGGTGCTGTTTTGGGGGTTGTTCTCTACTGGGCGGGCGTGATGAGCATGGCAAAGACGCCTGGTCCGGGCCAAAGCAGTGAAGTCACTGTTGATCTTGAGGCAGAAACTGCGGCGGCTGAGGCGGCGCGGGCGGCGGAAGCGGCTGCAATTGCGGATGTGGAGCAGGCGATCCGCGAGTATTTGGATGCAAAGCGCTATGCAAAGTTGGAGGCATACTGCAATGCCGTGCTCCTCGAGACGCCTTACGATTCTATTGCGATTCGCGTCAAAGATGCGATTGTTCGCTCATACATTCTGACAGGGCAAGACGCCCAGGCCGCGGCCGCGACGGCGGAACTGCTCAATCAGTTCGGCAGCGTGCCGGGCGCTTCGCGGGCGTTGTGCAATATCGGCGACGCGTGGCGGAACGAGGGTAAAATTGCCGAAGCGCAGCAGGTTTATCGCGAAACGCTTGTCCGCTATCCGGGTGACGAGTTCGCCAGGTGGTCGCAGCTTCACTTGTGCATGATGGCCCTCGAACGCAACGACGTGCAGGAAACCGTCGACGGCGTCTGGCGGCTGATCGGCGATTTCGACGACGATCCCGGGATGCCGCTGGCTGCGATCCAGATCGGCGAGGCTTTTTTCAAGGCCGGACATCGCGACATAGCTTTAGAAATTTACCATTCGATGCTGGAGAATTATGCGGATAATGAGGCGACCGTCTGGGCGCAGAAGAACATCTGCACGATGCTCATTGACGCGGGCGACGATGCTGAGGCGGCCGCTGCGCTCGACACGCTGATCACGAAGTTCAAGTCAGCGCCGACCACTCCAAGCGCACTGATGGAGGTGGGGGACCGGTACCGGGACGCGAAGAGATACGAAAATGCCCTGCAAGCATACCAGTATGCAGCGGCGTACGATCCGAACAGTCTCGATGCACGGAAGGCCGTGTGCCAGACACATCTCAAACTTGACGACGCTGAGGCAGCGGTGGAGGTCGTATGGGAGATGATTGGCGATCTTGCGAAGGACTCAGGAATGCCGCTGGCGGCGGTGCAGGTCGCCGAGGAGTTGGCCAAGGCCCGGCAGCCCGACATGGCCTTGGAGATCTACCGCTACCTGGTTGATAACCACGCCGACAACGAGGCGACGGTATGGGCCCAGAAGAACATCTGCACCATGCTCATTGACGCAGGCGACGATGCTGAGGCGGCCGCTGCGCTCGACACGCTGATCACGAAGTTCAAGTCGGTGAGCACGACTCCGGGTGCGCTCAAAGAGATCGGCGATAGATACAGAGCTGCCGGAAAGTACGACCGGGCTTTGTTGGCTTACGAGCACGCGGTGGCGCATGACCCTGACTATCTGGATGCACGCAAGGCGCTGTGCTTGACGCAGCTCAGACGGAACGATGTTGAGGGGGCGGCCGAGACGGTGTGGAGGATGATGAGTGAGTTGGCCGAACATGAATGGATGCCGCTGGCGGCGGTGCAGATGGGCGAGGAGTTTGCCAAAGCCGGCCGCCGCGAAATCGCCATGGAGATCAACCAATACATGGTAGCTGACCACGCAGATCGAAACGAAGCTGCATGGGCACAGAAGAATATCTGCTTGATGCTGATTGAGGCCGGTGATGAACCCGGGGCGGCGGCGGCGATTGAGGTGTTGTCGACGATGTTTGCGACGGCCGATGCGACACCGGAGTCGCTGTTGGAGATTGGTGACAGGTATTGCGATTTGAAGCAGTTCGACCGGGCGCTGGAGGTTTACCGGTTGGCGGCGGCGGGGATCGAAAAGCTTAAGGTGCACTTCGAGTCAGAAGAGACTGTGGCGGCTGCGCTCGTGCAAATTGGCGACAAATACGGCTGGATGAAGAACTATGGTAGGGCGCGGCAATTATACGACGCTGTAAAGGCCACGTATCGCGATACGCCCAGCTACATTTGGGCGAATCAGCGTCTGATCGGTATTGAGATTGAGCAAGATGCTGCTGGTGCGGTAATAACTGAAGACCTGCCAGCCACGATTGCTGCCTCGATTGATGGGTTCATGAATGAGTTTGCGGCTGTTCCGCAGATGACAGGCGCGCTATGTCGGTTAGGTGAAATCTACTACTTCGCGGGGGCGTCGAAGTGGAAGCCGGAAGATAAGAATTGGAAAAAGGCGCAGTTTGGCAAAGCCAGCATGATCTTTGACAAGGTAATGAAGGATGCGCCATTCGATGCAGTATTCACGGCTGATGCCTACTACATGACTGCAGATCTGTACAGTCGGCTGGGAGACTTCGGCAAGGCGGTGGAATATCATCAGGCTGTAGTGGACAACTGGCCGGAACATCACTTGGCGTGGAGCAGTCTGTACTGGGTCGGGACGTTCACTACAAAGCTAAAGTGGGACAAGGCGATTCCGGCCGAGGAGGCGGATGCGAAGAGCGAGAAGGCTTTCCTGGACCTTTTTGAAAAGTATCCTGGCAGCGCGATGGCGGACAGCGCGCAATCTCAGTTGGGGATGATCTACTTTAAGAGTAACCATTGGGAAAAGGCGGCGGGGATTTATGAGGAGATTGTCAAGGGAAGTCCGTCGGGAGAGAAGGTGCCGAAGGCCATGTACTATCTTGCACAGGCTTACAGGTACATGGGGCAGAAGGAGATGGCGGTCCTTGCCTTTAAGGCGTTTGCGGCGGACTGGGGGGATACAGCGTTAGGGGCGCGAGCGGCGGCCGCGGCGGCGGAGTTGGGAGGGCAGCAGTGATGAAGAAAGCCCAATTTGCCGGATTCCGAGTTGTTTGTATCGCCGTTTTGTGTGTTCTTTCATTGCAGGTGCTGTTGTCCGAGGCGCCGGCTTGTGAGCCGGATTGCGGACCATGTATGCATTGGGAGGGGCCCCTGGATACCGGGGAGTGTGTGTTGGATTCAGGTTCGACGTGCGACGAGGATTCCGATTGCGGGACGTGCGGCCGATGCGGGGGTTCGCCATGCAGTTGCTCGCCGGATGCGGAGTTTTGCATCAAGGAGTGCGACGTGTGCGACACGGATGAGATGGAGTGCTATGACGATGATTCGTTGTGCGACCAGAGCGGCTGCGAAGATTGCGAGGGAGGCGACTGCGATTTTCGATGCGATGACGAGGGGCAGGATCCGGTCTGCAACGATGGCCAGTGTGTGGAATGCGATGATGACGACGACTGCACGGGTGAATGTGCACCGACTTGTAACGAGGCCGAAGGTTACTGCGAAGACGACGACAGCCTGTGCACGGGCGAATGTGACGTCTGCTCGGAGGGAACCTGTGTGGCCGACGACGAGGAATGCGAAGAAGGAGAAATATGCAGGGAAGACGATTTCACGTGCATAGAATGTGCGGATAATGACGACTGCGAGCCCACAGAAGTATGCGACACGACAGAGGGGCTCTGTAAGGAAGGCTGTACGGACGACGAGGATTGTACCGAGGAATGCGCACCGACGTGTAATGAGGCCGAAGGCTACTGCGAGGATGACGACAGCCTGTGCACGGGCGAATGTGATGTCTGCTCAAGCGGATCGTGCGTGGCCGACGACGGTGAGTGCAGTGACGGCGAAGTGTGCAAGGAGAGCGATTTCACTTGTGTCGAATGTGTCGACAACGGGGATTGCGAGTCCGGGGAGGTGTGCGACACTTCTGACAACGTGTGCAAGACGGGCTGCACAAGTGATGAAGACTGTACCGAGGAATGCGCACCGACGTGCAACACGGCCGAGGGCTACTGCGAGGATGACGACAGCCTGTGCACGGGGGACTGCGACGTTTGTTCCAGCGGAAGCTGCGAAGACGACGATTCGCTGTGTACGGGCGAGTGCGATGTCTGCACGGACGGCAGTTGTACGGACGACGATTCGCTGTGTACCGGCGAGTGCGATGTCTGCACGAGCGGCAGTTGCACGGATGACGATTCGCTGTGCACGGGAGAATGCGACGTCTGCACGAACGGCAGTTGTACGGACGACCAGTCGTTGTGCCCCGGAGGGTGTGAAAAGAACTGTGTAAACGGTCATGGAATTGTTAAGCTTTCTGACA
>DAOTMV010000109.1:0-4483 GCA_035450485.1 Anaerohalosphaeraceae bacterium | reverse complement strand
AAGCCGTCTCTCCAGGTTAAAAGAGCAGAAAGAGACTTATTCAGCAAGCCCTACATCGGCGTTTCGGACAATTGGAACAGTCACGAGAAAGCAAGACCGCGTTCGGGCAGCCAATAAAGGGCATCCACCGCCGAAAAAAAATGCAAAAATCACGCTTTCAGGTCAGACTGCGGAACTTGGGCTAAATGCTTGCCCCGCCGCACGTTACATTCCATCGTACAAGCTGATCAACGCCTGATAAAAACGCAGTCGCCAATACTCTGAGGCTGTTTTTTTCTTTAAAATTTCAACCTTGACACGTCCCATATCCGATGGTTAAATTGGGCGAAAGAGACAAGGTGGGAGGCCTGCTCCTGTCCTCATTTAAGTAAGGAGACGAAGATGGATAAAATAAAGGATTTGTTGACCACGGGTGAGGCCGCGGAGATCTGCAACGTCAGCCAGCAGACCATTATCCGCTGTTTCGACTCCGGCCGGCTTGCGGGCTTTCGCATTCCCGGTTCACGATTCCGACGCATCCCCCGCGAAAGTCTCATCAGGTTCATGCGCGAAAACAACATGCCCATGGACGGTATCGAGCGCGGCAAGAAGAGAATCCTCATTGTCGACGACGACGCCGAAATCGTCGAACTCATGGTCGATGTCCTCTCGCGTGACGGCCGCTTCGACATCCGCACCGCCTCCAGCGGCTATGAGGCAGGCATCATGACACAGCAGTTTGGCCCTGATCTCATCATCCTCGACTACATGCTTCCTGACGTCAACGGAAACATCGTTTGCCAGACGATCCGCCGCAATCCGGAATACAACAATACGAAAATCATTATCGTCAGTGGTGTCGTCAACGAAAGTGAAATCGAAAGCCTCCTCGCCGCCGGCGCCGAGGCCTTTGTCAAGAAACCATTCGATATCGTGGAACTCGTCGATAAGATCGCCGGTGTTTTACAACTGCAATAACCGCAGGAGAAGGGATTTGTGATGGCTAAATCAAAAGGCGCCGCTATTGTGGCACGCCAGGTAGAGTTGGTTATCCGACGTCTTAATTCAGTCTCGACACTGCCCGAGGTGGCCGCTGTATTTCTCTCGCAGCTTGGCGCCGAAGGCGTCAGCCAGGCTGCGCTGGCCGACATCATCGAGTCCGATGCTGCGCTGACGGCGAAGATTCTTTCGCTGGCTCATGACAAGGGTCTCATCTTCAAGGATGATACGCCCACGGTCGCCGAAGCGGTTGCCAAACTCCCACGCACCGCTGTTCGCGATGCCGTGCTTTCGGTCAAGGTGGCACAGGGCTTCGATACCGACTTCGACCCGGATAACAGTCGGCTCCTGCCGCGCAAGCAACTTGCCCTGCACGGCCTGGCCGTCGCCTGCTGCACCAAGATGATCGCGGATGCCGTCCTTGACCCCAAGGACCGGCCCCTCGCTTTCTCGGCGGGTCTTCTCCACGATATTGGCAAGCTGGCTGTCGATGAAGTCATGCCGAAAAGCTTCGTCAAGATGGTCGAACAGGCCGCGTCGCAGAAAGCATCGCTATGCGAGGTCGAAAAAGAACACTTAGGCCTCGACCATGCCATCATCGGTAAGCGCCTCGCGGAAAAATGGCGTCTGCCGGACGAAATTGTCCGTGCCATCTGGCTGCACCACAGTGACGCCGAAGTCATCGCGGAAAAGATGCCTGCCGCGCGCCTGGCGCTGGCTGTGCAGGTCGCCGACATTGTCGCGCGTCAGGCGCAGATCGGCGCCTCCGGCAGTTGCGATGCGCCCGCCTCGGTTGCACGCGCGTGTGAACTGCTGGGACTGTCCGCCGAACAGGTCGAGGCCATCCGCCAGAAACTTCCGGAGACCGTCACCGAACGGAGTAAGCTGTTGGGCCTTGGCGAGCCGGGGGGGACGATTGCCTGGTGCGATCTCATTTCCGAAACCGCCGCGCGCCTGGCCGCCGACCACACGAATGTCTCTGCCGCCCACATGCAAACCGCCGCCGGGGCCGCCCAGATGGAATTCGTCTCGGACTTTCTGAAACAGGCCCGCCCTGGTGACACCCCCTTCGATGTCATCACTCGCTTCGCCGTGCAATGGCAGAAGCATTACCAGACCGGCCCCGTCTGCGTCTATGTCGTCGAAGATGCCGAAGAGCCCATCATAGAAGCAGTCACCGTCGACAGCCGCGGCCGTACCGGTGATGCCCTGGTTGATGTGCCGGCCGGAACCGAACCTATCGCAGCGCCCCTTCAGCGTGCATTCGTAATCGCTGAAGCCGCCGAACACAGCGGTTGGCTCTTCGAGCAGATCGACTTCGACATTGATCTGGGCCGCTCCAAGATTGCGCCGCTCTTGTCCGGCGGCAGGGCGGTCGGGGCCGTTGTCTTCGAGTCGCGTATGCCGTTTGATCCCGCCCAGCGTCCAGAGTTGTTTGCCTCCGTCGCCGCCGTCGGCGGTGCCGTCGCCGCGCAGGCGCTGGAGCAGAGCCGCCAGAACCGCCTGGCCGAACGCTTCGCCGATCTGCTTGCCCGACTCCGCCAGGCCCGCAGTACGCTCTCCGAAGCACAGTCGATCGCCGGCATCGCCGAAATGGCCGCCGGCGCAGCCCACGAACTCAACAACCCGCTTGCCATCATCTCCGGCCGAGCTCAGCTTCTTCTCGAATCCGAGACTGACGAAAACAAAAAGGGCATGCTCAAGCAGATTCAGTCCCGCACAGAGGAGATTTCCCGCATCGTCGCCGACCTTATGGCGTTCGCCCGACCGCGCGCGCCCGAGCCGCAGACCACAACCGTTCTGGAACTTGTCGAAGAGGCTGTCGCCAAGGTCCGCCAGGATCGTAACCTTACCGAACTCGAAACCATACTCGAAGACCTCGAAGGTTTGGGTGACGTCTCAGCCGATCGCGAACAGGTCGTTGCCGCCATCGCCAACGTTATCGCCAACGCCGTCGACGCCTACAAAGACGCCGGCGGCCCCATCACCATCACCGGCAGATGCCCTCAGACCGCCGACGCGGCCTGTTTCAAGATCATCGACACCGGTTGCGGAATGGACAGCCAGACCCTGGCCAAAGCCTGCCAGCCGTTCTTCTCGGCCCTGCCGGCCGGCAGAAAACGAGGCATGGGACTTGCCCACAGCGTTCGCCTCCTGGAACTCAACAAGGGTTACCTCACCATCGCCAGCGAACCCGAAAAGGGCACAACCGTCACAATCACGCTGCCAAAAGCCTGATCTGCCGTCTACGCCTGAATGACAGGGACGGGAGCCGGTTTTGCTTGCGCCCGCGTGTTGCCGTCAAACACCGTATCGGGTGTCTCCATGATCTGTGGCCAAAGCTCGCCATCCCCACGTAATGGTTGCGTTTTGGGCGGGGGCGGGTAAGATGGGGCGTTCCTGGGCAATCTGAAGTACCGAAAGTAACAATTTCGAATTACAAATTCAAAATCTTAACCTCGAAGGGAGACCTGGGACAATGGCGGCACGGATCATCGACGGCAAAGCGATAGCGGCCCAGATGCGGGCGGAGTTGAAGGCTGAGGTGGAGCGGCTGAAGGCCAAGGCAATTGTGCCGGGACTGGCCGTAGTTCTGGTTGGAGATGATCCGGCGTCCAAGTCTTATGTGACGGCAAAGGAGCGGGCGTGCGAAGAGATCGGGATCTATTCGGATGATAACCGGCTGCCGGCCGAGACGACACAGGAGGAGTTGATGGCGCTGGTGGCGAAACTGAATGCCGATCCGAGGATCAACGGGATTCTCGTGCAACTGCCCTTGCCGAAGCATCTGGATGAGGGTGCGGTCCTGTTGGCGATCGATCCGGCCAAGGATGTGGATGGATTTCATCCGGTCAACGTGGGCAAGATGGTCGTGGGGGAGGAGGCATTTTTGCCGTGCACGCCGCACGGGATTATTCAGTTGCTGGTGCGGAGCGGGGTGAAGACGGACGGGGCGGAGGTCGTGGTCGTGGGGCGGAGCAATATCGTGGGCAAACCGATTGCGAACATGCTGATCCAGAAGTCGCCGACCGGCAATGCGACGGTGACGGTGTGCCATACGCGGACGCGGGACCTGGCGGCGCACGTGCGGCGGGCGGATATTGTGATTGCGGCGGCGGGCAGGCCGGGCACGGTGACGGCGGATATGGTGAAGGAGGGGGCGGTTGTGATCGACGTGGGGGTCAATCGCGTAGAGGATGCAACGAAGAAGAGCGGGTATCGGCTGGTCGGCGACGTGGACTTTGAGGCTGTGGCGGAAAAGGCAAGCCTGATTACGCCGGTGCCGGGAGGCGTGGGGCCGATGACGATTACCATGCTGCTTTACAATACCATTGAGTCGGCCAAGCGGGCGCACACTTAGAACCCCCAGATAATGCAGATGGCCGCAGATTCGTGCATCGAGCCGTACAGGGCACGAAGGTACGGAGAGGAGCCAGGTTCAGCCACGAATTAGCCCAAGTTCCGCAGTCTGACCTGAAAGCGTGATTTTTGCATTTTTTTTCGG
>DAOTMV010000108.1:3095-4696 GCA_035450485.1 Anaerohalosphaeraceae bacterium | reverse complement strand
GTCGGCTGGATCATCGACAACCTGGGCGTGATCATGGGCCGCACCGGGCATATCCCCGATGAGACGGCCGATCTGCCCGTGCGGCCGGACCACGTCTCGGGGTCATTTTTGTGCTGTCGCGTCTGCCGATGCGTCTGCCGCAAGAAAGTCCTCGTCAAGACCGCCGATTGCTGCAAGGGCCTCTGGGGGCCGCCAAAGAATCTCTGAAAAAGGATTGACGCAGCATGGACAGGCCGGTACCATAAGGTATAGACAACTAAATACTTGAAAGTTCACTGAACTTTTGGCGTCTCGTCATGAACCACCAGTTTATCGCCAGAGACCGAACGAAGTTGGTGCCCCAGGCCGGGGCACCGTCTGCGGGTGTCTCTGGCGCGCTCTGGTGGGCGCATGACGGGAGCCTTGCGGCGGTGTCCCCTTTTTTGTTAGAAGGCCGCGCCGCGTTGCCTAGAGGAGTTCGCAGAGCACGTTGCAATATAAGATGTGGCCTGGGGGCAAGGAGAATGAATGAAGGAGAGCAGGAGTTGTAAGTCACTGGGTTGGGCGGCGCTGTTGGTCTGTGGTCTGTTAGGCATCGGATCGGTGTTTGCAGACGAGTGCCCCGAATGCGTCGATCCCCATAACAACGCCTGTAAGCTCTGGGCGGGCGGGCAGGCAAGGTTTCAGTGGGCCACCGGAAAGAACATCACTTCAGACATCGCCTTGACGGCTGGGCCATGCGGAGAACCTGGCGAAAGCGGCACAGCCTACGTCTTCGCTTATATGAATAACCACCGTCTCCAATGCGACGGCGATAGCGACACAAACCCCTGCGGCGGCGACATGCAAGCCAGCGACGCCTTCGCCATCATCAAAGTGTCAGGCAATCAGAAGGCATTCAAGCACATCTTTCCGGGCGGCATAACGTTTACGGGAAACTATGAGGTCCCGGCGTCGCCCCGCTCACACTGGGCCTATACCACGGTGGATAAAGCGGGCTGCGACTACCAATTGCCGGTCGGATATCCACAAGGCATGAGGGTCAAGTTGACGGCCGATGTCGCCCAATGCCGGCCCGAATTCGACAACAGCAAGTTCGGAATCAACATCACGTTCTGGCAGACTCGTCACAACAACCCTTACGACTACACGATGCTGGCAAGGGCTCAGGGCTCGATCACGGTCAAGGCCAACAAGAGGACCGACTGCGACCCGATCAGCTTCAAACCCGACTTAAGAGACGGTTCGGCGACGGCATGGATAGAGGAGATCACGCGGGATTACTCCAGCGGCGGTGACAACGAGTGGATGATCTCTTATACAGGGGAAGACTATGGCGGCGGCACCTGCTCACCAAAAGAGGGGTGGCTTGGACCTTATTACCTTCATAACCCAGGTGATCTTGTCCCCGCAAGTCAAACGTTCTGCCGCGTCAAGTTCCCCGCGTACAAGAAGGATGTCTATGGCACGCCCGGCTATGCCGGCATGGAGGGGTGGAGTTACAGTCTTGCCAATAAGACCATCACCCTGAATCTGGGCAGCTCCGGTACAGTCTACTATCATTGCGACAGGAAATCCGGAAACAAGTACGTACTCAGTTCGATTGAGTATTGCGCCGACGG
>DAOTMV010000108.1:0-2995 GCA_035450485.1 Anaerohalosphaeraceae bacterium | reverse complement strand
TCCGGCGGCTGCGGAGGAAGCGGCGAATTCGAACACATCCAGTATGACACCACTTACACGGATGTAATTGCCAAGAGATTCAACGCCGCAGGCAACCCCATCCTTGAGAACACCATCGACCAGCTTACATACGGCCAGTACGAGCCTGCCTACTGGGTTTGGATTGCAAACCAAGGCTTCGAGTTTCCCGACGTGCCTACCGGCTATTGGCAGATCACCGAGGTTCCGGGCTGGGACCGGACATCAGGCGACCCGGACGACGTTCTGATCTATGACCCCAACACCAGTCAGGTCCTGCGCCTCACAGGAGCGGTCACCCTTGAGCAGGCCACCACTGATGTCATCTGGCCGGATACGAAATACTACCTCGAGGCCTCTGTCCGCTCCATACCCGGTGGAGGGCAGGGAACTGCCACCATTTCACTGTGTTCGAATGAGCTGGGGATGGGCAGCCCTCTCAGGCAATTGACATATACGGGCAGCAACGGTGTCTGGACGCAGGTGGCAGAGACATGGGACAGTGCAACCTACTCGGGGACAAACCCTGACGCCGAATTCATCATCACGATCACCGGCAACAACGTGGAGGTGGATGATGTCTGGCTGTCGGCACTTGCCTTCGTGGGCAATCAAACCAAGCCGGTGATTACCGAACAGAAGGTGCGCAACAATGCCGGGCAGATGGTCACGGCGGCGACGTGGCAGTACGACAAAGACAACTTCATCGTGCGCGAAAAAAAGTACGTCGATGGCTCCAATTACATAGCGACCAAGTACGAGTACGAAGATGGCACCTTTACCGTTTTGAAGAAGAGAATCGCCTGCGAAACGCTCAACGACAACCCCGACACTCCAACGGGGCAGGTTTACACGACACTCTATGACCTGAACGACACCCTCCAAACATACGCAACCTATTATCCCAACGGCAAGAGAGCGGATGTTGAAGTCTATGCTGCCAACGGCCTGCTGATCGAATCATACATTTACGATACGGTCGCCGACGCCAACACGCTGTACCAGCAGTACGAGCATGAGAACCTGCGGTGGGAGGAAGACCCATTGTGGGAAGTCAAGAAGCATACCAGTCCCAGAGGCGGCGTCACCGAGTACACATACACGGCCGACTATCTCGTGCAAACTCAAAAGAATCCCGCCGCCCCGGCAGGTCAACAGGAAATCCAGTACGAGTACGATGGAGCAAAGCGGGTCATCAAGGAGAAGAGGAAAGATACCGATGGCAATTGGGTCCAAACGTGGTACGACTACGACCCGAATACGGGTCAACTGAATTGGGTCGTTGCGGATTGGGGCGGAATACACGCCAAGACATGGTACATGCGCAATACTCTGGGGCAAGTCATCCGCCAGTTCAACCCCGATAATGTGGTCACGGGAAAGACCTACGGCCTAGGCGGCGAACTGCTCAGTGATTTCGTGATCTCCGCAAGCAGCGACCCGAATGACCCGGATTCAGAACTTACCCTCATCTCGCAGACCCGCTACGAGTACAACGCCGAAGGACAGCTTGCGAAGGTCAAGCGGGCAAAGGACTCCGATGAATTCACTTACGACAATCCGGATGACTGGATTGTCACCAAGTACGAGTACGACTCACAGGGAAGGAAGACAAAGGTCATCGAAGATTATGACGATCTCGGCCAGCGGTCTAATTTGACCACAACCTACGATTACGACCGTCAGGGGAGGCTGACGAAGACCACCTATCCTACAGGCAAGTGGGTCGAGATTGCCAGAGACGGCCGCGGCCTCGTCAGGATGGAGACGGTTGGCCATGACAACCTCGATGAGGACCAATGGCAGGTCACGTTATTTTATTACGATGACAACGGCAATCTGATCGAGCAGGACAATCCCGACGGTACACGGCTGATACATGTGTACAACAACTTCGACCAGTTGGAAAAAACATACAAGTACAGCACATCGGGACCCTATGCCCTTCGCCAATATGACGACGCCGGGGCCGTGGTCCTCGAACAGGCAATCGACCCCAACGGCGTCATCTTGCAGGACGTGAGAAAGGAATACGATGTGCTTGGCAATCTCTACATCGAGAGACTGCTCGCCGAGCCAAATTCACCCGATAATGCCAGCGATCTCATCACCATCTATGATTACGATGTGGCCGGCAACCTGCGAAAGGTTATCCAGAAGGGTATTGGCAGCCAGGATGCAAACAGCGTCCCGGAAACCAACGATGCGGTGACGCAGTATTTTTATGATGCTCTCGGCCGCAAGACCCGCGTCATCGACCCCGAAGATGATGTCATCAGTCATTATTACTACAGCGATGCCGGGCAACTTCTGACCGTTGTCGACCCGTATATTGCGGAGCCAAATCAGGTCTTCGTAACGACGAACACTTACGATGCGGCCGGGCGTTTGAAGAAGACCGTTAATCCCGCGGGGCATTACACCGTCAACACCTACAACAGCCTCAACCAGATCATCAAGCAGGTGGTCTGGGATTGTAATTACACACCTGACAATCCAGCCGACGATGTACCCGTCCGGCAGATTCGCTACGAGTACGACAATCTCGGCAACGTGACACGACAGGCGGTCATGGAGGATCCGGCCAGTACAGCGGCAATCAACACGGCCGTGGATAAGGTCGTGGACTCGATCTACGATACGTCCACCGGCCTGCTCGACGAGACGAGGACATATTATGGAACCAGTCCGACGACTGCGGTCACGAGCTACGCATACGATGACTTGGGTCGGCTCTGGCGGACCACTGATCCTGAGGGTAACCAGACCAGGAGGTATTACGACCCATCGAACAACGTGCAGGTGGTCAAAGAAGAGCGGCTCGAACATGACCCATTAGATTCCCAGAATGATTACACGGTCACGGTCTTCTACGATTATGACCTCTACGGCAACCTCTACCGCAAGACCGTGGACGAAGACGGCGACGGCGTGAAGGACGCGACCGACCCCTCGACGTACTTCTATTACGATGCGC
>DAOTMV010000107.1:0-4706 GCA_035450485.1 Anaerohalosphaeraceae bacterium | reverse complement strand
TCGTCGATACCGTTGCCGTAGACAAACGACCGGGCAAACGCCTCGTCTCCGCCGTCGGGCTTTTCGTATTCGGCAATGACACGGCCGAAGGTGTCGTAATAGAAGTACGTTGTGAGATTCTTCTCGCCGTCGTACTTGCTGACCCGCCTGCCCAAGGCGTCATAGTCATACTGGACCGCGCCGTCGATGTCTGCGAGCCGGTTGCGATAGTCATAGGAATACTGTCTGCCCCACTTGTCCGTTTGCAGATTTCCGTTGTCATCGTATTCGGGATAGGCGTCCTCAGTGAGCCCCCAGACATACTCCCCGTGGATGTGCGTGTACTGATTGTTGCTGTTATGCGTGTACGTGTATACGAAACCACTCTTGGCCGCCTCCTGATAGCGGTTGCCCAAGTGATCGTAGAGGACCCCTTCGCTGGCCGATTCAAGCGGACTGCTGACGCTGCACAGAAGCGTCACTGAAATACCAAGTCTTAAAACGACTCCTGACACCTTATCCCTTGATTGAAAAGTCTCCGATTAGAACAAGCCCGCCCCTCCACCAACTTAAATCGAACGGGTCAGAAGAAACTGCGTGTGCCTCTGGTATCATGGTTAGATTACAGTGAACTATTACACTCTTTGCAATGTTCGCTACATCGTCAGTCTCCAAACGCGGAGTAGCCACAAAATACTCGCATCGTTCTCCCTCAAATACGAGAGGATTATCCAAACGGATCAATATGGCGAGCTCATCCCGCTTTCTTGCGGCCATGTTCTCTTGCAGGACCTCTGCTGAAAATGGTCCGCATCCATGAGCAGTCGTAAAATCCCAAGGCTCAGTAACAATTAGATTGACCTTTAATCCTTGTAGTTCAGACATCACAAACTCCCTACTCTACCTTAACAATTGTAACGGGGATGTTACCAGTCGCCGTTCTCTCCATGCCGCCGCCCGGCATCCCATTGAGCGGACGAATCTTTGTTGGAGCAGAGAACTTCCCACTTGGCACCTCCATTGTCACACGTACCTCCGGCGTTTGCCCAAGGGATAGTCTCTGTCGAGCACGCAGAGGATCTCTATTTGCAGCATCAGTCACATGGTGGGTTCCGCTTCTACCGCCTCGTAGAAGTCCTGTTTCCTGAGTGGCTTCCAATTCTGCTTGAGACATCCAACGCTGAACAGTCTCGGTCTTTGATGTTGCAGCAGCCACTGTTTCGCCGCAGGACATAACCACCTTGGTACTTGCTGCAACAGTTCCTGCGAACTGGCTCAGTCCCTGCAAGCCCTCTACGTATTGCCTTTCGCCACTGAATGTCTGGCCTGTGTTTAAGTCGACAGACTCTCTTCCCCGAAGATAGTCAACACCATAGCTCATACTCGTTAGGCCTACGAGGTCGGCCCCTACCATTTGCCAGTTGCAGGCGTCGGCGATGGCCTGATCAATGTCTTGCCCATTGTACTCGTAGCACATGAGAATGCGATTGGTGTAGGGCTCGGCGACGTAGCCGATGATCTTTTCGCGGACTGCACCGTAGCCATTCTCATCTACGAATACGATGTACTCGCAGTAGCCCATCACGGCTTTCTTCGCACAGCCCGAAGCAATGCTCTTGGCGGCTTTACAATACTCTTTGGCCTCGTTTGGGTGCTGGTTCAGCATCTGTGCCCGTTGATACTGCGACCAGTACTTATCCATGCGTTCAGTCTGCTGGTGCGACAGTCCCAGCAAGCCGCCAGCCATCCCATGTTCGAATCTATAACGGTCCCACCACGAGAACGTGTCTTTGTACAGGCTCTTCAGGCCATATGGGTCGACGTAGTTGGTTGGGTTTGAAGTGACATACTCGTAGAGGTTCATCGAATCGGCGTAGCCGATGGGGTCGGTCTGGAGGAAGCGACCAGATTCCGGGTCAAAGCTTCTATAGGGGGTGTGATATAAGCCGCTTTCCGGGTCAAAACGGTAGCCCGTGAAAAAGTATGGATTGCCGGCCGCAGAGGGCACAGAGGCGTCGGAAGGCTTGCCGTAGACATCGTAAAGGTAGAACTCTCTGTCCTCTGGCCGCTGGAACCTGCCGCCCACGATGCCGACCACGGAACCGAGCGCGTCCTTGAGGTAGTAGAAATGCGTCTCCTCTGTTATGGGCAGCGACCAACTGCCATCGGCCAATACGGCAAAGTCGTTGAAGTCCACGACACCGCTGCTGTCGAAATCATACGTGACGTTGCTCGTCAGCCAGTCCTCGCAGAAAGCGGCCAGTTCGATGACATCGTTGGGGTCGAAAGACTTCTCCGGCAGGAACATCGCCAGCACTTCATCTATGCCGTTGCCGTAGACAAACGACCGGGCGAAAGCCTCATCCTCGCCGTCGGGTCTTTCGTATTCGGCAATGACCGGGGCGAAGATCGTAGACAGACACACCATGAGAATGACGAGTCTGAATAAAGCTCCTGATACTTCTGACACCTCTACTCCGTCCCATGTTAAGTCAACGCTTTGCGTAGTAGAACACCGTTACTTCAGATGCATCTTCAAGCATCTCGAAGCAGAACTCCTCGTCAACAAATTGCTTTTTCAGTCGGTAGCTGCTAATGGCACAGAACAACTCTGCTACCTTCTTGCGGAGACTCGCCGTGTTCGGACATTGTAGAGCCGCCAAAAGCATTGACATGTGACAATGATTAATCTG
This sequence comes from Anaerohalosphaeraceae bacterium, assembly GCA_035450485.1. GTDB lineage: Bacteria > Planctomycetota > Phycisphaerae > Sedimentisphaerales > Anaerohalosphaeraceae > JACZKQ01. Next base: position 2,034 of record DAOTMV010000107.1, on the reverse strand, counting down.
CTGTTCGATCTCTGTAGGACTTACCCCTTCTGCGAGCTTTTGGGAGACTGTCTTTTCTACATGGTCCCAGTCCTTATTCACGATACAGCCTTGCACTCTCGACCACTCAGTCTTGAACGCCGGAAAGACCGAATAGAACTGATCTACGATGTTGCGCTTCACTTCACTACTCCTTCTTTGTCATTACAATGGGTTGGTTCGCCTTTGCAGGCCTCTCTCATACAGGTTTCATACGCTTCCGGCCCCGCCCAGCCGCTGTCAAGCACATGCCAGACCATTTCACTTGGGTGATCGGGCCCATACAGTTTCTTGTCGCTTGCAAGGTTTGCGCGGTAGAACCGAAGTGCTATACTAATGGCTCGGTTAGCCAGACTGTTCAACAGTTTCTGTCCGCATTCCTCCATGGCCTTGGCGTTGCAGCAGCCGCCTATCTGGGGCGTTATCTCTGATTGCAGTACGCTTAGCCCATCTTCTCTCATGCGTTTGTGCCAGTAGGACGAAATTGCCTTTTCGTTAGCATCATCCAACTCGGCCATTCCCAGCAGAATCCTCGCACGGTACCGAACTTCAATATTCTTGTAAGATAAATAGGTTGCGACTCCGGCACCAGCTCCCATCGTGAGAGGCCCCGCAACGGGATGAGTGCTCCAATTGTTAAACGCCATTCGGACCCTCATAGCCAGATTCGGACAGCCTTCCTTGACCCGTATCTTCCAATACCGCTGACCTGTTTGGGGATTCTGTTCATACCAGCGATAATGAGTATGATCACCCGGAAACGGACGATGAGGCTTGCTCGGCGGAACAGGGTCAAAGTCAATTGGCGGCCGTGGTCCTCCTCTTGTCAGACCCCAAGGATCCACTGAATTGGCTGGGTTCGATATTACATACTCATAAAGATTCATCGAGTCGGCATAGCCGATGGGGTCGGGCTGTAACCAGCGTCCAGTTTCTGCGTCATAGGTTCTGTAAGGTGTGTGGTACAAACCTGTTTCAAATCGGTATCCTCCGAACAAGTATGGATTGCTGACCGCCGAGGGCACGGACGACTCGGAAGGCTTTCCATATACGTCGTACAGGTAGAACTCTCTATCGCTCACCCGCTGGAACTTGCCGCCCACGATACCGACCACGGAGCCGAGCGCGTCCTTCAGGTAGTAGAAACGAGTTTCCTTTGTCGTGGGCAGCGACGCTCCGTCCGCTGCCAGGACGGCGAAGTCGTTGAAGTCCACAACGCCGTTGCTGTCGAAATCATACGTGGCGTTGCTGGTAAGCCAGTCCTCGCAAAAAACGGCCAATTCGATGACATCGTTGGGGTCGAAAGACTTCTCCGGCAGGAACATCGCCAGCACTTCGTCAATACCGTTGCCGTAGACAAACGACCGGGCAAACGCCTCGTCTCCGCCGTCGGGCTTTTCGTATTCGGCAATGACACGGCCGAAGGTGTCGTAATAGAAGTACGTTGTGAGATTCTTCTCGCCGTCGTACTTGCTGACCCGCCTGCCCAAGGCGTCATAGTCATACTGGACCGCGCCGTCGATGTCTGCGAGCCGGTTGCGATAGTCATAGGAATACTGTCTGCCCCACTTGTCCGTTTGCAGATTTCCGTTGTCATCGTATTCGGGATAGGCGTCCTCAGTGAGCCCCCAGACATACTCCCCGTGGATGTGCGTGTACTGATTGTTAAGGTTATGCGTGTACGTGTACACAAAACCGCTCTTGGCGGCCTCTTGGTAGCGGTTGCCCAAGTGATCGTAGAGAAACTCTTCGGTCGCCGATGCCGGTCCTTCGGGCACTGACATCATCATGCCGCCGCCATCATCACGTTTGGCTAACCACGAAGAACTCAAAGTAGCACGAAGATTGAAACTTGCAGAACTCCTTGAAACGGCTACTGCCTGCTTTCGTTCGGCGGCCAACAGGTCGACCCGTTCCACAAGCTTGCCTTCCTCATCATAGGAACTGAATAGCTTCGAAATCTCGTTGCCTGATACGTCGTAGCTGATGTTGATGATTAACGTGCCGCCGACGGCC
>DAOTMV010000106.1:0-4761 GCA_035450485.1 Anaerohalosphaeraceae bacterium | reverse complement strand
CAAGTGGGATAACGGATCTTATCCTTACCAATACCAGCCGGTTGGATTATTACGGCGGTGAGACAGAGGAACTCAGTCTATTCAAGAACGGACAAGCCCATCTTTACGGCGGCCGGATTGACTTCATCAACAGCCATCAGTTCGTTACATGGGTAGACGGCAAACCGACGGGCCAGCACATTCACATTCACGCTCAAGACGGTTGGGAGTGGAAGTACGAGAACGGCCTGATAAAGGGCGTCACGGGATTATGGCAAGATGGTTCCGCCTTTGACATCAGGTTCATAGATGATCCCGATTACGATCCCGTCTGGGCAAACGTGTACATCCCCGAACCGGCAACCCTGCTCCTTATGACTCTTGGAGGTCTGCTGTTGCGACGGCGGCACTGATCGTATCACTGTGCCAACACGTGGGACCGGCCCTAAGCGGCCGGTCCCATTACAGAACAAGTATGATGAATCGCATCGCCTCGCCGGCCTGCGGCCGCGTCATTCGCCGCCGCTTAGCAGCAGCACCGACTGGGCCGCCCCGAGTCGTACAACAGGCGACCGGCTTTCCAGCAGCCGCGGCAGGTATTTCTTGAGGCCGTCTGTGCCGATCCGTCCTATGGCCATCGTGGCGAACGTATTGGCCACCGACGTTTCATCGAGATTGGGGCGGGCCTTGTCGAAGTACGCGATGACCTCGGCCTCTCCGGCCGTATTTCCGAGCCGCCCCAGCGCCTCCGCCGCGCAAAGCCGAACCTCCATGACCTCGTTGCCCAACATGGTCACAATCGCGTTCTCGGCCTCCGGCGTGTTCAGGGCGGCCATCCCGCGAATACCCATGACACGATCATCTGCAAACTTGCTGATCAGCAGCGCCCACAGCCGGTCATAGATCTTGGCGTCTCCCAACATCGCGATCGACTCCACCGCCTGGAACTTGACCTTGTCTGTCGAAGTGTCGTCACGCAGCGCTTCATAAACTGTTGGCAGGTTTTTCTTGTCACCGAGCTTGCCCAACAGTAGTACCGCGTTTGCGCGCACCGTCTGGTCATCGCTGCGGACTGCAGTCCGGATACGGCGCGCGTACTCCGTCTTGCCCAGGCGCGTAAGGGCGTAGGCCGCTGCAATCTGAACGTTGGCGTCGGGGTCCTCCAACAGGGCCCTGACAGGGTACTCGCCGGCCGAGTATCTCAAATCGCCGATCGCCGCGGCCGCTGCAAAACGCACCGGCACCATAGAATCCCCTAACAGACTCACGACCTTCGGCATCAGCTCTCGACGCTGTGTCGTGGCGACAACCTCGATGGAATGATTCCGCACAAGGGCCTCCGGGTCGTCGAGTCCGTCCCGGACAATCCTGACGGCCCTGGCCTCCAGCCCTGAAACATCCACCTGCGGCCGAGCGCTCGGCACTAAGGCCCTCCGCTGATTGCAGCCGGCGACCAACATAATCGCCGACATTGCCGAAATGATCCAGATTCTCATATCCTGACTGCCCTTCTACTGAGATGTTTACCGAAACTCACGCCGTGCGAACCTTCTTCTCCGGTTTAACATGCTGCTTGCGCCGCTCGGCGATTGCACTGCCGATTGCCCGGATTGCCACAAGCGTTACCGCAGCCCCGCACAACACGTCAAGCCATCGGCCATGCCGACTGAAAAACGTCACGCGATCGTCGATCCCCACCCGGCCGACAAACCACCCCTCCACGCCTTGGCGGGCCATCGCCGCCCGCGGCAGCGTGCCGTTCTCGAACCCGTCGCGGATCTGCCCGGTTGAATCTACGATACAACTGATTCCAGTGTTGACGCTGCGGATAATGCCCACGCGGTTTTCCACCGCGCGGAATACCGTGATCGCCGTGCGCTGCGCCAGTTCCACGCTCGGCACCACCTTGCCGTCCTTCCATCGCACGTACCAGCCGTCGTTGCTGATATTGACAAGCCAGTCCGCTTTCTTCCTGCCTTCCGGCGACACCACCATGCGGCGAGTCACCGTTGGGTCGGTATCCTCATAGCAGATCAGTACGCCGAAACGCTGCGGCCGGCCCTCGACATTCATCTCGAAGGTCGTGTATTCGCGGCCCTTGGTAAGGTTATAGTCGTAGTCGTAGGGGCTCAACTTGAGAATCAGTTTGTACAATAAAGGAAAGCTGTCCCTGAACGGCAGGTACTCGCCGAACGGAACCAGGTGTATCTTGTCGTATCGCCCGACCTGCTTACCGTCCGGACTGTACAGAAAAGCGGAATTGTATCGGTCCGTTATTGTGTAGGCGTGGATGTCCACGGCGGCGGAGTGTGCGCCTAACAGCACGTAGCCCCGGCCCTTGGTGTGATCGGCGATAATCTGATCGTAGACCTTCGGCCGCGTCTCGTCGCGGCACAAATCCACGTAATCCCGATTTAAACTGCTCAGCACAATCGTCTCGGGCCACGCCACTAACGTCGCCCCGGCCTCGAAACAGGCTGCGCTCTTGGCGAGCAGGTCATCCAGGATCGCGTCGCCGGCCTCGGACATCTCCTTTATCTCCGAAGGGATATTTGGCTGAACCGCCCCGATCAGCGGACTTTCCGTGACATGCGCCGGTGTCTGCCGCAGTTTGGCGTATCCGTACAGCAGGGTCGCCCCTAAAACCGCACAAGCCCCGCCAATCGTCGCCAGATCGCGGACTTTCACCCGCCTTTCCTGCACAATCCCAACGAGACCCTGCGCAATTGCCCCGTTTACCAGCGCAATCACCACGGATACCCCCAGTTGACCGAAGATATCCGCGATCTGGATCACCGGCAGCACATTCCATTGGCTGTGGGCTAACAATCGCCACCCAAAGCCGGTAAAAAGGATGCCCTGCCAGGCCTCCGCCCCCACAAACAGCGCTGGCGCCGCCAAAACCAGCCATTCCGGCCGCCGCTGTCGCACGAAACGCACGGATACCGCCAGAACGGGCCAGTAAAACCCCTGAATCGCACTGAAAGCCACGTACGCCGGTATGGTGACAATACCCAACCAGTAGAGATTGCCCAACCAGTACAGAAAACCCACAAAATACGAAATCCAGGCAACCCGCCATGCAGGCGCCGCCGGCCCGCACGCTAAAATGAAGGGTACCAGGCAAAACCACGCCAAAAACCCCCCGCGAAACGGGGCCTGAATCAGTGTCAGCATCACCGCCGACGCCGCAAACCCCAAAAATGTCAGTCCCGCCCCGCCGAGGACTTTTGTTTTTTCGTTACCCAATGAGTCAGATCCGCCAAAGCGACAGCAATTGTCTCTTCCTGATAGCGCTTGTTATTATTCATTCGTAAATCAGTGTCAGCATCACTGCCGACGCCCCAAACCCCGGGAATGTCAGTCCCGGCCCGCCGAGGACTTTTGTTTTTTCGTTACCCAATGAGTCAGATCCGCCAAAGCGACAGCAATTGTCTCTTCCTGATAGCGCTTGTTATTATTCATTCGGACGGATAACTGTTCTGCGAAAATGCGAAGCAGCTTTTTGCTTTTTCGAATTTCATCGGCCGCGATTCCAACATCCACAAAAAGCCGCGTCAACTCAAGCCGCTCGCGGCCGGTCAACGGGCCGTTATCGGCGCTTTTGATTTCTGATCTTCTGATTTTCCGAATTCGTTCGATGGAATTGACAACGTAGTTTTTCGAAATATCGATTCCCGTGTATCGGCGCTCCAACTGGCACGCCACGGCCGCCGTCGTGCCGGAGCCGCTGAAGGGATCGAGGACCAGGTCGCCGGGATTGGAGCTTACGGCGATGATGCGGGCCAGCAGCAGTTCGGGCATCTGGCAGGGGTGCCAGCCCTGACGTTCCTTGAAGGTGCCGCAGACGCGGGAGTACTGGTTCCAGACGTCGTCGGGCATTTTGCCGCGGGGGTTTGCGCGTTTGTCGTTGTAGAGGAGCTGGCGGTCGGAGGGGACGCGGACGGCGTAGTCGTTGAACGTAAGTTCTTTGTAGTTGGAGGCCTTGCTGAAGTAGAAGATGTGGGTGTGGGCTCGGGCGAACTTGTTCTTGGTTTGCTGGCCGAACGTGTAGTGCCAGATGATCCAGTTTCGCAGGTTGAGGCCGAGCCTGTCGCCGGTGATGCGAACGTGGGCGGCGAATTCGTCGCCGATTGCAATGTAGAAGGAGCCGGTGGGTTTGAGTACGTTACAGCAAGCCCGCATCCATTTTTCGGTCCAGGCGATGTATTCTTCGCCGTCGACGACGTCGTTGTAGGTGTCGTAGTCGTAGCCGATGTTGAAGGGCGGGTCGGCAAAGATGAGGTCCGCGAAGGGCTTGTCGACTTTGCCCAGCAGTTCGATGCAATCGCCGCAGATGATTTGGTTTTCAAAGTCTTGCATGTGGGTATCTTAGGCGGATTTGCGGTGTCTGCAAGCAGGTATTTCGGGTTTTCGCGCAAGAACACGGTGATATGCGGTGACTGTACGGGAAAATGGGAGATTCTGCGGTGGTGTAGAGGGAACGTGCAGGCCGCCAGACGAAGCCACGAATGGACACGAATCGACACGAATTATACTCGATATTGACGATGGTTCATTTTCTGTGGTGAGCGGGTGACAGCCCCAAGATGGCAGTTGGCGGCAATGTCATGCGCATGAATTGAGCTATTCTGACCTTGCCGATTTCGGGGCTGTATCGAGCGAATTGGTCTGCTGGATCTTCGCCTGATTGGTGGTTTGGCAGTGGAGGCGGCTGGGTGAGGCCGGGCGGTGCTCGGTAATGTCGGTGATGACGGTTTGAATGCAGGAGGCGCCCCCGTC
>DAOTMV010000105.1:1606-4965 GCA_035450485.1 Anaerohalosphaeraceae bacterium | reverse complement strand
GGCTGGCTTGCCCACTCCCCCAAGGGGCGGGGCGAGTTTGCCTCCTTCTATGTGCCGGGAGTGCTGGAGCACGCCGGGGTTGACCGATATGTGGGCCTGCTGCTGAAGCACGGCCCCGGCAGCGCGGGCGCCCGGCTCAAGGATATGCTTCACACGGGGAGCCTCGATCCTCAAGATGTGGAGACGGCTATCCGCTGGGCGGCAGCGGCCCCCTCGGTGGATGACGCCTACATGCTGGAGACGGCGAGGATCTACCTGCGGCACCGTTGTCATGCCGTCCATGCCGAGCAGGTGGCCCTGGCGGCGGATGTCTGGGATGACAAGCTCCTTGCCGCGGCGGATGCGGAGTTGCGGGGGCGGCTGGCCTCGCTTTCCCAACAAGACGACACCAATGGGTTCACGGCCGGGGGTGTGGCAAAAGCCTTCAGCAAGGAGTCGCAGGAAGACATGTTTCGGTTGCCCGGTTATGCCGGCAGGATGTTCAGGGGGCGGCTGGGGCGCGGCTCGCTGGTGGCGTTTCAGGCGCAACCCAAGACAGGCAAGAGCGCCGTGCTGGCCCGCTGCGCCGTCGCCGCCATTCGATACGGGCGGAATGTGCTGCATGTGAGTGTCGGTGATCAGGATCAGTATGAGGCGGCGGCGCGTATCGTCTCTTGCGAGTGCCAGCGAAATGGGCAGCCTTACGAGGAGGACGGCTACCGGGCGGTGTCGTGCTGCGCCAAGTCCCTTGCCGGGTGCGACAAGAAAGAGTATGTAGACGGCCACTACTGCCCTCTCAATCCCCCCGTGGCGGCGCAATATCTCGAAGAGACCGAAGTCCCCGCGATCCTGAAGGCGTTTCCCTCCTTCCGCCCCTGCACGCTCTGCAAGGGCACGTCCGACTATGTGCCGGGCATCTGGTGGGAGTTGGCGAACGACGAACCCATCGACGAGGATGAGGCGCGGGAGCTTTACGAAAGCATCGTCGCCTGCGGTGAGTACGGGCGCATCGAGACCGAGTTTTTTCCGGCCCGGAAGGTCAACGTGTCGCATTTGACGGAGATGATCGACCGGCGTGCGGCTGACGGGTGCCCTGTTGATGTGCTGATTGTGGACTATGCCGACATGTTGGGGATCGACATGAAGGGCAAGGGGGCGAAGTGGGAAGCCCTCCAGAGCATGTGGGAGGAGCTGCGCGGGCTGGCGGCGGAGCGGAATCTTCTCGTGCTCACCGCCACCCAAGGCAACCGGTCGGGCGGGGACATGGTGACGCAGAACTCTACCACGGTCGCGGGCACCCGCGCCAGTATCGACAATGCCACCCTCGTCATATCCCTAAATCAGACCGGGGCCGAGCGCGCGCATCAGATAATGAGGCTGTCTGTAGTCGCGGCCCGCAACGGTATCTTTGATCCGGTCCATCAGGCCAAGTGCATCTCTCGGATGGACATTCAAGACCCGTTCTTTGACTCCTGGCACTGTTATGTACGCCCAGATAAAACCAGGGAAGAGAAGTGATTATGAGGATCAAGATCAAGGAGCAGCTTTCGTGAAAGAACCCATCCAGACCGACACAAGCGCCCTCAAGCGCAATCCCCGCTACAGAAGCGTGTTTTTCGACTTCGAGGTGTTGCGCCACGAGACGATGCTTACCTGCTACGATATTTGGGCGGACAGGTGGATCACCGCCCGGACACCCGAGAAATGCGGGGCGCTACTTCGGGGTTATCTGATCGATCCCCGGACGGTGTTCGTCGGATTCAACAATAAAAATTATGACGACCTCATCGCCACGGCGTGCATTGATAACTGGTCGCAAGCCGACGTTTGGGATCTGAACTGCGGTATCATCCACACCATGCCCGAGACGATCCACGGAGAGAGATACGCAGATTATCCCGATCTGCGGTTCCGGATGCCGAATCGCTGGACCTTCTCGCGCCGGGCATGGGACGCCGGTTTCGATCTACCCCCCGGCCCAAAGATGTCCGAGCAGGGGGTGAAGATCCCCCCAATGAGTCTGAAGAAATGGGAGAAGTTCAACGGACTGAAGGTTGTCAAAAGCCCTATCCCCTTCACCCACCCCCTGCCGCTTACTGACAAAGAGGCGGCGGCGCTGGCCGAGTACAATAAATATGACGTGGCGGCGACTGTCCGCATGGTCTGCCAGACGCTCATCGGCGAGTGGGAGACCCGTTGCGGCTTCGCCGAGATGCTGCCCCCCAAGAAATTCGGCTGGCACAAGACATTTACCAAACTGGCGGCGGAGCTGTTCGTGGACAAGCCCGAATTGAAGGTAGAGGCCTCGGATACCTCTTGGGGGCAGACGGTCACGCAGTTTCCCAAGTGCCTGCGCATCGAGAAGCACACGGGCCTGCTCAATTACTTTTCCAAGCCCCTGTTCGAGTTGGAACTGAGGGAGTTTTCCACGCAGATCAACGGCGTTCCACATGTGTTCAAGATCGGCGGGGCGCACAGTGTAAACGGTCGCGCCGTGTACAAAGGGGACATTTGGGATATTGACGTGAGCGGCATGTACCCCTCCTTGATGTGCCTGTTCAACCTGTGCTCCCGCACAATGGACGCCAAACGCTATAACGAGGTGCGGATGGCACGCATGGCGATGGCAAAAAGCGACTGGCGGCGCAATGTCTACAAAAAAGCCCTGAACTCCACCTACGGGGGCACGCTTGATCCTTTTTCCGACCTGTTTGACCCGGCGAAGGGGCGCCAGGTATGTGTGCTGGGGCAGCTTTTCATCGTTGACCTTTTGGAAAAGCTGGAGCCCTACGTCACGCTGATTCAGACTAACACCGATGGCGTCTATGTGATCCCCAAGTCCCCCGAGGATGCCGTTCACGCCCGGGCGGCGGTGAAGGAGTTTGAAAAGCGCACCGGCCTGATGATGGAGATCGATCACTACACCGCCATGTACCAGCGCGACGTGAACAACTACATCGCCGTTCGCGCCGATGGGACGGAGAAGGTCAAGGGGGCAGCGTTCCACTCCATCAATCATCTCAAGCCGAGCGTGGGTCAGATGATGAACCGCTGCGAGATCATGGGCATTCCATTCGACCCCGAGCAGTACACCCTGGAGGAGCTGTCTATCGTCTGCACCCGCGATAAGAACAGCCGGGGGTTCTCGATTGACGGGGTGGAGACCGACGCGGAGACGATTGACGTTGTGCCGATCTACCCCCTACAGGCGCAGAGTATCAGCACGGTGAGGAAGGACGGGAGTTTCTGTAAGGCCCGGCTGTGCCCGACGTATGCGGCCTTGGCCTCGACGGTTGACCGGGCAGATATCGATTTCAATTATTTTCGCCAACAATCTGACAATTCTTGAAAAAGAAGTGCGGTTTTTTGTGGCAGTATAT
>DAOTMV010000105.1:0-1506 GCA_035450485.1 Anaerohalosphaeraceae bacterium | reverse complement strand
CGGAAACGGCGGCGATGAGCCGCATCAGTCAGTAACCAAACCAAAACGGAGAAAGATTATGGCTATCTTGAAAAAACCCGAACCGAGGGAATGCGACTGCGTCCGATTGGCAGGCGGTAGCGCGACGGCAGTGTCGATCCTTGAGGGCGCAGGTCGAACACTGAAATCCAGTCCGGAAGACATCGAACTGAGGCGGGAAATGACACGCGTCCAGTTGGCGATAATGCAGGCCGATCTGCGTCTTCGCAACGCGCAGGCAGATCTGGCAGAGGTCACAGCGGAGCGAGCGCGCCTGGCGTTGGGCTCCAAGCGCTCGGCGCGTAAGTAGTCAACTTCCACCCGGCGGTCGGGTCACACGCAGCCCACTCGGCGTAACAGTAAAGCGTGGTGACCCGCCCCGGGCGGTCTAACAACAAACGGTAAACACAAAAGGAAAACGGTATGAACGATCAAGATCAGGACATTTTCGGCGAAGTATTCGAAACGGAAGCCCCGAAAGAGCAGTATGACCCCGCCAAGCAGCTTTATCTGCTGCCGGCGGACACGGCGGAGTGGTTCGTCCCCAAACAGGCGTTCGATAAGCCCAAGGATGTTAAGGATTGCAACGCTTCGGTGGTGGTGCGTTTCCTCTCCTGGCAGATCGCGCCGGAGAATCAGGCCGTCTACATGGGTTCCGGCGTCTCTACGCCCGGCACCCTGCGCAATCAACTGATTGTGCGCTATCATCCGATCCCCGACGGGTTCGCCGACGGCGCATTGTCGGGGCGCGTGCCCTGCAGATTGCAGTTCGGCGAGAGCTGCAAGGCGTGTGAAGAGCGGGCCAAGGCAGATAAGCGCTTCCCGCGCGACAGCCAGCCCGCCGATTACTTCAAACGGGTGATCGCGCCCTTCAAGGCGAAGGACAAGACCCTGATGCTCGGTCTGGTCTATACGCAGGGCGACGGCGGTGTATGGGAAACGGACGGGAAGATCAAGGCGTTCGAGTTCGGGAACTTCGTGCGCAACGGCCGCACCTTCACGCAGATCCTCAACGACCGCGCCAATGACGCCGACAAGCGCGTCCGCATCGACAAGAAATCGTACGCGGGCTATGTCTCGCCCGTCGCGATCCGTATCACCTACGCATGGCCGACCAAGGCGGGTAAGCCGGAGTATGGCCAGTACTCCACATGGTCGCCTGTGGACGCCCTGCCCTTTCCCGTGGAGGCTGGGGGACCGGATGTGTCGAAGTTCAGTAAGGAGTGGGCTATCGCCACGGCGAAGCACGACCCCGCTTCGTGGATCAACAAAGCCGCCTTCCCTAAGCTCAACTGGGCAGAGGTGGGGCAGTACGTCTACGACGTGTTCACCGGTAAGGTCTCTACGGAGCCCAAGGTCGATCTGGACACGGCGGACTTCGGGCAGCTTCTGGAGATCGTCGGCAAGCATCCCGACGAGTTCGCCGATCTGGATGTCAGCACGTTCAGTTACGACATGGTTGAGGCGCTGCGCGAAATCGTGAAGGGG
>DAOTMV010000104.1:0-5486 GCA_035450485.1 Anaerohalosphaeraceae bacterium | reverse complement strand
GGGTCAACGTGCACACTGGTCGGCTCCCCCAAGACTGTCTTCACCACGGCCGGCCTTGCCGCACGCTCAAGGAGGATTTTCGATGTTTGCTTAACCGTCTCATCGGAAGGGCCCGGGACCGTCTGGTACGCTACGGTAAAATCCTTAATGGCTTGTGTTTCCTCATCAGTAAATGAAGAAGTTGCCTCAGGGGCGACCCGGATCACAAACAAATGCCAGCCCACCGCAGCACAAACAACCGCTAGCATGACGCCCAAGATCAGCCTGAAAGTATGCCTCGCATTCACGACAGCTCCTTTGGTTTTACGGTTTCTCAAAAACGAGGTCAATGTGCACACTGGTCGGCTCCCCCAAGACTGTCTTCACCACCAGCGTCTTACTGAGTGGGCGCATGCGCTGCCAGCCTGCTTTGGAAAATGGCTATTGTTTGTGGTCCGTCATGTGCGATGCGTGTCTGTCCAGTTTTGATACTTTGCCATTTTCATCAAAGTATATGTCGTATAGATGCGGGTCCCCGGGTCCGCAGAATTGCCATATCCTCCCGCCATCCAGTTCTTTCTGGTTATACCCCAATTCAGCGTTGACTTCGGTCTTCGTCATCCCTGCTCGTATGAAGTTCCACTTCCTGTCGTAGTGACTCAAGAACGTAATCGCAGGATGTTCCACATGTATCACCTGATCGTTCTCGTCAAAGTAAAAACACAGAACCTGACTCGGAGCAAAGCTATACCCGATTGACGTAGTTCCGTCTGCCTCATGTCGATACGCGGGTGTCCCGATAAGTTCAATTATCTGTTTCTTTGACAGGCTATGCTCGAGGCAAATGTCCCGAATCACCTTGGCTTGCTCAGGATCACCGCTCCAAGCACTTAGCATGTTTCCTTCAGCCGGTGTCAATAAACCAGGTCCGCTCACCGTTGGCTCCGCGTCAGCCGTCGTACACGACCCTGTGCGCCTCAGGCTCCAGAAGATCGCTGTCACCGCCGTGACAATCAACAAAGCCAAAACAATAAATTGTCTAATGCTCATATCAGCCCCTTTCTCTCACGGGCGACGGTGGATCATTATGTAATCCATGGTCCACCCCGGAAAAGCATATGGCCAGTGCGCACGTAAATCCGCGGCACAGCTTTCGGCACTCGTCTCATACCATTTCCACGATTCATGCCACCCACCGTCATAAACCAGCGGGCCATTGTTCGAACCCCATGTTGTTCCTCCTCCGATCGAGGTCGCCGAATGGCCCGGCCCGTAAACCCCGTCTTTCGACGTGCAATGATAGGTTACAACATCTCCTCTATGCATTCCACCTATTGCACTCCGAACAGCAGTAGAAAAGGGATACGTAAGCCTATCTGTCCCCTCGACCAAAACGGTTGTCCAATCATCGGTAAAATGCGGCTTCCCTCCTACGCTTCCGTCTTCCGAACCATCATAAGCATGCAGCGCCCCTCCGTGACAGTTCCACCGGCTCATTATTGGTCGAGGATAGACGTTGAACATCCTGACTTTCCAGCCCGTGTCACATGAGTCTCCGATGGCAAAGTTCTCATAGTCGCGCGCCAAGTGGTCTTTGTAAACCTTCACTGTGCGCTCTTCGAACATGCCCTCGGCGCACCGTTGTAGTATGCTTCCAGGTTCAAGGCGCATATCCGCCCGCAACAGCGCCAACTGCTGCTTCACCTCGGCAAGGTCCTTCCGCAGCCATCGAATCTCCTCCGAATCCGTCCGCTCAATCTCGAACGAAAACGTCACCCGGACCACCGAGTTGGCCGGGTCGTTTGTCTCGAACCGAACCATCCGCTTCACCGGCCCCGACTCGATCTTCTCCTTGTCGAACCGCACAAACAACTCGCCGCCATTCCCCGGCGAAAGCACCTTGTCCCCCTCGATCCCCAAAAAACAATCGCACGACCCCGTAATCTTCGTCACTTCAAGAACCGCATCCCCCTCGTTCATATAACGAATGACACCCTCAATCTTGTCCTGATCAATAGGAATCTTGCCAAGATCAATCTCCATCGACTCAAGCCAAATTTTGGAGTCGGCACACGCATCAACGACCACAGAGGAACATGCCAAGAGGATAACAGCACAGGTCTTCAATGTAGGTGTCCTCACAAAACAGAATCTGTTCATATAGCCAATGACAGCCACGTCGTGGACAAATCTATCTCTTTCTCCTGTAGGGTACAGCTGCTTTCGTTTCAGCATCGTACACAATGAAACCGTCCGACAGACCTAGACCGTCCAAGCTGAACTCGGATTCGTCAATTTGCGGCAGAGGGACGAAATCGACAATCTCGATTCTGGTGCGGCCTACGAACGCTTCATCTGAACCAGGACGAAACGCGTGAATTATACGCTCCATGCTCGATAAGTAGTATTTGTCCTGCCATTTTTTCCACACATACCTAATTTGCACATCTTGATTTATGAATGGACGTTTTGCATGCTCGTAACTCATTCGGTACTCTTTGGGAAGGAGGCCAGCTTCTTGATCCAAGGTCACGGAATACATCTCTGATATCACATCTTTTGTTACAACGTGGGCTGAGACAATCACATCATTCGAATCATCGACCTCGAGTGTCTGGCAGTTCTTTTGCCACGCCAGCAGCGTTTGGCGCATTGACCAGCTGCGCTGAGCTTGCGGAGACAGGAAAGTGGCGGGATGAAAATCGTAGCCGGGCACACGATAGAACTCGCGCGGCGGCCTACTGTCAGAAATAACAATGCCGCCTGCTATGAGATTGTCCGGCCCGGCAATCCATGAAATTTCGAAAGGCCCAGGCTTCTGGTCGTCTGCAAGGGCATAGCGTTGGGAACGGCTGTAGCTGCCAGAGAACGCGAAGTGGAAAAAGTGGCGACGCTCTCCAAGATCATCTTTAATTTCAACGCGCGCCGTGCCCCTACCCGCGGAATGAACTGGTCCCGTACACACATTGTTAACGATGTATGACCAGCGTTCCTCCGAAACGGCAAGAACCCGCCCATAAAAGAACATACATGTGCAAAGACAACACATCACAAATGCACCATGATCTAACCTGCCTCTTTTACTGGTATTCATTCTCTAATCTCCTATCTATTTCGCCGGTGGCCTGTGTAAGTGAATTCACTCCTCCTCTGGAGGCCAAGCAGTGCCGCTCGTGTCAAAATAACCACGTACGTCGCTACAGGCTTGGGGCTCGGGATCTTCATACTTTGCGCTCCACTGGGCAGGCTCGCATGTGTTGTTTCCACCGAACCATGTGCATTCGGTATACCCCATGCAGTAATTGCCTGCACTGGAAGCAGTGCACTCAGGTCCAGACGTACATCCGTAATATACGCCGTAGCCAACCAGGTGATACATCTCTGTCTGTAGCTCACAGTCCTCCATAGTCGTAGCTTCCGCGCATTGGGTAATGAGACCTAAATCGTGGCAGAACCAGTTCAGGTAACAAAGCCCTGCATCGACGCACTCCTTATCTTCACACACCTGATCCCAACTGCATTCGGCATCGTTGTCTTCACATGTCCAATAGCCCACCGCACAGGTCTGACAACCTTCGCACTTGTCACTGTCACCCCAACAACGACCATCCAAGCAGTAACCGCATTCCGCTCCACATTTGGTGTCATCATCCTCGCACGTTCCGTCCACACAGGTTTCACACGTCTGCTCCCAACCTTGGTTGCACTGCGTCTGAACGTCGTAGCAGTTGTACGTGCCCGGATCGCTTGTGTCACATTCGTCACATTTACCTGTACAAGCGTCCTCATCTGCAACGCATTGGCATGGTGCTGGCCCAGCACATTCCCCACACGTCCCGCAATCGGAATCTTCGACGCATAGAGACCGCGGATAAGGCACGCATTCCTGCAGTGATTCAGACCACTCGCCACACTCCCCGCAGTCGTGATCGCAGGCATCCGCACTTTCGGGGACTACGATGGTACATACAACTACGCACAACAGTGTCGGCAAACTCCACAGACTGACGAGGCGGGTCTCTGTCATCACTGCTGCCCTCCTAATGTCTCAACGGCCGCTCTGGCCTTGTCGGCCAATGCCCCATCAGGCCAGGCTTTGAGAAATTCACGATACGTCTCCAGCGCCATCTCTACCTGTCCCATCCGCTGGTAGGCACCGGCAAGGTAGAACGCGGACCTTGGGACCGGCAAGTCCGGCGGGCTTTGACCTATAATCGGTTCGTACACCGACACCGCCTTCTCCCACTGGCGGTTCTTGTAGTAGATCATGCCCAACTGCGACCGCGCGCTGTCCGTCATCGGATTACCGGGATACTTCTCAAACAGCGACAGGAACGCCTCCTCGCTCTTCGCATCCGCCTCCTCCGGCGTAAGTGCCTTGCTCCGCTTCAGTTCCTGGTAAAACGTCCCAATCCAGTAAAGACTGCTCCACGCCAAGTGGTGTTCCGGCCAGTTGTCCACAATCGTCCTGTGGCACTCAATGCCCCTGCTGTAATCGCCCAACCTGCCGTAGGCAACTGCCGACATGTAATAGGCGTCCGGTGTGAAAACACGATCGAATCGCGTTGTCGCGATAACCTTCTCGAAGAGCGGTAGCGCCTTGCGGAACGCAATCTGCGATTGCTCCTTCCGCCCCGCCCTTTCATGCGCCTTCGCCCCGTTGTAGTACGTCTCGGCCAGACGACACGATGCCGAGGTCCCATCCGAACTCTCGGCAAAATCCGCCACAAATGCATCAAACGCCTGTACAATCTCCGCCGGCACGTCCGCCGTCGCCTCCGCGGCCTGAACATCCTTCTCCATCGGTACCCTGATCAGATTTTGACACGCCCATATATAGCTGGGCGTATCCGCATACTGCGCCTTCACGTCCTGGTAGAGCTGCACCGCCATGTCGTAGTTCTTTAACCAGGCGTACTTGTCGGCGATTTGCACGAGTGCCGCGGCCACGGTCTCTTCTGCCCGGAAGTACGTCTTGAGCTTTTCGATGGCGGCGGCGGCGGCTGCTTCGTCGCCGGCTTCGATGAGCATGTCGCAGATGTTTTTCTGCGCCCAGACGGCCGCGTCGGTATCGGGATAGCCGTTGACGGCGTACTGGTAGATTTCCAAGGCCGTGTCGGGCTGTTGAGCCAGGAAGGCATCGGCCAGTTGAACGGCGGCCAGGGGCATGCGTTCATCATCGGGGTAATCGAGAATCATCCGCCATGCCGCGTCGGCGGCCGCGGTTATATCTTTCATTTGGAGCAGCGCCAGGCATTTGGCCTTTTGTGCATAGAGCGCGTTGGACTCGCCGGCGGCGGCGTGCGTGTAGATTTCGAGCGCCCTGTCGAACTGTTTCAGATCGCAGTATTTGTCGCCGACGGCCAGTAACGACTCGGGAGTCGTGGAGGCTGCCTTGAACCGGGCGGCCAGTGTCTCGATCGCGGCCGCGGCGGCCGGCTCGTCCCCGGCCTCGATGAGCATGATGCAGATGTTCTTCTGCGCCCACGCGGCCTCCTTTCGGTCGG
>DAOTMV010000103.1:0-5775 GCA_035450485.1 Anaerohalosphaeraceae bacterium | reverse complement strand
CTAAGTCAACTGAAGATTATGACCCGGCTGAGATCCTTGCGCGTGTCACTGCGCGTAAGGCTGCTGCGCACGGTTCGTTGCATCCTTTTGTGCGTTTCTTCAGTAATACTGTTCGAGCCATCAGATACAACAGGAGGCAGCATATTCCACCCCGTGAATTCATTAGAGGCCTCGAATGCAGATGGGGCCGGGCCGTTGATCCTGCATCCGTTTTCTGGTTCGAACATCACGCGATTGCTGTCGACCTGCTACATCAGATCTTTTCTAGGCAGCTTGTTGCTGGTACACCGGAGGTAGATGATCGTGTGAGTTTTGTCTTTCTTGACGGGATGTTTTTTTACACACCGGGCTTAACCCGGGAAACATTGAATTCGAAGAATGCATGGTGGACTATAGTAGATGCTTTCCATAAGCACTACCCGGACGCCGCAGCACTCATTTTGTATGCGCACGAGGTCTACTGGAAAGGGTCAGAGCCTTCAACAAACCGTTCTTGCGCGGAGGGTACGCGTGACTGACAATTACGTTCACGGTTACGACTCTCGCGAGAATGTTCGTTTGCAGGATCAGGCTTCTACTTTGGTTGATCTGCTGCATGGGGACACGTGCTATCCTGCGGGCACTCGCGTTTTGGAGGCCGGGTGCGGGGTGGGGGCCCAGACGGTTACTCTGGCTAAGAACAGTCCGGGGGCCTTGATTACTTCGATTGATATTTCGCAGACGTTGGTTGCCGAGGCGCGGCGGAAGGTAGAGGCCGCGGGGTTCGGAAATGTTCAGTTTCAGCAGGCGGACATTTTCAATCTGCCGTTTGAGCCGGAGTCATTCGATCACGTGTTCGTGTGTTTCGTTTTGGAGCACCTCGCCCGGCCGGTGGAGGCGCTGCAAATCCTCAAAGGCCGGCTTAAGCCCGGCGGGACGATCACGGTCATCGAAGGCGACCACGGCTCGACGTACTTCCATCCGCACAGCGAAGCCGCCCATGCCGCCATTCGCTGCCAGGTCGAACTCCAGCGCCGCGCCGGCGGCAACGCCAACATCGGCCGCGAGCTTTACCCACTCTTGCAGGAAGCCGGCTTCAACGCCGTCCGTGTCAGCCCCCGCATGGTCTATGTCGACGCCAGCCGCCCCGCCCTCGTCGACGGCTTCACGAAAAAGACCTTCACCGCCATGGTCGAAGGTGTCCGCCAGCAGGCGCTGGCGGCCGGCCTCATCGACCCCCAAACCTTCGACGAGGGCATCCGGGACCTCTACCGAACCACCGAACCGGACGGCGCCTTCTGCTACACGTTCTTCAAGGCCTTTGCCGACAAATGATTCATTGCCGGAAAGGATGAAGATGAGCGATCGGTTATCGCGACTGACGGAAATAGCCGGCCTGTTCCTGAGGCTCGGTATTACGGCCTTTGGCGGCCCGGCCGCCCACATCGCCATGATGCATGACGAGACGGTCAAGCGCCGCAAATGGCTCACCGACCAGGAATTCCTGGACCTCGTCGGCGCCACCAACCTCATCCCCGGCCCCAACTCCACCGAAATGGCGATCCACGTGGGCTTTCTGCGTGCGGGCTGGCCCGGCCTCATCGTCGGCGGCGCCTGCTTCATCGTCCCCGCCGTGCTGATCGTCATGACCTTAGCCTGGGTCTACATCCGCTATGGCGCCACGCCGCAGGCCGAATGGCTCCTCTACGGCATCAAGCCCGTCGTCATAGCGATCATCGCGCAGGCCCTGTGGACCCTGGGGCGCAAGGCCGTCAAAGGCCCGCTCACCGCTGCCACCGGCGCGGCCGTCCTGGTCCTCTACTTTGCCGGCCTCAACGAAATAGCCCTCCTCTTCGCCGGCGGCCTGCTGGTCATGACCCTCCAGAACATCCGGCGGTGGCGAAACCGGATAACGCCAATCCTCCTCCCGCCGCCCGGGCTCGCCGGCCTTCTCGCCGCCCCCATGGCCGCCGCCTCGGTCAGCCTGCCGCTGATGTTCCTCACCTTTCTCAAGATCGGCGCCGTCCTCTACGGCAGCGGCTACGTCCTCCTCGCCTTCCTCCGGGCCGATTTTGTCGTCCGCCTCGGCTGGCTCACCGACCAGCAGTTGATCGACGCCGTCGCCATCGGCCAGGTCACCCCCGGCCCGGTCTTTACCACCGCTACCTTCATCGGCTATATCTTGGGCCGCACGCCGGGCGCGCTCTTGGCGACTCTGGGCATCTTCCTGCCGTCGTTCATCTTTGTCGCCATCTCCAACCCTCTCATCCCGCGCATCCGTAAGTCCCCGTGGGTCAGCGGCTTGCTGGATGGCGTCAACGTCGCCTCGTTGGGCCTCATGGCCGCGGTGACCTGGCAATTAGGCCGCGCCTCGCTGACTGACGCCATCACGGCCGCAACCGCGATCATCGCCCTTGCTTTGCTCATCCGTTTCAAGGTTAACACGACCTGGCTCATCCTGGGCGGCGGGCTGATCGGCCTCATGGCCGCCGCCATTCGATAATCTGCGGCGATACCCCGGTTTTTTGCGGCCAATGGCGTGCATTTGCCGACAATATGCAATCTGCATGCTGGCAACACCGTTGTTTGAGCGAGGGATTGATTGATTTCAGCAGCGCATGACAGCCGGATCGCTTATTTTATTGAGGCCATAATCCTGCTTTTGATGGCCATGGGTACGGTTTTTGTGTTTTCCGCCGGGGCCAATGTCAGCAGCAGCTATGACATCCGCCATTTCTACCAGTTTACAACACTGAAACAACTGTTTTTCTTCCCGCTGGCCGTCGCCATCCTGTATGCTGTCTCGCGGATAGACTACCGCCGCCTCAGTTTCAGCCGCTACGGCGGCCCGAAGCGGTCGCCGGCCACCTGGCTGCTCGGTCTGTCGGCCGTCCTCCTGGTGATCGTGCTCCTGTTCGGGCCGGTGAAGAATGAGGCCCGCCGCTGGCTGGTGATCCCGCTGGGCCCCGCCTCCATCAGCTTCCAGCCATCCGAGCTTGCGAAATGGTCGATGGTGATCCTGCTGGCGGCCTTTCTGGACTATTTTGCGGACACCGTTCGGCTGTTCTCGAAGCGGTTTGTGCCGATTTGCCTTGTTGCGGGGCTCTTGGTGGGGCTGATCGTAACGGAGGATTTCGGGACGGCGGCATTCATTGCGCTGCTGACATTTGTGATGCTCTTGATCGGCGGGGCACGTTGGTGGCACTTTGCCGTGCCGATACTGGCGGCGGTGCCGGTTTTCGTCGCGGCCGTTTTGATGTCGCCCACACGCATGAACCGCATAAAGGCGTTCATCAACCCCGAACTTGCCAGCCAGGCCAATATCTACCAGGCCAGGCAATCGCTTATTGCAATTGCCGGCGGCCGAACGTGGGGCAAGGGACTGGGAATGGGCGTTTTGAAATATGGGCATCTGCCGGAGGACACTACGGATTTCATTTTTTCGGTTATCGCCGAGGAATTGGGATTTGCCGGGGCATTGTTTGTACTGCTGCTTTTCGTTTTGCTGGTTATTCTGGGTTTGATGGTGGCCATCCGGTGCCGCGACCGTTTTGGAAAGCTGTTGGCGGCCGGAATTACGCTGACGATTGCGATTCAGGCGGCGATCAACATCGGCGTGGTGACCGTTGTGCTGCCGACGAAGGGAATTCCGCTGCCGTTCATCTCGGCGGGCGGCACGAGCATGCTGTTATGTGCCGCGGCCGCGGGCGTCCTCGTGAATATCGCAAGGCAGGCGCCGGCGCAGCTTCTGCTGGCCCGAAAGGAGAATATTCGCCACATGACCCGCGCCGCCAGGGATGAAAACGACCTTCCGACGCTGCAGCGCACGCCGTCACGGCTTCTGACCCGGTCGTGATTGCGTTTTTGCGTGGTTGTGATTGCGTTTTTCAATCTTCCAAAGGCAGACGGCGGAGTTCGAGAGTAACTTCGGTGCCTTTGATCTGGCGAACCATTTCGAGTTTGCTGCCCCAGCCGGACACGTCAATTTCGTATGTGAACGACTCGCCATCTTCGTTCGTGAGAGTCAACTTGTCCTTGCGGCGCTGCCACTGACCTTTGCTTTGGTCCACGGTCGTTCCGTAGTAGACGTCTGCGACGTAGGTGCCGTCTTCGTAGAGGGTGATGATGGCCTTTGTGAATCCGTCTTCGCCGTTCGGCTTGTCGGCGAGGCGGAAATCGTCTCTGGCGACATCCGGTTCGAAGCTGACGGTTTCCCATCGGCCGTCAATGCCGCAGCCGGTGAGCATTGCGAGCAGACAGACGCAAAGAACGGTTTTTACTCTTGTCATGTTGGCCCCCTTGCTTTAAGACCTGAAAGCTGCTTGTTTACGCCGTGTGACTTTATCGATCTGAACCGGGCTGCAATTCGGCAAATCGCCGGAATCTGGGAGAAACGCGTTCTTGAAGCGGCTTGCATTGGCGGCGGGGGGCGATATGCGATGACGGGCGGGCGACTAACCGGCCATTTCGATGATTTTCTCGGCAATTGTGCGGGCGGCTGCGGGTTTGGCGGCGTTTCCGACGGCTTCGGCCATTTGGGCGCGTTTTTTGTCGTCGGCCATGAGGTCTTGCAGGGCGGCCAGGAGGTTATCTGCAGTGATTTGTGGAGAATCGGGGCGATCGTCGACAATTACGGCGGCGCCGGCGCGGACGAGCGTTTCGGCGTTGAGGTATTGGTGGCGGTCTTTGTGCCAGGGGTAGGGCAGGCAGATGGCGGGAGTGCCGGTGGCGGCGAATTCGGCGATGCTGACGGCGCCGGCGCGGCCGACAACGAGATCGGCGGCGGCGAGCAGGGAGGCCACGTCTTCATAGTAGTCGAGAGGGCGGCAATAGAGTTTCGATTCGGCGCAGCAGGTTTCCATTTCGCGCGTGGCCTGGGCGCTGCCGGTGAGGTGGACGATCTGCCAGGTGTCGGCGAAGGGTTCGAGGCGGGGGAGGATGGCGGCGAGCGCTTTGTTGATGCTTCGGGCGCCGCTGGAAGCGCCGGTGACGACGAGGGTTTTTCGCGTGGTGTGGAGTTTGAGGTCGCGGATGGCCTTGTGTGGGTCGGGGTCGGTGAAGGATTCGCGGAGGGGGCAGCCGGTGACCTGCGTTTTTGAGGCGTGGCGGGCGAAGTGGGGTGCGGTTTCGGGGAACTGTGTAAAGATTGTGCGGACGAAGGGGGCCAGAAGGCGGTTGGCTTTGCCGGGGACGATGTCCACGTTGATCATTGCCAGGGGCAGACCGAGGCGGCCGGCGGCGAAAACGGCGGGGACGGAGGCGAAACCGCCGATTCCGGTGAGTATGGCGCGGGGTTTGGCGGCGGCGGTGGTGTGGGCTTTCAGGATGGTGTGCATTTTCTTGCGGGACAGTTCGTAGGCTTTGAGGATGTCGAGGGCGCCGTTTAGTGCGGCGAGAGGGTTGAGGGAGAAACCTCGGCCGCGGAGGGGGACGTATTCAAAACCAGATGGGGCAAGGATCTGCGCGTCGATGGGGCGGCTGCTGCAGAAGAAGAGGATGCGGGCGGCGGGTTTCAGGCGGCGTATTTCTTGGGCGACAGCAAGGCCGGGATAGATGTGGCCGCCGGTGCCGCCGCCGGCGAAGAATACGCAAATGTCTGGTTCGGCTCGACTTATGGATGGCTCGGGCATTTTATCACCTCCGTGCGTCCTTTTGCTGGGAGTTGGGCGATATCATACCGCGCGTATGGGGCGGGAGCAATGGAGTGAGTCACTATTGTGTGTTACCAGAGCCACGAATGTACACGAATCGACACGAATTATACTCGATATTGACGATGGTTCATTTTCTGTGGTG
>DAOTMV010000102.1:0-5854 GCA_035450485.1 Anaerohalosphaeraceae bacterium | reverse complement strand
CATAAGTCATTGTAAACACACGGATAAGATCGCGACAGAATTATTTCTCGCACACGGCCGGGCCGTGTGCAAGAATGACTCCTGGCCCTTCCGGCAAAAACATGGGCTGGCGGTCACTGAAGCGTTGCGCAAGTGGCCGGGCTTGCCGGACCGGCCTGCCGCCAGAGAAGAAACTCGCACACACCGGGCCTCGGAGGTGTTGTGTTGACAATGTTCAAGAAGGATCAGGCCTTCGCCTTGTTCCGGACGCTCTCCTTGATCCGCTGGATGTGTCCGCGGCCGAGCGCCTTGACCTCGCAGCCGAGTTCGAAATAGCGGCGGATCTGCTCGTCGTTGAGGATGCCGAAGCAGTCAATCACGGCCAACGGCGCGCCCGCCCACCTGACGATCTGGTCCGGGTCGAGATTCAGATACGGCTCGTGCGGCACCGCCAGGATCATTGCCTCTGCGCCCTTCAGCGCCGCCGCCAGGTCATGCTGAACCCGCAGATGCACCAGTTCCTCCTGGTTGCGGAAGAAGCGGCTCCACGAATGCCCGGGCGCGGGATATTCATCCTGGTTCTCAAGTTCGTACCAGTGCTCCAGGTACGGATCGTGTACACGCATCTCCGCGCCCATTTCCGTGAGCTTGCGGACGACGATCTCCGAGCCGCTGTACCGCGTGTCGGCGACGTCCTGCCGGTAGCTCGCCCCGCACAGCAGCACATTGGCCCCGGCAATGTAGCGGCCCATATTGCGGAGCGCATCCCGCGTCAGCGTCGCCACGTGCAGGCCGCGGGTGTCGTTGATGTCGATGGCCGTCGTGGTTATCTTGAAGATGTCGTCCTCGAAGCCTAAGATATGCTTGTACGCCCAGTAGCCCAGACCGCCGTCCTTCGGCAGGCAGTAGCCGCCGATGCCCGGCCCGGGGAAGATTATGTTGCTGTGCGTCGGCCGCATCTTGATCGCCTTGATTACCTTGATCAGGTCCACGCCGTTGCGCTCGGCGAACAGGCTCCACTCGTGCAGATACGCCAGGATCGTCGCCCGGTAGCTGTTCTCCACGATCTTCGTCGTCTCCGACTCGATGGGGCGATCCATGACCGTCAGCGGGTAATCCTCGGTGTTGAGCACCTCGCGCAGGAATTTCTCCACGCGCTGGCGCGCCTCGGCGTTGCACCCCGAGCAAACCCGCCAGAAATCACGAATGCTCGACACGTATTCCCTGCCCGGCATGACCCGTTCGAAGCTGTGGGCTAATAGCGGCTCGGTCTGGATGCCGCGTGCCTTGAACGCCTTCTTCATGATCGGCCACGCCACGAATTCCGTCGTCCCCGGGGCCACCGTCGTCTCGATCAGCGTCAGGCAGTGCGGCTGGACCTTCTCGCCGATCGTCTTGATCGTCGCCTCCAGCGCCCCCATCTCCGCCTGGCCCGTCCGCAAATTGCCCAGGCTCTTCTTGCTGTAGTCGCACTGCACGTCGACCACCACGCAGTCGGCCAGCTTGAGGCAGTCGCTGTTGAACGTGGCCACTAAGGTCTTCTTGTCGTTGACGCACCGCGCAATCATCGGGTTCACCTCCGGGTCCTCCGCCTTCACCGGCGACTGGCCGCGGTTGAGCATCGGTATCTTCCAGTAGCTGCGGGTGCTGGGCCTCTGGCAGCCGATGACGAACTTGCTCGGCTTGCCCGTCTTCTTGTCGACCGTGTCGGCGATGATGGCCGCCATCACCGCCCCCACGAAACCGACGCCCATGACGACGACGATTTCCTTGCCCTCGGCACGTGCCGCGGCCGCCAGCTTCCCCAGCCGCTCCATCTCCGGCGCATACTCATCGCGGCCCGGAATCGCAAACTTCTCTCCCGACGGACTTACCGAATACTCTGCCATAATTGAATCCTTAAATGAAAAGGGCCAGCTCAAGCGCTGCTTACACCACCCCGTTGCGGCCGGATCATCAGTTGCGACCCTACTGTAACAGACGGGCTGCCGCATGCAAGCGATTTGTCTTATCGGCGTCAAAAACCGCATTCTTCATGTGAAAAACGCCGTCCGATAATCGGTTCATTGACGCCGCCTTCCGGCAGCTCTACAATTGACGCGGCCGGTTTGACCGGTTGACTGTTGACCTGAGACGGCGCGATTGCGCCGCACCGGATGCCGTTGCCGACCCCCTGTGGAGAAGTAAACATGATGGAAAAGAAAACGCTGACCCGTCGAAGCTTCCTGGCCATGTCCGCGGCCGCGGCGGCATTGCCCGCATTTGCCCGCGCCGCCGCCGGCGACAAGCCCAATGTCCTCTTCATCGCCGTCGACGACCTGCGCCCGCAGCTCAACTGCTACGGCAAAAAGCAGATCGTCTCGCCCAACATCGACCGGCTCGCCCGCGAAGGCCTGCTCTTCGAACGCACGTATTGCCAGCAGGCCGTCTGTGCCCCGTCCCGCGCCAGCATCCTTACCGGCCTTCGCCCCGACTCGACCCGGATCTACGACCTCAACACGCCCGTCCGCAAGGCCCTGCCCGACGTCCTGACGCTGCCGCAGCACTTCAGGAACAACGGCTACGAAACGCTCTCTATCGGCAAGATATACCACCACCCCAACGACGACAAGCCCGGCTGGACCATCCCGCCGTTCCGTGCCGGGACATTCCCGGCCGGCGACTGGAAAGGCCGGGGCTATCGCACGCAGGAAGCGATTGAGCAGATGAACCGGTACCTCGCCGAAAACCCCGGCAGCGATGGCCGCGGCCCGGCGTACGAGTGCGCCGCCATCCCGGACAACCAATACCCCGACGGCGCCAACGCCGAGCACGCCATCGAGGAACTCCGCCGCCTCAAGGCCGCCGGCAGGCCCTTCTTCATGGCGATGGGTTTCTACAAGCCGCACCTGCCGTTTAACGCCCCAAAGAAGTATTGGGACCTCTATCGGCGCGAGGATATCAAGCTGGCCGACAATCCCTTCCTGCCCGCCGACTGCCCATCCTACGCGCCGAGCAACTGGGGCGAGTTGCGCAACTACGTGGGCATTCCCAAGGACGGTCCTTTGAGCGACGACCTCGCCCGCACGCTGATCCACGCCTACTTTGCCTGCGTCTCGTACACGGATGCGCAGATCGGCCGCCTCCTCGACGAACTCGACCGCCTCGACCTCCGCAAGAACACCATCGTTATCCTCTGGGGCGACCACGGCTGGAAACTCGGCGAGCACAGCCTCTGGTGCAAGCATACCAATTTCGAACTGGACACCCACGTCCCCATGATCGTCTCGGCCCCGAACCGCAAGCGCAGCATACGCACCCGCGCCCTCACCGAGTTCGTCGACATCTATCCGAGCCTCTGCCAACTTACCGGCCTTGCCATCCCCGCCCATTGCGAGGGCACGAGCTTCGCCCCGCTGTTCGATGAACCGGGTCGCCCCTGGAAGACCGCCGCCTTCAGCCAGTACCCCCGCGGCAAGGTCATGGGCTACACCATGCGAACCGACCGCTGGCGATACACGGAATGGCAGGAGCGCTCAACCGGCGAAGTCATGGCCCGCGAACTCTACGACCAGAACACCGACCCGCAGGAAAACAAGAACGTCGCCGCCGCCGAAGACATGAAATCCACAGTCGCCCAACTCGCCGCAAAACTAAAAGCCAACTACAAAGCCGCAAAACCATTGTAGGGGCATGGCATGCCATGCCCTTTGCCGACGGGCGCCAGTGGTGTGTCCCGAAGGGACGGCGACCTCCACCGAACCACCACCCCATACGCGCGCCAGTAACGTCCGGAAGCTTCGGTTCTAGCGTCCGATTTACCTGTAAAACATCTGAAAACAGGGGACAATAAGGCAAAAAAAGCGGTCTTGACAGCGATTCTTTGTTACTTTCATTGCTTGACATCGCCTTTTTTTGTATGGTAGAGGGTAAATCTGAAGCGGAGTGCTTGAAGAATGGACGGGAGAGAACTTTTAGAACCGGAATAATGAACCCACTGGACTGACAGGCACAGGGTCTGTCGGCAGCGGGTTTTTGTGTTTATGGCAGAGGACGAGAAGATGAAAGACGGGAGAATGACAATTTTGTGGGTGGTGGCAGTGGTTGCGGCAATGACGGTTGAGGCTCAGGCGGATTTTGTTTTAATAAATGATGACCACCTGACAGTTCACACACCTCATACATTCGGCGAGTCGTATGACAATAGCATTGCGAGGGTTGTGCAGGGCGGCAGGGTGGACTATCTCTCCGTCTATGACACCAGCACGGGGAACATCTCCGGCGGCAGTGTGGGCCGCCTCCTCGCCTACGACACCAGCACGGTGAACATCTCCAGCGGCAGTATACTCTACTACGGAAGTCACAGCGTCTACGACAATAGCACGGTGAACATCTCTGGTGGCAGCGTGAGCACGCTCCACGCCTACGACACCAGCACGGTGAACATCTCTGGCGGCGAGGCGTTCGGTGGTACCAGCGCCTGGGGATCCAACACGATAAACATCTCTGGCGGCGAGGTGAGCAGTCTCCGCGTTTACGGCAACACCACCGGGAACATCTCTGGCGGCGTGATAGGCGAACTCATGTCGCACGGCTTCAGTACAATCGCTTTAATCGGTTATGACTTTGGGTTGAGTGGTGACCTTTCGTGGGCCCCTGACGGCGAAACAATACTGGGTACAGGTCTATTGACGGGCAAGTGGTTTGACGACACGAGTTTTATGATACCCATTACGTCGCATGACAACACCGCCACAATAATGGCAATCCCCGAACCGGCGACACTGCTGCTGTTTGGCCTTGGCGGCCTGGCTCTCCGGCGGAAGATGCGCCGTTAGTTGAGTAGGCTGTATCTCAGGGAAATTGGAGGTGCCCGGCACTTTTTTTTTGAAGGACAGGAACGTAAGCTAGGCCGGCCGACGGAAGCTACGTATGGAGGCGTGTTTAATGGATAACCTCGGCACTCGGACGGGCGATCAGGTGTTGCGAAGCGATGGGACGGTCAACTCCACCGTGGAGCCACCTGGCCGAATTTCACTCTAAGGGAAAGCAAGTTGGACAGAACACAAACAGAAGAAATGGTACTTTGCCTTGTCAATCTGTGTATTCGAATAACTGATGATGCGATGCAAAAAATAAGAGCGGAGGTTGACACATCTGACGCAGTAGACTGGCAAAAAGTTGAGACGGAAGTATATTTTTTCAGTTTGTTTTGCCTTGACTACTGGCTCTCCGAATACTCAGGTGCTTCTTTTTCCAAAGGCGAAGTGAGACATGCGCTGTATAATTTTTTCAAGCAAGCACACGAAGATGATAGCAATGGAGGAGAAGTGCGGACATCACTTCATGAATGTTTGCAGACTTATGCAGGCGTAATTAGTGAAGAAGCTTCGGATACCTGTAAACTGTCGATTTCGCTATACCGGTTGTTCGCAGAACGAGCGGGGCTATCTCCCAGTTTACACCTAATGATTCTGGTGCCCGACATTTTTTTTGAAATCATGCAGGTGATTTACAGAGTGGGGCGGTCTACTGGAAATGGGCGTGCTGAAGGGTGACAGCGCGGCTGATGCGTTCGCACTTGCATGTGCAGCGTCGGTTACTCTAAAACGAGAAAGGGCCGGGCAAGTGAATTTAAGGTGTCAAGTGAATTTAAGGCGTCAGGAGCCTTTTTCGTTCATCGGCACGGTATATAGTACAAGGGACACGCATGACTGAGAGATACGTTCATGGTTACGATCCTCGCGAGAATATTCGCTTGCAGGATCAGGCTTCCACTTTGGTTGACCTGCTGCACGGGGACACGTGCTATCCTGCGGGCAGTCGGGTTGTGGAGGCCGGGGGCGGGGTGAATTAAACGTTTTACATTCGCGTAGGAACACATATATATGGCTAA
>DAOTMV010000101.1:0-5866 GCA_035450485.1 Anaerohalosphaeraceae bacterium | reverse complement strand
TATTCGGAGGTCGGCGCCGTAGTTCTGGCAAGCGCCACTCCCGCACGCGCAAACTTCCAATCGTGTTGCTCCAGGATCTCTTTTACGCAATCATCCCACCACAGGTTGAGCTGCTTCTCGGCGTCATTGGTGGGACTATCCAGGTCGGCTATCTGCTCAGTAACCCCGAGCAGGCCCAAAACCTGATTGCCAATGTTCATCTTCGATGCCATGCCGATTCCTCAGGGCCGGGATAACCCGGCCGCTATTCTTCCCTGCTCTTGGGTTTCGCCGGCTCTTTGTCCTTCCCGGGCGCCTTCAGCGATGGGTTTTGTTTCAAGATCTGGCCGTTGGTGGTCTTGGTGCCAAGGCGCGGGGTCGGGTCCATGCGCTCAACATACTTTTCAGACGGCGCGAAGTGGGGAGGGACCTTCTCTTCAGGCTTCGGAGTGAACTTGTCGCCGGGCTTGAACAGCCGCCCATTGTGAAAACATTTCCGGATGCATCTGTATTCCGACATGACTTTATCTCCTGTTGAATGGAGAGGGGCGCCAGGCCCCTCCCCGGTTACGTTAGGACGTCAGACCGAGCGCCACGGGATCTTCGTTGGTCTGCTGATCCAGCAGCAGGCCAGCCGTGATCTTGCCGCCAGTCGCGTTCTGCGTGGCCACGGTATAGTAGAACCGGATATACTGTTCCACGTTGCTCGGAAGAGCGGTATCAATCGGCCTGTACCCGGCCACGGCCGTGGCAGAGGTCAGCGTTGCCGACGTGATAAGATCAGTTGCGGAAAGGAAATCCTCATTGTCGTCGGTCTGCAGCTTGACTGCAATCGTCGCTCCGGGGGTCGTGCAGGCAAAGGCCTCTGTCATCTGGCAGAACACCTTGATCGGCTCGCCGCGCCCAACTCCGGCCTTGGCCAGATCAATGACGTTGGTGGACGCCACCGAACCGATGTTGATGGCCACCGACTGACCATCGCTGCAAAGCAGATCTTTATCCAGTATCATGGTTCTTCTCCTTTCGCCTTACGACAGGGCGGTTTCGGTCGACAGGATCGCGTCGACTTTCTTGATGGGGATGCCGAGGAAGTTGGTCTGGGGCCCACGACCGAACGGCGCTTCGCTGGTGTAAAACGCGTTGCTCTTGTTGATGGCCATCTGGTCAAACTGCGTCTTGAGGTTGCGGTTGCAGTAGAATACCGGCTTGCCCATGCGCAGGTTCGGGATCCAGTTCATGGCCTGGACCAGCAAATTGGGTGAAGCCACGCCATTGGTCGTTGAGCCCGTGGTGGCAAGCGCGGTCTCGACGTTGGCAATCCTCACGATGTACCGCCAGTCACGCACGCACAGGCCGCATTTCCACTGGTAATGGGTGCGGTATCCCTGATACCTGCCGGCCGGGGTCGCGCTGTCGAACAACGTCTGCTCGCCCAGGTCCTGGGAATAGATGCCCGCCTTGGAGCCCTTGGGGAAAATACCGTGGACGGTATTCAGGCCCCACACGACCAGCCAGATAGAACTGGTGTCGTTTCCGGACCCGCCGGCACTCAGTACGTTGTTGTTGCCCAAGCTCGTGGTTGCCAGGACGTCATAATACCGCGGGGCCAGACCGAGAAACTTCTCGGGGTCGGTGTCGGTGTCGCCATAAATCAGGGTGTCCGCAAACTCCTGATTCATGGCCTCCAGGAAAGCCCGGTCCTCGGAAAGACGGAACTCGGCCGTGTTGCCGTTGAGGTCGGCCAGGGCCTTATCGACCTCGGCATAGGCCTCCAGCATGCCGCAGGTATCATCGACCTGTACCGTAGTCGATTTGGAGGGCTGCACACCGTAATTCAGCTTGCGCCAGGTGACAGACGGCAACCCCGTCCGGATGGTGGTACGGTGTCCGGTGGGCAGGTTGCCTTCAACCCAGATCATATCGTCAAGAATTTCGTTGGTCTCGTTGAGCATCTCGACGATGGCCGAAGTTTTGCCGTCAGGGTCAACACGTTTGGCCCAATCCGCCAAGGTCAACTTTGTTCCGATAGTAGACATGGTTTATTCTCCTTTCTTCATTGTGGGGTAGAGTATTTCCGCCGTTGTTCTCTCAACGCCGCCGCCTGTAAACGAGCGCTCGAATACGTCCGAAGAGATCAGGTCCGCGAGCTTGACTGACATCCTGATAAGCAGAGGGTTGTCACCGATCCCGGTGGCGTTGAGCATAGCCGTGAAGTCCTCGGCCTTGATGCCGGCGCCTTCCGCGATCTTAACCAAGGCCTTGGCGCCAGCGGTAACCTTCTCTTGCTTCTTGTCGCCGTACTCTTTAACGAGCATGGCCTCAGTTTCCTTGGCGGCCCGGGCGATCTCGGCTTCGGCGGCCGTCAGCGAATCGCGCTCATCGGCGGCCATGGCCTGAAACAGACCAAGGGCCTGCTCTTTGGTCAAACCATGCTTGTGCGCGAAATCCGCAAACTTGGCCGACTCGGCCTTGATGAAGTCATCAGGCAGGCCCTCGAACTTATCAGGCAGGCCGTATTCTTCGGGCTTCCCGGGGACGACGGGAACCTTTGCCTGTAATTCCGCAAGCTGTGCTTGCGTGGTCAGGTGTGCCTTTGCCAGCGATTCAACGCCGTCAAATCCCTTGATGGCATCGTTACCCTTGATGTCATCCGGCAGTGAATCGTACCATTTCGCATCGCCGCCGCCCGCGCCGGTGTCACCCGTTTGGCCTTGGTTCTGCTGTTCGTTTGCGTCCATGAATCCTCCTGTTTTCCGGGCAACAAAAAAAGCGACCGCCAGGGTGTCAGGCCCCTGACGGCCGCTTCATTTGTTCTTTCGCCTCCCCTTCACCTGGCCGGGCGTTGGAGAGGACCCGTTTTTTTTATGTGGAGCTATCGGCTATCGCCGCTTTCCACCTCGCTTACCACCACATCTTTTGTTCACGTCTTCCCGCTCCTGATCATCGCCTGGAAAATCTCAGGCTTTACTTTAACCAGACGGTGGAGAACTTCATTCCCGATCGCCCGGCGCCCCTCGTTGAAATACGTATCGCTGTTCCCCGTGTAGCTCGTCGTGAACACGCCGCAGATCTCGAGCAACCACCACAGGAATTCCCGGCCCTGCTGTGTGTCGGCAATCGCTTCGATAGCGCTTGCAATACCCTGCTCCGCGCGCTCCTGGGTTTCCTTGCGCGCCTGGATCTCTTCAGCCAGGAATTCACTTTGGAAGGCCTGCTTCACATGGCCCCCTGCAGCGCGGTCAGCGCGTTCTGACCATTGCCGAGATCGGCCTGAGACAGCACCTTCATGCGCTCGACGTCCATGGTTGCCTGTTCCTCGCCCTTGGCTTCATCGATTGCCTGTTGCCGCCGCTCCCTGATCTCCTGCACCTCTTCATCAGACCGATTCAGCGCCGGCGGAATACCGGTGATGTCAGCAACCTCATCCATGATCTTGTCCACGTCCATCTTGTCGAGTACCTCAGGCACAGCCGCGGACAGGTCGATGCCAACGGTTATATAGGCCTGTGTCGATCTCAGGCCGGCCAACTTCTGGGCCTGGGCCAGGGACGAGATGTAATCAATCTCCAGCTCTTCACCTTCGAGCTCTTGAGGCGCGGGAGGGATCATGCGACGGTCCAGCAGCGCCGCATAGGTAAAGTCAATCACGGCTTCCAGAAACTCGTCGGTCTGGCGCTCGATGGCAGGACCCAGGGCAAAAAGCTTTTCTTCCTTGCGCTCCAGGATCTCCGTCGCCGTCATGTCCGGCTTTTGTTCGAGCATGATGAACAGGTCCGTATAGAGGCACCGCTCAATGATGCTCCTGACATCGTTGATGCCCTCAATGGCGGCCTGAATATCATAGTTGACATTGAACAGCGGCCCGTACTGCCCGGCCTTGTCCATATCCATGTAGTTACGGCCTCCCGGCAGCGAGTTGATGCGCTTGTCCTTGAGCGACATCGGCCCGACCAACGGCGGATCAACTTTGAGATGTTCCGCCCGAAGCTTGGTCATCTGCATTTCCTGCAGCATTTTGACCTGCCGCAAAACCTCATGCCCGGGCCCCACACCATAGGCGGTATGGTTGACGTTATCCCACCGGGGCACGGCAACCGGCCTTTCACGGAAGCCCGATTCCCCCAGGACATCCTCGCCGGCCAGCTCGAAATAGATGGACTTGTGCTGCATGTTAAGCACGTCTATCCTGGTGGCGTCCCGGTTCTCGCGCGGCTCGATGAGATGATACACGGGGAACAGCGTATAATAGTGCTTGTTATCCATGGCCGTCCGGACCGCTGTGGTGACGCGATCACGGCCCCATCGGGCAACCATGTTCTTGGCCGTCATGTAGAGCTTACGGCACAGAGTGTCCACAACCCCGTCAGTGCCAACATCAACCCAATATTCCCCCACCGTCATGGTTGAGAAACGCACGATGCGGCGGTAATCCGGCTCCATGGACAGCGCGGCCGTGCCGAACGCGCCCTGCTCATAATAGGCCAGATGAGACTGATTATAAAAATTCGACTTGTCCAGGGCGTTGTAGATCTGTGCCTCAATGGCGTGAAAATATTCCTTGAACGCCCGATGCTTGTTCTTGTCGGGGTCAGATGATTGAATTTTGAACCAGGGCCGGGCCGGAGAATTAAGACCGCCCTGCAGTCCGGCCGCGAACAGACGCAAGCTCACCGTTGCCGATGGGTCGATAATCTTGGCGTACCGATCGTTCTTGTTCTCGCCGGGATTATCGCCCTCGAACATGCCGCGGCTCGGAGACAGGTACTTGACCAGGTCCTTATACTCCGCGTCGTAGGAGTCGCGCTTGCTCTTCAAGAAGTTATACTTCCTGACGGCGTCTTCTATGGCCTGCGTCTTTGCCATTACCGCCCACCCCCGGCCATCATGTGGCCCAGCGGATCATACTTTTGCTGCATGCCGAGATCATACACCTGTTGAAGATCGGTGACCTTTTCCGGGAACTGAGCTTTAAGCAGCGGGTCCCGGATACGCGCCATACAATCCAAGATGTCATCGTGGAGGGATACCGGGAAAGCGCTGTACTCGTCGTTGATGAACTCGCTCACCAGGTCCCGCTGCTTGCCTTCATAATCGATGAAATACAGGAAATTGGGAATGAACATCCGGCCATTCTCAAAGATCGGCACCAGTGTCCGGATACGGTCAAACTTAGGCATCGACCCGCCAAGCGGAACGATCTCAAACCGGTAATTCTTGCGGTCCTGCTCGTCCTTGATATGCTCAATATCTGAATCCTTGCCGTACTTTTCGTACCCGGTCCGGACAGGGCGATACTTCCGGTGAAAATGCATCAGCTTTTCGGTACGCTCCGTCAGGTTCAGGCGGTCGCGTAGGCCGTCGACCAGATAATAATTCTCGTCCTGGCCAAGCGCCATGACCAGCATCACGGTATAATCGTTCTCGCGTTTCTTCTCGCCGGCCGGATCGCAGAGCAGATATAGGTTGAGACCAGTCAGGCTCTTGGGCGTGTAGAACCGCAGCCACTCCGCCTTGAACCCCTGCGCCTTGTCGGCGGCCGGGTCCTGCAGCATCTGGCACGAGAACACATAAACACCCATGTCCCGCCGCTTCTTGGCCAGGGTCTCAGGATCCAGCAGCACCGGCGCTCCATCATCCTTGCCGTTATCCGTGGCCGGGAAGATGCGCGGCGTGACGCTGCCGCGGTCCAGCATGACCTTGTACGTGTCGTTGAAATGATACCTGGTCCCAATGGTACGGATCTTGCCGCCGTCAGCGCCCAGGTTGAGCGAGAGCGCCCATGCATCCGTTACCTTGGCGATCATGTCCGGGGTCGTGACTGACTCCCTGGTTACCACGTCATCATAGACCAGCAGCTTGAAATGCTTCGATGTCGGCTGTCCATCGA
>DAOTMV010000100.1:0-5935 GCA_035450485.1 Anaerohalosphaeraceae bacterium | reverse complement strand
GCAAACGTGAAGTGAAATCGTTAAGACCGTTTACACAGTTCCATGAACAGACCCGACAGGGCATATCCCCGATGAGACGGCCGAACTGCCCGTCCAGCCGGACCACGTCTCGGGGTCTTTCTTGTGCTGTCGCGTCTGCCGATGCGTCTGCCGAAAGAAGGCCATCTCTAAGTCCGCCGACTGCTGCAAGGGCCTCTGGAAGCCGTCAAACAGCGTGATGGATTGACCGGAAGTATCTTCTGCACGCAAGTCATCCGACCACAATCAGTTGGGCGTAATCACTCCACACTTCAATCCTCTACTGGTGCCGCCCCCCAGATCAATCTGAGGCCGATCTCGAGTAATACTTGAGTCCTTGGGCTGTTTTAACGTCTTCGATTATTCCTCGCTTACGCTTGATTTCTTTGTCGCTCCATAAGACATAGTTCCCCAGTAGTCGGGACCAAAAATCATCCGCGTTGTAAATAACAATCCATGTTTTGTCTTCATATCCCTTCGGATTGTAGATTAGGTCGCACTCATCAGTGAGGCCTGCGATTTCTTTCAAATCAAAATGGACTGCTACAGGAGTATAAGCCATTAGCGACTCTGGCAATACGATTTGTGCCTTTTCGCCATCAGCTTTATGCAATATGATATATTCCTTAAAGCCATACCAGGTACAATCCCTGATTGTTCCCAGTGTAGCCCGTTGTTTTAATCCTGTAGGCGTTGTTTCTAACCCCAACATTATAACATAAACCGCCGCCAAAGAGACTGCCACTATTAAAACTACCTGTGTACGAGTTATCTTCCTCATGGTAAGAACTCCTTGTTCATTCTGTTGGCAGGTCATCCCAGTCGGACAATGCGCTAATAGTTGTTGCGGACATACTAATGGAGCCGTAAGGCGTTATTCATTTCCGCAGTCTCGGGGCAACGTATAGAAACGAATCCGCTGTCGGCCCCGTAAACAAATCATCAACTACGGCCGCTTGTGAACATGGGCATAATACTTCAAGTCTGCCTTATTAATAAAGAGCTTACCACTTCTCATTCGTATAATCCTGCCCCTGCCATTAAGCACAAGGCATCCACGTATTCTCGACTCAAAGTCGCTTCCCATGTAGACAGCCACCCAGTCGTCCTCTTCATCTGAATACCCCGGATTAAACACAACGAGGTCGGCACCCTTCGGCAAATCTGCTTTGTCCGCGATGGCGCGCAAATCACCCCGCTCAACCATGCCCTCAAACAACGGTATCTCAAGAAGACAGTTAACGCGATCAATTTCAGGCTCGTTCTGCCTCTCAACAATATACTTTCTGACGGTTTTCAATAGAATTTCCTGACGTACCCGCGGAGGACTCACAGCAAAAGCAGCAGCGATCATATATACTATTGGCAACACCACAAACAACCCAAGTAACAGAACGATGATAACCAGTTTCTTGCGACTCATATTCATCCTTTCTATTCAGTGGGAAGATCATCCCAGTCACCACTAAGTTTCTCATGAGCATTATATGTAAAATAATATATGTCTTCTTGGTCGCTTAGTAGACAGTTGGTTTTTTTTCTACGCTCAATTTCTCCATCATTCGAAAGGGTAAGATATCCAAACAAGCGTGCTTCTATATCAGTTGCCTTTACAAAAGCAATCCAATCGCTTTCTGTTCTCGAAAACTGCGGATTGTAGACAATCACATAAATATGTGATCCGGGCTTGCATGAACTGTCTGCTGTCTCAGTCCGTCGAGGAGTTTGTTGGTCAAAGAAAGGAATGTCTAACAGCGATGTGGGTGATTCAACTTCTTTTCCTATGATGTCTTTGCTTTCCAGCTTGCGAAAGTTTTCTGCTTCACTAAAATAATTACGGATTGCCATTAGAATAACTGCTTGGCGGAGTCTTTCTGGAGAACCTTTTTGAAGCCCCGAAAGGATTGCAATAACAATCGCTGTGAAAAGCAATAGGCCTACAAATACAACCATAATATTCTTAGTGTTCCATGACTTCATGGTTAAATCTCCATAAATTAAATTAAGCTACTCGGTCGGCAAGTCATCCCAATCGTGCCAGCAAGAAAAGCTCGCATTAGAAGCTCTTAACGTGCCATAACGGCTACGGATTCCTTCCCATCGTCCCTGTCTGCCCCAGCAAACAAACAAGATCACCTCAGAAAGTTTGTGATGTATCACTCTCTTGGCGTCGTGAATAGTATAACCTTCATCTTGGCTAAGCATAATCGTCCCTTCTGCTCCATCAACGCCATGAGCAACAACTCCCCATGCAATAATGTTACCACTTGAAAGATGGGCATCAATACAGGACCCATCTACATTTGTCGTAACAATTGTGCTATATCCTTCTGATAGAAAGTGATTCTTGATATTGTTAGTTTCTGTTATAAGCCAAGGATTGGGTATGCTTCCAATATAGGAAATCTCCCCACGATCGACATACGCAGTATTGGGTACCCAAGCCCCGCACTTCTTAATGCCGTTGACCTCACGGATAGCTCGCTTACCCCAGTCATCAAACTGTTCTTCATTCAAGCGAACAAGTTGCGCGAGTCCCTTGATGTTGTATTTCATTTCCCATACATCATTTGCTATAACGAATGTACGACCTTCTTTCGTTCTTTGAGCAACCGGAAGCGCGTATTTCCACAGCCCCCAGTCGTCGCGGTTGTTCAACGGGTCGCCTTGGGCATAAACCCTTAGGCCGCAGCCGTCATCATATTGGTCTTTAATGGAAAACGGGTTGTTCCAGTTTTCGTCGGGGTTTACGCCGTGCGGGTCTTGGGTGAGGAAGCGGCGTTCGGGCGGGCTGTAGTACCTGTTTCGCAAGAAGTAGTTGCCCGTCTCATTGTCGAAGTAGTAGCCATTCCACAGGATTGAAAGGCCTTCAAGATCGACGCCTTGTGAGACATAGGGCGTGCCCCATGCATCATAGAAAATCTCATCGACGCCGCCGTCAGGATTAACCTTGCCGATTACGCTGTTGCGGAAATCCGTCAGCAAGTAATATCCGTTCGTCAAGAACGCTCCGGAAAGATCATTCGCGTCGGCCGCGGCCCAGTCAATCAGATTGATCTGATCATCTGCGTTTACATCCCATAGCAACTCGTCCTGCGTACAGTAGGGATAGCACAGCCAGGCTTCGGCAAAGTCAATGAAGTTAGCCAAGGCGTCATTCATTTCCGACGTTTGAGGGGACCGCATATAAACGACCTCACCGACCGCCCCATAAATATAATCGCGCGACCAGCTACCATCTTCATACTCGGCAATTACGTTGCCGAAGAGGTCATACACAAAATTCGTATCAATACCGTCGACGGCCTTCTTTGCCCGCCTTCCAAGCCGGTCGTACCCATACTCAGCAAAAACTCCGCCTCCATCGTCAACGTCAACAATCCGATCTTCACCGTCCAACCCATACGTCAGACCGTCATCGACGGCGTTTGTCGGATTGCCGAGGATGTCGCTGGTATAAGAGGTGCTGTCTTCGGCGGTCAGTTTGCCGAGACCGTCAAATGTGTAATCGATGCCGTTTCGTTCATCCAGCCGGTTGGAATGGCCGGTGTAATCATAACTGTGGGTCATAAATGGTGTGCCGGTCGAAATCGCAGTGAATGTTTCGCCGGTAACGCGCCCAAGCGTGTCCACCGCTGCCGTATATTCGATATGTGCCAGCGTTTTGCTGATGACCGTATCGCCAAGGTAGCCGTATTCAACCAGAGTTTTACCATCATAAGTGACGCTGTCAATCCGGCCCAGCGCATCCCGTGTATAGGCAACCGTTTTTTCATCGGGATAGGTAATTGATGTCAGCAACCCACGCTGATCATAGCCATACGAAACGGAACTGCTGAAATCGCCGAAAGTCTCAGCGGCCCCGGTTAGATTCCCGAAGTAATCATAGGAATACAGATTCAGTTCGAGGTCATCCTCGCCGTCAATGGCGGCGATAATATGCTTATTGCCCATCGCATCGTACAGAACTTCATCGAACGGCAGCAGACTATTCGGCTCGGACCATTCAGGCTCGTCGGTATATTGTTTGTAACACACTCTTCCAAGGGCGTTTCGCTTGTAGTGTGTGGTCATTGACTGACCATTTTTTGTGGCCGTTCGTCGGATCACCTCGCCAAGCATATCGTACCCGAAGGAAATCGAGTCGCCGCTCGGATAGTTCACATCCGCTATCTCACCCAGATAGTTATACGCATAATCCGTCCGATCACTGCCGGAAACAATGGCTGTCTGCCTGCCTGATCGGTCGTATTCATAACTTGTCTGGCGATTCAGACCGGCCGGGTCTTCCGCCATATCCGCCAGACGCCCAAGAGGATTGTAAACGTACCGTGTCACTTTGCCGGTTGCGTCTGTTTCTTCGGTCTTCCTGCCAAGCGCATCATACTTGCAGTCAAAGATGACGCCTTGAGCATTTTGAATTTGAATCAGCCTGCCCTGCGAATCATACCAGTAATAAGAATCAACGTCGACGGCCTGGCCGGTCCGCGTGTTGACATTCGTCAGTGTCTGCTGAACTCTCTGGCCTTTTGCGTTGTACTGGTAGGTCATTACTTTTAGAGGGAATTTGCCCTCCCATATCTGGCCCAGAAATTCCACTTCCTCTAATTCGCAGAACTCAACGCTGCCGATTCTGCTGTGGCCGTCGTAGCTGTACTCCTTCAAGGAAATCCGCTGATTTGCGCCGTCAAAATAACTGCGCTGGCGGTACAGCCTGCCGTATACATCGTAGACTGTATCCGTAACTTTGTCGCAAGACAAGTCCACATTGTCAACGTCAACGGAACTGTTCAAGCCCGAAAAACCGCCAATTCCGCCACACA
Organism: Anaerohalosphaeraceae bacterium; assembly: GCA_035450485.1. Lineage (GTDB taxonomy): Bacteria > Planctomycetota > Phycisphaerae > Sedimentisphaerales > Anaerohalosphaeraceae > JACZKQ01. The sequence goes on along the minus strand of DAOTMV010000100.1, from coordinate 1,094 downwards.
CGAAGTCGGTGGGCCACTTCACCGATCTAAGCGAACTCCGAGACATATAGAGTTATTCCCATCGCAAATTCTCTACCGTTTCTTTTTTGATATGAGCAATAGAGCCATTGGCAAATATTATCCCTGCTGAAACGTCATCGTGGTTACTGTAATTAACATTATATCTGTCACCAACTCCATTCCAGCCCAAGTCGCTTTCAAAGAACAAAACAATGCTGTCGGGTAGATCTTTAAAGCTGTATTTTTCGATATTCTTGTTGATGGCATAGCTGCACTGTATTTCTTTGTGGGCAAAATAATCTACTGGACACAGGGGTTCGTCAAGGTCCAATGTGTCGCACCAGTTTAGTGTCTGCGGCAAATCCAGCTTGTTTGTTATTGCGTATCGGATAAACCGACTGTAAATACGTCGCATCTCTACTTCACATGCATCTTTCATTTTGTCTTGGTAGACCCAGTCTCCAACGGCATCAAATGTGAACTTAAACAGTATCGTCAAACCAACTAATACAAAAATCGTAAGCAAAAGCACCGTTTTCTTGTGAAGCATCTTATCTACTTTCTTATTAAACAGCATTTATACTTAGCGTCTTTGACAAAATTTCTACAACTTCGCATCAACCAATGATACTCGGTTCCATCCCATTCTACAGCTACATATTTAACGCAGATGCCAGCATTTCGCATTTTCAATTTGCAGCAAGGTATCCCCTTCTTGGGACCAGCCAACATATAGCCCCGTTTTTTTAATTTCAAAGCATAAGTTGTAGCATCTGTTGTCATGTTGACCCTGGAACCCTGCCAAGGCGACTGTCCAGGACCTGTTGACCCACTTAGAGGACCAAAATCGTAATCTCGTCCATCGACTAACAAACCGGCGTGGCCGGTTAAACCCGGATTTCTATACTCAATGATGGTTGTAAGACCCCAGTCGTCGCGGTTGTTGACCGGGTCGCCTTTTGCATAGACCTGTAAGGCGTAGCCGTCCGCATACTGCCGCTGAATGCCGAAGGGGTTGTTCCAGTTCTCATCGGGGTTGATGCCGTGCGGGTCTTCGGTGAGGAAACGGCGTTCGAGCGGGCTGTAATAGCGGT
>DAOTMV010000099.1:0-6342 GCA_035450485.1 Anaerohalosphaeraceae bacterium | reverse complement strand
CCGACCGAAAGGAGGCCGCGTGGGCGCAGAAGAACATCTGCATCATGCTCATCGAAGCCGGCGACGAGCCGGCCGCCGCGGCCGCGATTGAGACGCTGGCGACCCAGTTTAAGGCAGCCTCCACGACTCCCGAGTCGCTGCTGGCCGTCGGCGACAAATACTGCGATCTGAAACAGTTCGACAGGGCGCTCGAAGTCTACACGCACGCCGCCGCAGGCGAGTCCAACGCGCTCTATGCACAAAAGGCCAAATGCCTGGCGCTGCTGCAAATGAAAGACATGGCCGCGGCCGCCGACGCGGCATGGCGAATGATTCTCGATTACCCCGACGATGAACGCATGCCCCTGGCCGCCGTTCAACTGGGCGATGCCTTCCTAAAGGCCCAACAGCCCGACACGGCCTTGGAAATCTACCAGTACGCCGTCAACGGCTATCCCGATACCGACGCAGCCGTCTGGGCCCAAAAAAACATCTGCGACATGCTCATCGACGCCGATGACGAGACAGGCGCCGCCATGGCGATCGACAAACTCAAAACGCACTTCGAGTCAAAAGAGACCGTCGCCGCGGCATTGATGCAGGTCGCCGACAAATACAGGGGCCTGAATCAGCTTGAGCCGGCCAGAGAAATTTGCACGGCTGTTGTTGCAGAATACGCAGACACACCGAGCGCCCTGTGGGGGAGTCAGCGGCTGATCGTGATGGATATCGATGAGACCGAGGACCCCAATGCGCCGCTGGACAGCATACCACCGCCTATCTTGACCGCCGTGGAAGACCTCATAAATGAGCACGCGAAGCACAGCGAGTTGTCAGAAGCGCTGTTTCTGCTTGGCGAAGAATATTACGCGCTGGGCAAGACTGCCAGAAAGAAAGGCGCTGCAACATGGACATACAATTACAAGAAGTGCATCGCACTGTGGGATAAGGTTGTCAAGGAGTTGCCGCCGGGGCGATATGGGATTATGGCGCGCGATTACCGTGCCGGTGCCTATCGAGCTATGGGCGACTATGGTGCGGCCCTGGACGGTTACGAATATCTGGCTAGAGAATACTGCTGTTACGAGCGGCATTGGCATGCCTGTTTCATGGTTATTCGGTGCTATGAAGAGATGGCCGCGGCGGGACTCCTGACCAGTAAAGAGACATGTGCGGGGATTATTCCGGCGATTCACCGGTTGACTGCTGCGTATCCGGAGTGGGCGATCGAACGGTTGAAGACGGATCGCATGATCATGAGATGGGAGTTCATGGCGAGCCTTGAGGAGGGCGGACAATGAAAAATGCAAGGATTGTGCTCGTCTGCCTGGGCGTGCTCGCCTGGCCGTCCGTGTCGTGTTTGGGCTGCCCGGATGACGATCCCATCGCCATTATCGCGGAACTCAGTGCGTACAGTTTTTGCCGTGGCGCCACAATTAACTTTGACGGAAGTGCGTCGTACGATCCGGACGACATTCCGCCCGGTGAAAGCCCTTCGAATCACCCGGGAGCAGGAATTGCCAGTTACGAGTGGAGTTTCGGGGGAGGTGTAACGGGTTCGGGCGCCAACGTCTCGCATGCATTTACGACGGCCGGTTACAAAACTGTGACATTGACGGTGACCGACAACGAGGGGAGTACAGGTTCAATGACGTGCAGCTTTTATATCGTGGAAGTCCAGCGCGTTGAGGCGGATTACCGAAAAGAAAACGGAGAGACACTGTACGCAGCCAACACGTATCTGGACGAGCCGAGCAAGCGGCCTGAAATCAGCGTCGAGGTGGTTGCTTACGCTTATCCAGCTATCGGTTTTCCTTCCGGCTGCTTCTCGTGGTCGCCTGGCTGTGGTGAGACTTTGCCGAAGATATGTCCGGAGCATTCACACTATGGTACCTTTACGGCCAAGGATCACGGCGCTTACACAGCGACAGGAACGTGCGGCGACAGTTCGCAGTTCGTGAAGATTGTAGTTGAGGGTATTGACATCTCGGCCGGCGGCATCCCGGCGGCGGACGAAACGACTGTGCCGTACAATATTTTTGTGAACAATAATTTCACTCAGGCCGTGCCTGACACCACGCTGCCAGGACATTTGCAGTGCTGCAAGCCGGACAATACCGATAACGATATCGTCGGCGAATACACGGACGAACTGGGGCAAATTACCGTGGCTCTGGAGAGGTATGGCGATGAGCAGGCACAAGTGAAATTCAGCAGCGACGGAATTAAACTCTACCGGGAGTCATCCTACGCCACTTACGAGAAGATCGTCTGGAACGAATGGTATGACGCCAACGATGTGACGGGCTCGCTTTACGTGGAGGGCGAATATACAGGGCCGACGACACTGACGGCTACCTTAAAGACGCAGGACGGCTGGCAGAAAAGCGATTCTCTGCTTGTGAAGGTGATCAGCCTTGATTTGTCCGCGGTGAGCCCGGCGCCATATAACGACCGGCACGAAATCTGCCATAAGGACAATCTTGTAATCCAGGTTAACGATAACGACAGCGATATGGACAGTTTAGCCGACAAGGATGACCCCGAGGTTCCCGGTGGTGATCCTGATCTGGGCACCGTTCGGCTGTCCAAGCCTTACTATGTGACCGCCGACGATTTCGGCGGCAACTTCACAGTTACGTTTCCCGGCAATCTGCGCGCGTATTTGAATCGGGACAAGACGGGCGGGGCGCTTGGCGGCACGTACCAGGTTTCCTACGACAATATGCCTGCGGGCGGCGTGACATTTTACATTGAAGGCTATGCGCCAAGCGGCGCGATTCTCGGCACAGAGATTACTGCAGAAGTTGCCCTTAACAGCGGTGTGGTCTGCCGCGACTCGATCAAGTACACCGTGATCAAGGTGGACCTGGATATGGACGGGGTAGCGGATCCAAATGAGACTATCGAAGGCGCGTTTCTGGCGGTCAATGACGACAACGATGACTGGGACGGCATCGTGGATGTGGATGACGGGTACAACAAGGACAATGTGGCGGGCAACGATGATGACGGCAATGCCGCCGAGGATGACCTGGTGAGGATTACGCTTCATGCGGTGGAACCTGCCGATTTGACGGGCAGTGTGGTTTTAAATGGCGATTCGAGCGCTCTGAGTGTGTGGACCAATGCAAAGAAAGGGGCAGGCAACCGGGTTACGCTCCCTGCAACTTATTCGACACCTGCGGGTATGCCCAGAGAACTGTGGGTCGAAGGCACCGCGGCCAGCGGCGGTCTGCGGAGCAGCCAGCTTTCGCTGACGTATACGATGGGGTGGCAGGATTTTTCGGACGTGATCAAGATAACAGTCGTCGATGTGGATATCACATCGCCAAAGGGCTCTTATACTTGGGGTCGCAACCCTGCGTCATCCTGGCAGATGGGCGGGCCTTATCGCTTTGATTTTCAAGGTGTCGTGAAAGACGAGCCCGGCTGGTATCGCCTGAGCGTGAGCGGTTCGGTTGCTCCGTCGCCCCTGACTTACAAGTGGACTCTCGCCTCGGCCTGTGGTACACTCAGCGACGATACCGTTCCGTCTCCCACGCATACGCCTTTGACGACCGAAGGCTATGGGGTCTTGAAACTGGAAGCATACTACAACGGTGCGCCGACGGGTATGTTCGAGGAGCGTACAGTGAAGGTTTACAAAGACCACTTGGCGCGCGACTATGAGAACTTCGTCATCGGGGACTCATGTGACACGGGCTGGAAAGTCCGGACATTCAACGTCCAGCCTCAACCAACAATGAGCAAATGGAATTGTCACGGATCAACCAATCATGCCTACAACGGTTCCGGAACTGGCTCGTCATCCGGTTTGGCAGTTGATATAACTGGCTGGCATAGAAACACATTTACTCCCCCCATAAGCTGGACCGCGGTTCAAGCTGTTATGGCTCGCGGGGATGTGGTGGCGTACTATGCTGGCCTCGTCATCCAGCATTCTGCCACTTGTCTGGATGGTTCGACCACTTGGGGTGCCAATAACGAGCCGGTGAGCGGCCCCGAGACGTGGAGGTGGGCCACGGCTAGTCCCCAACTGTGGTGGAACAATGCAGGCACAGGCAACCCACCGTTTCCCGATTGCACATTGTTGATAGTATATGACAAACCGTAGAGGCAAGCACAAGATGAAAACACAAGGTGTTCTCGTGGCGGGTATCTTGACATTGACTATCGTTCTTCTAGTCGCCGTGCTCCTGACACTCGCTTCTATCGGCAGGTCCCAGCGTGACATGGAACCGTCCTATTCGCCCGAGATCGTGCTTGCCTGCGAACGATTCAAGACGCAGCCAGGTAATCGTGTGACGGAGGCGCGCTTGTTGCGTCCTTACCTCAACGCGGGAATGTCCGAGGATCAAATCGAGGCGCTGCTCGGCCCCGGCCGGCCCACGCCCAGCAATGGTGGGGCCGTCTATTACCCGGCAGCGCGATCGCTGGGCCTGACTGTCTTCTACGATGAGAATCGCAAACTCCTGCACGTGGAAGGGATAGATGACGAGTACAACAGCGGCATTGAGCGGGCTTGGCCCCTGATACGCTCTGGCATGACGCAGACAGAAGTAACGACACGGCTGGGCGGCCCACAGGTGCAACTAAATGACCACACAACATGGCAATACAAACCGAGCAACGATCCTGCTGTCTATACCATTACTTTCGATGAAGAAGGCAAGGTGAAGTCCCTGGAGCCAACCCGCGAAGAATTCCAACGTCGCATGGAAGATCGCAGACAGCAGCGCCCAAAAACGCCGAATTGAACCCGCGCCAAGCCGAAGAAGATGCTGGTCCGGTTCGACAAGGAGAAGATCGAGTCGGGGCCGGTGGCGCGGTATGTGCGGTTCGAAACGAACGATCCGGCCAATCCAGCGGTGCGCGTGACGTTTTCATTCGAGATCGAGCGGACCGATTCCGAGGAGATTCGATGGCTGCGGAAGGACCTTGCCGAGGTGAAGCAGCAGTTGGCGCTGTTGCGGGCGGATATGCGCCTTGAACCTGGAAGCATACTACAACGGTGCGCCGAGGGTATGTTCGAGGAGCGTAAAGTGAAGGTTTACAAAGACCACTTGGCGCGCGACTATGAGAACTTTCTCACTGGCGGCCCCTGTGCAGGTCCCAACGGCTGGAAAGTCACAACATTTAACGTGAATCCGCAGCCGACAATGTCTAACTGGAACTGTCATGGATCTACGCAACATCATTACAACGGGTCCGGCAGCGGTTGGGTAGGCGCGCCCGACCTGCTGTCGTTAGTGTCCGGAGCTACTGTGAAGATTGAGGTGCCCGTGACGCATTATCCCTCCGGTGGCGGGAGCCACCCGCCTCTCGGGGCACTGAACCGCGGAGATATAGTTGCGTATCTTGGGGCTAATGGCGAATTGATGCATTCTCAAACATGCATGGGAATCGGAACAGATACTTACGGTGCCAACAACGAACCTCTTGCGTTTCCCGGTTATCCGGGTGTAAGTGAGTCATGGAAGTGGGCGCTTTCGCCAGCCGGGGACTGGACCAATGATCAATGGTTGCAGGGGACTCCGTTGGCGGGTTTTGAGCCGGTAATCGTTAGGGTCTATGCTAAGCCCACCCCATGAGCAGAAATGAGGTATTTATGAACAGGCGCGTGATCAACACCATCTTGCTTGCAGCGGCGGCTGCTGTGTTAACGGTGGGCGGCGTTGTTTCTTTTGTAAAGAGACAGGTAAAAGAAAGCATCAATCCCAACTTGCCCAGTGAAATTGCTCGGGCAAGTTCGGAATTCAAACAGCAGACCGGCGATAGGGCGTCTCAGGCAGAGAAGCTTCTTCCGTATTTGAAGCCGGGCATGCCGAGGCAGACTGTTATTGAATTGTTGGGCGATCCCCGACCAGAATTCGCTGGTCAACACGGCCTTTTTTACCCGGTGGGCTGGTCAGAAGCGATAACTGTCCACTTTGATGACACTGGCAAGGTCATTCACGTCGAGGGTTTGGTGCGGGATTACACCAACGGCATTGAGAGAGTTTGGCCTCTGATATGCATTGGGATGCATAAGACAGAGGTAATGACGCGGCTGGGCGGCCCACAGGTGCAACTAAATGACCACACAACATGGCAGTACAAACCGAGCAACGATCCTGCTGTCTATACCATTACTTTCGATGAAGAAGGCAAGGTGAAGTCCCTGAACCCGACCCGCGAAGAATTTCAGCGCCGCATGGAAGAACGCAGACAACAGCGCCCAAAAACGCCGAATTGAACCCGCGCCAAACCGCGCCCGGCCGACACCACTGTCTACAATATCGACCCGGGGCGACTCACCCACACTGGGCAAACCCCACGCATTCCAAACCCTGACCGATTTCTAACGCATTCTCGGCCGGC
>DAOTMV010000098.1:0-6784 GCA_035450485.1 Anaerohalosphaeraceae bacterium | reverse complement strand
CAGACAGCTTCCCCTCGAATTCGGAATGTCCAATGAAAAACATCCCACCCTCACGCAATCAGGGACACTCTTTGAACATGATCGAAAAGGCCATCTTTGACTTACGCTGGCGTTGTCCAGCCGTCCGTGATAGACTGCGGACTGCCTTCAGGAGACAGCAAATGATAAGAAACACTGTTCAGAAGAATATGCTTGCAGCGGCTCTGCTGTGGCTTGTCTGCGCCCACACACACGCCGCTGATCTTCAAGGCGACACTTTCGAACTGCCCGCGGCAGTCCTTGAGGACAAGATTCGCGGCGGCCTGCTGGGCCAGTTGTTGGGCAACCTCAACGGCCTGCCCCACGAATTCAAGTATCTCCAGAAACCCGGCAGCGTAACCGACTACACGCCCGCCCTGCCCCAGGGCGCCCGCACTGATGACGACACCGATATCGAGTGGGTCTATGTCTTTGCAATGGAAAAAGCCGACACGCTTTTCATCTCACCCGCCCGGATAACGCAATTATGGAAAACACATATCAACGACCACATCTGGTGCGCCAACCGCTACGCCCGCAGCCTCATGGAGATCGGCATTGATCCCCCGCTGACCGGCTGCACGGCATTCAATCCGTGGGCCGAGTTCAACATCTCCGGCCAGTTTCTCTGCGAATCGTTCGGCCTCATCGCCCCCGCCATGCCGCAATCGGCCGCACGCCTCGGTTTGCATTATATCCGCGTCGGCATAGAAGGGGAACCCGCCCAGACGACACAGATGTTCACCACCATGATCGCCACCGCTTTCCTGTCCGACAATGTCGACGTGATCATCGACGCCGGGCTCCAGGCGCTTGACCCGCAAAGCGCTATCGTCAACATCGTGCACGATGTGCGGAAATGGTGCCGCGAAAAGCCGGGCGCCTGGCGAAGGACGCGCCAGCTCATCCAAGAGAAATACGCCGTCCACGGCGGCATGCGCGACAACAACGGTTACGAACTCAACACCGCCGCCACCATCGCCGCTCTGGTGTACGGCCGGGCCGACTTCGTCGAAACCCTGCGGACGGCATTTAATTTCGGCTGGGATGCCGACAACAACGCCGCCACGGCTGCAACCGTCATCGGTGTCATCAAGGGCCATGCCTGGATGCAGCAGCAGGGCTGGAACATCAGAGACGTCTACCGAAACACCACGCGGGACAACATGCCGAACGACGAAACCATAACCGCTTTTGGCGACCGCCTCATCCGTGTTGCCGAGCGGGTGATCATCGAAAACGGCGGCCAGACAATCACAGCCGGAGGCAGAAAAATCCACCGCATCAAGGTACAGCCCCCGGCCAACGTCGAGCCATTACTCGGCCCCGAAGAAAAACTCAAGGGCCTGCAAGTGCAATACGGCGGCAAGATCCGCCGGGCCATTGAAAACCAAGCTGACGAAATCGCCCTGGCCCGAAACGCCTACATGGCCGTCTGCCTTGACCTCGCCGATGAATGCAAACAGGCGCATCCCGCCGGATGGACCCGGGCCCTTGCCGCCCTACAGCGCCAGACGGCCTTGCTTAACGTCCTCTATGCATCAGCAACCCCCGCCGCCGCCCGCCTCAGGCAGCGGATGGAAAACGCTGGCCTCTCTCGCCCTGCACAGCCCTGAAAACCCGGACCTCGCTGATAGCCTCACTGAACGCAAAAAACACATCCGGAACAAGAAAAACCGGGCGATACACCAGAACGTGCACGCGAGTTGGAAGCAAGGTACAAAGGCGGGATGACGCCTGGCACAAGAGGGTACACGCCCGTTTTTATTGAACAACATCTATACAACTTTTTCCGGCAGCTTGCACATCTTGCGAGTCAGAACCCTTGATGGTCCTGTTATTATTGCTTATCATAACAGCATGTTGTATGATGAACAAGTTTCCACTCACGGAGCATTCCATGCCACTGGAAGAGACTCGTGAACGTATATGGTCCGGCGATGTGCCGGCAAGGCCCAAGTGGCAGACCGTGAAGCGTTACTTCCTTGAGCACTTCGTTCCGGCCAGTTCCGTTGCGGGGATGTGCTGCCTTCCGAGAATCAGTTATGTCGAGCGGCGGGCGTTGCACGAAACACCGTGCGCCAGGCCATGGCGGAGTTGGAGAAGGATGGTATCGTCCGCCGCGTCCGGGGCAGCGGCACATATGTATCAAACGTGTTCTCGTGGTGATCGTCATTATCGGTGTACTGCTGAGCGTGCTCAAGCTGTCGCGTCAGGACCCACAGTGTCTCTCGGCGCCGGCCAGCGATCTCAATGATGACTGCATCGTCGATGTGGCCGACCTGATTATTCTGGCCAACAATTGGATGAGCGGCCTGGCCACCGATGCTGCGAATCAAGAACACGAATAGGAAAGGTGTTGCTTTGAAAATTCGAAATGCACGGATTCTGCGTATTGGTTTGTTGAGTGTCCTTCTGGCAATTCCTGCGGCCGCCGAGCGACTCGACTTCGTCAAACAGGACCGACCGATCGCCCCCGACGAGCAAAAAACCGATGTGTACGTGTCCGGCCGAAACGGTTATCACACGTACCGAATCCCCGCCCTGCTGACAACATCGAAAGGGACGCTGTTGGCCTTCTGCGAGGGCCGAAAGAACGGACGGGGAGACAGCGGCGATATCGACCTGCTTGTGAAACGTTCCTCTGACCACGGCAAGACATGGAGCGCCGCAACCGTGGTTCGCGATGACGGCCCTAACACATGCGGCAATCCCTGTCCCGTGCTCGATCACGAAACCGGAACCATCTGGCTGCTGACCACGTGGAATCTCGGCACCGACCGTGAACGGCAGATCATCGATCAGACCAGCAAGGACACGAGGCGTATCTTCGTCACCTGCTCAAACGACGATGGAATCACCTGGTCGCCGTTCAGGGAAATCACATCGGACGTCAAAAATCCCGACTGGACCTGGTACGCCACCGGCCCCTGCACGGGCATCCAGATACAGAACGGCCCCTGCAGGGGAAGACTCGTTATTCCCTGCGACACATCGAAGCCTCCACAAAAAAATACTTCTCGCATATCATCTATTCCGACGATCATGGCAAGACGTGGCGTCTGGGAGGCAGCACGCCCACGGACCAGGTCAATGAGTGCCAGGTCGTGGAATTGGCCGACGGACGTCTCATGCTGAACATGCGAAACTACGACCGCTGGAAGAAGCAGCGGGCGGTGTCCATCAGCGTCGACGGCGGAGCCGCCTGGGGCCCCGTGTGGCACGACCCCGCCCTGATTGAGCCGATCTGCCAGGCAAGCCTTATTACGTGGTCCCAGGGCGGCAGGCGGCTGCTCGTATTCTCGAATCCGGCAAGCGAAGTCGCCAGGGTGAACATGACGCTTCGCGTCAGTTATGACGAAGGCCGAAGCTGGCCCATCGCAAGGACCCTGCATGCGGGCCCCTCAGCATACTCCGACCTGGCCGTACTGCCGGATGAAACCATTGGCTGCCTTTACGAATGCGGGCAGGAACACCCGTACGAGAGAATCACGTTTGCCCGCTGTTCGACTGAGTGGCTGACAAACGGCCAGGACCTCTTGAATCGATGTCGCCCGTGAATAATTCGCCAAACGCCCTGAAGAGTAAACATGAAACCTCTGTCCGCCAGTGAAATCATCGGCAAGCGGGCCCCACTGTTGCTGCCAATCAACGCCGATAATCATATACGGCCTCAGCACACTCGGCAAAGGACGAGGGCTGCCTGTTCGCCCGCTGGCCTCTGTCACGGACGCACAGAAGAAACGCATTCAACAACTGCACGCCATCGATAGTCTGCCCAAGAGCCGTAAGATACAGTCGGTGGCACAGCACAGGAAAGCACATGACAGACAGGATAAGACAACTCGGCTCAGAGGTTAAAACCGCACCGCGGCGGCTGAATATGCTTCTGCTCGTTCTCGTGGCAATGGTTGCCGCAGCGCCGGCATGGGCCGTATTGGGTGACACAACCGCCTGGTCGCGCCTTGCCGACGTGCCCGATCCCCGGGGGCTTGCCGGGCACTTCGCCGGCATACACAACGATGTATTGATCATTGCCGGCGGCGCAAATTTCGACGAGCCCGTTTGGCAATCGCCCAAGTTATGGCACGATGCTGTCTATGTGCTTCCCCTCAGCACGCCTGCCGATTCCACGGCCTGGATCAAGGATCTCCGCCTGCCCGCGCCCCTCGCTTATGGCGCATCGATATCCACCGCAAACGGAATTGTCTGCATCGGCGGAACCGACGGGCGCCAAACGACCGCCGAAGTCTTCCTTCTGCAATGGGACGCACAGGCACAGACCGTCCGCGTCAAGCCCCTGCCATCATTGCCAAAGCCTGTTGCCTACACCGCCGCGGCGGCAATCGGTGACGTGATCTATGTCGCAGGCGGAACCGAGGGTCTCGGACTCGAGACCGCCATGCGAAATTTCTGGCGCCTCGACCTGTCCCCGCGGCGCAATGCCGCCTCGCCCGTCTGGGAAGAGCTGTTGCCCTGGCCCGGCCCCTCACGCGCCTTTAATATCCTTGTCAGCCAGCACAACGGATACCACGATTGTGTCTACGTCCTGAGCGGACGCCGCACGGACGCACCGGCCGGCACAAACGGACCCGTCCAATTCCTCACCGATATGTACGAATTCACCTCCGCCCTGTATCAGCCCGACAAATACGATGCCGCCGGCGGCACATACTCCGGTCCCGTCGACCCCTGGCGACGATGCTGCGACGCGCCCCGCTGCGTGATGGCCGGCGTCGGCGTCGCCGCCGGGCAGAGCCACATACTGATACTTGGCGGCGCCGATGGATCCCTGTTTGACAAGACTGATGAACTCAAGGACGAGCACCCGGGCTTCCCCACTGAGGCGCTGGCCTATAACACAATCACGGACACATGGTGCTCCGCCGGCCGGATCCCCGCAAATCACGTCACAACCGTGGCAATCACGCGCCCGGGCCGATCGGGAGAAAGCGAAATACTCATTCCATCCGGCGAGATTCGCCCCCGCAGGCGCTCCCCCGCAATATGGCGGATCACGCCTGTCGCAGCCAGGAGCCCCTTCGGCCTTGCAAATTCCTTCGTACTGTTCGCGTATCTGGCCCTCGTTCTTGTCGTAGGCATCTTCTTTTCTTTTCGCAACCGCAACACCAACGACTATTTCCGTGGCGGCAGGCGCGTGAACTGGTTCGTTGCCGGAATGAGCATTTTTGCCACCATGCTCAGCTCCATCACGTTCATGGCTATCCCCGCAAAGGCCTATGCCGCCAATTGGGAATTATTCCTGGTCAACATGATGGCCGTCGCCGTCGCACCGCTGGTCATCTTTTTCTTTCTGCCGTTCTTTCATCGTATCGATGCCACCAGTGCCTACGAATACCTCGAAAAACGTTTCAACCGGGCCTGTCGCCTGTTTGCCAGCGGCTCATTCCTGCTATTCCAGGTCGGCCGCATGGCAATCGTGATGTATCTGCCCGCGTTGGCCCTCTCCGCAATTCTGCCCCTCACCGATGTCCAATGCATCCTCCTCATGGGCCTGCTGAGTCTGGTCTATTGCACCCTCGGCGGATTGCGCGCGGTAGTCTGGACCGACACCATACAGACCTTCATTCTTCTCGGCGCAGCCGTCATGAGTCTTGCTCTTATTGTTGCGCGCCTTGACGAAGGACTCGGGACCCTCATCCAGACGGCCGCTGCACACGATAAACTGCGGATGGTCCAATGGGACTGGACCGCCGGCAGCATCGCCACAAGCGCCCTGTGGGTCGTGGTCCTCGGCGGCCTCGGCCAGCAGCTTGTCCCATACTCCTCCGACATGGCGATCGTTCAGAGGTATATGTCCGTCCCCGACGAACGAAGAGCCCGCAGGTCAATCTGGGCCAACGCCGTCGTCACCGTCCCCGCCAGCATCTTGTTTTTCGCCCTCGGCACCGCCTTGTATGTCTTCTACAAGACACACCCCGGCCGGCTGGATCCGTTTCACAAGATCGACGCCATCTTCCCCCTGTTCATCGCCAACGAGTTGCCCGCCGGCCTGGCCGGGCTCGTGGTAGCCGGTATCTTTGCCGCGGCCCAGTCCACCGTCTCCACCAGTATGAACAGCGTGCCCACCGCCTTCGTCACCGACTTTGTTTCGCTCGCTATGCCCAGGCTCACCGAGTCAACCCGCCTGCACGTCGCCCGCCTGGCCACGGCGATTTTCGGCGCCCTCGGCGTACTCCTGGCCCTGCTGCTGTCCTCTTCAAATATCACCTCGCTCTGGGAGACATTCATGAGCATCCTGGGCCTGCTGGGCGGCTCGATGTGCGGCCTGTTTTGCCTTGGCATCTTCACACGACGCGCACACGGAACAGGGGCCATCCTCGGCGCGGTCATCGGGGCCGTCGTACTGTACGCGATAAAGCGTTTCACGCACGTGCACTTTCTGCTCTATGCGGCAATCGGCATCCTGACCTGCTTCGCCGCGGGATATATCCTGAGTCTCGTGCTCCCCGCCCGCCGCCCCACCGATGAAGCAATGACAATCTACGGCCTGAAACGCCCTCCACAAACAGGCTGAGCGGCCCGGGGTGTCCCGGCGTCAAGCCGCCGCCTGCAATACCTGACCCAAGTTCCGCAGCCTGATTTGAAATCGCACGATGGCAGTATTCTCATCAAAGTACTCGTTCCGTGTCCACCCATTATGCACGTCAGTGTCATCAAAGGAGCCATTCACAATCAGCGACGTTTGTCGGAAGTTGTCCCATCCGTAGTTGGAGGTTGAAAAGAAGATATGGCTACTCCGGCC
>DAOTMV010000097.1:0-7119 GCA_035450485.1 Anaerohalosphaeraceae bacterium | reverse complement strand
TTCCAGCCGACATTACTTGTACTATAGCTTCCATAGTCATCAAAATAATAACACAAGAACTGAATCGCCCCGGCGGCGACATAGGTCCCTGTGTATTGATTCACAGAACTGCTCGTCACCGTGATCGGTATGGCGGCAGGCTCTATGTAGGGATCGCCGCTGTCAATGACAAACCGAATCGTATGACTGCCCGGCGAAACCATAATTGCTTGACCGCTGTCATAGAGAACTCCGCTTTGACCATTAAGATACCACTTTGCATCGCCCGGCAAGGCGCCCCCATCGTTGGTAATTAGTGTGACAACAAGCGGATAAAGATCGGACTGTGAAGCCTGCCCGGTATTGCCGTACACGCCCATATTGCTTCTGCCGCCGTTGGGAACAGACTCATTACCCCACGCCGAGACCGGATCGCCGGCATTGATGCACGGGCTGGTAACGCTGTCGGTCACCCAGCCTCCGCTTGTCCACCGTCCAGCGGACGATTTCAAATGGAAATCCCCACCTGCCGCGTCGGCGAAAAGCGGATTAGCACTCAAAACGCCGGTTATTTCGACGAATGAGGTGGTACCATCATCTGCCCATTCTCCGTAGTCATTGTAGTTGAAAGCAATCGTTGAAAAGTTCACCCCAACAAAATCACTCCCTGCCCCTGCGCTGTTTCCCCACAGAATGCTGTTTTCAATATCGGTTTCAGCGGCGTCAATGACTATACCACCTCCGTAATCGCCCGCCGAATTCTTGCTGATCGTACAACTAACTACCCCAAGTCCTGTACTCCCTTCACAATATATACCTCCCCCCAACCCGTAATTTGTGCCTTGGGCTTCGTTGTTTGTAATCAGGCAACTCTTCATAACTGTCCCTGTAGAGTAGTAGTCGTACACGCCCCCGCCATACAGAGCCTTGTTATTCGTGATCCTACACTTTCGCACAGTCAAACTGCCTTGAAAGTTCAGCAATCCTCCCCCGCATCCGGTCAAGTAACTGGTCGGGCTGTCCGAATTACCCTGCTGGATCGTAAACCCGTCCATAACAGCAGGCACGGCCGCCTCACAAACAACAACACTATAGCTGTTGTAGCTGTCAACGATGCCATTCTTGTCAATATCTCCGCTTAGGATTGTC
The DNA here is from genome assembly GCA_035450485.1 of Anaerohalosphaeraceae bacterium. Taxonomy (GTDB): domain Bacteria; phylum Planctomycetota; class Phycisphaerae; order Sedimentisphaerales; family Anaerohalosphaeraceae; genus JACZKQ01. Next base: position 5,991 of record DAOTMV010000097.1, on the reverse strand, counting down.
TCGTTCGTTGCGAAGTCACGGGCGTTGAGGTCGCAGTCCCAGGGATTTTCCGTCCCGGCGAAGCCGCCATACAAGGCAAGCCCGTCCGTCAGCGCAAATGTCTCGCTCCGATTGTCACTGCCGCCGGGCCCGCTTGTGCTGTCTACATCAGGGTAGTACGTCCCCGCCTTCACACAGATCGCCGTGATGTGTGTCGACGCGCACTCGTCGAGCGCATCCTGCAAATACTGATACGCCGAATCCCACGCCAAGCCCGTCTGGTCCCCGTCCGTCTTGGCCGCATCCACAAACCGCACCACACCCGGATAATGATACCCGATATCCGCGGCCCCAACATCGCCCCGCTTATCCAGCCCCGTCGTGTAAAACGGCTTGCCCGCCGACAGCGGATCATACCCGGCCCCAATGCAATCCCCGCCCTGCGCCAAACAGAACCGATCCCCGAAATCCTCCCACCCCGCATCGTACGGATCGCTGCCGGGCAACTTGTCATAAGCGGGATCGGTTGGTATCACCGCCCCGCCCCGCTCCGTGTCGTAAATGTTCCGTTCGTTGCCAAAGAAACAATTGTGGTGTTCCGTCAGACCGTCTGCGGGCAACGTGCTCGTGTTTCTGTAAGAAATCCCGTGTCCTTCGTAAGCTCCCTCCCGGCAATGGGTGTGAAAAAGGCAGTCCGTGACCGTAACATGCACTTCGGCGGTGCCGGGAATCACGACGCCATACCAGTTGCGGTCAAAAGTGCACGACCTGACTATGCCGCGTCCCACATCCTCTGCGTCATGCCAGGCCCTTACGCCCATCAGGTTGCCCATGAAAAGGCAGTTCTCCACGCTGTAATCTTCGCAGTTCCGGTAATCCACGCCGCGTGCGTTGAGCATGAAAACACTGTCGCGAATCATCCCGCTCCCTTCACCGGGCGCCAGCGCCATGCCAAGCCCCAGGAACCTGGTAAAACGGATGTCGTAGTCGCTCTCTGACTCCAACTCAATGAAGTTCTGCAGATTACCGTATGGAACGCACCCCGCCCCCGACCACTGAATGCGCCCGCAACTCACCCACGTAATGTACCCGTCTGCAAACGGTCCGCCCGCACACACGAGGGAACTGCTTGCTCCCACGATCAGCTTGCCGGCCCCTGAAGAACTGTCAACGGCATGGGCCACAACCGTGCCGGCCTGTACAGTCAACTCCACTCCGCTTCCGCTTACCGCAACATGGCCGCTTCCCACTCGAATCACGTAGTCAATCCGCGGATAATGATAGCCTAAATCCACGAGGCTGTCGTTATCACACGTGTCATACTCGGGCCCCCACACTGTATTGGAACTGATGCTTGTGCTGGAGGTGAACTCATGTTGCGGATAGTGAATCGACCATGCAGCGGGCTCCGCATATCCCGCTTCCGCCGGAGACGAAGGGCCGACGTCTAAAAAGTCCGTTCCGTACGTTTCGTCGACGTAAAAATCCTGACCTGCATGAAAGGGCGAACTGGCGACTGTGCGTGAGCCTCCCCCCTTGCTTGCGTACGGAATGTCGAAATCAGTCGTATTGTTGTAATACCCGTTGTAGTTGAACGTGCTGTTGCCGATGCTCGTCGCCTTCACCCCTGTCACACAACCGCTTAGGATGTTGTTAATGGCGACTATGCTCGTGGTGCTGTCATATAGCTGAATTCCAATGTACGCACCATGAATCGTGTTGTTGCGGATCCGCACGGCGCCCTGGCCATCCAGGCTGCCGCCGTTAACCTCGATCATGGCCGAGCAGTTGCACGGGTCGGCAATCATGAGGTTGTTGAAAATAGTCACGCTGTCGCCGGCGGTCATCTCACAAGGATCATAAACATACACGGCCTGCTCGACCCAGTAAAAGCGGTTATGCTGGATGGCGATCACGCCTTCGCCTTCGACTTCGACGGCCCGCCCTGCATAGAAGAAGCTGCAGTACTCTACCTGGCTGCCGTCCTCTACGACCAGTCCGTCGTAATCGCCGCCCTGTGGGTATCCCGAACTGTATCCCCCTAAGGACTCGCCATTCTCGTCGTCGTTTGCACTCGTAAAAACAATCGGTAGGTAAGGTTTGCCTCTTGCGATAATCCGCCCCCCGTTGCTGACTCTCACCCTTCCCCCATAGGCGCCCATTTTGACAATGGCGCCGGGTTCGATCTTGAGTTCGCAATTATCGACCGTCACGTCGAGACCGCAAGGATCGACGAAATACGTATTGCACGCGTACCATACGGTATCGGTACTCAGTGTTCCGTAAACTGTAGAATAGTCCCACACCACTGGGTAAGCCGCGCCCTGAAAGAACCGGTGGTCCAATCGTTCCACAAGGTAGGTGTGTCCGTCCTCATCGTGCCGGATCTGCTTTCTTGCCACATCTTCTTTGCGGCCTGCTGACTCGCCGCTGTCGAAAACCTCCGACTGGCCAAAACGGTGCAGTTGACAACTCGTCCCCGTGTCTTTCCTGACAAAAGTGATGTCCTCCGCCGTCGGCGCCATTGCGTTGACGGCATCACTCACGCCATCCGCACTTGGCCACACAATATCAAAATCTGCCAGGTCATACCCGATGGACGTACCAACCCTGGTTTCGAGCGAGCCGCTTTCGGCATACGCTTCCAGGTCCATCTCGGTATACACCAGAATGTTCGTCCCATTTGCGTCAAACGCCAGCGTCAGAGTCGGTTCGCCGTGAAAGATAACGTTCTGGTGATAACCGCCGGGCCTCGCCTGCAGTGTCAGATCGATCCCTGTTCCGAAGGCATCGGCAAAAACAAGGCACGTGCCATCGTTCGGATCAATCGTTCCGGCCGCCGTGTCATTCAGTATGCCTATGGTCTCGGTATACGTTCCATCATCAGCGACAATCCTGGACGGCCTGAGTCTCAGGGTATGCCCGCCAACATCATACTCGAGCCATGTTCCGAGTGTCTTGCCAATCCGCAAGCTATAGCCGGCGCGGTCCATCACAAAACCGTCGGCAGCGGTCTCCCAACGCGTGTCTGCTGCCTGCCAGACGCCCTCGGCATCCTGGTAGCAAATCCCATCGCCTACCTGCACTGCGTTAGATACGACCTGCTCTACTCGCCGAGTCCCGGTCGTTGCATCCAGGACTTCAATGTCCTTAACGATCTCCCACACCCGCTGATTGGTTGAGCGTTTCTCAACGGCCTCGCTTCGTTGCTCTGCCAAAACCACCGGCGAAGACGCCCCCGTCGGTTCCTCGGCAGCAAGCCCCGCCCAACCTGACGAGAGAAGAACCAGTGAAGTATAGACCACCCGCCCCCATATCCGACCCAACCCGTCCTTAAGCACTCTCTTCTCCTCTGAACAAAACCAGTCCTTAGTTTGTCCGAAACCTGCCATTTACTACCATATAAGTGGGTCCGATAACCGTCAAGACAAAATTCGGAGATTTATAGAAAAATTGTTCCATCCCTTGCTGCGACGTTCACCGAAGCCACATCATTCAACTCCACCGCTTACCGACCCCCCGCAACCACTTCCGCTCCCAAACCCACCGTCGCTGCCAGAATCATTCGAATATCGACATTCGAAATTCGGTATTCGAAATTAAAAGCCACGCCACCCTTCGCCCCAAATCCCCGCCAAATCCCAACATTTCACCGTAGACCCCCGCGCAATAACCCCACACTTCCGCGCACTAACCCCACATCCCCGTGCGCCCACCCATTTTCCCCGCGCAATGACCGACTTTCCCCGCGCATTCACCGCACACTACCGCGAACTCCCCCCACATCCCCGCGCCTCGACCGACATTCCTCGCGCAATTCCCGACTTTCCCCGCGCACCCTCTCCTACGCCAGCTACGGCATCGCCACCGGAGACAAGGTTGGCATGACCATGCCCCACCAGCAGTACGGCGTCGTCATGACCCTCATCGTCCTGGTCCTTCTCCTCAACCTCGCCGCCATCGCCATCCGCTGGCGCGTCAGCAGGAAACTGAAAGGATACTAATGAACGCCAGCCCCCACATACCGAAAAACAGACAGGACGACGCCCCGCAGACGCCGCTCAAGATGCGCGTCTTCCGCGCCGACCCGCCGCCCGGCCAGGACTCCGACCCCGAACCGCCGCAAACCGCAACAGGCGACACGACTCCCGCCGTCATCCATTCCGAAAAGTTCTCCTTTTACTACGGCGACAAGGCCGGCGTCAAAGACATCACCATGGACATCCGCCCCCAGGCCGTCACCGCCATCATCGGCCCCAGCGGCTGCGGCAAAAGCACCTTCCTGCGAAGCATCAACCGCATGAACGACCTCATCCCCCACACCCGCGCCGAGGGCCTACTCACCGTCAACGGCACCAACGTCTACGACCGCAACGTCAATCTCGTCCACCTCCGCCAGCAGGTCGGCATGGTCTTCCAGAAGCCCAACCCCTTCGCAAAAAGCATCTACGACAACGTCGCCTACGGACCCCGCCTCCAGGGCGTCCGCCGCCGCGCCGACCTCGACGCATGGGTCGAGCAGTGCCTCAAAGACGCCGCCCTCTGGGACGAAGTCAAGGACGACCTGCACAAATCCGCACTCGCCCTCTCCGGCGGCCAGCAGCAGCGCCTCTGCATCGCACGCACCCTCGCCACAAAACCCCGCGTCGTCCTCATGGACGAGCCCTGCTCGGCCCTCGACCCCGTCGCCACCGCCAAGATCGAAGACCTCATCGGCGAACTCAAGCAGACCTACACCATTGTCATCGTCACCCACAACATGCAGCAGGCCGCCCGAGTCAGCGAGATGACCGCCTTCTTCTGCCTCGGCGAACTCATCGAGTATGGCGCCACAAGCCGCATGTTCACCAACCCCGCCAATAAGGAAACCGAAGACTACATTACCGGCCGATTCGGCTAACGGAGCACGCCATGTCCGAACACCTCATCCGCGCCATCGAAAAACTCAAAAGCAAACTCCTCAAACTCTGCAGCCTCGTCGAGGACCGTCTCTTCCGCGCCGTTCAGGCCCTCCACAAGCTCGACAAAAAGGCCGCACGCGAAGTCATCGACGGCGACGCCCTCGTCGACAACATGGAAGTCGACGTCGAAGAGGAATGCCTCAAGATCCTCGCCCTCTACCAGCCCGTCGCCATCGACCTCCGCTTCATCATCACCGCCCTGAAGATCAACAACGACCTCGAGCGCATCGGCGACCTCGCCGTCAACATCGCCGAACGCTGCGAATCACTCGCCCAACACGCCGAAGACGTCCACATACCCTTCGACTTCGAAACCATGGCCGAAAAAACCCGCGCCATGGTCCGCGGCAGCATCGACGCCCTCATCCGAATGGACGTCACCGCCGCGCACAAGGTCCTCCTCGCCGACGACGAAATCGACGCCCTCAACCGCTCCATGTTCGAAAAGGCCCGCGCCCTCCTCGAACAATCCCCCGAAGTGGCCGATGACATGATCCAGTTCCTCTCCGTCTCACGCCACCTCGAACGCATCGGAGACCACGCCACCAACATCGCCGAAGACGTCATCTACATGGCCCAGGGCCAAATCGTCCGCCACCACCCCGAATCCCTCAACGGCTGAGCCGCCGCTAATCGGCCAGGCCCGAAAACGTGATCGCGTCGAGCCGTACAAACGAACCGTTCGTCCGCCAACGATCATGGAGGTGTGTCGGTTTGTCACTTGGATGGACATCAGCGCCAGCGTTTGGAGCCGCACATGGCGGAAGAGCAGCGGGACGTGGCGGTCGAGCGGCCATCGTAGCGGGGCGAAACGGAGCCGACGTGAACCAGGCCCGGCAGCTTAAGGCCATTCAAAAGGAAAACGCCCGTCTGAAGAAGCTGGTTGCGGAGCTGTCGCTGAACGCGATCCTGAAAGAAACGTTATCGGGAAACTTCTGAGCTCGGCGCGGAAACGCAAGGCGGCCGCACACATTAAGAAGACAGTGGGTGTTTCCGAGAAGCCATTTCATAACCTCCTGAGGGTTATGATGAGACAAGCGATATGGAAGAA
>DAOTMV010000096.1:0-7247 GCA_035450485.1 Anaerohalosphaeraceae bacterium | reverse complement strand
GCCGTCTCTCCAGGTTAAAAGAGCAGAAAGAGACTTATTCAGCAAGCCCTAATTACGCGCAGATTCTGCTCAACGCGGTGATGTACGAGCCGGTTGTGGAGCGATAAAGTGTCTTTGGGTGGCATAGGCCGGCTTGCGGAAGGTCCTGTTGGCACGGAGCATCGCCGCCGTTTGGTGGGTTAGTCGAGGGCATGCCCCATGCCCTTGCCGCTGCAACGGCACGGGGAGAAGGGGCGGGTTTTTCGGAGGGGGGGCTGGTTGAATGGAGGTGGGGGTTCGGGTATAATTGTTTTCCACATTCAGGGAGGGGGAGGGTGTGGACGGCGATTTTTTGCCCCGATTTGTGGGGTCTGGTGGCTGTTTGTGGCTTTTTGTATGTTTTTAGGTGTGGTTGGTGTGCCGAGAAACTGGGCGGGCGCCTGGAGTGTGCTTAAGGAATGCAGGCAAGACGGGTGCGGCACGGGTTGACAATGAAGCAGCGAACCGGGATGAAGCGTGTTGATCTGGTGGTGGGGTCGGTGCTCGTTATTGGTACGGCCGGGGCGGTTGTTGGCTTTTTGATGTATGATGCGGCCGGGCGGAGGGGCAGCGGGCTGAGCTCGGATTTTGCTTATGATGTGGAGAAACTGGCGAAAATCGACCCTGCAATGATTCTTTACGAGGAGACCGGGGCGGCTATTGAGACGGGATTGCAGGCGACGCGGGCGATCGCGATTGACGGACGCGACAATGTGTATGTTGCGGGCGACAAGGTCGTGAAGGTGTTCGATACGGCGGGGGCGGTGCAGCGAACCGTGGAGCTGCCGGGCGAGGCTGAGTGTGTGGCGGTGGCGGAGGACGGGACGCTTTACGCGGGGATCGGCGACCACGTGGAGGTGTATGATGCGGATGGGAAGTTGGCTGCGATATGGCCTCGGCCGGGCGCGGGGACGGTTATTACGAGCATTGCGGTGTCGCGCGGCAGGGATGTGTTCGTGGCGGATGCAGGCAACCGGATCGTGATTCGGTATGATGCGGCCGGGCAGGAGATCAATCGCATCGGGGCGAAGGACCCTGAGGCAAACGTGCCGGGGTTTGTGGTGCCAAGCCCGCATTTTGATGTGGTTGTGCCTCGGGACGGGATGCCGCGGGTAGTGAATCCGGGGCGGCTGCGGATCGAGGCGTATACGGCGGACGGGGATTTTGAGTTTTCGTGGGGCGGGCCGTCGATGGACGTGGAGGGGTTTTGCGGGTGCTGCAATCCGGTGAATATAGCGCTGCTGCCGAATGACGATGTGATTACGTGCGAGAAGGGGCTGAATCGGATCAAGGTGTATTCGCATACGGGGGCGTTCAAATGCGTGGTGGCGGGCCCGGAACAATTGAGGCCGGGGGAGGCGGTGAAGATTTGCGTCTTGCCGGAGCAGTGTCAGACGGCCGGGCTCGATGCGGCGGCGGATTCGACGGGGCGGATTTATGTTTTGGATGCGGCGGCGAATGTGATTCGCAGTTTTGTTTTGAAGGGGAACTGATGCGCGAAATGCCGCGACGGGACAGGAGAGCGACGCTGACATCGGCGCTGCGTTATGCGGCGGCGGGGGTGCTGGCGCTGTTTGGCGTTGGAGCGGCGGTAAAGAGAGGGCGGCTGTACGACGGGCGGTGTGTGAATCGCAGTGTGTGTCGGGATTGCGGAATTTTCGCACGGTGCGGGCTGCCGTTGGCGCTATCGGTGAAGCGGGCACAATCGAAAGAACTTAAACGCTGATTGCGCAGTTTGCACTGATCAGCGAGCCACAGCGATGATCAGGTCAATGTTGTTGCAGCGAAAAGACTGAGATGACGAACAGAAAACATGAACGTGAGAAGGATGGGCGTGTGAATCGGCGGCGGTTTTTGCGCGAGGGTCTCTGGGCCGGTTCATTGGCGAGCCTTGCGGGGGCGGGGGGAGTCATCAGCGTGCGGAATACGCGGGGGGATACCGTGTGGCAGATTGATCCGAACGTTTGTATTTCGTGCGGCAACTGCGCCAAGTATTGCGTTCTGGAGGAGTCGGCGGTCAAGTGCGTGCAGCTTTACTCGATCTGCGGGTATTGCGATCTGTGTTTCGGGTACCTGGTGCCAGAGCCGAACAAGCTGGATACGGGGGCGGAAAACGAGTTGTGTCCGACGGGGGCGATCGAACGGACGTTTGTGGAGGATCCGTATTACGAGTACAACATCAAGGAGGAGTTGTGTATCGGCTGCGCCAAGTGCGTGAAGGCGTGTGCCGTGTTCGGCAACGGGTCGCTGTTCCTGCAGGTGCGGCATGATCGGTGTTTGAACTGCAACGAGTGTTCGATTGCGGCGGCTTGTCCATCGGGGGCGTTTAAGCGCGTGCCGGCGGAGACGCCGTACCTGCTGAAGGGGGCCGACGGCAAGTGAGGCGTTTTTGTGCGATTGCTGTGCTGGCCCTTTGGGTCGCGGGTCTCGGTGTCGAGGCGGCAGGGGTGGAGCGTTTTCCGCCGCCGGATTTCGAGACGGGGTACGAGTTTCCTGAGACGACGACGCCGGCGCCGCGCGCGCTGGGGTGGGAATACTTCGACGTGGCGGTGTTGGCGGCGGCGCTGGGGGCGGCGACATGGCTGACGTACACGAAGCGGTCGCGGCGGGGGATTTTTGCGCTGATGGTGTTTTCGGCGCTTTACTTCGGGTTCTGGCGGAAGGGATGCGTCTGCGCGATCGGGGCGATTCAGAATGTGACACTGACGCTCTTTGACAGTACGTATGCGATACCTCTGACGGCGGCGGCGTTTTTCATTTTGCCTTTGGCGTTTGCACTGTTTGTGGGGCGAACGTTTTGTGCGGGGGTGTGTCCGTTAGGGGCGCTGCAGGATATGGTTTTGCTTCGGCCGGTGCGGGTGCCGCGGTGGTTGGAGGGGGCGCTGCGGCTGTTTGCATGGGGGTATCTGGCGGCGGCGGTGGTTTTTGCCGCGACGGGGAGTGCGTTTGTGATCTGCCGGTACGATCCGTTTATAGGGTTTTACCGTTTGGGAGGGAACCTGAGCATAATCGTGATCGGGGTGTGCTTTCTGTTGGTGGGGGTTTTTGTAGGGCGGCCATACTGCCGGTTCGTGTGTCCGTTGTCGATTCTGCTGCGGCAGTTTTCGCGTTTGTCGAAGCGAAGGGTGACGATTACGCCGGACCGGTGCATAACGTGTCGGCTGTGTGAGGATGCGTGTCCTTTCGGGGCTATTGTGGGGCCGACGGCGGCGTGGGACGAGGGGGATTACGTTCGGAATAAGAAGCTGTTGGGGGCGCTGCTGGCGCTTGTGCCGGTGTTTGTGCTACTGTTGGGTTGGGCCGGGCATGGATTGAGCGGGCGGGCGGCGCGCGTGCATGATACGGTACGGCTGGCGGACCGGATTTACCTGGAGAATGTGGGGGCGGTGACGGATACGACTGATGCCAGCGATGCGTTTCGGGCCAGCGGCAAGACGGTGGAGGCGCTTTACGCGGAGGCGGAGGCGAAGCGGGGGCAGTTTGCGGTTGCGGGGTGGTTGGCTGGCGGGTTTATGGGCCTGATTGTCGGGGTGAAGCTGGTGCGGACGACGCTGCGGGAGAGGCGGACGGAGTACGAGGTGGATAAGGCGGCGTGCGTGGCGTGCGGGCGGTGTTATGAGTATTGTCCGCGGCAGCATGCGCTCGACAAGGCGCGGCGGGAGGGGGCGACATGAGCGAGAAGGCTTCGATGGCGTTGTGGTATGCGGCTGCTGTTCGGAGTGCGCGGGTGGCGGGGGCGTTTTCGGTGATCGTGGCGGCGCTTCTGTTCGTGAACGCGTACCGGATGAAGGTTTCTGATTTGCGGGATGAGGAGACCTTAGCGGCGATGAAGGAGGCATTTACGAAGCGGCCGGACGATGCGAAGCTTTTAGAGGAGATACGTGCGATGGATGTCGAGAATCGGACGCGGCGATTCGGGCACGTGCGGTTTTCGCAGCGAGGCAGCCGGCTGCTGTTGGCAGGATTGACGGTGTTTTTTGCGGCGCTGAAATGGGCGTCGACGGTGCGGAAGAAGCTGCCGCATCCTGAGCGTGTGGGGGACGTACAGGCGGTGCAGCGGCGGCAGGCGGTATTTGGGCGGCGCGCAGTGGCAGCCTGTGTGGCGGCGTTCTGCGTAGTGTCGGCGGTGGTAGCGCTGCAGGGTGAAATTGAGGTTAGCATGGCGGAGACGCCTGATGCGGGGGGAAGTGGCGGCACGGTGGCGCCTGCGCCGGCGCCTTATCCTTCGGTTGAGGAGGTGCTGGCGAACTGGGGGAGTTTCCGCGGGCCGGAGGGCAACGGGGTGAGTGCGTATACGAATGTGCCGCAGGAGTGGGATGCGGAGAGCGGCAAGGGGATTCTGTGGAAATCAGCGATTCCGTTGAGCGGGCACAATTCGCCATTGGTGTGGGGGGACCGTGTGTTTGTAACGGGGGCGGACGCAGAGAAGTTCGTCTACCAGGTGTACTGTTATGACGCGGCGGACGGCAAGCTGCTGTGGACGGGGGACGTGCCTAACGCGGTCAAGAGCGACGGGGAGCCGTTGGAGGTGATGGAGGATACGGGATTGGCGGCGCCAACGGGGGTGACGGACGGGCGGCGTGTGTATGTGATTTTTGCGACGGGCAACGTGGCGGCCTTCGACTATTCCGGCAAGCAGGTGTGGCTGCGTAAGCTGGGTGTGCCGGACAGCGTGTACGGTTATGCGTCGTCTTTGGCGATTTACCAGGACAAGGTGATCGTGCAGTTCGATCAGTCGGTGGCGGATGAGGGGTTGTCGAAGCTGATTGCGCTGGATACGGCGACCGGAAAGACGGTTTGGGAGACGGCCAGGCCGGTGGGTAATTCGTGGTCATCCCCGATTGTGGTGCGGGTGGGGGATGTGTGGCGCCTGCTGACTGCGGCGGATCCATGGGCGATTGTGTACGATCCGGCGACGGGGGCGGAGATCTGGCGGTCGGAGTGTGTCATGGGGGATATTGCGCCGTCGCCGATCTGCGACAATGGGCTGGTGATGGTTATCGAGCCGTACAGCCGGATGGTGGCGATCAAGGCCGACGGGACGGGGAACGTGACGGAGACGGGCCAGTCCTGGGTGGCGGAGGACGACATCCCGGATATATGCAGCCCGGTGAGCGACGGGCAGCGGGTGTGGGTGTTGACTACGGACGGGCTTCTGACGTGCTACCGGCTGGCTGACGGCGAGAAGGTGTATGCGCATGAGTTCGAACGCGGCAACTTCAATGCGTCGCCGAGTCTCGTTGGGGACAAGCTTTATGTGCTGGATCTGAAGGGGACGATGCATATTGTCGCGGCGGCGGATGAGTTCCGGTTGATCGGGACGGCCAGGTTAGGCGAGAAGTGTCTGGCGTCGCCGGCTTTTGCGGACGGGCGGATCTACATCCGGTCGGAGAAGAACCTTTACTGCATAGGCGAGCGGTGATGGGCGAGGTCGATCTGACATTTGTGGATGAGATGGTAGGCCGGGTCGGCAGGACGGCGGACAAGGTCCTGGAGATCCTGCAGGGCTTGCAGTCGCATTACGGGTATCTGCCGCGGGAGGCACTGGAGCGGGTTTGCGCGACGACGGAGATTACGCCGGCCTCGATTGCGGGGATCAGCACGTTTTACGATCAGTTCAGGCATTCGCCGGCCGGCAAGCATATCATTCGCGTTTGCGTGGGGACGGCGTGCCATGTGAAGGGGGCGGAGCAGGTGTACGATGCGTTTCATCGGCACCTGAAGATTCCGGCGGGCGGGGATACCGATCCGGAGGGGATATTTACCGTTGAGAAGGTGGCGTGTCTGGGGTGCTGCACATTAGCGCCGGCGGTGCAGATCGGGGAGATCACGTACGGACACCTGACGCCGGATCGCGTGGCGGGGGTGCTGGAGGATTTTCTTCGGCACCAGGAGGCGGCGCCTGCGCGGAGGGGGGCGGAGGCAGTCGAGGATGGCCAGGTGGAGGGTGAGCTGCGGATCGGGTTGGGGTCGTGCTGTATTGCGCGTGGCAGCGGACGGCTGAACGAGGCGCTGCACAATGCGATTGAGGAGACGGGGATCAAGGCGGCGGTGAAGCGGGTGGGGTGCGTGGGGATGTGCCACCAGACGCCGCTGTTAGAGGTGGTGCTGCCGGGGCGAAAGACGTTTCTGTACGCGCGGGTGGAGCCGGAGGACGCCAGGCCGATTATCCTGCGGCACTTCAAGGCGCATGGGATTGCGCGTAAGGTGTCGAATGCGGTGTCAGGGGTGTTGGACGAGGTGTTGGCGGGGGGCGACGGCGATCCGGTGGTGCGGTATTCGATCGATGTGCGGGATCGGCCGGTGGCGGATTTCCTGGGCAAGCAGAAGCACATTGCGACGGAACACTGCGGGGTGATCGACCCGGTCGATATCGATGAGTACATTGGCAAGGGGGGGTTCGAGGCGCTGGCGAAGTGCCGGGAACTCGAACCAAGGCAGATTATTGGGGAGGTTGAACGCAGCGGGCTGCGGGGGCGCGGCGGTGCGGGGTATCCGACGCATTTGAAGTGGGCGGCGGTGAATCGGGCCGCGGATGATACACGGTACGTGGTGTGTAACGGGGATGAGGGGGACCCGGGTGCATTCATGGACCGCATGCTGATGGAGTCGTATCCGTACCGGATCATCGAGGGGCTGGCGATTGCGGCGCGGGTGGTGGCGGCGCGTTGCGGGTATTTTTATATCCGGGCGGAGTATCCATTAGCGATCAAGCGGATGACGACGGCGATTGAACGGTGCAGAGAGCGCGGGCTGTTGGGGGAGTTGGAACTGCAGATCGTGGCGGGGGCGGGGGCGTTTGTGTGCGGGGAGGAGACGGCGCTTCTGGCGAGCATCATGGGTGAACGGGGGATGCCGCGGCTTCGGCCGCCGTATCCTGCGGTGAAGGGGCTGTGGGGAAGGCCGACCCTGATCAACAACGTGGAGACGTATGCGCTGGTGCCGTGGATTATTCGCAACGGGGGGGCGGCGTTTGCGGAGTTGGGGATGGCGACGAGCAAGGGGACGAAGGTGTTTGCGCTGGCGGGCAAGGTGGCGCGCGGCGGCTTGATCGAGGTGCCGATGGGGATCTCGATTCGAGAGGTGGTGGAGGAGATCGGAGGGGGGATCGGCAGCGGGCTGAGGTTCAAGGCGGTGCAGGTCGGGGGGCCTTCGGGGGGATGCGTGCCGGCGATGTTGGGGCATATTGCGGTGGATTATGAATCGCTGACGGCGGCGGGGGCGATCAT
>DAOTMV010000095.1:0-7317 GCA_035450485.1 Anaerohalosphaeraceae bacterium | reverse complement strand
CCCACTACGGCAACGACCCCGCCAACTGGCACGCCGCTCCACCCACCCCCGGCCACTAAGAACAAGGACAGCCCCTTAACGACGGCCGCACGTGAAAACGTCGCACAACGGGCAATAACAGCGGGCCTCCCGGCACTGGAAAGCTGAGCCGCTGCCCAAAGCCTCAACTCAGCCGAGTTGCCTCCACCCGTCGGCAAGGCAGCTGCCAGCGGCAAAGAATGCGCACCATCGCTGCATTTTATGCATCCACTTGCCCGCCAATGCACTCACCACCCGCTGCCGCCTGTGCGTAAATGCCTGCCAATAAAGCTCTTGCGGCCCACCCCAACACACGGCATGCCGGTTGCACTTTCTCAACCTGTTAGTTCAACGCACGCGCTTAAAAGTGCCGATATTGCATGTTGTATTATGCCAAAGGAGAAATAACCGATGGAACCCTGCTTCATGGCGATCACATGGTTGCTCGCCCCGACCGCGATCATCCTCTGCATCGTCCTCTTTCGCAGAATCGAAAAGCTCACCGACGCCGTCAACCGACTTAACCACCGCATCGACCAGCTCCAATCACAACGCAGTACCGAATCGCCCGTTCTCCCAGCCGAATCGCCCGCCCCCGAGCCAGCCATGCGCTCTGCGCCTGTCCCCCAAACCACACCACCTCTAGCCGCCGCGTCCGCCGCGCCAAAAGAGCCACCGCCCCCGCAGGAATTCCAAGCTCAGCCTGCCCCCGTACCCGCTCCGCAAACCCCCGCCATCGTCAAACCCGAAACTCAACCTGCTGCCGGCCGCCTCGAAGAACGCATCGGCACACGCTGGGTCCTCATCGCCGGCGTCATCGCCGTCATCTTCGCCGCCGGCTTCTTCCTCAAATACGCCTATGACAACTTCAGCATCGGCGCCCTCGGCAAGGTCATCGCCGTCACCGTCTCCGGCCTCGTCGCGCTCGCCGCTGGCGAAATCACACGCCGCCGCGGCTACGACATCGTCGCAAAAGGCGTCACCGCCATGGGTTTCGCCCTCCTCTACGCCGCTGTCTTCGCCGCCTACCGAGTGTTCGGCCTCATCAATGCCCCGCCCGCCTTCGCCATCGCCATCGCCGTAACCGCCTGCGCAATGGCCTATGCCGTCGTCCTCGACGAAGTCATCATCGCCTTCCTCAGCCTCCTCGGCGGCTACCTCACGCCGCTGCTCCTCTCCACCGGCGACAACCGCCCCGGACCCCTCTTCACCTACGTCCTCATCCTCAGCCTCGGCGCCATGCTCTGTGCCTACGCCCGCCGCTGGCGCACCATCAACATCCTCGCCTGGCTCGGCACGTATGCCCTCTATGCCGGCTGGTACGAAAAATTCTTCCGACCCGCCCTCGACGCCGCACCCGGCCTGCCCAAACAGACCCCCATCGCCCTCGCCTGGCTCGCCGTCTTCTTCGCCCTCTACCTCCTCATACCCATCCTCAACGGCCTCATCCACAGGACCAAAGCCGGCAAAGGCGACGTCCTCTGCGTCCTCGGCAACGCCCTGATCGTCTTCTTCTATCTATGGACCACCCTCCACGACGACGCCCGCACCGCACTCGCCTGGTGCGCCGTCGCAATGGCCGCCGCCCACCTCGCCGCGATGGCCCTTGTCCGCATCCGCTGCAAAGACGACACCGACCTCCGCGCCGTCCTCCTCACGCTCGCCCTGGCTTTGCTCACCGTCGCCATGCCCCTCTACTGGCGCTTCAACGCCCTCACCCTCGCATGGTCCCTCCAGGCCCTCGTCCTGCTCCTCGTCGGCCTCCGCTACCGCAGCCTCCTCACCCAGGCCTTCGGCTTTATCGCGCTCATCTTCGCCTGCGGCAATCTCCTCGCGCGCCTGCCCCTCCACACCGGCGTCTTCGACCTCGTCGGCAACGCCCCCTTCGGCACGTGGTGCTTCGTCGCCGCCGTCGCCTGCATCGCCCACCTTCTCTACCGCTTCGCCGCCCGCGCGCATACCCGCGAAGCCGTTGCCCACGCCACAACCGCCCAGATCCTCTACATCCTCGCCGGCCTCGTTCTCCTCACCGCCGCATCCATGGAATGGCATGCCCACTGCCGACTCAACCTCCCCGGCCTCTCCTGGCCCAACATCCTCAAAGGCCAGCTCCTCATCCTCACCGCCATGACCCTGCTCTTTACCGTCCGCCCCATCTGCCCCGCGGGCATCCTCCGCCAGACCGCCGCCATCCTCCTCGTCGCCGCCGGCACGCTCTGCACCTTAACGCTCCTGCCCATCCTCCACACCCACAGCTTCCTCCTCGTCGCCAACCGCAGCTTCGCCATCGTCTCTGCCTTCATCGCCGCCGTCGCCCTCTGCCATATCCTCCACCGCCGCCGCGCCTTCGACCCAACCGACGCCGACGGCATCGCCTCACAGCTCTTCTACGCCCTCGCTGCCGCACTGGCGTTCCTCACCCTCTCCGCCGAATGGTACTTCCACTGCGCCCACAACGTCACGGGCGCCGACCACCCCATCTTCACCGAACCCCTCTTCCTCCGCGGCCTGACCATCCTCGCCGGCCTCTTCCTCCTGGCCTTCGCCGCCCGGCCGCTGTCCCCGCCCGGCGACCTCACCCGGACCTTCGCCATCCTCGCCGCCGCCGCCGGCGCCGCATTCGTCATGAGCTTCTTTAATCTCATGCACAACGCCGCCTTCACCATCTTCGCCAACCCCGACTTCGCCGCCGCACTCGCCTTCATCGCCGCCCTCGGCCTGGCCGCATGGCTCCTCCGCGACTGGCGCCCCTCCGGCGCCGGCGTCGGCGGATGGACCGCGCTCGGCGCCGTCGTCGTCCTCTGGGCCGTCATCAGCATAGAAGTCTGGCTCTTCTGGTACTGCCGCCACACATACGGCCCCGGCTCACCCGACTGGAAGTTCCTCGCCCACACCTGGCTCTCCGTCACATGGGCCCTCTACGGCGCCGCCCTCATGATCGCCGGCTTCGCCCTCAAAGAACGCCGCCTCCGCTACATGGCGCTGGCCCTCTTCGCCGTCCTCCTCGTCAAGGTCTTCTACTACGACACCCGGCGCCTTGAACAGGTCTATCGCATCGCCGCCTTCTTCGCCACCGGCATCACCCTCGTCGGCGTCTCATACCTCTACCAGTTCCTCAAAAAGAAAGGCTTCTTCAGCCCCCGCGCCCTCGAAGCACCGACGCCCGCAAAACAAATCGAACAACAACCTGACCATGAAACCAAAGTGTGAGGATATATGATGCTCGCTGGTGATCTGCCCGCTCGCTTGGAATACCTGGTTGGGGGCATCCTCGTCGCCGCCCTCCTCGCCGCCATCGTCGCCATCTACTTCGGCCTCCGCATTTTCACCTGGCTCTTGCGAAGAAAAGATTGAGGCCCCCCATGTTCACTGAAATACTCGCGATGAATGACCAAATCTTCAAAGATCACGACCAATGGATCGCCGCCGCATTCATCGCCTCCGTGGTAATGGTCGCGCTGCCGCGCCAACCCCGCGCCGCACGCACACTTGCCGTGTTGTCCCTGTTGTTCGCCCTCGCCTACCCCGTCGCAATCGTGCTGCTGTCCTGGTTCCAGTACTCCTGCGGCGAAAGCTACGGGTACTTAATCTACGGCGCCCTCCTCGCAATCACGATCGGCATCTGCCTTGGAGTCCTCTTCCTCGCATGGTCGCACGTCTACCTGCGAAGCCTCCTGAACCCAAAGGCCGCCAACGTCTTCACCGAAGTCTGCGTCCTGGTCGCCCTGTCCTTCATCGCCTGGCACCCCGCAGCCGTGCTCTGCCTGCGAATCGCACGTCCACTCGGCCCCGGCCTCTCCTGCCTCGCAGGCCTCCTCATCCTCGTCTCCACCGGCATGGTTCTCTACCGACGCCTCGGAAGCATATACCTCCGCATCGCACTGACATACATCGCCCTCCTCCTGACCCTGCCCGTCGTCAGGATCATTGGCATCTATCTCTACTGGACGTTCCTCGGCGACTGAAGACAGCAGCCGCCACGGCGGTCTTCACCCCGCCGAGATTCAATCGGTAGGGCGGCGTTCAGTTGTAAATCAAAAGAGGTGCCAGGAACTGCCCGCTCGCTACGAATATATGCGTGTCTCGAAACGACCCCGCGACCCCAGAACATAGGCAAGAAAAGCACATTTTCTTTTCTTGGCCAGTTTTGCCTCGCTGGCTCGTCTATATGTTGGAAGCCGGTGAGGGTCTTGGATTCTGGTTTGAAGAGAGTGGTTGGAAACCGTTATGACCAGGAAAACAGTATTTCTATCCGTTGTTGTTCTATCGTGTTTTTCTGCTGCGGATGTCATCGAGACCCGGCAAGGACAGAACAGCCTTCTGCCGCCGCGAATTTATGAATGCGGCATCGAATCAGGTTTGGAGGTGCATGTATTCAAAACAGAGGACGACTTTCTTCTGAATACGTACTTCGATGGTACTCTTCCCTCGCAGAGCCGCAGTACCAGGGCAGGCGTGAGCAGGCCCGGGGAACCCGTCGCAATACCAGAGTGCTGCATGTGGTACGTCTCGGCCGTTTTCTCTGATGAACTACTAAGCGAAATACGAAAACACAATATTCCCGGCCTGGCGCTCCATGGTGCTTCGCTATCCGTTGGGCAGTTGGCCTCGCTGTCAACACTCAAGCTGAGGTATCTTTCCGTCGAAGGGTTGGATGTTACTGATGCGGGACTTGAGCAGATAGCCGCGTCAGAACAGTTGCAGTATCTGGATTTATTTTATTCCCCCGGCATCACCGATGCCGGCCTCGAATACCTCTCTAACATGAAACAGTTGCGGGTCTTGGATATGCGGGGCTGCAAAGCTATCAC
Organism: Anaerohalosphaeraceae bacterium; assembly: GCA_035450485.1. Taxonomy (GTDB): domain Bacteria; phylum Planctomycetota; class Phycisphaerae; order Sedimentisphaerales; family Anaerohalosphaeraceae; genus JACZKQ01. The sequence goes on along the minus strand of DAOTMV010000095.1, from coordinate 2,488 downwards.
CGATGTCGGTCTGGAGCATGTAGCCAGGATAAAGCAGTTGGAGGCATTGGCCTTAAGTGATGGCCAAATTACGCATGCGGGTCTAAAACACATTCAGCAGTTGACACAGTTGAAGTGTTTGAATTTGGCTTATCGGAGTCATGCGATCTATGATATGGGCCTTGAGCATATCAGCATGCTGCACCGGTTGAAGGCACTCAGTTTATACTCCCCCCATATTACAGACGCAGGGTTGGCGTATCTTTCCCGGTTGGCACAGTTGGAGTGCCTGAGCTTATCTGGAACCTCGAAGATTACTGATGTGGGAGTTCGCTGCATTGCACAGTGCCGGCAGTTGAAGACGTTGAACTTATCCGCAGCCCATAAGATCACGGACGCGAGCTTGAAGCATCTTGGACAATTGAAGCGGTTGGAAACATTGGCTTTGTATTCATCCGACAAGATCTCCGACGCGGGCTTCACATACATCGCACAACTCAAGGCGTTAAAGAAACTGACAATATTTTTCGATTATACCTACAGATTAACCGATGACGACCTCAGACACATTTCTCTGATTAGCCACCTGCACGACTTGAGTTTAAGCCCGTGCCATGATATTACAGATGCCGGTCTTGAGTGTGTATCTCGATTGAAGGACTTGCAGCGGCTGCAATTATATTGTTGCGACACCATTACCGATGTCGGCTTCAAGCATATTGCCCGGCTGCGACAATTGCGGCGGCTGGTTCTAACCAGCCGTCTCCCAACCGAGAGTAGACATATCACCGATGAGGGCCTCAAGCACATAGTTCAATTGAACCAGTTGGAATTCTTGACTCTAATGTCATGCGTCGACACTACGGGCGCCGGCCTTGAGCACATTGCACAGCTAAGGCAACTGCACGCATTGAATCTGTATTCGCTTAACCCACTAACCGATGACAGCTTTAAGTATCTTTCCTTGATGCCACAAGTGCAGACGTTGAGGTTGTCCAACTGCTGCAATATGACGGATGCGGGGCTCGAACGTATCTCGATGATGACACAGTTACAGGAGTTGGAGTTATCCGCCTGTGGCAAGATCACCGATGCGGGACTTAGACACATTTCGACGATGAACCACTTGCAGTATCTGACCTTATCTGATTGCAGCAACGTTACTGATGAAGGACTGAAACACGTTGGCGCAATGACACATCTGCAGAACATGTGCTTATTCAACTGCAACAATATCACTGACGAAGGGCTTGCCCATATTGCGTCGATAAAACACTTACAGAGGCTTTTCGTGCTTGACTGCAAGCACATCTCCGATGATGGAGCAAGAATACTCCGGCAAGCGTTGCCGGCCTGTCGAATCGATGTGGAACAGTCTGGTTTCTAAATTAAACCAGGGACCTTTTCCGGCGATACTTTGCCGTGTAGGAGCATGTGATGTCAAACCGCACGCCGCGACGGCCTCCCATGGGCCGCATCCTTTTGACGATATTCGTCCTCGCATCCTTGCCGTTCTCATTGCTGCTTCGAGAAGCCTCCTTCACAGCCGGTTTGGCCTTCGCTGCCGTCTTCTTACTCGTTGCGCTCTTCCACCTGCATATCGTTATCGTCCGTTGCGTTTTCACGTCGGTCTTCGCCGGCACGACTCTCCTTACACTCGGCCTCTTTCTCGGCATCACACCCGGGCCCGGACCCGGCTTCATCGACGGCCCCTTAAGCGACCTGCTTCTCTGGAGCGCCATGCCCGGCTGGCTCGCGCTGATCTTCCTTCCCGGCGGCCTGTTCTCGATGTACGTGTCCCAGGTGCTTTTCTACATTATCCTCGGCAGTCTCATCTACTTCCCCGGCCAGCTCCTCGCCCGCCTCCTGAAGCGCCATCCCTGAACAGCGGACTTGCTTTCCACCCGCGTGCCCCTATACTGCACTCATGGCCAACAAAAACCTTACACCCATTTTCGCCGCGTTCGCTTTCGCAACCCTGGCCGGCCTTGTGTTCTTTGGCCAACCAATCTGCCTCCCCTTGGCTCTCGTCTTCTCAGCAATCACCGTGCTCTACCCTCTGCTTGCTTTCCGAAAGATGACTCCGCCCCAAAAACGCACAGCACTTCAATGTATCATCGTGCTCGTTGCCTGTTGGCTATGGCTCTTCTTCGGAGTTCTCGCCATGTGGGACTTTCGCTAACCGTCACTTAGCCTTGGAACAGTTTTACGTTAAACGAGGTGCCAAATGCCAACCCAGTTGATTTCGCAGCTTTTCGACCGCATGGACGCATGGCGTCACCTGCCCAATTACCAGCTTGAACGCCGTGCCGACCTCTTCTTCTCACTCTATCTGCCTTCTGTACTGGAAAGCAAATTCGGCGTGCCCGTCAGTCCCATTGTTATTCCCGAATTCCCCGTACGCATCGGCACCATCTATCCCAACATACCCACAGACAAATCCTACAAAATTGACTAGAAGCCATTTCATAACCTCCTGAGGGTTATGATGAGACAAGCGATATGGAAG
>DAOTMV010000094.1:0-7419 GCA_035450485.1 Anaerohalosphaeraceae bacterium | reverse complement strand
CGGGTAGCCATGACCGACTATCCGGCCTTTCGGAAGTTGGGCTACGATTGTGGCTTGTGCCGCTGGCGAGCACCGCCCCCGATCAGTTCCTCGTAAACGCCTCCGGAGGATTCGGCATTAATGCCGTACCGGAATACGGCAACTTCATCGCGTCCATGCCGGACAGCATGGAGGTGACGGCGGGAACCCACATGAGCGTCATGGCCTCTGCGGACCTGAGCATCACCAGCGGCCGCAATCACATCGCCCGGGTAGGCGGCACGGCCGATTACAGAATCGGTGACACCTTTCTCGTCAATGCACAGGAGGCGATCCGGGCCGCCGCGGGCAATGCCAGCGCCAGACTCGAAAAGAGCGGGGACATTGCATTGGCAGGTAACGATATTTCGCTGACAGCCGAGCCCACAGGAGGTGTCGGCAGCGAGATGACTGTGCGGAGCAATACCATCTCGCTGGATTCCTTCAAGGGATACCTGCACTTGTATGTGAAGCACCTGCCGGCCGGCGGCGGAACCAGGGCGCTGACGGTTAATGACTCGGGGGAGGTGGTCACGATGGCCTCCAGCGAACGGTACAAGACCGACATACGGCAGCTTGCCCCGGAGACGGATGCGGTGCTGAGCCTGAAACCGGTGCGGTTCAAATACAGGGACAGCGGCCGGGAGGACGTGGGCCTGATCGCCGAACAGGTGGACGAGCATATCAAAGACCTCGTCATCTACGATGCCGAAGGTCGACCCGATGCCGTCAAGTATGACCGTGTCGGCGTGTACGTGCTGGAGGTGGTGAAGGAACTCAAGGCCGAGAACGACCGGTTCAGGGCGAGGCTGGATGAACTGGAAAAGCGCGTCGATACAGCCGGTGGCAGGTAAGCTGCCAACCGGCCAAATCGCAGACTGAAATCATTGGCCAGGCCGCTGAAGCGTCGCTATGATGACGCGGAATCTCTGGCAGTAATCGAGGACATGGATGCCATGAAAATCGCCACATACAATGCCAATTCGATACGCAGCCGGCTGGACGCCGTCCTCGGCTGGCTGCAAGAGACCGCCTGCGACGTCTTGTGCGTCCAGGAAACCAAAGTCCAGGACCACGAGTTCCCCATCCAGGCCTTCGTCGAGGCGGGCTATCACGTTGTCTGCCGCGGCCAGAAGAGCTACAACGGCGTCGCCACGATCAGCCGGCTGTCGATCGGTGACAGCGTCGTGATGATGGATGAAATCGACACCGAGGCCCGCTTCGTGCAGACAGTAATCGGCGGCGTGACCATCCTCAACACCTATGTGCCCCAGGGCTTCGCCCGTGAGAGCGAGCGCTTCCAATACAAACTCAAGTGGCTGGCGGCCTTGGGCGAATACCTCAAACGCAATTTCACCCCGAAAACACCTCTGGTCTGGCTGGGCGATCTCAATGCCGCGATGGACGAGCGCGACGTGTACGATCCGCAGGGGCTCTGGGGGCACGTCTGCTATTGTGCCGAGGTGCAGGAGGCAGTCCGGCAAATCCAGGCGTGGGGCTTCGAGGACGTCTTCCGCATGCACAACACGGAAGACAAGCTCTACACCTTCTGGGACTACAGGGCGCTGAGCTTCCAAAGGAACAAAGGCTGGCGGCTCGATCACATCATGGCAACCGCGCCCCTGGCGAAGAAGTGCACACGCTGCTGGATCGACAAGGCCCCGCGCGCCCTCCCCAAGGCCAGCGACCACACCTTCCTCGTCGCCGAATTCGACCTCTGATTATCACGGTGCGATAAGAAACGAAAAAGGGGTGGCCGCCGGAGGTAGGGACCACCCCTTAGTCTCTTTCTGTCTTACTGCGTCTACTGAGCGGCCGGTGCGTTGGGATCGGTGACCACCGTATCCGCGGCAGCGGTCTCGACCGGCTTGTCTTCGAGCAGGTCGGCCAAAGGCTTTGTCAGATCGCCAGCCTTCCACGAGCCGATCTCATAGACCCAGCCGGTATGGCGACTGCGAAACTGCTGCGCCTGGTCCCGCGCCAGGAGTTTGGCCTCCTTGGCCTTCAGCTCCTCATCCGTCTCGGAGCCGTCTCGCTTGACCGTGACCGGCTCGGTGTCGGTGAACTCCGCGTCGGCGGTAACGAACGTCTTGTCGTCCTTTTTGGCGATCTTAAAGGTGTAGACCGTCGAATCCTTGAGACGCGCGACGTACGTCGTGTCGAAGTTCAGGTCACTGGCCTTGGCGGCGGATTGAACATCGGTAAACTGCAAGCTCGACAGGGCGCTGAAGACCTGGCGATACGTGCTGCCCTTCCACTTCTTGCCGTCGGGCATGCCGCCGGCCAGAAGGATCTCCTCACTGCCTGGTTCCTGCTCGAGGGTGTATGAACCGTCGGCCGTCGTCACGGTCACGCTCTGGATCTTTTCGCGTTCGACACTGGTGAGGCGTTTGTCGATATAGTCCAGGCTCGACATACGCGGCCATGGGGCGTTCTCGATGAGGTAGACGTCGTTGCTGGCCAGCAGCCGGACATAGACCCGCTGATTGTCGGGGTCGGTCTCGCTGATCACGATGCCGCCGAAGCGCTCGATGGGCTTGGCATCCTTATCGAGGAACTTGACAATGTAGCGCGCCTTCTCTTCGGTGACGCCCAGATCCGCGTGGTTCTGCGGATCGCTCGTGACCAGCTCCAGCGTCCTGATGTCGAGGATCTCGGCGACGAGGCCGTTGATCTCATTGATGAGTGCGGGGTAATTCTCCTTGTTGGTCACCACGAATCCGCTGCCGGAGCGCGTGATCTTCGTCTCCTCGTCCTTGCTGACGAGGACCACCGTGGCGATTTTGCTCGTATCCAAACCCTGGACGAGATTCACATTGCGGCCGGAGAATGACGGCGCGCGCTTGCCCATCTGCGAGGTCAGAACCGCAAGCACCGCCATGACCGCTGCCACCACACCCAGAATCGTCAGTTTCCGATTGCTCATTCTATGACTCCCGGTAAGTCCTTATTGCTCAAGCGTCACTGGCATGACTGATGTAATGCCGTTTCATCATACTGCGGCGAACTCCCAGTGCGACGGCGATCAGCAGAATAATCGCCGGGCCCGGCAGCGTGCACAGATTGCGGAGCTTCACGCCCAGGCTCTCGATGCGTACGCGTTTTTCGCTCTTGACCAGGCGCAACTGCCGCTCCAGTTCGCGGATCTTCGCTTCGACCTCCATCTTCTCGTTGAGAATCTTCGTCTCGACGATCTTGCCTTCTTCAGCCCTGGCCGACGAAAGAATCTCGCTGAGCTTCTGCTGGAAGCCGGTGATCTCGGCCTGTATCTTGGCCTCCTCGCCGGCGGTCTGCTCTTCGGCCTTGCGCTCGATCTCGTCGACGACCGTGAACGGGCGCTTGAAGTTGCCGCGGGACCGAATCGCTATCAGGTTGCTGGAGCCGCTGAGATCCTCGATGGCGTTGAGCATGAGGGAGGCATTGTCGTCAACGACAGCGGTGCCGAAGAACGTGTCCCGGTAGGCCACGATATCACTGATGAAGTCCACGTCGGAAAACACGATGACCGCACAGTCCTCAGTGGACTCTGTCAGGCCCGTAATGGTCTTCATCTTCTTTCCTTCTTTTTCGGCGTCGTCATCGTCGCTGTCGTCTTCGTCATCGTCGTCCGCCGATTCGTCCTCGACCTGGATGCCGTTGGGGAAGGCCGACTTCAGCTTGCCGGTCACCAGGTAGCCCATGTTCACCGGCACGGTGCCCTCCGTGAATTTCTGCAGAAAAGCGGCATGATCCGGAAAGCTGAGTTCATAGGGGCTGGAGACCTTCCAGGAATTACCCTTGTCGGTCGTCATCAGCAGCGGCGTAAGCGTCGGCAGCGTTTCACCCTCGCCTGCCTCGATCTTCTTCAGCACGCCGGGGAACATCATGTTAACCTTGTTCAGATCGGCGGTCATGGCCGTGTCCTGATTGAAGCACTGCTCCTGCCTGAGCAGAGACAGGATGCCGATGATCTTCTGGGGCCGCTCGTTGGGACGCAAAGAACCCGTCACCGCCAGACCGCGGTCGCCGGCGAACGTGTTGGCAGGCATCTCGAGGCCCCAGGCCTTCAGCAGTTGGGGCAGGTTCGAGCTGAACTCGGACATGCGGCCCATCTGCATGGCCATCGGGTCGGGACGGTCTGCGACACAGTGCGGATCGACGCAGACAATCGTGCGGCCGCCCTTGAGCACGAATTGATCGATGGCAAACTGCGTTTTCTCGGAGAGCTCTTTCGGATGAATAACCAGCAGGATGTCGACGTCCTTGATTTCGTCAACGTCGTTTTCGAGCTGTGTAACCTCGTAGCTCTGCCTGAGGTGCTTGACCAGACCCCACTGCGGCCTCGGCTGGCGGCCCTGTGCGGCCATCATCTGGGCCATGTACCCCGTATCGCCCATCAATGACAGCGAACTGATAATGCCGATCCGCGTCTTCTGACGCCTCACCGCCGAATCGATAAGATAGCTGATGTCATATTCCACGAAGTTCTGGCGGTCCGGCGAGAAGAAATCGATGGTCTTCTCGACGCCGAACTGCGTCTGGCAGACCATGCCGAAAAAGAAGTTCTCCTCTTCGTTGATGGCGAACCGCTTGAGGCCGTATCGAATCGCATCCATTTCCTCATCGGAGTACGGCCGCGGATCGATCACTTCGAGTTGCATCTTGCCGTTGGCCGCCCTGACATACTCGTCCAGCAGCGACTTGACGAAGATGTAGTAGTTGTTGAAGAAGCGAATCTGGTCCGGACCCTTCATCGCCGCCGTCTTGGTGTAGTACAGCTTGATCCTGATCGGCTGGTTGAGTCCTTGCAGAATGGCCTTCGTCCCGTCGGAAAGCGTATACAGCTTCTGATCGGTGATATCCACCCGAAGCGACCGGCCTACATTCTGCGTGATGCTGATCGCCGAGACCGCAATGACGGCGATAAAAAGAACCGCAATGATTGCACGCGTCAGTCTGCCCATTAGCTTGCCTTCCTTTCATCCAGAATGATGGTGCTGGCGCTTATCCAGCCAACAATAAGGATTACGAAGTATGCCAGGTTCTTGAACTCGACGATCCCCTTGAGCATCGAGTCGAAGTGGGTCTGGTAGCAAAGGCCCTCGACAACATCGAGCAGCCCGGCCGGCAAAACCGACGACAGGTAATTCAGAGTCGTCGGCATACCCGCCAACAGCAGCGCCAGGCAGGTCACCACGGAGAGAATCACGCTGATGACCTGGTTCTTCGACACGGCCGAGAAGAACGACCCGATCGCCAGAAACATCCCCGCAATCAGCAGGCTGCCGACATAGCCGGCGATAATCAGTCCCTCGTCCGGATCGCCCAGGTACACGACCGTCCAGGCAACCGGAAACGTAAGCGCAAGCGCGATGGCCAGAAACGTCCAGGCCGCAAGAAACTTGCCGATGACCGCCTGCGGCACCGTGATGGGCAGCGTAAACAGCAGTTCGATCGATCCGCTCTTACGCTCTTCGGCCCACAGCCGCATGGCCGCCGCAGGCGCCATGAAGGCCACAAACAGGGGAAGGTTCCGGAAGAAGATGGCCATGTCCGCCTGGCGAAACTCATAGAACCCGTCCTTGAACGTCCACCAGCCGGCGACAAAGAGGAAAATGACCAGATACACGTACGCCACCGGCGTGGCGAAATAGCCCTTCAGTTCGCGTTTGTAAACCGCCAAAAAGCCATTCATAGTGTAGACTCCTGCACTGTCATGAAACCGAAGCCGCCAGTATCAGGCGATCTTCTTCGTCGACGTGATCTTGCGGAACACCTCATCCAACGGACAATGGTACTGCTCTTTCAGCGCCTTCGGCGTGGAATCGACAAGGATCTGCCCCCGCGCGATGATGACCGCGCGATTGCACACGATCTCGACCTCTTCAAGGATGTGGGTCGAAACAATGATGCACTTGTCTTTGGCCATTTCGTTGATAAGCAGCCGCACCTCGTGTTTCTGATTCGGATCGAGCCCATCGGTCGGTTCGTCGAGGATCAGCACCTGCGGATCATGGATCAGCGCCTGCGCCAGACCGACGCGGCGCTTGTAACCCTTGGACAGCGTATCGATGGTCTGGTGATACACCGAGTCGATGGAGCACAGCGGCACGATGCGATCCAGCGCCCTTCTCCTGGCGGCGCCCCTGATCTGCCGCGCGTCGCAGACGAAGTTGAGGAACCCCCCCACCGTCATTTCGGCATAGGCCGGGGCGTTCTCGGCGAGGTAGCCGATGGACTTGCGAACACCGATGGGGTCTTTCAGGATGTCATGGCCGCAGACCTCGGCCGTGCCGCTGTCCGGCGTCAGGAAACAGGCCAGCATCTTCATCGCCGTACTCTTGCCCGCCCCGTTTGGCCCCAGGAACCCCAGGACGTCGCCCTTGGCGGCCTCGAAAGAAATGTCGTCGACTGCCACAATCGGCCCGAACGTACGCCGCAAATGTTTGACACTGATCATAAACCGTCTCCCATTATTGGATTAGGACGCATACCGCGGGGGACGCGGCATGACGCTCATTTACGTCCGATTCTACTTGTTAGTTCGAACGTTTTAACGATTTCGATATCCTTGTCAAGCCCCCCGCCCCGCCGAACTCGGCCGCTATCGACCTCGAAAACAGCGTTTTGCGCTGTCTGCCGACCTGATTCACCCCGCCGCGATTACTTCGTTACTTCACCGAAAATGGTGATTGAAATCGAGACCTCAGCAGGCGAATTCATATTCGTTCAGGCACGATCTTGCCGCCACTGACAGGGCATCTTCCGGCCTGAACGGCGGCAACCCCCAGGCGATCAAATCCGCATTGGCAACATTCGGGCAGTTGGCAAAGCCCGGCGGAAACATGACCGCGAACGTCGTCTTGCTTGAGCCATTCAGCCCTGCCGCAACATGAACCGTTCTGACTTTCACAGAATTCTTCATGACCGCCGAATTGGATATCAATACTGGGGAACTAGGATTCGAACCTAGACTAAATGATCCAGAGTCATTTGTGCTGCCGTTACACTATTCCCCAGTGATTTTCATCCTCTAATACTCGGCCGCAAAGCCGGATATCTTTACTTTTGACACCTCCCGGCCGTTCGCAAGACGAAGACTATAGCCCCAAATGCACGCCCTGTCCAGCCCCTTTCGACAAAAAAACCAGCAGCGGCTCGCCAGCCGGTCAACCAGTCCCTCTGTCATGCAGGGAACCTCCGCACAGACGCTGAACGTTACAACAATTTACTTGAAAGAGGCACTGCCGCTCGTATAATCCGCTCCGTTGGCATTCGCTGCATTGATCGAGACACTGCGAAGAGACCACACACGCGAACCGCCTGCTCCTTTCAGAGGGCCCTCGCCCTGGGCGGTATGAGCCGACCTAGTAATGCAACTGCTTGCAAGGACGCAGTCTGTAAATATGCGCAAGGGCGAAC
>DAOTMV010000093.1:0-7720 GCA_035450485.1 Anaerohalosphaeraceae bacterium | reverse complement strand
GCACAAGTCGCCAAATCGCAAATATTAAAAATATTTTTTTGAAGCGGCACTAGTGCCATCGCTTTCGTACCAAACGCTGCCGATGTTGCCCGCATCTTCGCACTTATGCCCAGCCCCAAGAACTCGCCGGACGGGTCAACAGCGTTAACCGGGTCATTCTGACAGTAGAGATAGCGATGGAGTTCGAGAGGCTCATTAGAGGAGCCGGTATATGGATCGCGGGTGCTGAAGCGGTAGAGGGCAAGGCTGTACTGGCGGGCTCTTAGGTAATACTCGTCGAGTTCCTCGTCGAAGTACTGGGCGATGAGCCGCGGCGGGTCTTTGGGGACCTGGCCAAAATCCGGGTTGTCGATGTGGTTTTGCCGACGCGATCCGGCCGGTCCATCCGCCGCCGTTGCGTCACCGCGCCGAACGATCATCAGGCCATCCTGCTCCAGCGACTGGGCCTGAATCTGCCCAAAAACCTGCCGTTAACCAAGCCGTCTTGAGGCAGATGTAGTGAAAACTTTTGGCGTTTCTACGCCAGAAACAACGTTTTCACCCCTCAACTGCGGAACTTGGGCTAAGGAACCCCACACACCCACTCCGCCCCTGACCGCCGTTTCTTGCGGAATTTCGTTTACTTCCGGTATTTTTCGCTTTTTTATAAAAAATCAGCCCTTTACACCGAACTGTCGGGTTGATATATTAGAATATCACTATATAGCGGAAAGCTATTACGCGCGAGGTGCAAGAATGCGAATAACCGATGACATTGCCGAAAAGGTCGCCCACGTGCTCAAGGCGGTGGGGCACCCGGCCCGGCTCAGAATCGTCGAGCTGCTGGAAGAGGGTGAGATGTGCGTTGGTGATATCTGCGAGGCCCTCGGCGAAAAGCAGGCGATTACGAGCCAGCACCTCAACATGATGCGAGACCGGGACGTCCTGAGCTCTCGCCGCGACGGGGCCAAGGTGTACTACGCGATCAAGAACAAGAACGTAATAAAACTCCTGTACTGCATCTACGACCATTGTGATACCAAACGATGAACCTGGTGGAGGATGCGCCAGGTCTGTTCCCCTGAAAACTTTGGGTGAGGAAGGACTATGAGCTTCAAAAGCAGGATTACGGACTTTTCTGTCAGGCACTACAAACTGGTCACCATCGTCATGGTGGTTTTCACCGTGGCCCTGGGGGCGATGATCCCGCGCATCAAGGTCGACACCGACCCGGAGAATATGTTGTCGCCGGACGAACCCGTTCGGGTCTTTCATCACGAGACCAAGGAGAAGTTCGCGTTGAACGACATCGTCGTCCTCGGCATCGTTAACAACACGCATCCGGAGGGCGTGTTCAACGTCGAATCGCTCAAGCGCGTCTATGAGATGTCGCAGTTCGCGCGGACCCTGCGCTGGCCCGATCCAGAGCATCCGGACAAGGAAGAAGGTGTTGTGGAAGTCGACATCCTTGCGCCGTCGATGGTGGACCACATCAGCCAGGGGGACCCGGGCGTGGTCAAGTTCGAATGGCTGATGCAGTCGCCGCCGGATACGGAAGCCGAGGCCGTGGCGATCCGCGAGAAGGCGCTGTCGAACCCGCTTCTCAAAGACACGCTGGTCTCGGGGGACGGTAAGGCGATCTGCCTGTATCTGCCGTTGACCCGCAAGGACCTGAGCTATCGTGTCTACTCTGCGCTGAAGGCCGAGACCGCTGAGTTGGGTGGTGACGAACTTTATTACGTGACCGGCCTGCCCGTCGCGGAGGACACATTTGGCGTGGAGATGTTCATCCAGATGGCGATATCGGCGCCTCTGGCCATGGTGGTGATCTTCATCCTGATGCTGCTGTTCTTCCGCAAACTCGTGCTGGTGATTTCGCCGATGATCATTGCGATGGTTTCGGTGATCTCCACGATGGGGCTCTTGATCGGATTCGGCTATCCGGTGCACATCATGAGTTCGATGATCCCGATCTTTCTGATGCCGATCGCGGTGGTGGATTCGGTTCACATCCTCTCGGAATTCTTCGACCGCTACACACCCAAGGCGGGGCGGAAGGACACGATTCGCCAAGTCATGGGCAATCTGTTCGTGCCGATGCTGTATACGTCGCTGACCTCAGCGGCGGGTTTCGCATCGCTGGCGCTGACGCCCATCCCGCCTGTGCAGGTATTCGGCATCTTTGTCGCCGTCGGCATCATGATCGCATGGGTCTTCACCGTGACATTCGTGCCGGCCTACGTGATGATGATCAAGGAAAGCGCACTGGCGAACTTCGGCCACGAGGCTCACCATGCCGACAAGCCCAACGCGCTGAGCCGCCTGCTGGCGAAGGCGGGCGCGGCGACCTATCTGGGGGCCAAGCCCATTTTGGCCGTGATGGTCGCCATCGTTGGCGTGTCGCTGTACGGCATCGCGAGGATTCAGATCAACGACAACCCGGTCAAATGGTTCAGCAAAGGCCACCCCATCCGACAGGCGGACATCGAGCTGAACGCCCATTTCGGCGGCACGTATATGGCCTACCTGGTGCTTGAGCCGGAACAGACCGAGCCGGATATGGGTGCATTTGCTAAAACGCTGAGAAGCGAACTCGCCACCGCGGCCGAAACCCTCAAAGAGGAATATCCCAAGGCGCCGCAGGCGGCGGTCGAGGCGGACAAGCTGATCGCCGCCGTCGACACCTCCGGCCTGTCCACGGAGCAACTGCTGACGCAGCTTGCCGGTGAAGCGGAGAAGAAGGCCGATGCGGCCACGGACCCCGATCTGGGCGATGCATGGTACGAACTCGCCAGCTTCTTTGACGTGCAGAAAGAGCGCGCCAAGCTTTTCAAACGACCCGAGACCCTGAAGTACATTGCCGAATTACAGGCTTCGCTTAGTGAGATGGAGGTTGTCGGCAAGAGCAATTCGGTCGCCGACGTTGTCCGTAAGGTGCACCAGGAACTCATCGACGGCCGGCCGGAGAACTACGTCATCCCAAAAAATCCCGGCGTGGTCGCCGAGTGCCTCCTGCAATTTCAGGGCAGCCACAACCCTGACGATCTCTGGCATCTCGTCACGAACGATTACTCCGCGGCCAACATCTGGATACAACTGACCAGCGGCGACAATCGCGACATGCAGCGAGTGGTTGAAGCCGTGGAGACGTTCTTCAATGACAACCCGCCGCCCGTGCCGCTCAAGCATGAATGGGCGGGGCTGACCTACATCAACATCGTCTGGCAGGACAAAATGGTCTGGGGCATGCTGCAGTCGTTCATGGGCAGCTTTCTGATTGTGTTCATCATGATGGCCGTGCTGTTCCGGTCGCCGCTGTGGGGCATCGTCTGCATGATCCCGCTGACGATCACGATCCTGACGATCTACGGCATCATCGGCCTCGTCGGCAAGGACTACGATATGCCGGTCGCCGTGCTGAGCGCCCTGACGCTGGGCATGGCGGTCGACTTCGCCATCCACTTCCTCGAACGCGCACGGGAGACGTATCGCCAGACCGGCTCGTGGAAGGCCAGTTCGCCCGTCATGTTCGGCGAGCCCGCCCGCGCGATCACGCGCAACGTGCTGGTCATCGCCATCGGCTTTCTGCCGCTCTTAGCGGCGCCGCTGGTGCCGTATAAGACTGTGGGCATCTTCCTGTGCGCGATCATGGGCCTGTCGGGCGCCATCACACTCCTGGTGCTGCCGGCCATGCTGCGGCTTCTCGAAAAGCCCTTGTTCAAGCCGTTTGCCGCGCCGCGCTCGACGACCTGCAACTGCGGCACATGCATCAGCGTTGCCGCGGCGGCGGTGGTCTTCATCGCCCTGAACCTGCACCAGTACTGGCAGCTTCCGTGGACGCGTCTGGCGTGGATTGGCCTGGTCGGCGTGCCCCTGGCCGCGGTCTCCTGCGGGATGATGTCGCGGCGGCAGGCGTGCCGAACTGCGGAATCGCAACGCAAAGAGACAAAACCTCCTGTGGAAAGGAAAGAGCAATGAACGTTGAAAGATATCTCCGAGGCGTAGCGGGAACATTCGTGCTCGCCAGCGTTCTGCTGACGCACTACCATTCGCCGTACTGGCTGTTTTTCACCGGCTTTGTGGCGGTGAATCTCTTGCAGTCGGCCTTTACCAACTGGTGCCCCATGATGACGTTCCTGCGGCAGCTGGGCGTCAAAGGATAGCCTGGCGAAACGTGCTGGAAAAGTCTTTGGAAAAGAGTATAATTGAAGATAGGAAAAGAAAGAAGGAGGTCCAACCATGAAAACGTTAAGCAGCCTGCTGGTCGTGTCGGCACTGCTGCCGGCCTTTGCCGGCGCCCAGACGGAGCCGCTGACCGATGTGGATGCGATTATCAACAAGGCCAACATCGTCGCCTATTACCAGGGCAATGACGGCAAGGCAACCGTCACTATGACGATCACCGACAACAAGGGCCTGGAGCGGAATCGCGAGTTCATCATCCTGCGGAAGGACGTCGCCGACGCCGGTGACCAGAACTACTTCGTCTATTTCGAAAAGCCCGCCGACGTCCGCAAGATGGTCTTCATGGTGCACAAGCACGTCGGCGAAGGCAAGGACGACGACCGCTGGCTGTACCTGCCCAGCCTGGCCCTCGTCCGTCGCATCGCCGCCAGCGACAAACGCACCAGCTTCGTCGGCTCGGACTTTCTCTACGAGGACGTTTCCGGCCGCGGGCTGCACGAAGATACGCACGAGCTGGTGCAGACCACCGACACGGCCTACGTCGTCAAGAACGTGCCCAAGAAGCCGGACGCCGTGGAATTCAGCTACTACAACGTGACCATCGACCGCAAGACATTCGTGCCCATGAAGATGGAATACTACGACACCAATGGCAAACTCTATCGCACGATCGAATCAAAGGAGGTCAAGGAGATACAGGGCTTTCCCACGGTCGTCAAGTCCATAGTGAAAAACCTCAACACCGGCAGCACCACCGTCATGGAGTTCTCCGGCGTGCAGTATAACATCAACCTGGGGGATATCTTTACCGAGCGTTACCTTCACAGGCCGCCGAGAGAGGCAATTCGATGATGTCACGCAAGACGCCGGCCGGGCTTTGGGTCCTGCTGGCATTGGTTTGCGGCACGGCCGCCGTCGGATTGGGTCAAGAAGACGAACAAAAGGAATCCTGGCTGGGCGAGTGGGACCTGCACGGGTACTATGAACTGCGGGCCGGCTACCGGACGCGCAAAGATCCGTATGAAAAGGACATGTCCCTGATGGAGACGCGTCTGCAGTTGGACGCCTCGACCTACAACGACTGGGCGGATTTCAAGTTTAAGGGCGACGTCTACGGCGACCTGGTGCTGGAAGAGGCGGAGTTCGATCTTCGCGAGGCGAACATCTTCACGCGGCCGACAGATTACATGGACCTGAAGATCGGCCGCCAGATTCTCACGTGGGGCACGGGCGACCTGATCTTCATCAACGATTTGTTCCCGAAGGATTGGCAGGCGTTCCTGATCGGCCGCGATACGGAGTACCTCAAGGCCCCGTCGGATGCGGGCAAGGTCAGTTTATTCAGCGACCTGGCCGACGTGGATTTCGTTTATACGCCGCAGTTCGACTCGGACCGTTTCATCAACGGCGAGCGGTTGTCGTATTGGAGCGGTAACCTGCAGAGCCTGGCCGGGCGAAATGCAATCGTGCATACCAACAAGCCGGACCGCTGGTTCCGCGACGATGAATTCGCCCTGCGCGTCTACAAGAACATCAACAATTACGAGTACGCGATGTACGGCTACTGGGGCTACTGGAAGAGCCCCGGCGGCCAGACCTTGCCGCCGGCGCCTCAGGCGATCTTTCCCGACCTCAACGTCTATGGCGCCAGTGTCCGCGGCGCCGTCGGCCCGGGCATCGGCAACGTCGAATTCGGGTATTACGAATCCGCCGACGATTTGAGCGGCACGAACCCGCTCGTGAACAATTCCGAGCTGCGCTTTCTCGTCGGCTACACGCAGGAGATCGGCCACGATTTCACCTTAGGCTTGCAGTATTACATCGAGCACATGCTCAACTACGGCGAGTACCTGGACAGCCTGCCCGGCGGCCCGGCCCGCGATCGCGACCGTAACCTCGTTACCATGCGGCTCACGAAGCAGCTCCTCAAGCAGACCTTGACAGCCTCGCTGTTCACCTACTGGTCGCCGACCGACAAGGATGTCTACTTCCGGCCGAATATCAATTACAAGGTCACCGACGACTTGGCCGTGGAACTGGGCGCCAACATCTTCTTCGGCGACCACCCGAACACCTTCTTCGGGCAGTTCGAGAACGACTCCAACATCTACACCGCCTTCCGCTACACGTTTTAACCGGCCGCGGGTAAAGGCTACCGGGCGGGCATCTGATGTGCCGCCGGAGGGACAACCCCTATGCAGCCTTCGGGGGCGACCCTGATTTTTTGCCTTATCGCCAAATAGAGACCAGGACGGGCCGCTCCGCGCCGGAAAGTGTTTTGCATCACTCCCGCTCGGATGCTATCATACTCCTAACATGTCTGGGGCAAGGCCCTTGCGTGCAGGAGGGTGTTGGGTTGGTTCTGGTTTCGTCAGCATGGGTACAAGAGCTGGTTACACGCGATTAAAAGGTCTGAAGGCATACGTCCTGATGCTGGTTGTTTTCTGGACGCTGCTGGTGGCAGGCGTGCTTGTGTGGAACCTGATGCGTCAGCAGCGCGAAATGGAGGATGCCGCGCGGCTCCAGGCGGAGTCGGCCTTTCAGAAGGACATTGTCTATCGCCACTGGGCCGCCCTGCACGGCGGCGTTTACGTGCCTATGACGGATGAGACGCCGCCCAACGAATACCTCGCCGACGTTCCCGAGCGCGATATCACAACGCCGTCCGGACGGCGGCTGACGCTTGTGAATCCCGCCTACATGACGCGACAGGTGCATGCGCTGGGCGGAAAACGCTACGGCCTGAAAGGCAAAATCACCAGCCTGAGACCGCTGCGTTCGGAGAATGCCCCGGACGTATGGGAGGCTGAGGCGCTGGCGGCGCTGGAAGCCGGCGGCGACGAGATCTGCTCGGTCGAAGAGATCGATGGTGATCCGTACATGCGCTACATGCACAAGCTGGTCACCGAGCCGTCGTGCCTGACGTGCCATGCCTCGCACGGATACACGGTCGGCGATGTACGCGGCGGCATCAGCGTGTCGGTGCCGATGGAACCCATGCAGGCAATCGCCGGCCGTCATATCGCCTCATTGGCGGTTGGGCACGGCCTGCTGTGGCTGCTGGGCATTTCCGGCATCGCCAGCGGCGGCTGGCTCCTGGGGCGCCGCGTGCGTGAACGCGATGTGGCCGAAGAGGCTTTGCAGGAGCACAAGCGAAACCTCGAGAAGGTCGTCGATGAACGCACGCAGGCCATGGTCAAGGCCAACGAGAATCTGCGCTGCGAGATACAGGACCGCCAGCGGCTCGAAGGAGAAATCCTCAAAATCAGCGAGCGGGAGCAGCGGCGCATCGGCCGCGAACTGCACGACAGCCTCGGCCAGCAGTTGACGGGTGCCGCCATCATGTGCAAGGTGCTGGAACAGAAGCTTAACAGCCATGCGCCGGCCGCGGCCGCCGACGCCGTAACCATCACGGGCCTGATCAACCAGGCCATCGACCAGACCCGCAGCCTCTCCCGCGGTCTGCATCCGGTCGACGTGGAAAGCGGCGGGCTGATCCCCGGGCTCGATCACCTTGACCTGCGACTTCTGGCCGTCCGACATGTAGGTGTATTTG
>DAOTMV010000092.1:0-7900 GCA_035450485.1 Anaerohalosphaeraceae bacterium | reverse complement strand
CCACGTCGACATTTGCCTATAACGGCCTCGGTCTGCCTGAGTCCGAATCGACGGCTCTGTACGATCTCGATGCCAGAACCACAACTTATACGTATGATGGAAGCGGCAATGTCCTGACCCGGACCCACAACGGCGAAACGGTAACCTATACCCATGACGGCCTCGGACGCATCAAGACCATTGACAAGGGCGACGACCGCATTGTCAACTATCACTACATCGGCTCGAGCACGAAGATCATCGGCTACCCCGAAGCCGATAGCCAGTGGGAAGGCTACTACGATGGCTTGGGGCGTATCGACAGGTGCAGGAGCATCGGTCCGGACAGCGAAACGCTTCTGGATTTGATGTACACTTACGATGAGAACTCCAATCGGGATTCTGTCAAGTACAACCATCTGGCCGTACCGGTCTGGGACATCTACACGTATGACAACCTGCAACGGCTCATCCAGGCCGATTACGGCTCTGCAACGGGCCTTGCCAGCCTTGGCGACTACACGGGCGATGTCCGATTTGCGGCAGGCGTAGCCTCGAAATGGCTTGCCTCTGATGAGCCGTTTGCCGAATTGGCTCAGTTGCAGGTCAGGGACGTGCGCCAGCAGCAGAGACTGGTCCATACCGCCATCATCAAGGCCGGACTGGATACGGTCGTCAAGGAGCACAACAACGGCGAAATGCCGGTCGTAACGCTGGTCGAGTTCGGCGAGGAAGAGGCCACCGGCCAGAGCACCTATGAGATGATCCGCAATGACAGCGGCGACCTCATCGGTATTGTGGTAACGGATTTCAATGGGCGAATTACGCTCTTTACCCTCTATCCGGCCGTCGGCGGCACGTTAATCATCAACATCAGCTACGACGTATCAGGCAACGAGCTTTCGAAGGTATTCAGTTCTTATGACGAGGATGGCAGTCTTGTAGAGCAGGTTGACATGCTTGCTTATGAATCGCGGCTTGCCGGTACAACCACCCAGACGACTTCGATTACTTCCCAGCCGGTTTCGCTTCAAGAAGATCTCCTTGATGATGGCGGCAGCATGATGATGATGTCCATGCCCGAAGGCCCGCAGGCGGCTACGGAGGGATTCGCATACGACCATTTGGGCAACCGTTACCAGGTCGCAGCAAAAGACGGTTTCACGTATACATACACGCATAACCTTAACAATCAGTACACGCACATCCACGGGGAGTATGTCTGGGGGCTCACTGAGGACGCCTATCCCGAATACGATGACAACGGAAATCTGCAAACGGACAAGTGGGGCAGACAGTATTCCTATGACTATCGCAACCGACTCACAGAGATCGACGGCGCGGTCCAGTACGGCTATGACGCCTTGGGCAGGCGGGTCAGCAAGTACGACGGCGAGAACAATCTCACAACGTACTTCTATTACGACAGTTTCGGCCGCGTGATTGCCGAATACGAAAAGCCAGACGGCGGCGATGAGGCGTTTGCCCGGTCGTTTGTCTACGGCAACGGCATAGATGAAGTGCTGGCCATGTTCCTGCCTGAGAAGTCGTTTGACCCGAACGACGTTGTGGAGTTGTCTGCTTTCTGCGAGGACTGGCTTACCAGTAACGCCACGTATGATTACGACAGCAGCGGCGTCGTGGACTTCAACGACTTCGCCGTCCTGGCCGACGACAGTTGGTCACTACCCACAGCGAAGGAAACCCGTTTCTATTATCTGAAAGACGCGCTCGGTTCCGTAGTCGGTATCGTCGGTGGCAGGTTCCAGCGGGTAAGCGATAGAGAGTTCTATCTGTACGACGTCTATGGGACCCCCTCCGAGTCCTCCGTGCCCTCTGCGGCAGGCAATCCGTATCTGTTCGCAGGCTACCGGTACGACCCTGAAAGCGGCCTGTATTACATCGTCAACAGAACATACGACGCAGAGACCGGCCGCTTCCTCCAGACAGACCCCATCGGCTACGCCGACTCGATGAATCTCTATGAATATGTCATGTCCAACCCCACGAACTGGGTCGACCCGTATGGCTTGAAGAGCTTATACAAAGACCAGTGGTCATGGTGGGACCGTTTTCGATTCGAGAATGGGATGGTTGGCGGCTGGTTCGGGCTATCTCACGAACAGACCAGACGCATGGACAACTACTGGTTGCAGTACCAACGGGCACAGATGCTGAACCAGCATCCCAACGAGGCCAAGGAATACTGCAAGGCCGCCAAGAGTATCGCGTCGGGCTGCGCGAAGAAAGCCGTGATGGGCTACTGCGAGTACATCGTATTCGTAGATGAGAATGGCTACGGTGCAGTCCGCGAAAAGATCATCGGCTACGTCGCCGAGCCCTACACCAATCGCATTCTCATGTGCTACGAGTACAATGGGCAAGACATTGATCAGGCCATCGCCGACGCCTGCAACTGGCAAATGGTCGGTGCCGACCTCGTTGGTCTGACCGACATGAGCTACGGCGTCGACTACCTTCAAGGCAAGGAATCCATCGACACCACCACGGGCAGGACGTTCCGTGGTCAGGAGCAATACGTCAGAGGCTTTCAGGGCACAAGTCAGTTTTGTGGAACCGTCGCGGCGTGTGCCGAAGGTGTCATGAGTTGTGGTACAGCCGTTGCTGGTGCCCGTGCTGCCCCAGTTGAGACAGCAACGGGGGAAACCTACAGCGTTGCGTATCAAACGAAGCTGAATCCTGCTGATTTTGGCGGGAGTCGAGCAGTTCACTTCAATCGTGCCAACGCGTCGCTTGATGCGGCCCTTCGATCAGATCCGGCATTCGCCGCGCAGATGGATCAGTTGATTCCCGGTGTCGGCAACTCGGTGTCCAGCGTTGGCGGTCGGGCGACCCCCAGTAGTTGGATCTGGCACCACTCTACTGAAAGCGGCGTTATGCAGCTTGTGCCGAAGGTCCAGCACACACCGGGTTCGATTTTCTGGGACACGATGCATCCGGGCGGACCCGGCGGGTATTCGATCTGGGCTATTCCAGCGGGGGCACCGAAGAACTAATGCGCAGCTTATCTGAACTCAACATCAATGAAGGCGGGAAACCAGTCGTGCGGCCTGCACCCACGAAGGATGTGATCGACGCCTTCCAGGCCCATTTTGGCTTTCCTCTCCCGGAAGAGTACCTTCGGCTCTTGCGGTATTCGAACGGCGGGCACCCTGAACTTGATTCCATCGAGCCATTTGGGAGGCCGGGCGCGGCGAGATGGGCGGTGAATCGGTTCTATCACTTGGACGAGGATAGAACGTCAACCGCGAGTCTTTGGGCGGCGGCAGAGCGATGGCGTCCCGAGTTAGGCACGGATGCCCTTCCATTTGCGGCGGATGGAGGCGGTAATCAGTTCTTTCTCGACTTCAAGGCTTCGCCCCCAGCGGTCAAGGTATGTGTGCATGATGAGGATTTTGCCATCGTGGACATCGCCCCTTCTCTGGAGGCTTTTATTGATGCCCTTTCCATTGATCCTGACATGGAGTAAGCATGGTAAACGGCAATTCACGCTATCAGGGCAAGTCCCTTCTTCGGCTCTTGGAGTGCTACGTTCTTTGGGCAATTGATCAGCTTCCGGCGGCCGAAGCCAAGACGTTGAAGGAAATCACACCAAAGTTGCAGAGCATCTATGGCGTGCAAGGTGACTGGCGGCAGATCATTGCTGCTGTGATGAAGTTGCCATCGGGTATGCCTGAAACGATACGGCGCGTGTGGGTACAGAACGTAGAAATCGCCAGAAGAAACAATGCAACACTTACGCCGCAGCAGTTCGCGGAAATGTTCGTTGACCAGAATCTTGTAACTTGATCCAACTTTGCCGGGACATGTAAAGGTGTCAGGAGCCGTTTTCAGACTCAGTGTGTGCGCGACGCTTCTTCTCTGTGGCGCTATTGCTCTACCTGAAGCGGCGCCCGAAGGGTTCCTCTACTACCACTTGGGCAACCGTTATCAGGTCGCAGCCAAAGACGGTTTCACGTATACATACACACACGACCTTAACAATCAGTACACGCACATCCACGGGGAGTATGTCTGGGGGCTCACTGAGGACGCCTATCCCGAATACGACGACAACGGCAATCTGCAAACGGACAAGTGGGGCAGACAGCATTATTATGACTACCGCAACCGACTCATAGAGATCGGCAGCGAGGTCCAGTATGGCTACGATGCGTTGGGCAGGCGGGTCAGCAAATACGATGGCGAGAACAACCTCACAACGTACTTCTATTACGACACCTTCGGCCGCGTGATCGCTGAATACGAAAAGGCAGACGGCGACGATGAGGCGTTTGCCCGGTCGTTTGTTTACGGCAACGGCATCGATGAAGTGCTCGCGATGTTCCTGCCGGCAAAGTCTTTCGATCCCAACGATGTCATCGAACTGGCCGCTTTTTGCGAGGACTGGCTCACGAGCAATGCCACGTATGATTTCGACAGCAGCGGCGTCGTGGACTTCAACGACTTCGCCGTCCTGGCCGACGACAGTTGGTCACTACCCACAGCAAAGGAAACACATTTCTACTACCTCAAGGACGCGCTCGGTTCCGTAGTCGGCATCGTCGGCGGCAGGTTCCAGCGGGTAAGCGATAGAGAGTTCTACCTGTACGATGTCTACGGCAAGCTCGCCGACGCTTCCGTGCCCTCTGCGGCCGGCAATCCGTACTTCTTCACGGGAAGACGCCGCGACCCCGAAAGCGGCCTGTACTACTTCCGGGCCAGAACCTACGACCCGGAGACCGGCCGCTTCGTCCAAACGGACCCTATCGGCTATGTCGACTCGATGAACCTCTACGAATACGTTGTGTCCAACCCCACAAACTGGGTCGACCCGTATGGCTTGAAGAGCCTGTACAAAGACCAGTGGTCATGGTGGGACCGTTTTCGATTCGAGAACGGCATGATCGGCGGATGGTTTGGATTATCACATGACCAGACCAGACGCATGGACAACTACTGGTTACAGTACCAACGGGCACAGATGCTAAACCAGCATCCCAACGAGGCCAAGGAATACTGCAAGGCGGCCAAGAGCATAGCATCAGGCTGTGCGAAGAAAGCCGTGATGGGCTACTGCGAGTACATCGTATTCGTAGATGAGAATGGCTACGGTGCAGTCCGCGAAAAGATCATCGGCTACGTCGCCGAGCCCTACACCAATCGCATTCTCATGTGCTACGAGTACAATGGGCAAGACATTGATCAGGCCATCGCCGACGCCTGCAACTGGCAAATGGTCGGTGCCGACCTCGTTGGTCTGACAGACATGAGCTACGGCGTCGACTACCTTCAAGGCAAAGAATCCATCGACACCACCACGGGGAGGACATTCAGTGGTGAGGAGCAAATTGTCAGAGGTTTTCAGGGTACAAGCAAGTTCTGTGGGACGGTCGCGGCGTGCGCCGAAGGTGTCATGAGTTGCGGTACAGCCATTGCCGGTGCTCGCACTGCCCCAAGTAACGAAGTGAGTTGGAACAACGGTTGGCGCACGGCGGATGGCAAGTTTGCAAGTCCCCAAGGTCCCGGACTTCCAGGGGCGGCGGCCGAAAGTGCGGTATGGGATGCTGTTGAGGCCAAGCCAGGTTGGCAGGTGATTAGGGGAAGAGTGTCCGTTCGGGATGCCTCGGGCCAACTCCGTTTCTATGACGGTGCAGCCATCCCGCCCGGGAAGAACTACGCGATTGGTCTCGAAGTCAAGTCGGGGACGTCCCCATACCGCGGGTCTCAACGTGCATTCGATTCTGTGCTGAACTCAAGCGGTGGGAATTCATTGCAAGGATTAGGAAATAATAGCGACCTGTGGATTCGTCGCGCATTGGAGACCAGAAAATGAGTAAACAGCAAGCAGAGATCAAGGTGTGCGTCTGTCACTGGTTAGGTGAACTGGTAGACGAAGCGGTGAGTGTTGCAGGATTTGTACGACGTGAGCGATCCCTGGCCTATCGTCGGGCAACGGAAGATGCTACCCAGGAAATTGACGTTGCCATTGAGCACCATCCCACCGAAGAACATAATGCCGCCGCCGTCATTTACCCGTACTACACAGTTGTTATGGGCAAGGTCAACAAGACCGTGAAGGCCATGACTGGTGGTGATCCGCAGTTGGGCGGGAACTTTGACATTACCCTTCATGGTCCCATCGAGTGGACCTCGCCAAAGGGGCTCGGAGCGCGGTGGTACATTTATCAGCCGGATTCAGTGCATAGTGCCGTATCGTCCATGCGGGACTTCATTGTCAAATGGACCCTTCCCTTCCTGGACAGGTTTAGGCTGCATACAGACCTCTGCAACGCATTGCTTGAAGGTGACAACCCAGATATTCATGGCATGGAAATTCTGCGAGTTGTCGCAGCAAGAGTTCTGTGCGGTCAATATGCGGAAGCCGTAACAATAATGGAGCAATGGTTTGGCAAACCAGGGCCTCGAAAGCGATACCAACAGGTGTTCGACTACTTGACCGAGCGATGAGAATCGGCCGACTAAAACCGCGCCAGCATGGGGTGCTCGTCAAGGTTTGGGCAGCGGGTCAGGTGCCGGCATAGCGAAGCATAAATATGCCGAAGACCTGTTGACGCGATATCAGGAGATGTATGGTTACCGTGGATTGGAACCCGAAGTTCGATATCTCAATGGGAGGTTGTGGCGACCGGGCAATGGTCTTACCGGAACAATCCGTCTTGATGTGGTCGAAAACCCTTTGAGTCCCACAGCGGTCTGGGATTACAAGTTCGGCGATGCGCTGTTAACCCCCGCTCGTGTCAATCAAGTACGTACAGGCGCAGGTCTGGGCCCAAACATCCCGATTACAGAGGTAAAACCGTAATGGACAGGAAGAAAACGCGACGACAACTTACAGAGAAGGAACTTAGTGAAATAGTACGATGCTATGCAAACGTGTTTCCTGATTGGAAACTCACCGAAGGTGATCGGCTTGAACGTTCATGCGGTCCCATAGTTCAGGAAATTGGTTTTGAGGCACTGAGTTTTGGGCCGTATCGTCCTATGGCCGTATTGTGGGCTCTACCATTGCCCACAGTGAGCATGTTACATCAATTCCTCGATGTAAAGCACTCTCATGTGAGATTGCGTGACCACCCGCAGAAGTGGAAGGATGTGGTTGCTGCAATGGAGCAGCAGTTCCGTCCGTCGATTCGCAAACCGTTGGATGTTGGGGAGATTAAAGTTCTATGTGAGCAGGAGGCGTTAGAAAAGAAAGAATCGACAAACGATCTGTGCATGTTGGCCATCCTGAACGCTTATTTGGGTGAAGATGAACTGGCCTTGTCCTATTGCAGGCGGATGCAGACCGTGCCGCCGCCGACCTTGGCGCCTCAACTTGATTGGGAAGAGCGGCATAAGGAGTTCGGCCGTCAATTGAGACAAGCCATTGAGCAAGGCAAGGTGCGTGAGTTCCTGGAATGGGAACAGAGTGAATGGGAACGTGGCAACAAGAAGATGTAATCCTTCATGGCTGACAGGGAGGCTCGGTGTCCTGGGACTACAAGTTCGGCAGTTCGCATTTGACTCCCACACGCATCAATCAGATACGTACAGGCGCTGGTCTTAATCCAACTGTTCCGATTACCGAGGTGAAGCCGTAATGGATAAGAAGAAGCTCAGAAGATACTTGCCAATGACAAGGAAGGAACAGAGGGAAGTGCTTCAATGCTACGCAACAGCTTTTCCTGACTGGAAAGTCATTGCCGATGGGCGTCTCGTTCGATATCACGGACCTATAATGCAACAGATCGGCTTTGAGGCGTTGCGTGGTTGGTCGTATCGGCCCGCTGCGGTGATACGTGCTCTACCCTTGCCAACCGTTCGTATGTTGCATCAATTGCTTGACATCAAGCGAGGTGGAAGCATTGGCATGCGTGACCATCCGCGACAATGGAAGGATGTTGTTGTCGCGATGGAA
>DAOTMV010000091.1:3270-8188 GCA_035450485.1 Anaerohalosphaeraceae bacterium | reverse complement strand
CCCTCTCCCCATCTTCAATCCAGCGAGGAGGAATGAAAAATGTCCATCACGGCCACTCTCGTCGGGCGTTCCATCCTGGGAGACAAGGCGCTGACGTACGGCACCTATACCGACTCCGGGGCGGGAACGGAGGACGATATCGATACCAAACTGCATCGTTGCGAGATGATCATCCTGCAACCTTACGGAACGTCGGCGGCGACGGATGCCCCGGCGGTAAACGAAACCCTGCCCGTGGCCGGATCGGCGGTCACCGTAATCACGAAGGCGTCCCAGTCCGGCATCTGGATCGCCATCGGCGACATGTTCAGTTAGGAGGTGAAAAATGGCCTTCACGTTCACCAAGACCAACGAATCAGTAGCCGGGGACATCAGAGTTACGATGGGGACGTTCTCGAATACCGGCGGGTCCGCCGGGGGCGATATCTACACGGGCCTCCAGAAGGTGGACGGGATGGTCCTGACGTACCAAGGGAGTGCGGTGGTGGCTACCTTCCCAGTCATCAACGAGACCTTCCCCGTGGCCGACCCCGTAACCATCGTCACCGCCGCAGACAGCGCCGGATATTGGCTTGCATACGGACATTGAGAGGGGAGGGCACGATAAATGGCACTCACGATCACCAAGGAACACAGCAACATCGGGAACAAGCAGATGATCGTCGGGACTATCCAGTTCGACTCCTCGTACCCGACGGGCGGAGAAAGTTTCAATCCCGACACGCTGTTCGGGGTACACGACGTCGACTATGTCATGGTGGCAAATCGCTCCGGCTATTACTTCGAGTATGACAACAGCAACAAGAAGATCCTCGCCTTCGCCCCCCGGCAGATGCCCCCGATCGTCTACGACGAACATCATGTCCTGGACGGCAACTACCAACTCACCACCAACTACCCCGCGGCTTACTTCAACAACATTGCCAGCCGGGGTCAGAATCTCAAGTGGCGCTCCACGGGCATCGCACAGGGAGACCTGGCGGCGGGAGAATGCTGCCTCGCTTCGGCTATGACCTACGGGACAAAGACCACCATCACGGTCAGTCCGGCCAACCTGACTGCCTACGGGGCCATCGGCACCGGCACCGGCTGGACGGCGGGGACCAACTGGTCGTTTGCCGACGGGAAGGCGGTCAAGGCGGCGGGAGCCAGTTCCGGGACGCTATCCGAGGATGCCTCGGCCACCGACACCATCATTGTCGGTCACACCTACCGCGTCATCTACACGGTCTCATCCTGGTCGGCAGGAGGGGTGACGGTCAAGATCGGAGGAACCGAAGGCACCTCCCGGACGGCGAACGGCACCTACACCGAGGATATCGTCGCCAGTACGACGGGAGGCCTCATCTTCACGCCCGACAGCGACGACACGGCCCTTTCCATCGACGACGTCTACATCTTCGATCTGGATGTCTATCTTCATTACATCACCCAGGGATGGACCGAGGTTTGGGACAACCTGGTCCAGGACGAGGAGCTGACGCTGGCGACCGGAGCCAACACCCTGGATTCCGGAAACAAGATCGCCGCCCTCATGTACGTCGATCAGATCACTGCGACGGCGGGCCGGCTCATCCCCATCGACGAGGACGATACCGTTGCCGCCGGCGAGGTGGACGTCAAATTCGATTCGGATTCCGACCAGCTTACCGTCCACAGCGCCCAGAACGGAAAGACCGTCAAGGTGACCTACTTGAAGGTGCCCGCTTCCGGTTTCCTGTACGATCGGAAATTCAGCAACGAAGCGGCAACCAAGTCCGGATCCGACCCTTACGTCAACCAGTTCGATTACCCGATCCTCATCTGGGGATACAGCGGCTGCATGCCCGTCAACGGATCCGACACGATCTACATGCTCCAGTATTGGGACAAGGCGGCAACGGGGGAGTTCACGGTAGACTGGTTCACCCCCGGGAATCGCTCCGCGGCGCTTGCCCCGTCCTACGGCACCGCTTGCTCCCTGGCCGACAATGTCACCGGGACGGCGGCGGGAATCTGGGGGATGCCGGCGGAAATCCCCGTGCTGACGCGGTACGATTTGGGCATGGAGGTCACGAACGGCACCGATTTGTCGGGCCTCGGCGCCCTGTATTATGTCGTGATCGGCACGTAGGAGGACACTATGTCAACGGTACAGAGCCTATACGACCTCATCCAGTACCGGCGCGACATAGACGTGACGAGGGACGACCTGATCCATGCGGTCAACAATGCCGTCCGGACGATAGCGAAGCGATTGTACTGGCTGGAAAGCGACCTGTTGCGAGAGGAAATGTCGGTGTCTGTGTGGGCGGAGGTTACCCATACCGGCACCGACATCGTTTTCAACGACTCCAGCCCGCCCACCATCACCAGCGCCGCCGGGGGTTTCGTCACCTCCGGTTTCGAGGCGGATATGCCCATCACGACCACCTCCGCCGCCAACCCCGGGCCGTTCCGCATCGCCGCGGCGGCGGACAATACCCTGACCCTGTCATCGACGGACAGCGTGACGGCGGCTATCGCGGCCACGGTCACCATCACCTCCGACGACGGCTACGGATACCTGCCGAGCGGGTTTTGGGGCCTTATCGACCATCCCTACATCGACGGCAAGACCTATCCTCTGTTACCCCTGCCCGGCCTGGACATCAAACTGGCCTACACTTCGCCGGGGGAGCCGCGGTATTACCAAATCAAGGGCAGCAAGCTCTACGTCACCCCCGACACGGCTACCGACTACACCATCAAGGCGGACTACTTTGCGCGCCCGACGGCCCTCACCGGCACGACCGACACCATCCCGTTCGACGAGCTGTTCGACGACGTGATAGCCGAGTATATCCTGCGCTATTTTCGCAACGGGCAAGAAGGGATGTCGCAGACCATCGGGCTCAACCAGATGCTCATCGAAAACGTGGACCTGATAGCCACGAAATACGGCAGGAAGGCGCCGGTTCGAATGCCGCGCGGTATCCCCTGGGAGGCGCTTGTAGACGAGAACATCAACTGGTAGGAGAGTTTGAGGCATGGCTTTTCCGGATCTGGCAGACATCCGCGACAGGGTGCGGTCGCTTATGAACGAGGACAGCAACTCCACCTTCTTACCGGACGCTGTTCTCAACCGCTATATTAACGACGGAGAGCGTGATATCGCCGCCAAAACGGGATGCCTGGAGAATACCGATACCGCCGTCACGACCGCCGCGTCGAGGTTGGTGGCCTTTTCCGGGCACAAGGTGAAGTACGTCGAATATGCCGGAGCCACTACGGTCGGCATTCAGCGGATCACCCCAAAACACCTGGGTTATCCCTCCTACGCAGGCACCGCGCCGCAATACTGGTTCCAATGGGGCGGGTCGGTAGTTGTCGATCCCCTCCCGGACACTGCCTACACCCTCTATCTCTACGTCTCCGATTACCCCCATACCGAGATGAGCGACGATACCGACGAGCCGTCCATCCCGGCGTCCTTCCACGAGGACATCGTCCAATACGCTTATTGCCGCGCCTTGATGCGGGACAGAAAATGGCCGCAGGCGGCGTTCGTCTACAACAAATACATCGAGTCGATTCAGGCCAAGAAACAGATGCTTGTGACGCAGCATCCGGATTCCCGGGCGGCTATCAAGATACCGGACATCGTACAGAGAAGGGGATAGTAACAGTGAGCACGTTGCAGACTTATACAGGCTACTCCGAGACCGATGCAGCTTCCCGGCTGACTGTGGCCGCCAACACCCTGACTATCAGCGGGTTGGACGACGACGAGGACCTGCGGCTGACCAAGGATTTTACCTCGGGGTATTTCTCGGGCGACTTCGAACACACCCTGGAAATCAAGGTGACGACCGGCACCGGGGCGGAATCCTGCTATGTGTGGGCTTTGACCAACAGCGTTGCCAACCCTCTCGGCACCCTGCGATCTGCCGCCGCCGACATGCTGGCGTTGCAGTGGCTCGACGGGACGCTGGTTCTGATCGAAGTGGAAACCTCGGAATACACGGACACTTCGACCGCCTTGTCCCTGGCGACCACTTACTACCTCCGGGTCGTAAGGGACGAATCGGTAGGCACCTACGGCACCCTGTACTGCTACATCTACACGGACCGGGAATACTGCAACTTGGTGGACACCCTGAGTCTCACGCTCCATGCCGCCAACGACTGGCAGTATCTCTGGGGCTGCGGAGGAGTCGGCAACGGGGCGGGGGGTACGGCATTTTCGGGGACCATCGCCAATCTCACCCTCGATGCCTACGCCTACACGCTGGAAGGAATCAGGACCAGGATCAGGGACATTTTGAACGAATCGACCGCCGCGTTCTGGACAGACTCCGAACTCGACTACTGGATCAACGACGGGATCCGGGAAATCGCGGAACTGACCGGCTGTGTCCAGCACATAGACGCCCTCGTTACCACAAACGGCGTTCGCACGGTGGCCTACACCGGTCACGATGTGGCGGCGGTCGAGTACAAACCTGCGTCCGGTACCAGGGTTGCCCTGGCCCAGGCCGAGCCGTTACGGGACGGTCACGGCAGATACAAGGGGACCGCCCCGCAGTTCTTCTGGACGGGGAAGGGGGTTATCGGCATCGACCCTTTGCCGGACGCCGCCTACAATCTCGACGTCTATATCAACGACGTGGCCTCCGACCTGACGGTCGACAGCGAGATACCGGAGATCCCCCCGGCCTTCCGGCCCCTACTCGTCTACTACGGCCTGTATCGAGCGTTCCTGAAAGAAGGAAATTTCGGGGCGGCCTCCCTGTTCCATCAGATATACCAATCAGAACTTATCTATACCGCACAAGATAACATCATCAACATCCCCGATGCCCGTTCCGAACTGAGGTATGAGTGATGGCCGAAGAAAAGATCCCTGTCGCCAAACCCCAACCGGTACTTCGTCCCGTTAACGGATCTGTAGCGGGGG
>DAOTMV010000091.1:0-3170 GCA_035450485.1 Anaerohalosphaeraceae bacterium | reverse complement strand
CCTGTCGCCAAACCCCAACCGGTACTTCGTCCCGTTAACGGATCTGTAGCGGGGGAAGAAAAGATCCCTGTCGCCAAACCCCAACCGGTACTTCGTCCCGTTAACGGATCTGTAGCGGGGGGCGACCAGGCCGGCGGGTCTCAGATCCCGGCGATCAAATCGGCGGCTATACTTAGGGCGGCCCAGGGCCAGCAGGACAATGCCGTGCCCATCTCGGACGTCACAAAAGGCGTGCCCTTCCGGGGCGGGATGTTCACGGACCGGGATGTTTCGCTGATCCCCTCCGGCGGATATTCCATGATCCAGAATATGAGGGCGACGCACCCGGGCTTCGAGAAACGCAAGGGCTGCGCCAAGCATCACAGCGTAGCGGACGGGACCAACGAGGTCATGTCGCTGTTCCAGTATTCCAAGGGCAAGGTCACGGAGCGCCACTTCTACGCCCAGATGAGCGACGGGGATGTACTCGAAGCCACGGACAACCCGCCGGGAACGACCGTCGGGGCTTTTGGGTCCGAGGTGTTTGACGGGACCGCGACCGGCCAGGTCCCTGCGTCCTGGGGCGTCCTGGACGACAAGCTCATCTACTCCAACGGCTCCGATATGCACCAGATATACTCCGGGGACGATCATCCCGTATCGAGGGTTATCGTTTACATCGGCACCTCCGCCCCTCCGATCATCCCCACCGAGGGCAAGGACTATACCGAGCAGGCGACGGACGGCCTGGACTCCACCTATATCGACCTGTCCTCTTTGGGAGATCTGTCTACCGACTACGACTGCATCTTTGTCTGCACCCATATCCCGGCGACCTCCATCACCTGGACCATGGCGTCTGTAAACTCTACTGCATCCGTAGCCGCAGGCAAGTATTGGAACGGGGCCTGGACGGCCATGAGCGGGTTCAGCGACGGCACGAGCGACGGCGGCAAGGCCTTTGCAAAGACGGGCACGCAGTCCTGGACCGCGCCGACCGACGAGATACCGCACTACATGTTCGGGCAGAACGGGTTCTGGTATCAGATATACCTGTCCTCCGGCGATTTAGACAGCGACACCAAAGCCAGCGCCCTTGTTTACAACACCACTTGGCAGCCGCTTCGGCATATCTGGGACGGGGTTTTGGTGGATGTTGTCGAGACCCAATTCTACGATCAAAGCGACGGCACATACTACACCTACGGGGCAACTTCCATAGACATATCCGAAGGCACTTCCTCGGACGCCATCTACATCGCCTCTCTGGACCCTATCGTGGGCTTCTATGTGGACGTGGGCGAGACCCCGAACACCACCGGATCGACTGCCATCGACCACGTCTATTACTGGCAGAACGGCAATACCTGGACGGACGTGACCAGTATGAATGACGGGACAAGCGGTTTCTCCAAGTCCGGGTTTGTTACCTTCAAGCGCCAGAGCGACGTGTTCAAACAGCAGTTCGGCGGCCTCGATTATCACCTCTACTGGTACAAGATCACCTGGAATCAGACCCTCTCCGAAGATGTGCAGATCGGTATCCGGACGATGCCGTACTTCGACATTGCCGAATACGGGCAGAAAGGAACGGTAAGCTGTATCTGGCGGAACCGGCTGGTCTGCTGTTTCGATCGATGGCCGGTAGATGTGTATGTGTCTGCGCGGCATTCCCCGATGGTGTTCAACGGCGATGATGCCACCCTCCTGGAGCGGCCCGGAGACGGGCGCCTGAACAAAGTGGTGGCCATAAAGCCGTTCTTCAATAACATCCTCGTCTTCCAGGAGGAGAAAGGCACCGAAGGTGGGTGTGTTACCATGTACCAGGGCTACGATCCCGCCACCTTCGGGAAGCTGCTGTTGTCCACGAGGCTTGGGACTTTCTCCCAGAAGTCCGTGGCCGTTGTCGAGGGCATTACGACCGGAACGAACAAGCTCGTCGACAAGCCGACGACCGTGGCGTTTTTCCTTTCGCATTACGGCGTCTTCATGTGCGAAGGCACAACCTTTATCCGGATCAGCAAACAGGAGCACACTTCCATCCAGAACTACTTCGACCCCAAGAGTGCCGACTGCATCCGGCGGGGATACGAGGACAAATGCTGGCTGGCCTACGACTCGGCATATCACGTTCTTCGTGTCGGCCTTGTGACGGGCTCCTCGGCCACAACGCCCAATACCTTTCTCGTCTACGACATCGAAGATCGTGCCTGGATGGCGGATTCCCCGGCGCAACCATTCTCCTGCCTCTGCGAGGTGGAGGCGGCCTCCGGGGATGTGGCCGTTCTGCAATACGCGGGGGGAACGGCAGACGGCACGGTGTACCGAACGAATTACACCACCGACGACGTGAGCACGGCCATCGACGCCTACGTTACCATGGAGGTAGACGGAGACGGCGCGGAGATCTGGATGCGGGAATTGATCTTGAGGAACACCGGAACGGCTACCATGACCGCCTATCTGGACGGCGTGGCCCAAACACCCATCACGATCACATAAGGAGGTAGCTACTCATGGCAGTAACGATCACCAAATATACCAGCTTCAAACAGTATGTCCACGACGGGACAATCAACCTCAATTCCACCGGGAAGATCAAGCTGGCCCTCGTGAAGTCCACTTACACCCCCAGCACCGCTCACACTGTCTGGGGGGATGTGAGCAGCGAGGAAGTGGCCGATGGCGACGGCTACACTACCGGAGGCGAGGCCCTCGGGTCTCTCAGCGTCGATTCCACCCGGTTCGATGCCGCCGATGTAACCTGGAGCAGCCTGACCAAGACCTTCCGGTACGGAGTGCTTTATCTCGACGACACGGTAAACACCATCGTGAAACCGCTTATCGCCTACATCCTGTTCGACGATACCCCGGCCGACATCAGCATCGGCGGCGGAGACTTCACTGTTCAATGGAGTACAAGCGGAATTATTACATTTAGCTGAGAGATAATATAATGTCGGGTATAGATAGCTATACTAAAAGTTGTTTGCACTTCCAGAATCGGGTCTGGACGTTTTACGGCAATGCGCAGATAGACACGGCACAGAAGCCGTTTGGGACCGGAAGCCTTTTGCTGGATGGGAGCGGGGATTACATCGGAACCGTCGACTCGCCGGATTTTGATTTCGGAACCGGTGACTTTACAATAGATTTCTGGGTACGGCGCGACGGCAACATCAATGACTACG
>DAOTMV010000090.1:0-8959 GCA_035450485.1 Anaerohalosphaeraceae bacterium | reverse complement strand
AAACGCATACCACTGTAAAACAGCAACTTACAATCTATTCAGCAAGCCCTAAATATCTGCGGAATCTGCGCTATGTGCGGATAGAACAGCAGGTAACTTGTGCAGAGTATGCGAAATGCAGATGTCAGGCGATGCAACGAGAGACCCACAGACTTACGCGATCATTGGCGCGGCAATGGAGGTGCACAACGAACTCGGCTGCGGTTTTCTTGAGAAGGTCTATCAGCGTGCTTTGGCCATTGAGTTTGCGGACCAGGGTATTCCGTACCAAATGGAAGTCCAGTTACCTGTTTCGTACAAGAACCGCCGCCTGGATTGTCATTATGAAGCTGACTTCATATGTTATGGAGAATTCATCGTAGAACTTAAAGCGCTTGAGAGACTCTCCGGCGTGGAAGAGGCGCAAGTTATCAATTATCTGAAGGCAAGCGGACTGAAGAGAGGGCTGCTGATAAACTTCGGTGGACAGCGACTCTTCTACAGAAGGCTGGTTTTAAATTATTAATATCTGCGAAATCTGCGCAATCTGCGGATAGAATAACTGTCACATGGGTGGAAGCTTTTCGACACTGGATTATGCGATTCTGTTCGTCTACCTTGCGGCAATGGTGGAGATCGGCTTTCTCTTTGCGGGGCGGCAGAAGACGACCGAGGAGTTTTTCTTAGCCGGCCGGCGGATGCCGTGGCTTGTCGTCGGCATGAGCATGTTCGCGTCGCTTGTCAGCGCCTCCACTTACATGGGCGTGCCTGCGTTTGCCTATTCGCACAACACGGCCATTTTCTACGGCGTGCTGGTAAGCCCGCTCGTTGCGCCGGTTCTGATCCTGCTGTTCTATCCGTTCTACCGGCGGCTGAATGTGACGACCAGCTACGAGTACATCGAGGCCCGCTTCGGACGTCCGACGCGGCTGGCGGTGTCGGGCCTCTTTGTGCTGTCGCGCGTGGCGTGGCTGGGCGTGGTCGTTTACGGGCCGGCCCTTGCCCTTTCCGTGGCGACTGATATGCCGTTAACTGTGGCGATTCTGCTGATGGGCGTTTTGGCGACGATCTACACCGTGCTTGGCGGCCTTGCGGCGGTCCTGTGGACGGATGTCGTGCAGTTCGTGATCCTGGCGGCAGGCGCCGTCTGGATGGCGGCGGCACTCACCGGCGACGTTGACGGCGGCCTGATCGAAATCCTCCGCAGGGGCGTGACCGACGGACGCATTGTCCGGCCGTCACTCAGGCTGAGCCTCTTCGAGATGACCGCCGCGGGCGCTACCATTTCATGGTTCTTCGTCTTTCTGCATGACTACGGCGCCGACCAGGTAACCGTCCAGCGGCTCATGGCCACGCCGAGCCTTCGCGCCACGGCGCGGGCCGTCGCCTTCAACGCTGTCAGCGACGTTGTCATCAACGCGCTGCTGCTGTTCATCGGCGTTGCGCTGTACGTCTATTACAGCACCGCCGGCACGCTGCCCGCCGGCATCACCGGCGACCGTGTTATGCCGTTCTACATCGTGCACAACCTGCCGAACGGCGCGTCGGGCCTCATCATCACGGCCGTCTTCGCCGCCGCCATGAGCAGCATGGACTCAGGCATCAACTCCGTCGCGACGGTCATCGTCAAGGATTTTGTCCAGCCCCTTCGCCGCCGGGCGGCGACCGAAGCCGCCGACGTCAGACTCGCCCGCGTGCTGACGCTGGCATTAGGCGCAGCGGCAACCATCGCCGCGTTCCTTGCGGCGCAGATCGGCTCCATCGTGGAGGCCTGGAGCTCCTTCATGTCCCTCTTCGCCGGCCCCATCCTGGCGGTCTTTCTTTTCGGGATGCTGTGGCGTCGCATCAACCCGTGGGGCTGGGCCGTCGGCTGTGCAGTTTCCGTGGCCGCAACGTTCTACATCCAGACTTGCACCAACGTCGTCTGGTTCTACTACCTGCCCATCTCATTTGCCATCTGTTTCGTCGTCGGCCTGCTCATAGGCACGGCCCTGCCCTGCCGGGAGGCCCCGGACGGAACGACCGTGTGGCGGCAGCCGTGAAACCGCTGCGGCCATTCCTCGGCGCTTGTGCCTCTTGTCTGGCGGCACTCATCGCTGCGCCGCGACGCTATCCGTTTGTACTCATCCAGCTTGTCCTTCGCCACCGGTATCACAAACCCATCCACATAGGTGTCCATGGCTAATCTCCTTCAAACTCAACCGGATACACGCCCGGCCTTTCGAGCCTCCTGACGTCGTCCGGCAGTTTAGTCAACTCATTCTGTAAACGTTTCTGAATCACCTCCATCCGCTCCGGCCGCGTGAAGGGTGCAAGCAGGTCCGGGCCGCACGTTCGCAGGGGCCCGACGATGTCTTTTGAGTAACGGCCGCCGTGCGTCACACGGGCAATGCTCTTTCGCCCGGGTCGGGTCACCTTTCCCGGCGACGTCTTGAACACATCCCGCTGTCCGAACCGCGCCAGCTTGTAAACGATATCCAGATCCGGCGCCTCGCGGCTAACGGCAAACCGCGTCCCGATTCCGAAGCCGTCGATCTCCGGGACCGTTGCGACCAGTTCCGCAATCCGGTACTCGTCCAGCCCGCCGCTGGCAAAGATCTTCATGAACGAAAGGCCCAGCGAATCGAACAGCCGTCTCGCGAAGCGGGCCTGCTCCGCAAAGTCCCCGCTGTCCAGGCGAATCCCTCGAATCCGCACGCCGCGCCGGGCATAAGCCTTCGCCACGTCCGCGGCGATCCGAATCCCTTCGAACGGCTCAAACGTATCGACCAGCAGGATCGAATCGGCCCCATGCACATCGATAAACGCCGCGAAAGCCTGCCGCTCTGAATCGTGTGCCTCGACAAACGAATGCGCCATGGTCCCCGCGGCGTTCCACCGCAACTGCCGCGCGGCAAACGTATTGCTGGTCGCCGCAAAGCCGGCCATCATCCCGCCGCGCGCGGCCCGCAAGGCCGCCACCGGCCCCTGCGTCCGCCGCAATCCGAAGTCAATGACGGATTTCTCCCCCGCCGCGATCTTTACCCGCGCTGCCAGTGACGCTGCAATAATAGAGAAGCCCAGGATGTTCAGCACGCAGCTTTCCAGAAGCTGGGTCTGGATGATCGGCCCGCTGACTTCCAGGATCGGCTCGCCTGCAAAAAAGACCGTCCCCTCAGGAATCGCCCGGACTTCGACATCCGGCCTCAGCCTTCGCAGATAATTGAGGAAGTCGTTGGAGAACTTACCCGTCGATCTCAGCCAATCCAGGTCCGCTTCGTCGAAGCGAAAAGCCTCAAGACAGGCGGCCAGCTCTTCGAGGCCGGCCATCACGAAAAAACCCCAATTCGCGGGCAAGTGCCGCACGGTCACCTCAAAACACGCACTTTCACGGTACAGACCCCGCTCATAATAGGCCTGGCCCATCGTAAGCTCGTAAAAGTCCGTCAGGAGACCGCCGCTTTGCCTCAAAAACCATTGCATAGCGGGACAAACGCCCCCTAATCCTGCCAAAAAACACCTACAATCCCTGCGCAAGCCCCATCACGATCCGGCGCATACCTGCGGCAGCCCGGCCGAATCCGTCATAATCACGCCGTGCTCGGCGAATTCCTGCAGCATCTGACCCTCGGGGATCAGATTGAGGCCTTTTACCGCGTCCCTTACCACATAGATCCGGCATTTACCCCACTTCACCAGCCCAACCACCGTATTTCGCACGCAAACATCCAGCGCGACCCCGAAGACCACCACCTTTTCCGGCCGGACGATCTCCAGGATGGCCAGCGTGTTCGGATTCCAGAACACATCCACCGAATTCGTGCGGATCACGACGTGGAACGGCTCCTCCTGGAAAAGCTCCATTAATTCACGCACGGCCACAATCTCCAAGGGCACGTAACGGATCGGCAAATTGCCCAGATACCCAATCCGCTCGGCCCCCGGCGATCCCGCCATACAATGCGGCGGCCACGTCGTTCGATAATCAGGCTGCTGCGATATCTCCGGATCGGTCATTGCGTGCCAATCGACCGACGCAAGCATCGAAAAACCGTTTTCAAACGCAAAACGCCGTACTGAACTGACCGTCTCGACAATCTGTTCCGCGCCCGGGACATAGAGTTTTCCGTCAGGCGTCAAGAAGTCGTATTGCGTATCAACGTCCCAAAAAATTGTTCTCATTGCGCATCAGACCCCCCAAAAAAGCGAGTTTTCAATCTTTCCCACACTAAATAGCTACGCCCGCCACTGTCGGCAGGGCCAAAAACTACCTGCCGCATGACGAAATCCGGCCGGGCGGCCGGCGGAAGCGGCCATCAGACGCATTGTTTGCGGCCGTGAGATTGCATGCCTGCACGGTCGGTATTGACGTGTGGTTGGACGAACAGATGTCAGCGGCCGGTCCAGACGGGAGCGGCGTACGTGGAGCCGTGTTCGTTGAACGTGCCGTTGGTCATGTCGCCGGCATGGTGCACGCGAAGCAGGAAGTACCGGCTTGACGTGTCCTGTACGGTGGTCTCCCAGACGATCTTGTGGGCGTCGCCATCGAAGAGACCTTCGGCGGCGACTTCCACGCGATCCGGATCAGTGGGGTGATTGCGCAGGACCTGGATGCGCCGCACGCGCTGACGGGCATCGTCGGGGGGTGTTGTGATTTCGACATGAAACGTGAACTGCTCGGGCTTGTCGAGCGTCGAGCCCATGATGTGGCCGTTGACCGCGTACTTGAGGTCGACGTGCGTTTTTCGTTCGCCGGCCCATGATGTGTAGGTGCGGCGCTGCCGCATGGCGCGGGTCAGCGCCGGCTTTGTCAATTCCGTCGCAAGTACGCAGGTCAGCGGGGGGATGTTGTCAAGGTGCCAGTAACCGTGGCTGTCCGTGACGGAAATGGGCGACACTTTCCAGCCCTTGTTGAGGGCACGTATCCAGGCGTTCCATCGGGGCTGTCCCCGGTAGACGGTCCGCAATTCGAAGAGCGTAATGATGTCGACGATGGTGTCGTCGAGATATGCCCAGTCGTTGTACTGCGTGCGGCCGGGATGGTTGAAACTGGCGACGACAAACCCCTCGCCGCCGGCCGGGGATGCCTGCTTGAGCCATGTGCAAAAATCGGGGATGCTCATTTCGGCGGCGTTGACATAGCCGGTGGCGTTTATGCCGTTGATGTGGCCGAGTCCGGTCTTGTTGCGGTCGAACGGGGCGTTGCGGCTGAATTCGAAGCCGGCCATGGCGACAAACGTCTCGTCCGTGTACTTGTCCGCAGCGGCCCGCGTGGCCAGCCACGCTTCGTTTTTGTGCGGATCAACCGGTTGGAAGGGCATCTCCTGCGAGTGGTCGCAGACGACGAAAAAATCGAAGCCCTTGGCCTTGGCGCGTCGAAAGTATTCGGCGGGCGGCCCCTGATGGTTGCTGTAGTTCTGCTGGTCCCAATCCTTCTTGAGCGAGCCGTCGTCGGCGCGGTGGTTGCCGTGGGAATAGGTGTACATGGTGTGGGCATGGGTCTCGCCGCGATAGATCGTGAACGCGGTCAGGGGCAGCCGCTGTTCATCGGCCGCGGTGGTCGCGCGGGCAAAACCAACCGGACAAACGAGAATTGTGACCAAACAAACTCGGAGCAGTCTTTTCATCGTACCTTCCTTATCGTACCAGCCTTATCGTACCGGGACAGTTTTCCTTCGGTCGCGTGACCATGCGGCATTGTTACGGCGCATCATATCCGCATGAGGCGTAGAAGGCAACCGGTCGGGTGTAGTCTTCGGAGAAACCGGCGGGCGGCGACATGTCGGCGTAAGTCTCGGTTAATACAGGAGTTGCGGCAAATTGTCTGAAAAAATACCGAGGCTTCTTGTCTTTGGCTGAAATCGACGATAATGATTATCAGAGCGGCCCCGCATCGGAGCGGCGGGCCGACGGAGAAGCGGCGGATAATATGCAATGCTTGGGGGCTGATAACGTATGCTCAGGGACATTCTACTGGCCCTCATTCCCATCTTTGTGGCGGTGGATCCGTTTGGTTTGCTGCCGATGTACATTACTTTTACGGAGACGCTCAGCCGGCAAGAGAAGCGGCAACTAATTGTACAATCGATACTTACGGCGCTTATTCTG
Source organism: Anaerohalosphaeraceae bacterium (assembly GCA_035450485.1). Taxonomy (GTDB): domain Bacteria; phylum Planctomycetota; class Phycisphaerae; order Sedimentisphaerales; family Anaerohalosphaeraceae; genus JACZKQ01. The sequence continues at coordinate 2,893 of DAOTMV010000090.1, read as the reverse complement.
GCGGTGGGGTTTATTTTTGTAGGCCGGGCGTTTTTCGATCTTCTGGGTATCACGGTGCATGACTTTCTTATTGCGGGCGGGACGATCCTGTTTATTCTCGCAATCACCGACCTGCTTACGCCAACAAAGGAGGGGCGGATGCCGGATCGCGATCTGGGCGTGGTGCCGTTGGGGACGCCGCTTATCGCGGGGCCGGCGGTGTTGACGTCGTCCTTAGTGATTATCAGCCAATACGGCCTTGCCGCTACGCTGATTTCGGTGGTGGTGAATATATTATTTACGGGGGTCGTGTTTGCGCTGGCGGATGTCGTTCTGAGGGTCGTGGGACAGGGCGGGGCCAAGGCGATTTCAAAGGTGATAAGCCTGTTCCTGGCGGCGATCGGCGTGATGATGGTGCGCAAGGGCGTTATGGCGATTGTCACCACGGCGGCTGGTTAGAAGAGCGGAGAGATTTCGAAGCTTGACTGATTGTAATGAGGGGGCTTGAGCATGCTTAAGAAACACGATCACGAACTTTTCACGCGGCATCCTGACAATCCGATTCTTTCGGTGATGGACTGGCCATACCGCGCCAATGCGGTTTTTAACGCAGCGGCGGTTGAGTACCAGGGGCAGACGCTGCTGCTGGTGCGGGTGGAGGATTTTCGGGGCATTTCGCATATGACGGTTGCCCGGAGTGCCGACGGGGTGCATAACTGGCAGATCGACGGTGAGCCGACATTCGTGCCGGAGCCGGATCGGCATCCTGAGGAGTTGTGGGGGATCGAGGACCCGCGAATAGCGTGGCTGGAGGATTTGCAGAAGTGGATCATTACGTACACGGCGTATTCGCGGGGCGGGCCGCTGATTTCGTTGGCGACGACGAGTGATTTTCAGGAGTTCAGCCGGTTGGGTCCGGTTATGCCGCCGGAGGATAAGGATGCAGCACTGTTTCCGCGCAAGATCAAAGGGCGGTGGGCGATGCTGCACCGGCCGGTTTCGAAGACGCCTTACATGCAGGCGAATATCTGGCTGTCGTATTCGCCGGATCTGCGGCATTGGGGAGACAACCGTGAGGTTATCCATGCGCGCGAGGGGGCGTGGTGGGATGCGAACAAGATCGGCTTGTCTGCGCCGCCGCTGGAAACGCCGGAGGGGTGGCTGATTCTGTATCATGGGGTGCGGACCACGGCCAGCGGGGCGATTTACCGATTGGGGCTTGCACTTCTGGACCTGGAGGATCCCGGCAAGGTGATACGGCGGACGAATGAGTGGATCTTCGGGCCGAAAGCGACTTACGAGCGTGAGGGCGACGTCGATGATGTGGTGTTTCCGTGCGGGTGGATCGAGAAGGACAAACGCATGATGATCTATTACGGGGCGGCGGATTCGTGCATTGCGCTTGCGACGGCGAATTTGGATGAACTGCTGCATTTCGTACTGCACAATGGCGGATGATTCGATCTGCACGTATGCTTAAGCTCCAGTGTGGTAATTAGTGCGAATAATTCGTATATTCAGCAACGGCGTTGACCTTGCTGGTGTTGCGGGTTAACCGCCTTTTTCACTTGTGAGAGCTTAATGCATAATCACACACAAAGAAGCTGATGGATTGCAGTATGAAGCGACAGGCGATCGAACGGCGGCAGTTTACAGGGTTCGAGCGGAGGACGTTTCGCTTTTTGAAGGACCTCGGTGAGAACAACAACAAGCGGTGGTTCGATGCGCATCGCAAGGATTACGAGGAGTATCTGTTGGCGCCGCTGCGGGCGCTGGTTACGGATCTTGCGGACTTCATGTTGGATATCGACTTGTCGTTCGAGGTTGCGCCGTCGGTGAACAGGACGATCTCGCGGATTTACCGTGACACCCGGTTCAGCAGCGACAAGTCGCCATTTCGGAACAACGCATGGATCGTGTTCAAGCGGCCGGGTAAGGACTGGTCGAGCCGCAGCATCGGTTACTTTCTGGAGATCAATGCTACATGGTATCGCTACGGGTTAGGGTTTTACGATGCGGCCGCGGATATCATGGCGCAGTTTCGCAGGCAGATCGACGAGGACCCGCAGGGTTTCCTCGATGCGATTGCGTGGTTTGAGGGCCAGGATGTTTTCGAATTGGAGGGGGAGACGTACAAGCGGCTTAGAGGTGTGGATAAACCGGAGCCGCTGCATACGTGGTACAATTACAAGAGCTTCTATTTGTCGTGCAATCGCAAGATTGACAAGGCAATTCTGAGTGAGAAACTCGTTGATGATCTGATGTACGGCTTCGGTATGACGGCACCGTTGTACCGGTACATGCTGGCGACGATTCAGCGGGCCAGGCCGGGGGCGGACAACAAGCTGCGGTCCCGTTAAAAAACCCGCAGACTTACCATTCCACATCGTTTACATTAGTCTTCCATCGCGGATGACGCACCTAAGTGCTTTATCTTAAATAGCTTACATTTATTGCGGCCGGCGTCTGCCGGCCTGTTTTTGCGCTCGTGTCGCTATGGCGGGGGGAAGAAAAACTTGCTTTTTGCTTTGACTTTCAGACAAAGTGTGCTATAATGAAGCTCTGAATATTCGGTACGTTGTAGGAATCATGCCCAGGGAGGGTAAAGTCTTTTCCGCCACTTTGCTCAGGGAATGTCTGTACAGAGCGCGGGTTAGCTAAATTAACGAGGGGACACAAAATGCTGAAGCCGATGGGTACGGCCATGATCCGGCGGGTCGTGGTCTTTTGTGCTGCAGTTGGTGTGGTCTTGACCGCCGGAGTCTTTGCAACGGAAGAAGAAGTTGCCGATCCATTGGGCGACAGGACCGGTGCTGTCGCGGAAAAGGAGGCTGCGCCGCAGGTGCAGCTTGAGGAAGCCGATCTTGTCGCGAGCCTTCCTGAGGACACGACGCCGACGTTTGAGATTCGCGAG
>DAOTMV010000089.1:0-9618 GCA_035450485.1 Anaerohalosphaeraceae bacterium | reverse complement strand
ACTAAGTCGTAACAAGGTAGCCGTAGGGGAACCTGCGGCTGGATCACCTCCTTTCACGGACGGCACCCCCATTCAATCGTCACGCTCGATGACGCCAGACACGCCTGCCGATTGAACTGCCCGCCCGCCCCTGATTGAATTGGCCGCGCCGCCCTGCTTCGCAGACCTCCCTTGTTCTTACGCTGCCGGCCAACCGCACCACCGCCAGCTATCCGAATCGGAACTCGCCCCGTCGAGCAAACGTCCTGCCCGCAAAAAGAGCGCCGTCATGCCGTTTGCGAAATCGCCGGGCCGAAGCCTGTTCTTACGAGGCGGCGGCACCGCTGAACCCGCATTCTGCGACTTCGCTACATCTGCGGCCTCACCCCCCCTATATCGAAAAATGCCTCAGACCGTCCGGGCAGTACAATCCGTCCCTCGAACCCGTTGCTTTTCACGTCGGGGGCGGGGACCGCCTTCGGCGGGGACGGCCCGCATCCGAATCTCTTAAACGCCCGTTCTCGGCTGTCTTTCACGAACAGCACACGATTCTGCTGCGGGCCTTCGATCCGCGACCGTGTCGCTCTACGTTCGCCCGCCCCCCCGTCAAAAAACGACGCCACACGGCCGAACTATCGACCCGTCCGCGCTTAAGTCGAATCTCGCTTGACGTCCCCGCCCCCGCCGAAAGCAAGTCCTGCGGACCCACACAGCCCCGGACGCCTGAGGCATCGAAACACAACATGGGGGTGAGCCGCAGAGCGGTCCTTCCGGCAACGGCCCCGCCAAGCCGCTGCGCTAATGTCATGCCCGTTGCTTCCCAGAAGGCCCGCACCGCCGCCTCTTTGAAACACTCATACGGCCTGCGGCCGCCAAAACAACTGCCCCCCCGTATCCCGTCTTTCGTGGGGGGGCAGGTGTTTTTGAGAACAACTTTTTTAACCGCTTTTGTGAAAGGAACAAATCATGGCAAAGCAGAATCAAACCACCACCCGTCCGTCAGCCGCTCCGGGCCCCAATCGCGGCCAATCCGCCCAAAGCGCCGACAACACCGCCGAGGTCGTCGAGTTCTGCCGGAAGCTCAACGTCACCGCCGAACTGGTCGGCCGCTGGATCTGGGTCTCCTTTCCCGAGGCCCCCGACGAGGCCACCCGCAAGGCCCTGAAAGAGTACGGCTTCCGCTGGTCGGCCCGCCGCGGCAAGTGGGCCCACAATTGCGGCGTCCCCACCAAGTCCGCCCATCAGTCCGACCCGTGGGCCAAGTACGGCTCGAAGATCGTCCACCAGGCGAAGGCGGCCGTCTGATGAGCGCCGTAAACGTCTTTCTCGTCGTCTATGCAGTCGTGTGGGGCGGCCTCCTGGCCGCCCTGCTCGGCTGGCTCGCGTACAACATCGTCCTCGAGGCGCTGGCCTCCGTCTGGCCCGTGCGTTTTGAGAAAACCGCCCTCCGTGTCCGCCGGCGTATGCGTCAGAAAATCCGCCGCCGCCAGCGCGAACTCGGCCGCGACTACTTCAACCGCACGCACGGCCCGCAGTTTGCGGATGCCTGCCGCGACACGATCGAGCTGATCCTGTCCTCCGGTCCCGACTACTTCCGCAAGAACGGCCTGCGTTCCCCGCGAGAAGCCCACAGGCCCCGACGTTACCGCTAACCGCTAAGAGCTAATTGCCAATTACTGACATAAGGAGCCTACCCATGACCCAACTGCAGGAACTACACGCCCGGCTCGAAGCCGCGGCCTACAAAGTCACCGACAATTTCTGCTATAGTTGCTACAAAATTGTCAAAGACAACCACTGCCCCACCTGTCATTCCGATGACTTCATGCGCCACCTGGCCGGCGTCGGCGTCGAATACGGCACCGAATGGGTGATCGAACACCTGATCAGCACCCGCTGCACCCCCGTCGACGGCGAGGAGATGTTCGCCGAACTCTTAGACGAATGCTACGAGGAAGTCAAAATCGGCTGCTGCACCTTCAGCCCAAGCCAGATCATGAAGGAACTCGACCCCGTATCCTTCCGCGTCGGCACCCAGGAGAATCTCGACTCATTAGCCGAAGACGGCCAACTGTACGAAGCCAACGGCAACCACTACAACATCACCGACATCGAACAAATGCTCGACGACATCGAATCCGAGTAACCCCGAATGGGGAGGCGGCCCCGCGCCGTCTCCCCCTTCTCTCCCTGTCCCCCCTGTCCACACCCTTTTCCCATCTACCCCTGTATATTTGCGCATCCCCCGTTTTCTTTCAAATCACAGTACAGCCAACTCAGTCAGGTTCAAGTGTGGACAGTATGGACACCCCCACATAACCCCCACAAACACAACAAGTTACTTTGTCCACACTCTGTCCGCCGTGTCCACCCCGCTGCCCCGGTTTTTGTACTCGTCCTTCAAATCGATGCCGATGTAGACGTTGACACGGTTGTCCCCGCCGGCGATGTCCACCCCATAATCAAACCGAAGCATGGACACGTCCACCCTGCGGCGCTCCTTCTTGAGCCTCGGCACAACGGCCCTGATCCTGCTGGCGAACTTCTGCTTGGAATACCCTTCCCGCCCGTTCTCTCCTGCCCAATCGGTCTGTGCACGCCACAGCCCGTCAACCGGCACGCTGTACGCCGGCCCGACGTGGCACCAATCCGCCACAAATCCCGACAGGGGCGCACTCATCGCCTCAAAATCGGCCCGACTCTCGACACTCGCCGGATGCTCCTGCAGATGGCCCCGCTCCCGCAGCCGCTCTAACCCCACGAGCGCCCAATTGAAAACCCCCGCTATTTCGGCCAGCAATCTGCCTGCCAGCGCCATGTCCTCGTTGCCCAGGAAGCTCTCGGTCGTCACCAGGAACGTGAACCGACTCGCCAGTGCCCCCGACGAGTCGCGCAAGTCCTGCACCTCGTTGCCGAGGATCAAAAACCGTACGCCCAGCTTGTCCACCTGAATCTGCGGTCTGTTCTTCGGGTTGATCTGCTGCGCATCCTCCCCCGAGATACTCTTTAACCGCTCGACCGCTACCGTCACGTCGTTGCTCTTGCCGCCTAAATGGGCATCCCCAATAATCGCCAGGCTCTTGTTCATCAGCGGCTGCAAGCCGAATTCCTTCGCCAGACTCGTCAGCGTCGGCGCCGCCGTATTCGCTGACCCCACCAACTCCCGCAGCACCTTGCCGATCGTCGACTTTCCGCTCCGCCGCGGCCCGACGATGGAGAATATCTTCTGCAGGTACGTCCCATGCGTGACGAGATACCCAAACCACTCCTGCAGTATCTCCGCCGCCAGTTCGTCAGGCACAACCTTTTCGACCTGCACCAATTCCTGCTTCTCGCCATCATATTCCCCCGAGTCCTGCCGGATCGTGAATATCTCCCCTAAGAACCGCAGCCAGACCGGACACGTCGCCTGCGGATCATAGTCGAACGGCAGGAAATTCAGCGTGTAGAAGTCTTCCGTCAGTGCTAATACCTTCGGCTCGTCGCCCGAAATGTCCAGCATGCAGTTCTTCAAGACGATCACATCCTCCGCCAGTTCCTGCCGCGTCAGCCAGCACGGCGCATGCTGTTCAGGCGGGATATGCACCCCCTCTAGCGCCTCCAATGCCCCTATGATGTCGCGGATGCGCGTAGTGGTCGGCCTGATCTTCCACACCACCTCATTGTCGCCGACCCTCTTCAAGTACCTGCACCGCCTCAAGAACCGCCGGACCAGAACCCCGACCTCCTTCTCACCCGCAATCCGATGATAGTGTCCGTCCCGGTAGACCGTCCAGCCGTCGATGCAATTGAACCGGTACTTCTCGGCCGCATGCGCCACGAACGCCTCGGCGACCGTATCCGCGTGATCATCATCCACCAGTATCTCACCCGTAGCCATCACCACGCCGCCGCCCCCGTTTCCCCCATTTGCCGCCGGCGGATACTTCGACACCGAATCGGCAATCTGCTGAAGCTCATGGAACCCCAATGGCGGCCGGCAGCGGTTCTTATTGACCGCAATCAATGCCGCATTGATTTCATCGGCACTGCATCCCTTCCGACGCATGGCCCCGGCTAAGGACGTTAGCTCGGCGTTCCGCTGCCCCTCGGGTATCGGCTCCCCCTCAGTCGCGATCTCGCCTCTTTCCACCGCTGTCTCCGTTGCCGCCCCGGCTGCCTCCGCCGACTCAAGCAGCCACTCCGGACATGCCGCCAGGTCGACCGCCCCCGGATCACCTCTCCACCGATACTCATGCCCGCTGATATGCACCGACGGCGGCGCAACCACATACCCGCCATCCGACCGTACATCCAGCCCCGGTGCTATCCTGCTCACCGAGTTCCTCACGCGGCCGGCCTGCGGATACCTGAAATAGAAATGCCGACCGCCTCCGCCCGTCGCCACCTCTAACGTCGCCGGCACGCTGAGCCGCTGAATCGACGAGTCCCCGCCATGCGCCGGGTCAACGTCCAGAACGACCAGACCGGATTCGCGGCCGGCAGCGATCCCTATGTTGAGAAGCCGGCCGCTTCCAAACCACCGCCGTATCGTCTTTCCGTCCGCGGACGCATCCTTCGATCCGTTCCATGTTACCGGATGCTTGCCCGGAGAGCCGCAGTCGGCCTTGCCGCAGGTGCACCTGCCATCCCGTATCGAATGCAGCGGCATAACCCGCCAGCCCCTGGCGGCACACTCCAGCGCAGCCTCCAAAACTCGGCTCTGATATTCATTCATAGTCATGCTGCGACTCACCGATACCTGTGACTCTACAATGGCACGCCTTGCTCTGCGGCCTTCTGAATAAGGCTATCCAGACTCGCCTCGCGGAACTTCCGCGACCGCCCGACCGTCACCTGTTGAAGACCCTTCGCGACCAAGCGCGGCCGCAGGGTATTGAAGTAGCGGTAGCACACCCCCAGTCGCTTTGCGGCCTGTTTCGCGGTCAGAAGTTGCTCACTCACGGCTGTTCTCCTTAGACCGCGTGCATGCCTCGTACAACGGCTGCCCGTTTTCCGCGGCATCCTTGATCAGCCTGTCAATCGTCGCCTCCCTGTACGCGATCCGCCGCCCCGCCCGCACGGCCTGCAAGCCCGCCGCGATGAGCTTTTCCCGATAGCGGTAGAATGTCCGCAAGCTCAGACCAAACCGTTCCGAAGCCTTCTTCGCTGACAACAACGCCTCAGACATGATCCAGCCTCCTCTCGATGTGCTCGCGCACAAGCTGGTCGACTATCGCCCAGGCTTGCTTCGTTTCCTTGGTCGCATGCTTCTGGCCGGCAAGTTCCAGCACGTACATCGCCGCCAGCAGCAGCCCAGAATCACAGTCACATTGCTGACCGTGCCCCCGCGGGCCTTCCGCCCGGACCTCCACGGCCACATTGCTTCGGCCATCGCTGACCGAAATCATCGCCCGTTCACCCGGCCGCAGCCGAAAGGTTCGGCTTGCCGTGTTTGCTCGTTTCGTTGCCATACTGCTGACTCCAACATCATTGTCATACAACGCCTTGTACTGCTCACACGGGGCATTCTATGCCGCAATGTTGGCGCACAACGGTTGCGCAAGATGGAAACGAAATGATTCTGCAGAAATGACCTTTTCGCTGCTCAGAGTCTGCGAAAATTCTGAAAAAAAATCCCCCGCGCAACGATCGCGCAACGATCTTCACCCGCGATCAGTGTTCATCAGGAATCCTGTTCCTGTCCTTCCTCAACTCCTCAACATCAGCCGCCAATTCCTTGTCGTCGCGCCGCTGTTTCTGCAGCAGCACACTCGTCAGCCACACTTTCCGCCCAGCCCCGCTAATACCATTATCTTTGATTGCGCCATCGTCCGCCATTCGCGACACCGTGCCTACAACCAGCCCCAGAATGCCCGCTGCCTCCTTCAGCGTAATCTCTCTGTCGCCCTCGACCTGCCGCTCCGTACCCAATATCTGCCCCATCAGACACCCGCTCGCCAGCCCCTTCTCGGCAATATCCTCCGCATAGAGTTTGAGCGCAGCCGCCTGCGCCTGCTTCACCTGCTGGCCGTTCCTCCTGTACATTTCATAAAGCCCTTCCCCTACGTCGTCGCTGCGTCCCTCGATATTAAGGTACCGCTCTGCTGATCTCTCCGTATCTCCCAAAGAACTGCATCGCCGTCAAATCTCCGCACTCCTTCATCATGCGGACGTAGCTTTCCGTCAACACCATGTCCTGCCCTTCATCACTCCGCCCGCCAACGAACACATCCTTGGCGTACATGTCGACCGGGTCTAACGCCGCGCACCCCGCCGCCAATGCCGCGACCCGTCTGTCGATGCACTGCGAACAACTGCCGCAATGCGTATGAAGCTTCGTCATCTGGAACACGTGGCTGCAACTAACCGAGTATTTGATCAGATCCCCATGCCCCAGGTCACGGACCATTTCGACGATCTCCGTCTTGGTCTTCCACAGGAACGGAGTCTCTACACGGAACTCCCCGCCGGCCACCAGTGTGAACAATCGTGCCATACCCCGTATCGCCTTCGGGTGTGTCGTCCGCGTTGCTCGTGCGCCGACGACCTGTTCGGCAATCGGAAGGTTGATACTCGTCACTCCGTTCTCATAGAACCGAATGCGCTTCTTCTTGAACATCGCCGCCACGGTCGCCGCAATACACGCGTACAGAAATGACCGGCTCCGCTGCGACGTATCCGCCTCCTTCCAGCCAAGTTTCTGAATCCAGATCGGCACGTGATGCGTCATCTTTGTTTCACAACGCTTTTCGATTTCCTCAACAAGCGCCTTCTGCTTGCTGTATATCTTTGACACACTTCGATGACTCACCAGTGCAACCCGATTGCCCTGTCTGAATATCTCATCAAGCGCACCCGCCAGCGAATCGAGCCCGCCGCTGAACAGAACCACCTCGTCTACAATCTCCTCCACGTTCTCTCCCGAGAACTCCAGATAGTCCGAGAACTTCGGCCGGTGTTTCAGTCGCGTGAACCGGAACTCATAGAAGTCATCCGACAGGAAGCCCAGCAGTTCCCTCAGTGCTTCCTGCACATCCTTGCGATTCCAGAATTTCGGATTGCGCACCGCAATGACAAAGTAGAAGTCTCTCCGCCAGTGTTCCCCCAAGTCCCGCACGCCGCTTCCGCCCCTGGGCGTCGACTGATCCGCACAGTAGACGTACGTCGCAATCTCGATCAGGTCTTCGTAGATGCTCGGTAGGTCAGCCACCATCCGCTCGGTAATGTCCGCGATCTTCAGCACGACGTTCTGTTTCGGCCCGGTAAGGTCGAGGCTGAACTGCTCCGCCCCCGCCGGGCCAAACCCCTTGGCCGGCATCGCAGGCGAGCCGCACAGAAATAATCGCTGATACCTCACAGCGCGACGCCCCCTCGCTTAAGCTCGGCGGCCATCTTCTTCAAAGCGACATGACCGAACCCCCTCGCCTTCTCCGGCGTGATCCCCGTCTCGTAGTTGGTCTTCGTGTACCACCCCCCGGCAAAATCCTCCACGATCACGGCCGCCTGCCGGCAATGGAGCTCCAGCGCCTCCTTGAACGCCGTGTGCGCGTCAATGCCGTCGATCGCCCCGCCCGGCCCTACGTGCTTGGAACTTTCGCGGCTGACGAAGTATGCAAGGTACCGATAGCTGAACCGACTGAAAAAGTCCTTCGCCAGCACCGCAAAGTTCTTCTTCGTCGACATATCCCGGACGGCCTCATGCACATCGTCCGGCGTCGTCCCAAACAGGTTCCGACTGCGCCGAAGCGTCCCCTCCGACAGCGCCTCCACCGCGGCGAACTGCGCCATCTCCGACACGTCCGACCGCGCCTTCCGCTCGCTCAGATGCCGATCTACCTGCGTCGACACCGCCCCGACAATCTCGAGCAGCCCCGGTGCAGTGCTGACATCCAGCCCCAGCTTCCGCAGACTCCTCCCAAAATCCTTCTCCCGCGCCGCTAATGTGATCTGCGTCAGCAGCCAGAGTACATGCCGAAACCCCTCGTCCCCCGCTGCCTCCCGAAAACCCCGTTCCGCTGCGGACAATGTGGCCGCTGCAACGTCCGTTGCATTCGCCCCACTGCCTAACAGTTCCATCACCTGCACCCAGTTCCGGGTTCTCGGCAGATTTCCTAACCGTACATGTCCCATCCACAGGCCCTCATTGAAACCGAAGTGTCAACCCGTTTTATCGGCTTGCCTGACAATACCACTTTAATCACATCCCTTTTGCCCCAATAACCCCCATATTATCGCCCGTTATGGCCGCCCCGGCCTCTGTCCGCCCCGTTTCCTCCGGAATTGTCTTGCTGAACGGACATGGGCACCTTAGAATCCCCTTTTCTCGGATACGCATACAATGGATTACCGGCTTTCTGCTCGCGATAGGACATCACCATGGCACTCAAAAAGAGCCAGCTTTACAGCTCCCTGTGGCAAAGCTGCGACGAACTCCGCGGCGGCATGGACGCCTCCCAGTACAAGGACTATGTCCTGACCCTGCTTTTCATGAAGTACGTCTCCGACAAATACGCCGGCCGCCCCGACGCCGTGATCGAGGTGCCCGAAGGCGCCAGCTTTGCCGACATGGTCAAGCTCAAGGGCGATAAGAACATCGGCGAAAAGATCAACATAATCATCGGTGCCCTCGCCAAAGCCAACGACCTCGACTTCCTGATGCCGGAAAACGCCGCCGACTTCAACAACGAGGACAAGCTCGGCCACGGCAAGGAGATGCAGGACCGCCTCACAAAACTCGTCGCCATCTTTGAAGGTCTCGACTTCAGCGCCAACCGTGCCGAAGGCGACGACCTCCTCGGTGACGCCTACGAGTACCTCATGCGACACTTTGCCACCGAATCCGGCAAGAGCAAGGGCCAGTTCTACACCCCCGCGGAAGTCTCCCGCGTCATGGCCAGGGTCATAGGCATCGAACGCAGCCGCCAATTGAACTCCCCCACCGTCTATGACCCGACCTGCGGTTCCGGCTCTCTTCTGATTAAAGCCGCCGACGAATCGGCAGCACCTAATATCGCTATCTACGGCCAGGAAAAAGATCTTGCAACGTGGTCTCTCGCTCGGATGAACATGATTCTCCACGCTCATCCTACGGCCGAACTATGGCATGGTAACACCCTTGCCGCGCCCCACTGGAAGAATACCAACGGTCTAAAGACCTTCGACTTTGCCGTTGCCAACCCTCCGTTCTCACATAAGGGCTGGACCAGCGGCCTGAATCCTGCCAACGATGAATACAACCGCTTCGAGTACGGCGTTCCTCCGGCCAAAAATGGGGATTATGCCTTTCTCCTCCACCTGATCAAATCTCTCAGAAGCAACGGCAAGGGGGCCATCATCCTGCCTCACGGCGTCTTATTCCGAGGCGGCAAGGAGGCCGACATCCGTCGCAATCTTATCACACGCAGGCTTATCAAGGGCATCATCGGCCTGCCCGCAAACCTTTTCTACGGTACGGGTATCGCAGCCTGTATCCTCATCATCGACAAAGAGAACGCGCACGCCCGCAGTGGTATCTTCATGATCAACGCCTCTCGCGGCTTCATCAAGGATGGCAACAAGAACCGCCTGCGAGCCCAGGACATTCATAAGATCGTGGACGTGTTCACTAGTGCCGTTTCAATTTAATGAGTTTTACTTTGCTGGGTTTGTTTGTTGCGG
>DAOTMV010000088.1:0-9685 GCA_035450485.1 Anaerohalosphaeraceae bacterium | reverse complement strand
TGAAAGGGAAAGAATAGTTGTCGCTGATAGGGAATTATGCTTGACGCCAGACACATGCGTTCGCCGCAAACGTCGCACATGAATGACGCCTTGGCTAACTTCATTGACTTTGCCGAAGCCTGGCTGTGCTATCCCTACTGTACGCAGGACGAGTTGCTATGGGATGTAAACGCAGATGATCAGATCAATCTGATTGACTGGGCCGCGGCCGACGCGAATGATCTTTCCGGAGCGTTCTTGACGAACGGATATTACTTGCTGACGGATTTCCGCAACAGCGTAATCGGCAAGGTTAATCCTGACGGCGGCGTCGATGAGATTTTCTATGATGCATGGGGCACGCCCTATGTCTCACAAGGCGTCGATCTTGAAGGCCTTTCAATCCTGTGGAATGGCTACTACTTCGACAATGAGACGGGCAACTACTTCTTGCGAAACAGGTACTACAGCCCGCCCGAACGCCGCTTCCTCACCCAAGACCCGCACGGCGTAAACCCCGACGAAAACTGGAACAACCCGTTTTCCATTAAAGACCAATATGATGACGGCTGCGGCCTAAGGGTTTATGCCCAAGGCGACCCGTTGAACAACCGCGACGACTGGGGGCTGTGGAAATACGCGCTTCCGGTTGCTCAAAGAACGAAAGAAGGTCGTACATTCGTTATAGCAAATGATGTATGGGAAATGAAATACAACATCAAGGGACTTGCGCAACTTGTCCGCTTGAATGAAGAACAGTTTGATGACTGGGGTAAGCGAGCGATCCGTGAGGTCAACGGCATTAAGAAATGCGGGGCTATGGTGGCTAATACGGCATATGTCGACAAAGGAGACGTCTCAGGCGCACTCTTGGGGCCGATTCAAACGGAACGGATAAACTGGCTCAACTTGCTTATAAGCAAGGAATTGAACGATATTGAAAAACATTTTCAAACACTCGGCTACCACACCGTTAGAAGTAATAATGTGAGCAGAGAGAACATGAGTGCTCATCTTTCAAACTCTAATATCATCGCATGGGCCTTTGGCGGTCATGGCAATCGTGGAGTATTAGTACTCCCAGAAGAGAATACATATAGTGCTCATGATGCAGAGAATGCTATTCATCACAAGTTGGCGGAAATAATTCTATATGCATGCGAAGCCGGACACCGAGAACCAGTAGAGATAAGAAGAGGAATCCTTTCTCGATGGCATAATATCAAAAGTAAATATGGACGCCTTGTGGCTCCTGAGTCTACTTTTAGGGCTATTAACACTGACTGGGAAGATTTGCAGATAGATAAGAAAATGAAACAGGAGTGTTCTACATGAAAACGAAGACCAGACTGATCGTGCTATTGTTGATTGTCGTCCTTGTCTTAATTGCATGTTTCTTGTGGCCGGCATTTCAGGTTACAACGCCGGATCATTATGGGAGAATTGTGTGCGTTGGCTTAGTCAAACAGTATTTGAGCGAAAAGGAAGAACCGTTAGACATTCTCACTACAATAGATCCTTATCTCAAGGCAAACCTTCATCTCTGTGAAAGAGGTGTTCTGCCAGAGCCAACTAAGAATAAGAATGTAGTTGTGTTTAACCGTGACTATTTGCTGCCAGAATCACCAGATTGGATATTGATCGTTCTGGGTAAAGACATCGATTCCTTGATTCGTGGAGATTGGGTAATAACAAAGAGTATTGAGAGCAAAAGGGTTCGACATGCAGTACAATTGGTCGACACTTCGGATAACTTAGATTACTACTATCTATATCTAACAGATGCCAATAGACCCCGTTCTGAAGAAATTGACGGGAGCGACTAAGGGTTTGGGTGTGGTGACTGTACTGGCGCACCGACTTCCCGCCGCGTAGATATAGACCATCGTTTGAGATGAAAATGTCAAGAACTGGCCGTCGCAAATATGATATGCTTGGCGAGGTGATCCGACGAACGGCCACAAAAAATGGTCAGTCAATGACCACACACTACAAGCGAAACGCCCTTGGAAGAGTGTGTTACAAACAATATACCGACGAGCCTGAATGGTCCGAGCCGAATAGTCTGCTGCCGTTCGATGAAGTTCTGTACGATGCGATGGGCAATAAGAATATCATTTGCTCACATCGACGACGAAGACGACCTGGAGCTGAATGTCTACTCCTATGATTACTTCGGCAATCTGACCGGGGCCGCTGAGAGCTTCGGCGACTTCAGCAGTTCAGTTGCCTATACTTATGATCAGCGCGGCTTGCTTGCCTCCATTACTTACCCGAACGGAAAGACAGTTTTCTATACGCGAGATGCCCTGGGCCGGGTCGAATCGGTCAGTTATGAGGGCGCTACTCTGGTAGATTACGGTTATCTGGGCGATACAGTAATCAGCCGGACCATGCCGGACGCGGATATTGAATACGCCGCGGTCGTTGACACCTTGGGCCGCATTACCGGCGAGACATTCAGTGACATTTCCACCAGCCAGAGTTTCTTGACCAATGGTTACGGCTATACGAATCACACAAACCGGCTGGATGAACGCAACGGCATCGATTACACGTTTGACGGTCTCGGCAAACTGACCGCCGAAGACACCACTTCTTATGCGAGCGACCTCCTCGGCAACCCGACAAACGCCGTCGATGACGGCCTGACATACGGGTTGGACGATGAAGATCGGATTGTTGACGTTGACGATGGAGGCGGAGTTTTTGCTGAGTATGGGTACGACCGGCTTGGAAGGCGGGCAAAGAAGGCCGTCGACGGTATTGATACGAATTTTGTGTATGACCTCTTCGGCAACGTAATTGCCGAGTATGAAGATGGTAGCTGGTCGCGCGATTATATTTATGGGGCGGTCGGTGAGGTCGTTTATATGCGGTCCCCTCAAACGTCGGAAATGAATGACGCCTTGGCTAACTTCATTGACTTTGCCGAAGCCTGGCTGTGCTATCCCTACTGTACGCAGGACGAGTTGCTATGGGATGTAAACGCAGATGATCAGATCAATCTGATTGACTGGGCCGCGGCCGACGCGAATGATCTTTCCGGAGCGTTCTTGACGAACGGATATTACTTGCTGACGGATTTCCGCAACAGCGTAATCGGCAAGGTTAATCCTGACGGCGGCGTCGATGAGATTTTCTATGATGCATGGGGCACGCCCTATGTCTCACAAGGCGTCGATCTTGAAGGCCTTTCAATCCTGTGGAATGGCTACTACTTCGACAATGAGACGGGCAACTACTACTTGCGAAACAGGTATTACAGCCCGCTCGAACGCCGCTTCCTCACCGAAGACCCCCACGGCATAAACCCCGATGAAAACTGGAACAACGCATTCGGCATACAAAGACAATATTCCGACGGCTGCGGCTTGCAGGTGTATGCCCAAGGCGATCCCGTGAATGACCGCGACGATTGGGGGCTGTGGAAATATGCATTGCCAGCGGCGCAGAGATCAAGAGAATCCAAAGCATTTGTCGAAGCGAGCGGCGTGTGGGAGATGAAGTATAACATCATGGGACTCGCACAGCTTGTTCGCCTAAATGAAGAAGAGTTTGACGCCTGGGGTAAGCGAGCAATCCGTGAGGTTAATGGCATTAAGAAGTGCGGGGCATTGGTGCCGAATACTGTATTGGCATATTGGGCAGGTGAATGGGGGAGTCTTGGGAAAACATGGGTCTGGTGGACGAGAGACATACACTTCTTAAAGAGCCACGGTTATTTCGTTGAAGATGAGAAAGATTGGACTGCAAGCCAATTTGAGAATTACCTCGGTAGTAAGACAACTTCCCAGGAACTCTATGGAATGTTTTTCTGGGGACATGGCTACGACTGGCAAGATTATGCCTCTCAGGGCCATCTATATGTGGAAGAAGGTTTGATTACAAAATCTAATTATGGACAGGGCGAGCAGCAGATATATACTTCCTATTTTAGGGATTGGCCTTTGAGATATAAGCTGGGGCTGGGAATGCTTTATGCCTGTTTTTCGAATAATGCAAGATATCATTTCTCAAGGGACGCATCATTTTTTGGTTCCGGAGGTGTTTTGGTTCCAATCGGAACTCCTCCTATAGAAGAAAATTACTAACACGGTATCGGTGTTAAAGGATTGGCTCATGAAGACACTATTATGTATGCTACTTGTATTGTTGCTGTCTGGATGTACCGGTATGACACACAGTACATCCATTAAAGAATATTCGAATCATCCGCCAAAGATATATACGCTACAGCAGTGGCAGGCCTTAGGATTTGATGTATGGAAAGAATATTATGATTCTAAAAGGTGGGATGTCATATGCCAGAATAACAGTATAATTTCAGATTATAGATATAGGACGGAACTCAAGATAAATGAATTTCTATCCAAAGCACGAAAAGAAGATATTTTAGTCGATACAATGAAGGTGCACATTGCCGTCGAACTCTTGGCTGAAAAAATGCTCCCTGTACAAAGATGGTTCTGGTTTCCTCGCAAAGAACGAGTACTCATAGGCTCTTATGGAGTAATGTATAATGATTCATGCTTAGGCTCTGCTGTTGTATATCTCCCGGCTACAGAATAATGTGTAAACATTGATTAGGCAAAGGATGAATTGTGGTAAACAAAAACACGATAGTAGTGCCAACCATAGCGTCTTTGGCAAGTCTTTTTTGGATGGGATCTTATGGCTGCGAGAGAGATAATTCGATCAAAGCTATCATGGAAAATAAGTATCCCAAAGGCTCTAAGGTTATTTATGAGAAAGATGATGTTGAAGGCTATATCAAGATTCTTACCGGCTCACAATCGGATGTTTTTGCTATTTGGACAAAAGTCGAAGGTCGACCAAGTGAATACAGGGTCGCTAATGGAGACTTGCAGTTTATATTCGAAACAATCTATGGTTGGGATAGGCCGCGTATTTTTGTAGACAGTGTCAATAGTAATGCTTACAAAGTTACGTTTAATCCGGAAGACCCGAATGCTTTAGGAATTGTGGCTTCTCAACTTGGTTTGCGCGCGATAAAAAAGAACAAAAAGATATGGGCTCTGACGATACGGATTAGTGCCGACGGGCATAGACTGAAAGCGATAACGATAGAACACGCTTGGGTGAGAAAACTTCATGAGCAAGGGCGAGTAAAGTATTATTGTGATGCTAATGGTGATTGGCCGCTGGAAGCAATTAGCATGAGAAATTTCGCCACTTTTTTGGAATCCCAGTATCGACAACCCGTCGCCGACTTAACAGGCTTGGAAGGGTTTTGGTCATTTAAGCTCTCGAAGGCAAATGGCAAGGTCTACCCCGACAAGAAGGATGAAGCGATGCCGTTAGATGAGACAGGCTTAGTGTTGCAATGGGAAGAACTTGATGTCCCCGTCCTTGTCATAGAGGATATTGTGAAACAGTGATATGCGTGTGACTCTACGGAAGATGTCTGGCAACGGTGGACGTGCTTGAGTGTGGACTCGCCGGGAGAATAGGATTACGCACCCAGCTTAAAAAGAAATCCTCAGTGCTTCAAATATCTGGAGGGCAAGGAGTTAGCGAGCAGAACCTCCGAATTCATCCAACTATGACTATCAACATTTGGGGAAGGCAGAAAAGGATGCGGTATTCCTTGTGAAATCGCCAGTTTCCAAGGCGGGCGCACGAGATTTGCGCGTAACCGCTTGCTTTCGCTGAGTGTGTCAAGGGGCGCTCAAAACCAGCCACTATGGGCGTTTTGAAAACCAGCCAGTGATTGTTGTCTGTTTACACTGTTTCTCTTCGTATAGCAAGGCCGTTGTGGCTCTTTGCCACACTTCAATAGAGTTATCCGGTTGCAGCCACCAGGGTTTTATTATCGTTTTCTCAACCGAAGAGCCAATTAATTCGCGCATGAAGCCTGTTGACAGCATTGGTCAATTGATGTTTCATAGATCTGAGCGTCCGGCCCTCATAGGGTCTAAGCGTCCGTGCTTTTACCGTGTCCATTTTCGGTTCTCCACATTAGCGCGGCTGCCCCATGCAGCCTGTGGAGAACCTATTTATAACATTTCAAACGATGGCGCAAGCCCATGTTTAATAAGAACTTATGAATTCTTCAAAAAACGCGAAACGGTATTACTGGAAACGGCAGTAGTTTCAAAATATGGGACTGCGTACGAGGTAGATGGCTATTTATCGGCAGCATCAGGCCCCAGAGGTGTTGGGTGTTGGTGTTCATGGGATACACTTGTTGAAGGGCTCGTTGAAGGAAATGACTAAAATGAAAACACTTTCAAAAAAATTCTATGGCGCACTTCTGTGTTTTGTTTTGCTCGTACTAATTGTTGCAATGCTTGATGGTTGGACAACTTGGTTTATATCTTCTCAACGAATTCACCAAATAGCTTGTTTGACGGCAATTAGGGAACACCTTTTAGAGAGTTCAGTGATGGTAAAACATACAGATGGTTCAATGACTATAAACATGGAGTCTACTCCTCTTACATCGCTATTTGGTATAGCATTTTTTAATCGGCATGGTTATGCCCTCACATCTGTCAATTCGGAAGCAAAGCCCTCAAACAATAGGATTGTGCTTGTCTATAACTCCGATTACCTAACGCCTTCAGTTGACTGGATTGCATTGGCGATAGGCACAAAGGTTGATTTAGTCCTCTTTAGTAATGGCACCATATCGACGTCACAACATGTTGATGAGTATCTGGAACAAAGTGTTGTTAAAACTTATTATACATACGACAGAAGTGAATGATGCCCTGGACAACTTCGTTGATTTTGTTGAAGCATTGCTGTGCCATCCCGACTGTACGCCGGGAAACGCTCTCGGCAGGTCTTGCTATAACCAATATAACGATCAACCTGCATGGTCCGAGCCGAATAGTCTGCTGCCGTTCGATGAAGTTCTGTACGATGCGATGGGCAATAAGAATATCATTTGCTCACATCGACGACGAAGACGACCTGGAGCTGAATGTCTACTCCTATGATTACTTCGGCAATCTGACCGGGGCCGCTGAGAGCTTCGGCGACTTCAGCAGTTCAGTTGCCTATACTTATGATCAGCGCGGCTTGCTTGCCTCCATTACTTACCCGAACGGAAAGACGGTTGTGTATGTGCGAGATGCCCTGGGCCGGGTCGAATCGGTCAGTTATGAGGGCAAGACTCTGGTTGAATACGGTTATCTGGGTGATACGGTGATCAGCAGGACACTGGCAAATATCGAATACGCGGCAGCGGTGGACACGCTTGGGCGCGTTACCGGCGAAACATTCACTGCGATTTCGACCGGTACACCATTTATGACCCACAGTTACGATTATACCGGCCATTCATACCGGCTCGATGAACGCAACGGCATCGACTACACATTTGACGGTCTCGGCAAACTGACCGCCGAAGACAGCACGTCTTATACCAGCGATATTCTTGGCAACCCGACAAACGCCGTCGATGACGGCCTGACCTACGGGTTGGACAATGAAGATCGGATTGTTGACGTTGACGATGGAGGCGGAGTTTTTGCTGAGTATGGGTACGACCGGCTTGGAAGGCGGGCAAAGAAGGCCGTCGACGGTATTGATACGAATTTTGTGTATGACCTCTTCGGCAACGTAATTGCCGAGTATGAAGATGGTAGCTGGTCGCGCGATTATATTTATGGGGCGGTCGGTGAGGTCGTTTATATGCGGTCCCCTCAAACGTCGGAAATGAATGACGCCTTGGCTAACTTCATTGACTTTGCCGAAGCCTGGCTGTGCTATCCCTACTGTACGCAGGACGAGTTGCTATGGGATGTAAACGCAGATGATCAGATCAATCTGATTGACTGGGCCGCGGCCGACGCGAATGATCTTTCCGGAGCGTTCTTGACGAACGGATATTACTTGCTGACGGATTTCCGCAACAGCGTAATCGGCAAGGTTAATCCTGACGGCGGCGTCGATGAGATTTTCTATGATGCATGGGGCACGCCCTATGTCTCACAAGGCGTCGATCTTGAAGGGTTGAGCATTCTCTGGAACGGTTACTACTACGATTACGAGACCGGCAACTATTATCTCCGCAACCGCTATTACAGCCCGCTCGAACGCCGTTTCCTCACCGAAGACCCGCACGGCATAAACCCCGATGAGAACTGGAACAACCCGTTCGGCGTACAAAGACAATATTCCGACGGCTGCGGCTTGCAGGTGTATGCCCAAGGCGATCCGGTGAATAAGCGGGATGCTTGGGGCCTATGGAAATATGCGTTGCCAGCATTCCACAGGTCCACAGAATCTAGGGCTTTTGTGGAGGCAAATGGCGTTTGGGAAATGAAGTATAATATCAGAGGACTCGCACAGCTTGTTCGTCTAAATGAGAAGCAGTTTGATGACTGGGGCAAACGAGCGATCCACACAATAAATGGTATTAACAAGTGTGGAGCATGGGTGCCAAACACTGTATTAGCTTATTGGGCCGGAGAAGCAGGCGGGCTTGGTAAACATTATGTGGGTTGGTCGCGAGATATCAATGGTTTGAAAGGCCAAGGATACTACATAGAGGATGAAGAAGGCTGGACTGCAAGTCAGTTTGAAAACTACTTGAGCAGCAAGACGCAATCGCAAGAGTTATATGGGATATTCTTCTGGGGGCATGGTTTCTGGATTAGAGATAACGAGCCTTGGAGTATATGGGACCCATTTAGTTGGAATCGCGATAGAGACTGGGGTGGGCTAGTAGTTAGTAAAGATGAGTACTCCTATTATTCAGATTGGGGGTTAAAATACAAACTCGCTTTGGGGTTGATGTACGCGTGTGGCACAAATGCGGCACGAGATAAATTTTCTGATGATGCAAGATTTTTTGGCTCCGAAGAAGTTCTTGTGCCAATTGGTACGCCCCCAGCACATCGCATTGATTAACGGATAAGCCGAGTTATAAGAAGGATGCACAATGGATACCCACCGAGTACTGTTAGTCGTCGTATTCATATTACTTTCACTTCTCATGGGCTGCTCACCTGAGGTTGGAGTGCCAGACGATTTCCAAAGGCACTCAGAGTTGGTTGAAAGAGGCGAGGTGATCCAAAAAGTCACAATAGTTGAGTGGCTAGGAGAGCCAGAGCGTGTTATTAAGGTTTCGAAGATCATTCTTGAAACAGAGCAGTTTCGAGATTATAAAGAAAGCCACGATAAACAAAGAGCGGAAGAAGATGTGCAATTCACTTTGGATTCATGGTATCACAGATATGCAAATATAAAAGGCATTTCAATCGATGGCAATAGTAAATGGTCTTCCGATGATGCTTTCATGGCCTCCAATATTTGGGGGTATTATTTTGAGAACCCTCTCGAAGTCAAAGTTGCTTATCGTAAATGGATTGGAACGACTATGCAAACCACGATCAAGAAGAGCTTATTTTTTGTGGAGATTGGTAAAAATGAACTTTTAGCGGTACCATCACTTAAAAGGAAATGATAAATATGCTTTGAGGGTGGGCAGTTCGGTTGGCTATGCTTACGATCAGAGAGGACTACTGCCCTCCATTACCTGTCCCGACGACAAAATAGTCACTTATACACGTGATGCACTGGGCCGGATTGACAGCGTCACCTATGATGGCACACTGCTTGCGAATTCTTACTACTTGGGCGATACGGTAATCAGCAAAACGCTGGCACATATCAAATATACGGCAGCGGTGGACACGCTTGGGCGCGTTACCGGCGAAACATTCACTGC
>DAOTMV010000087.1:0-9705 GCA_035450485.1 Anaerohalosphaeraceae bacterium | reverse complement strand
GAAATGAAGGCAATCAACCGCCCCCACAAGGACACGCGGATTGAAATAAAAGAAAGGCCAGCCCCGACACGGACACGCTGGAAGGTGACACAATGGCAACAACGGTAACGGCTGAAATGTTAAACGGTGACGGAAAAGATACGAAGGACACACTTACCACCTCCCTTGATGCCAAGGAAACAGATGGTAAGCCCCCGGAAGGTATCGAGCCAAAGCCCCCGCTTGAAGGATTCGGAGAAGTGGAGGAAGAGGACAAGCCACCAGAAAAGCCCTTGAAGTACAAGAGCCACGAGGAAGCGGAGAAAGCATACCGCGAGGCTGAAAAGAAGCTCCACGAATCCACGACCGAGACAGCCAAGCTCAAGAAGGTTGTCGAAGATCTGCAAAAGCGGATTGATGGAGTGGAAAAGAAGGCCGACCCCAACCAGAAAGGCAAGTGGGAGGTTGAGCAGGACCGGATACTCAACGCAACGATAGACGCAGCCAACAAACTATCGACGGATGACCCGGACTACAACATGAAACTGGCTAAAGTATGGATGAAGGGACAGGCGGATATTGCCAAGATAGCCGCGCAGGAAGAACGGGAACGCCAGGAAATAGCCGCGAACGACCTGAAAGTTATTAACACCACGGTAGATAAGGCGCTTGAAGCGGCAGAACTGGACAAAATACCAGGGATTCAGCAGTTGTTCTGGGCGCAGGCGGCATGGGCAGACAAGAATCTGTCTCTCGACGAGCAGATTACCTGGACAATCGCTCAGTGCAAGGCAATCGTGGACGGCA
Organism: Anaerohalosphaeraceae bacterium; assembly: GCA_035450485.1. Taxonomy (GTDB): domain Bacteria; phylum Planctomycetota; class Phycisphaerae; order Sedimentisphaerales; family Anaerohalosphaeraceae; genus JACZKQ01. The sequence goes on along the minus strand of DAOTMV010000087.1, from coordinate 8,919 downwards.
TAAGGGGCAAAGAAACCGCCCGTTATCAGGAAGAACAGAAGAACCGCAGCAAGTTTGACATCTTGCAGCGTGGAGGTAAACTGGTTTCCAAAACAAGCCAGGATGAAGGCACACAGACAATGGGTGACGCAATCCGGGCTGTCAAGGAACGGAGAAAATTGAGATAGGAGGTATTTTCCATGCCTGAATGGACTTGGAATTACGATACAGCGACCGGTACTTATAAATCGCACACGATCAGTTCAAAGCTGAGAGAGCAAGCGGTTGTTGAGTCCGTCTTTGCTGATTTTGTACGGCCAGAGCCAGGGTTCGGACGGAAGAAAGGTGAAACGATCACCATTATGCGTTTTGACGCTCTTTCCATCCCGACCAGTGCGGCTCTCACAGAAACAGAGCGCATCCCCATTGACACGATGACCCAGACAAGCGTCGGCATCACGGTCTACGAATATGGCCGTGGCGTGGCGTTCACTCACATCAGCCAGCTTTTAAGCAAGTTTGACCCCGAGGACAGGATTCAGAAAGCCTTAACCGAGCAGATGAGGAAAAGCCTTGACCGGCTCTATGCTACTGCAATGAAAACGGTTTATCTGAAGTACATCCCGACCTCATTGACCGGAGGCACATTTGACGAGGACGGCACAGCCTCCACATCGGCAACCTCAAATCTCACCGTGGCGCACCTTGCAGCCATCAGGGATGCTTTTGCTGATACCTACATCGTTCCGCCCTACGAGAACGGCGATTATATCGGCCTCATCTCCACAAAGGGATTGAGGGGTATTAAAAATGACCCTACCTTTGAAACCTGGAAACAGTATCTCAGGGAAGGCGACGTGCTCCACAACTCGGAAGTGGGAAAGATCGAATCAATACGCTGCATCGAGGTAAAAGACACCACAAACCTTGCCAACAACAAGGGAACCGGCTCAGTCCTGGGCGAAGCGGTAATCTTTGGCGACGACTTCTGTGTCATGGCAGAGGTGGAAACACCGGAAGTAAGGGCACAGGTAAACATGGGACAGGACTTCGGCAGGGTACACGCTGCCGCATGGTATGGAGTTCTCGGCGCCGGTCTTTCTTGGAGCGCAACAGCGACAGCCGGTAAGGTTAAGGGCTGCCATATAACTTCTTCATAGGATAGGAGGTGAAACCATGCCATATTCAAGCCAATCAGTAATTAACGCAATTGACCCGGCAATCGGCTCAGAAACCGCAATCGGCAGCGCGAAGAATAAAACGGTTTGCATGGATGTTAACCATCCCGCCACACTGTACGCGGTGGGCGTGCTCATCACCGTTGCAACGGATACCGACGCCGCAACATGCACCGTGACGCGAAGGGTGACAACGGGAAGCGATACCAACGCCACAGCCGTGGATGTAATCCACATTCCAACGGGAACAGCAGCCGGGAAGATCGTTTATATCCAGCTTGCAACCCCCGTTTCGTTGAACGCAGGCGACCAGTTAAAGTTTGAGTTCTCGAATAACGGCGGTTCAGGGTATTGGAAACCGTGGATAGAAGCAGTGCCACGGGAAGAAAGCAAGGCAAACAACAGCGATTTTCAGGCCAGCGTAGACGTTTAAAACAACCAACCCGGGAGGGGTGAGAATCCTCTCCCGGCAAACCTCTTTACAGGAGATGAAGAAATGGCAAATCTCGCCGCAACAGACATAACTTTAACCAGAGGCGGACCCTATAAATTAGGGAAACTTACCTCTGACTTTGTTTTACTCACCTTCGGGGATGGCGCAAAGACCTACCCCTATGGGGGAATACCATTACCCGCCATTGGAAATCTTGGATGGAAATATACAGGGGACCTCATTATAACCGGCGTGGACGAGGAAAACATCGTCTGGAAGTACGATGCGACCAACAACAAGCTCAAAGGGTATCGCAGGGCTCCGGCAGTAGTCTTCGAAGAAGTAGTTACCTTGACTAATGGAGTAGGCACTACCCGATGGCCGATGGCGTGGCCTCTTTATGCGGGAGTTGGAAACGTAGCCGTGACTATTCTTCCGGCTGGAATGACACCCGTTACTACCACGATGGCCGTTGATATGCACAGCGCCACACCTGGCACGAGGGCGACCCTTACCACACTTGCGTCGGATAATTATACAACAATGACGATCTCATACATCACTCAGGCATGGAGCGAAGTATTTCAGAACCTCGTGGAAGCAGAGACAATGACCGCAGGGGCAACCACAACCAACGGAATAACCTTCACAGCAGGGACACCGGACATTGTGAGTTTTCTTACCGCAGGGCCGTTTCTCTGTGGCCTCATTGTTGGTTTAAACCTTAACGGCACAATCAGCACCCCGGCGCCGGTTAAAAAAGCCGAGACAGCAGCAGCCGGTGAATACGCTTTGGATTGGACGAACACCAACCCGGCAGCTACAACCATGGGCATTCTTGCTTCTCAGGCGTGGGATGCAGCTACGGCATCTATCACATTCACCTATCTCAAAAAGCCAGCTTCCGGTTTCTTGAATTCACGGTTTATCGAGGAAGATGTAAACGCCGCCAGCGGCCAGGTATATACACTCTCCGGCGGCGGGAACATCGAACAGCCTCTTTTTATCGGTACGCCGGGATGGATGCCGGGACCTACAAAGTCAAGCACAGTGGGGTCATGGCCTATCGGCCCAACCACAATGACGTTAGGGTCAACCGCACAGTGGCAGCCAACAAACTTTTACCCGAAGCAGAAATTAACCACAGCCGCAACATTCACATCAGGAACAGGTGTAAGCGCAACCAACTCTTGCGGCCTCACATGGGTTTATGGTGTCCCGGAGGATATTGACAGTCTTGTACCGCTCGAAATACCTGACGGTCAGGTATTACGAAACAGATCGGTAAGAGCCTTTGCAATAGGCGCATAACCGACCAAAGGGGGCGAGCCGGCCCCCTCTAACTTTATTTAGGAGGATGTATGCAGGGCCAGACACAGGAAGTAGGATCATACAAGAAACTCGGAAACGTGGAGATGACCACGCGGCGCATGTTTGTTGACGGCGATCTGCGGATATTCGAGACCATTCAGGGCGATTATGTTCTCCCCAATGGTGAGTTTATCAAGGATAAGAACCTGTTCAATATCCTTCCTCCACCCCACAAGGATACTGCCTTGGCATGGTGGGAGAGGACATTTGGCGAGGACGGACAACCGACCGTGACCGGTAAAAAGGCGAAATAAATGGCCGGGAGCATCACCCTTGAGATAGACGGCGACATTGAAATATCCCTCCCCATCGGGCATGTGACAGGGTTTTGCATCAGGTGTCCGAAGTGCGGAAATATCTACACTCAGGAACCGTTTGATTTCGGCTACTGTCCGGTATGCGGGTATAAGAAGGAGACAGGCAAATGAGCGCGAGCCAGAGATCGGTACTGATCGCGGCAGGGATTAAGAAGGCCGGACGGTCAGGGCAGTCCATCACCCTCACCACCGAGTTTGACGAAATTCTCCGTGACATGACGGAACGGTATAACATTCTTGCAAAGTCAGACACGGGAACGACAACTGCGGATACCGCATATATTACTATGCCTACGGATTACAGCGACAGGCGCTTTATGACGGTTGACTCCTACGAAATGATCTGGATGGACCCGGACGACTATCTGAAATGGTCTAAAACAAATACCGATGTTGCCGCATTGCCGGTACGGTATACCGTCGTCAGGGAAGATTCGAAGATTTATCTGCAAAACAAGCCGTCAGGGGCATGGACATACTATTTCTACTATTGGGGCATCCACCCGGCATCAACAGGGGACACTTACACACACCTTCTCGAAGATAAGTATGAGGAAGCCATTATTGCGGGCATTGCCTACAAGTGCTGTGAACGGCTGAAAGATTGGGACGCTGCGGCAAAATGGAAGGGTGACTATGAATCCATCCTTTTAAAGAAGGCAGCAAGAACAAAGAGGCTGAAAGTGTCGGTACATTCTAACTTTTGGGGACAGATGGGATAATGGCGAAAGAATGGTCCTTACTGCTCAAGTTTGACAAGTCAGGGTTAGCAACCGACAAAAACGGGGCTGACATCCCCGATGGCATGCTTCAGACTGCCGCCCACTGTAGTTTTGACAAGGGAGTGTTGGAAGTGGCTCCGGGCAGAACGGCAAAATACACGCAGCTTGAGTCAGGGGCCGCCGTAGATGGAATTTTCCGCTCCTTTGATAACTTGGGTAACAAAGATACTTTAGTCGCGTGTAATGGGAAAATAAAGTACGATACGGGGGTAGCATGGGGGGACCTACAGACAGGATTAACGGCAGGGGTAGACTATGATTGGGTCAACTGGAAGGACAGAACCTTCATCATCAACGGAACGGACGATGCCTATGAATTCTACCCGCGAACCAACGCCATTCAGAAAGCAGGACTGGAACCGCCGAGATTCTACAAGAAGGTTGCGTATTTTGAGACTGACGAAACGATAAACACCGGTCCAGGCATTGAAGTTGATACTGTCTATTTCAGACCAACGGAGAGGACAGGGAGTAACAGGAGATCTCTCAAGATAACGGCAGGGGCAGGGGCAACCGTTTCAGGCTATGTTACCTATGCTTCCGCACAGGATTTTTCGAAGTTCCCGAATGGCGGGAGTGTATCAGATAACGACTTTATCTGCATATCGGTATTTCACAGGACGCGGGCCTATGTGAGTTCAATATCGATAGACTTTTACACTTCATCCGGCAATTACTACAGGGCAACAATCGACCCGACTGAATTAGACGCTGTTTTACAGAGAGATAACCAATGGACTGATATAAAGATCAGGAGATCGCGGTTTGTAGCCACCGGGACACCGGCATGGAACAGCGTAGCACGTTTTTATGTAAACCTCACCGGAGTAACAGGAAGCGCGGTAGTCAACTTTGATAACGTATACATCAAAAATGCTCCTATCCTTGCCACATCCTACGGAAAGGTTATCGAGAACTTTGAGGGAGCAACGGCAGATTGGACAACCGATTTTAACATTTCAAACAACATGGACCACCGGTATATCAAGCAGGGGACAAAGAGCCTGAAACTTGCCAGGACAGGGGCATCGAACACAGCCTACAAGACCGTATCGTTGAACCTTGCCTATCATATCGATGGTGTAGCCTCTCCCACATCCGATGAAATAACGTGTTGGGTCTATTGCACAAATACGGCAAACCTCACGAATATCAAACTCCGTCTTTATTCTGACACAGCCACACCGAAACATTTTACCTACATCTTTACCCCTGGGGGAACAGGAGGATTAAACAGTTCATCTTCGGGCGTTTGGAGTAAGTTACTGATAGCAAAAGCAGCTTTTACCGACACCGGCACAGCCGATTGGAGCGCGATTGTCAGAATTGAGATCGAGGCCGACACAACCGGCGCATGCACCATGTACTTTGACGATTGGAAACTTGAGGAAAAGTCTGCTGAGAAGTCAATCGCCACGATGGAAACAACCGAAGCATGGGTATGGAGCGACGAGGGGGGTTTCAACACCAACAAGGATTATAAGGTTCAGGGAAACACCTCCATATATATCAATTGTCCTGCTAAAAAAAGTTACAGTGCAAGTTTGGCTGTGGCAACTGATCTTACCATATTTGGAGCAACGGAAACATCCACCGACGATGATTACATCTGCTTTTATATGAAGTGGAACCGGTTCAAGACCATACAGAAGATCGAGATATGGTTTGATATAAACGACGGTGATTACGGGGATGCGATGTTTTACGAGATAACACCCGAAGAACTTGTAACCCGCCTGAACATGACCGGACAGAAAGCCAACAAGATAGACAACCTCTGGCTCTATATGGAAGTGCAGAAAAGCAAGTTTACCCGTGTTGGAACCGCAGCAAAGACATGGGCTGATGTTGTTGCCGTGAAGTATGTTGTCTACGGGGCAAGCAAAGGTAGTCCGGTAAAAGTATGGTTCGATGACCTTCACATGAGAAGGAGAACGGGCCTCACGGGTATCTATCAGTTTGCAACCTGTTTTGTGAACAGCAACAATGAACCTTCCGGATTATCAGAGTGGAGCGACGAGGTAGAACTTTCAGGCTCACGGGCGGTATTGTCCCTTCTTCCAGTGTCTCAGGACGCTTCCGTTATCGGACGATGGATATTCCGCAAGGGCGGTTCATTAGGGAGTGAAGCGCGGCTCGATGAGATTATATGGGACAACACGACAACAACCTACTATACGGGCATAGAGGATTATGAGACAGGCATTTTAGCAACAGATGACAGCATACCGCAGGGCACTATCCGGTTTCCTTCCATAACCAAGTTTGGGCCGTCCTACAAGAACCGGCTCACCGGATATGGCGACGCGGCTCACCCTGAATACCTCTATTTCACCAATAGCGGGTACTGGTATGCATGGAGCGAGTTGCAGGCATGGAAATTTGATTCAAAGATCCTGGATGTTTGGACTGATGATGATGTTCTGTTTGTCAACACTCTTACCGGAATACGACGCATTAGGGTAGACCTTGCAGAGATAACGGCAGACGACATTGAGGAAATAGGCGTTGTCAAGCACTCCATGGGTCCATGGGCTTCATGTGACGTGGAAGGCTCACGGGCATTTGTAGGTTATGACGGAGTGTATCTGATGTCTGGCTCACAGGTAACAGGGCCGATCAGTGATGCCATAGAAGATAAATTTACAGGGAGCACGTACAGCCATGCGTACACGAAAGCCATTTACCGGAACAAACATTTATGGTTATCCGTCAAGGCTGCTTCAGGCGGGGCAAGGAGCTTGCTCGACTGTTACCTTCCCGAGCAGAAGTGGAGAACCTCAGATTACACGGTATGCTGTTTCTGCATCTTCAACGGTCCCGGTGACGCAGGGGAACTGTACGGTGCCACCACAAACGGCTACGTTTACCAGCTTGATACCGGATATGCCTCTACGATGGAAGTTGTGACCAAGGATTATCAGATTACCGATAACCCCTTCGAAGAAGTTCTCTTGAAAGAAATATGGGTAAAAGGCAGGAGCGCAGAGGCAAACGCGGGAGCAATTAAAATTCAGTTCAGAATTAACCAGACGCTCAATACATCCATCACTAAAACCTTTCCTTCAACCGGACACATTGCGACGGTCTACACCACGTATTTTGAGCAACTCATGGGCGTAAACGACTATCTGAAGGGTTCAAAGATCGGCTTATCCATTGCGCCGTCAGTGGCAGGGAAGCACCTTGCGATTGAGGCCATTTTACTGAAAGGGGAGATTACCGGACTGCCCCTTACCTTAGAGGGATGATGAAGGATGAAAAAGACATCGGTTTTGGCACTGGCAACGGTTTTTCTGCTTGCTTCGGTCTGCTTTGCAGGGGAGAGAAATATGATACGCAACTTTGACAAGAACGGATTGAAAGACCTGAACAACCAGTTAAAGAAGCAGGAAAAACTTATCAAGAAGTTGCAGAAGCAGTTAGGGCAATCGGGGGCTTCGACAACCACAGTTCAATCAACCGAGGATTTTGTCAGCGAGACCGTCCTTGACAGCGCGGGAACGGTTATCAACACTGTTCCAGCCGTAGGCGTTGCAAGGGAAGATGGAAGGCTTGAACTGTACGATACTTCGATTGACGAGGCTACCGTTATCAGCATTGAGCCTTCATCCTATGTCCATGAGACACAGGCCAAGATAGCAGTACCATCAAGTTACTTTCTGGATTTGAGAGGAATATACAAGACTACTGCTACTCAGCAATACACAGCAGATGTGGCAATTCTGCATGATGTGAATGGAAACACCATAACTTTAACGAGTCTTGATGAAACCAATAACGTAGGTACGGCAGGGCCGATAGCAGGGGGGCGTGACCAAGCAGGAGCGTTTGATGCTTCCTCATGGATACACTTTTTCTTTATCTATAATCCTATTACGGGTGATGTTTCAAGTTTATCAAGTGCAAGTCCAACAGCACCTACTTTACCGACAGGATATACGTTCTTTGTGAGGGTAGGTGCGGTATGGTTCAATAGTATTAGACGGATATTAACAAGTTATCAGATGGGCGACAGGATAACATTCAACACCCGTTGGGTTAAATGGAATGAGCATGTTGCTGACATAGCAGCAGTTGACGAAGTGGATGTATCTGATTTTGTGCCAGCAACGGCAAAACTTGTTCACGGTGTAATAGGTTTAAGTGATGGAACATCAGCCAGGAAGATGTGGGTTGCCTCTAATGCTGACACAACAGTAAGGGTAGGGGCAGTATGTGACGCTCAAGGAACGGGAGATATATCGTATGGCGTTTCTGGTTCTAAGGATTTTACCCTCCCAATGCTTACTGCACAGACTTTATGGTGGTACACAGAAACAACGGCAGCGCATTACGCATTAGGAATAAATGGCTTTACAGACGACTTATAGGAGGCAAAGATGAACGTAGCAAAATACATGGGAAAACGGCTGAGAGAAAACGAGATAGGCAAAGCGTATGGCCTGTCATCTGGAAAGTTGAACCCGTGGGACTTGCCTGAATTCGCCTCCGCACGAAACAACATGGCAGCCGAGAGAGACATCGGATTATCCGACTATGCTCGAAGATTGACACAGACAGGCGTAGAAGGTCCGGCAGCAGCATTATCACTCGAAAAAGCGGGAAACAACTACGGGAACAGCATTCTTAACCTTGCCAACAAGCTACAGGGAGCATACACCGACAGGGGCTTAACCCTTGGGAAACAGGCAATAGATGAGAGTATAGCGGCAGCGCTTAATTGGCAGAGAAGACATGATGCACGAAGGGCGCGGCCGAATGATTTTATGAAAACCGTTCAGGGCGTAAATGCTGCAACCGGAGCACTATCCAACATTGCTGAACTCGGATTAGGCGGGGCAGGAATGTTGGGGATG
>DAOTMV010000086.1:0-10196 GCA_035450485.1 Anaerohalosphaeraceae bacterium | reverse complement strand
CAACAAACAAACCCAGCAAAGTAAAACTCATTAAATTGAAACGGCACTAGAAACTGAAGGCATTCCTCGCGCCCCTCATTTGCGATTATCCATTTCTGCAGAATACATCGCGGGTGCCACTTGCCTTCGCTGTATGTCTCCTGCGCAAAATGCTTCCGAACATAGCTCTCTAAATCTCGTTCCTGCGTCAAAGCGCCCCCTCCTGCCGCCTAAGTAGTCCGTTCACCACCAGAATCTAACATCAGACGACATAACACATCCCCCACAACCCCTACTATTTATGATGTTCGCGATGCAGTTTTGGTCCGGTCTCATAACCCGTCCCGACACCGCCAGAACCCGTACCAGTCGACCCGATAACTCCGCCACCGACAAAAAATTCCCGACGTTTCCTACCTGTGGTTTTCAGCCCAAAACGGCCAAAAACGTGCAAGTTTTGCGCAGGGATTTGTGGTGATTTGTGGAGATTCGGCGGCAATGTGAGGCGAAAGCGCTGCCGTTTTCACCCGTTTTTTCGTCTACTAAACAATTATGAAACATCCACATCGCCTCGGCCTCGAAACCCGCCAAACCAGCCACGTCCGCCGCCCGGCTGCATGTAACCCGGTGTCGGATAACCCGCACACAACCCGGCCGCCCTGCCTGTCATGGGTCCAGCTCCCATCGGACCCGTTCCATCTCCGCGTGGCATAATGCACCTCCTTTCAGGTAGAAATCATGCCCTTACCATTCGTGTACCGCACTTACTGCACATTTTTTCACTGCACGGCTGCCCGGCCGCATGCGCCTCCGCATATCCGCAGCTCGGGCAAATGCACTGCCCGCCCGGCCCGGCCGCCGATGGTCCGCCCATCCGGCCTCGTCCTCTGCCGCCCGGCCCGCGACCGGCGCCCCGGCCGCCGCCCATGCCGCCGCCGCCAACACCCCCCGGCCCCGTTCCGTTACCTCTGGGCATAATGCACCCCCTTTCAGTTCACAAGTCTTCGTTCGCTCGCTTTATGTTCCAGCAACACGCTTGTTCCGATGGGACACGCCAGATGCATGGCAATCACCGGACACTTCGCCCGCAGAATGAAGAAAATGTGCTTGTCCGCCTCGCTCAGCGTCTCGAAATTACCCTGCCCCTTGGCAATCACCAGGTCCGCCCGCGCAAACCGCCGCCGAAACTCCTGGCAGCATGCCTCCGCCACCGTCCCTGGCGCATCGTCCCCATTATCGATCACCTCCACAATCTGCGGCAGCCCCGCCACGATCGCATCCTCCATCGTCGCGTCATTGATGATGGGCCTGCCCTTCACTGCAACCGTCACCCGCTCCACGGGCAGCAGCTCGATCAGCAGCCGGTCGAAAACAATCTCGCCCGCATTGTCCGCAAGGTAGAGAATATCCTCCGCCTCGTTCACCGCCCGCTTGAACGCAGCCAATTGCCCATCCGCAAAATGCGCCGCCAGACACTGGCGGATCGACCTCTCGAGGTCGCCGTCCTGCACGCCCCCGTTGACGCCGAAGTCGATGATATTGCCCGCAATCGCTAAGCGAACCGCCGTCCCTAACGGCTCCTCCGACGCCCCGATCAGCCGCCGCATCTCCGGATACAGCTTCAGGGCCGCCTCATTGAACGTCTGCTTGATCCCGCGGTAAGGGTCATCCATCCCCACACGCTCCCGCACGATGCGGTGAATCTTTTGCCCCATCTCCGGCGGGCTCTGGTCCATATCCAGGTCCTTCACAAGCGCCGCCACGCTCCGCAGCACGTGCTCGGCCACCGCCTCATCGTCGCTGACTAAACGCGCCGCCTCCAGCGCCTGACGAAAGAAACACGGAATGCAGTCAATGCAGGTCTTCACATCGAATCCTCAAACCCAATGCCCTTCGACGTTCGCCTCCGACGCCTCCTGCAGCGCGCCCCCCTTAAACAGCGCAACCGCCGCCTCAGCGCTCGCCGCCGCCGCAAAAAACACCTTCACCCCGCCCGCCCTCAGCGTCCGCATCGCATTGGGCCCGACGTTGCCGGTAATCACCGCCTCCACCCCTAAATTCACGACGTTTTGCGCCGTCTGAATCCCTGCTCCCTGCGCCGAGTGCAGATTCACGGCGTTGTCATGTACCGAAAACCCGTTCCCTTCGGTATCCATACATATAAGCCACTTCGCCCTCCCGAACCGCAGGTCAAGCGGGCTCGACAACTCCTGCCCCTGTGCGGTTATCGCAACCTTCATCGCTTCCCCTTTCAATTAATCTATCGCCACGTTTCTAAGCGCCAGGATCTCCCGGCGCGCCGGGATCCGACCCCTCCGACCGTTCCGACGTGTCCGACACGTCTGACATCCGATCTCTCCCCCCGCACCATCCGCGTCTCCTCCGCCGTCCGCCACATCCGCCCGGCCCCATCCCACCCACGCCCATCCCCAACCGCTCCACCGGACCTCCCTCGATACTGATCGCCTTGCCCTGGGTCAAAGCCTCTGCGATCTTCCGCCGCGCACTGGCATAAATCCGCGTCACCGTCGGCCGCGAAATCCCCATCAGTTCCGCCGCCTTCGCCTGATCCAGGCCTTCATAGTCCACCAGGCGGATCGCCTCAAACTCGTCCAGCCCCAGGCTCAGCCACTCCAGAGCGCTCGCAGGAATCCCCGCCGGCTTATAAACCACCGACTGCGGCAAACCCGCTATCCAACGTCTTTTACACGGCCTCGGCATATCCAACCCTACGCGGCATTATGAACGCACGTTCATAACTAATTTCGCCAATCCCGGACTAGAAGTCAACAAAAAAACGAAAAAACCTCACCGCAGGCGCTTTCACTGTTTTTAACGCCGCTCAGCGACGCCGGCCCCCAGCCGGTGCAACTGCCTGCCTTTGAATGCGCCCCCTTGAGCATCGGCTTGCGCCCCGCTATAATAGGTGGTTTTGACCGGCTTCAGGGATACGCGTACCCATGCAGACATCTGAGCCCAACCCGAACCTGCGCCTTACCGACCGCGCCATGCTGGCGGCCGGGACGGCGGCCATCTTCTCCGGTGCGTTCCTGCTCTTTCAGGTCCAGCCCATCATGGCACGTTTCATCCTCCCCGCATTCGGCGGCAGCCCGGACGTCTGGACGACCTGCATGCTCTTTTTTCAGGTCCTGCTGCTGGCCGGCTACGCCTGGGCGCACCTGCTGGTCACGTACGTGCCGCCCCGCGGCCAGGCGGGCGCCCATGTACTCCTGCTTGTTGCCGCCGCCATCGCCTTGCCCATCGTCCCCTCCGCCAGTGCGGCCGCTGCCGGTAACCCGGTGGTCCGAATACTCCTGATGCTGGCCCGCTCTGTAGGCCTGCCCTTCTTCGTTCTCGCCGCCATGAGCCCCCTCATCCAGGCATGGTTCAGCCGCACCGTCAGCGCCAGCCCCTACCGCCTCTACGCCCTCTCCAACACCGGCTCGCTCCTCGCCCTGCTCACGTACCCCTTCTTCTTCGAGCCGCCCGCCCCCGCACCCACCGCGCGCATCCGCCTCCTGTGGCTCCTGCTCCCCGCCGGCGCCAGCGTGGTGCTTCTGGCGGTCACGAACAAGATCTCCCAGGACATCACCGTGGTACCCCTCTTTTGGGTCGTGCCCCTGGCCGCCTACCTCCTGTCTTTTATGTTATGCTTTGACCACTCCCGTTGGTATGTCCGCAGGCTGTGGGTCACTATGTTCGTGCTCTCTTTTATCGGACTCGTGGCGGCGACCATGCTCACCGCGGACATCCCGGCGTCCCTCTACATCGCCGTCCACACCCTGGCCCTCTTCGCCTGCTGCATGGTCTTCCACGGCGAACTCTACCGCCTGCGTCCGCATGCTTCGCACCTGACCGCCTACTATCTGTCCATTGCCACCGGCGGCGCCCTTGGCGGCCTGTTCGTCGTCGTTATCGCCCCGCTGATCTTCTCCACCTATTTCGAACTCTACGTCGGCCTCTTAGGCTGCTGTCTCTTCATCCTCCTGACCCAGCCAACCCCCCGCGCACGGACATTGGGCCGGCGCCTCATGTGGACCTGCCTCATCGCGCTTGCCGCCGTCGCCGGCTTCACCCTCCAGCGCAGCGCCCGTTCCATCCAGGGAAAGGCCCTCGCCCGCAGCCGCAACTTCTTCGGCGTGCTGACCGTCTGGGAAAAACGCGACGCTCGCAACCGCACCTTCCGCCTGATGCAGCACGGCGAAACCAATCACGGCGTCCAGTTCACCGAAGGCCCCCGGCACAAACGCCCTCTTGCCTACTATGCCGCCCACAGCGGTATCGGCCTGGCCATGACCCTCCTGCCCGACGCACCGCGCCGAGTCGGAGTAATCGGCCTGGGCGCCGGCGCCATCGCCGCCTATGCACGCCCCGGCGACCACTTCACCTTCTATGAAATCAACCCCGAAGTCGAACGCCTCGCCCGCACCTGGTTCACCTACCTCCAGGACTGCCCCGCCCGCTTGGACGTCATCATCGGCGACGCTCGCCTCTCGCTGGCAAACCAGCCCCCGCAGGATCTCGACCTCCTCGTCCTGGACGCCTTCACCGGCGACGCCGTGCCCGTCCACCTCCTTACCGTCGAGGCGTTTGAAATCTACCTAAGCCATCTCCAATCAGCCCCTCACGCGGCCCTCGCACTCCACATATCCAACAATCACGTCGACCTGCCCCGCATCGTCCGGCGGCTCGCCAGCCACTTCAACCTCCACGCCGCCTGGATCGAGACCCATCGTGACGAGACACTCGGAACCTACGACTCTGACTGGATCCTCCTCTCCCGCGACCCTGGCTATTTCGACACTCCCATAATAAGATCCGCGGCGACACCCTTCCCCCCGCTGCCCGACAAGACCCCCCTCTGGACCGACGAGCACACCAACCTCCTGCCCGTCCTGAAGTAGCCGGCCGCTGCACATTGCGTGCCACAACCCGCTCTTGCTCTGGGACATGACACAAAACGTCTGAAGTTTTCACTGCAATTGCCGCCGAAATCGGGTATACTAATGGCATTGTTTAAGTCTTTAACTGACAAGTGATCACAGGAGATTGATATGCGTCCTGGTCAGTGTTTCTTGCTGCTCTGTCTGGCGAGCCTGGTCGTGTCGGCGCCGGTATCGGCAAAGATCTTTCTGCCGGGCATGCAGCCTGAGGAGGCCGGCATCGAATTTGCCAAGGTCGAGCAATGCCGCATGTGCCACGCCAATACGAGAAACGGCGAGGCCGACCCCATGTTTTCGTGGTCCGGCGGCATGATGGCCCAGGCCATGCGCGATCCCATCTTCCTGGCGACGCTGGCCGTTGCCAACCAGGACCTGCCCGGCGTGGGCGAGTTCTGTCTGCGCTGTCACGCCCCGCGGGGATGGCTCGAGAATCGCTCGACACCCGCCGACGCAACCGCTCTCAATCAGGAAGACATGCACGGCGTCAGTTGTGACGTCTGCCATCGCCTGATAGACCCGCTCGGGCCCGAAGCCGCCAGACTCATCAAAGACGTGCCGCCAAGCTACGGCAACGCCATGATGGTCGCCGACCCGCAGAATCGCGTGCGCGGCCCCTACGGCGACGGCACCGGCGCAATGCCGCATGACGTGCTGAAGTCGGAATTTCACGCGTCCGGACATCTGTGCGGGACGTGCCACGATATCTCCAACCCCGCGTTCGCAAAGGACGTCAAGACGCAGCCGGTCTACTCCTTCGGCCACATCGAACGCACGTACAGCGAATGGGTCCTGAGCGATTTCGCAAGACAGGGCAAAGACGGCTCGTGCCAGTCGTGCCACTATCCGGCCGTCAAGGGCGGCGGCCAGGCGTCGCGGTTCGGCAGCCTGCACCGCAAGCATTTCGTCATGCACGGCCCCGCAGGCGGCTCGACGTGGGTGCAGGATGCAGTGGCCCAGTTGTACCCCCGCGACGTCGACAGGAAGGCGTTTGAAGCGTCGAAGCTGCGCGCCAATGCCATGCTCAAAGCCGCGGCCTCGCTCGATCTGAATGTCTCGGACGGCAAAATGGCAAAGATCCGGATCACTAACCTCACCGGCCACAAACTGCCCAGCGGTTATCCGGAAGGTCGCCGCATGTGGATCAACGTGCAATTCCTCGGAAATGGCAACAGGATCGTCAAGGAGATCGGCACCTACGGTGAAAAGTCCGACACGCTCGCTGGCCAGGCAGTCATTGCCCCTACGCTTCTCGACCCTGAAGAGACCGTGGTCTATGAGGTATTGCCCGGTATCAGCGAATCCGCCGCCGCAAAATTCAACAAGAAGCCCGGACCGTCGTTCCACTTTGTGCTCAACGATATCATCACCAAGGACAATCGCATCCCGCCCAAGGGCTTCACCAACGAGAAGTTCAAGGAGCACCTCTGCGAACCCGTGGGCAAGGAGTACCAGGACGGGCAGTACTGGGACGATGCAGCGTTCGAGATTCCGCCGGCGGCGAAGAAGGTGATCGTGCGCTTGATGTACCAGTCCATGTCGTGGGAATATCTGAAGTTCCTCGTCGAGGAGAACCGCACCGACGAGGCCTCGCGGAAACTCTACGATGCGTGGAGCCGGACCGGCAAGTGCCCACCTGTGGTCATGGCCGAGATCGAAAAGGGGCTTTAATCCGGCCGCCCGAAAATCAGGCACATATCGGAACCTGTTTCCCCTACAGCCGTCACAGTCTGCACTTTTCGAGCGAAATATGCCTCCGCCGACGGGCGGCCGCGAAGGCCGTGCCTTGAAAGGCGGGCATCGGCACAGCTAAACTGTGGCAAGGCCGCCGCGAAGCGGCAGCAGCATGGACGGCCGATGTCCCCTGATCAGTGCATTTTGAGGCCCGCCCGGTCCTGCAAAGCCGGGCGTCCCGGCGGACATCGGTATTCACCCTGGCAATTTCATCAGGAGACAATATGGCGTTGTCTGATCACGGCAGAGCGTACTTTATTGCGGCTGCATTTCTTCTCACGTCGGCCGTCGGTCTGTCGGCGTCGCAACTGCCCACACTCGAAGAACTCCTCTCACCAAAGCAACTGTCAAAACCCCCCGCCCCCCCGCTCGAACTTCGCGTGATGAGCTTCAATATCCGCGTGGCAACGCCGCTGGATATGTTCGGCCACAGCTGGGACCAGCGCAAGGACGATGTGATTGACGTGATCCGTCGCTACCGGCCCGACGTGTGCGGCCTGCAGGAGGCCCTGAAGCATCAGATCGATGCGATCATGGGCGGCCTGAGCGGCTATGGGCTCATCGGCGTCGGCCGCGACGATGGAAAGACTGCCGGCGAATACAGCTGCATCCTCTACCGCAAAGACCGCTTCGAGGTCAGCAGCGGCGACACGTTCTGGCTGTCCGATAAGCCCGAAGAGCCGGGCTCCAAAAGCTGGGGCATGTTTACGCGGATATGCACGTGGGGCCGTTTCATCGACAAGGACACCGGCCGCGCGTTTTACCTGTATAACACGCATCTCGACAGCGCATCCTCTTTCGCAAGGGAACGGGGCGCAGCCCTTCTTCTCGAACGGTTCGCCGCGCGGCCCTATGACGACCCTGTGATCCTGACGGGCGATCTCAACGCCGGCGAGAACAACCGCGTCATACAGTATCTCAAGGGGCAGACCCTGCTCGGTGACGAGCTGTCGCCTATACCGCTGGTAGATACCTTCCGCGTGATTCATCCCAACGAGCGGCAGGCGGGAACGACCGGCGGCTACCGCGGCGCTCGCGGACACAACAAAATTGATTACATCCTCACCGAGCCGCGCGTCGAGGTGCTCGATGCGCAGATCATTCGCGAACACGGCCGCAGCTCGGACCATTATCCCATCACCGCCACCATTGTCCTCAACGGCTGATTGGGTATGCCGTACGTGCTGCACTTGGCCGGTGGCTTAACAATCATTGCGTTAGCTCTGCGCGTGGACGCATTCCACAACCGCAACAGCCGGCAGGACTTTTCGATTGAACGTCCACCGCGGAGCGACGACTTTTTTATAGAGCCGCTGAAGATTGTCGCCATGTGTGCCACGCTCTCAATGGATTCGACCTTTAACATCGCCTTGCGGCCTGGAGTGGCTGACAAAGGCCCGGCGACAGGAAAGTGCCTGAGGCCTGCCCAAAAAAAATGTTCGGGTACGATGGGTACATGCACAAAAACCAGCTTTTCGCCTCCGGCAAGGGGTTTCTTGGCGGCCGCGGGGCGATTTTGCCACGCTATGCCCTTTACAAATTGGGGCCAAGTTGTGCTATAATAAGAATTTATCGTTTTTCGGCTTATCGGATTCACAACTGATGTCCAACTCATCAGCACAGGCGGTCGACGGTACCGCACCACGCAGCCTGACGTTCAGGGCCAGCCTTGTGCGCACTCCGGAAGGTCAGGTGCTGCTGCTTGGCCTGGGGCTTACGCTGCTTTATCTTGTCCTCATTGCTCTCAGCGGCCTCCTCTTCAGAGTAGAGGCGCACGTACTGCTGGTAATGACCGCCATGGAGATCGTAGTCGGGCGAGCCGCTGCGCTGACCTGGGGATACTCGTCCGATCTGCACAACGCGATCGTGATTCTGGTCGTGATGATGCTCGAAACAATACTGGTCTTTCTCTTCTATCCGCTCTTTGTCTTCAGTTGCAGCAGCCTGGTGGTTATCAAACGGCTCCGGGCCACCTTCCTGCGGATTCACAGCGCGGCGGAAGCCCACAAGGATCGTGTACAAAGGTATGGAGTTATCGGACTCTTCCTGTTTGTCTGGCTGCCCTTCTGGATGACCGGGCCCGTCGTCGGTTGTGTCATCGGTTTTCTCCTGGGCCTTCGGACCTGGGTCAATATGGCAACCGTGCTGGCGGGCACCTACGCGGCCATCCTGGGCTGGGCATTCTTTCTGCGCGAGTTCGAAGAACAACTGCAAGTCTACGGGCGGTATGCAGGGATCATTGTAGTCATCGCCGTTGGATTGTTCTTCTTTTTCCTGCAGCGCGTCCATCGAAGAATCAACGGAAAAAAGAACAACCGAAAGAACACTGTTGAGGGTTGAGCCGCCCGCAGCCACGGAATGGGATGGGGTGACATGTCGAAGAAGATATTCATACATTGCGACGACCTCGACAAGTACCCATACCCCGCGTCGTGCCCGTTCAATACAAAACGTGCCGGGCTGACCTGTAAACGCCTGGAGTCTTTAGGGCTGCTGGCCGGGCACGATAAGGTTGTAGCGGCCCCGGAACATCTTGAGCACACGTTTCTCGAAGCCTTTCACACGCCTGAATACCTCGAAGCACTGCGGCGAGTCAACCGCGGCGAGTTCTCGGTGGATATGCTGAGCATGGGACTCGGCACGGCTGACTGCCCTGTTTTCGAAGGTCTCTACGATTACGGCCTGCTCAACTGCGGGGCCACCATCGCAGGCGCCCGGCAGATACTTGCCGGCAATGCAAAGGTCGCGTTTAACCCATCCGGCGGCCACCACCACGCGCATCCCGACCGTGCAGCCGGCTTCTGCTACATCAACGACAACGTGTTCGCCCTGCAGACCTTCGCCAAAGCGGGCTTGCGGCCGCTGTACGTGGATGTCGACGTGCATCACGGCGACGGCGTGCAGGAGGCGTTCTATGATCGCTGCGATGTCATGACCATATCCATCCACCAGAGCGGACGCACGCTGTTTCCCGGCACGGGTTTTCCGCAGGATATCGGCATTGGCGAGGGCAAAGGCTATGCCGTCAACGTACCGCTTCCGCCGGGCACCTATGATAATGCTTATCTCAAGGTCATGCGCGAGGCCGTGCTGCCGCTGGTCGACGCCTTCGCACCTGACGTCTTCGTCATGGAAATCGGCGTTGACGGCCTGGCGGGTGACCCACTGGCACAACTGATGCTCACCAACAACCTCTTTGTCGACGTGATCACCATGATCCATGCGTTCGACAAGCCCATTCTCGCCACGGGGGGCGGCGGCTACCACATCGAGAACACGGTGCGGGCATGGGCACTGGCCTGGTGTGCACTCTGCGGCGACGCACGCCACGAAGACACGACGGCCGGCATGGGCAACCTGCGCGACCAGCCGCTCCACCCGGACCCCGACCAGCGCGCCCGGGTGGATGCAGCCATCGACAAGGTTATCGAGGAAGTCAAGGCCAACCTCTTCCCGCTTCACGGCCTCTGACGAACCAGGCCGCCCCGCCTGCCGGCTGCAATCTCAGGCGGCCGGCCTTGCAGCGTGCGGTAAACCCAGCCG
>DAOTMV010000085.1:0-10230 GCA_035450485.1 Anaerohalosphaeraceae bacterium | reverse complement strand
ATGAAAGGGAAAGAATAGTTGTCGCTGATAGGGAATTATGCTTGACGCCAGACACGGCGCTGTATTGTACGTCGAAAACTGCTGGATGAGGCAGAGCGGGCAATACGGCATCCGATGCATAGGTGCAACGCCGGTCATATTAAACTCGATTGTTTCTGAAAGCGATATGCGCGAGTTGGGTAACGAAGGCATTCTTATGGTTAACCCAACTTATCCGCCGATACTGCTCAACAACACCGTGGCGCATAACCGAAGCAAAGGGCTTTTCTTTGCGGATAGTGGTACGGTGAGTGATCCGAATGACAAGGACTGGCCGGCAGTCGAAAACTGCATCCTCTGGCTGAATAACGCCGGAGGCGACCAGTTCTCAGGGTTTGGGCGGGAGTACGTTGCCTATAGCTGCATCTACGACCCGAACGACCCCGATGGGCAGAACCTCAATCTTGACGCCAACTATAATTTCAGCGCCAAACCCAAGTTCGCCTACATCGACCCGAACAATGTGCGCATTGCTTATGACTCGCCCTGCAAGGACGCTGGAAATCCGTCGTTGGACTACGAAGACCAACTGGAGATGGACCGCAACGAAAGGGTTTACGGGACGACCGTCGACATAGGGGCTTATGAGGTAAGCTGCGAAGACACCTCGAATGAAATGGACTGGAACGCCGACGGCCGCGTCAATTGGGGCGAATTCGCCCGGCTGGCGTCCGTGTGGCGGGCGCATGACCCCAACGACCCGGCGCTCTACGATCCCAATCTCCCGACCTATCAATATCTGCACGATCCGAACAGTTCCGCCTATGTGACGGCCGGACAACTGCAACAGTGGCAGCGCACGGCCACACAGTGCAACATCTCGACGGTCGGTTGCAGCGAGTACGCCATCGACTTCGCCGATGTTGTCGCTCTGATCGAAAGCGAGGAGTGGCTTACCTGGCAGGCTTGCTGGTTGCAGGGTGGTTACTCCCAGATGATGTCCGGCGGCGGCGAGAGCATGCTCTTGGGTGCCTTCGAGGCGATAGCGGTCGATACACCCTTGCTGCCCCAGAAGGCAAGCTACGAGCAGAGGTTGGACCTGGCCAACATTATTTGGAAACTCGAATCCCTCTGGCTGACCGAGCCGGACATCCAGCAGGAGATCGACTCCGGCGACTGGCAACGGTTCATGGAAGCCCTCTACTACAACTTCTTTGAGTTGCAGACCGGCACCATCCTGTTAGAGTAGGCTTGACTTTATGAGGGTTAAAGTGTATAATTGACTCCGAAAGGGGAAATCTCATGATGAAAAGAACGGTTCCGTTGCTGTTGTTCGCTTGTTGCCTTCCGGTCGTCTATGCCGGCTACGCTGACGGTTTGATTTCGGCGGGTGAGTATGAATGGCAGGTGGACTGGCTGGTTGGTACCCTCGTTGTAGATGGGGGGGGGGCAGACAGGATTGAAGCCCGGGACTTCAGCCAGGTTGAGGTGCGATCAACGAGCGCCCCTTTGGGGACGGGTGTCGGCGGAATAATGGACCTCGTGCTCAAGTACAATAGCCATTTGGACTATTACGGCGGCGAGACCGAAGAACTCACGGTGCGTATGGATGCTATGGCTCATCTCTACGGCGGACGGATTGACGGCATCAGCAGCTTCCAGTATGCCACGACAGAACATGTGTTCATTTATGCTCGCGAAGGGTGGTCGTGGAATTACGAAGCCGGCAAGATAAGAGGCATCACGGGCTTGTGGTACGACGGCGATCCCTTTTCCATCCGTTTCACCACCCTCGGCGAGAGCTTCGGTGCCGATCCGGTCTGGAAGAACGTCAAGGTCATCACCCCCGAACCGGCAACACTGCTCCTCATGGCTCTTGGAGGTGTGCTGCTGCGACGAGGGCACAGGGCAGATGGTCACGGCGGCAAAATGGGACTACTCCGTGGATGACTGTACTGTTGTCGAAAGGAAGTACGTCGACGCATCCGACTGCATGGTGACCAAGTACGAGTATCAGGATGGCACCTTCACAGAATTGAAGCAGAAGACGGAATATGGAAGATTCAACGACAGCGTTGACAACCCGTCAGGAGAAACCTATACCACGCTTTACGACCCCAATGATACCCTCCGGCTTTATACGACCCGCTATCCGAATGGCAGGAAAGCGGATGTGCGACTATACCATGAAAACGGATTGCTTGCCGAGTCCTACGTGGTTGATACAGTTACCGACGCCAACACATTTGTTGAAAAGTACGATTATATTAGCCTCGGCGAGCAGGAATATCCCCTGTGGAAGGTCAAGACGCATACGAATCCGAGAGGCGGAGTTACTGAATACAGTTACAAACGCTTCGGCAGTTGGCCTCATCAGACGCCGGACTACCTTCTGGAATCGCAGAGACAACCCCAGACCGCGGCAGGTCAACAGGAGATACAGTTCGAGTACGATGGAGCACAGCGTCTGAGCAAGGAAAGAAGGAAGGGTGCCGACGGCAACTGGATCGAAACGCGGTACGACTATGACGCTGATACCGGCCAATTGCGTTCGGTCGTTGCGGATTGGGGTGGCATACATGCCAGGACCCGGTACAGGTACAACACTTTAGGCCAGGTTATCCGGCAGTTTAACCCCGACAACGTGGTCACGGGGAAGAGCTATGGCCTGGGCGGCGAGTTGGTCAGTGAGTTTGTGATCTCCGCAAGCAGCGACCCGAATGACCCGGATTCAGAACTTACCCTCATCTCGCAGACCCGCTACGAGTACAACGCCGACGGACAGCTTGAAAAGGTCAAGCAGGCAAAGGCCGCCAGTGAATTCACTTACGATAATCCCGATGACTGGATTGTCACCAAATACGAGTACGACTCGCAGGGAAGAAGGACCAAAATCATAGAGGATTATGATGATCTTGGCCAGCGGTTCAATCTGACCACAACCTGGGAATACGACCTTCAGGGGCAATTGAAGAGGACCACGTATCCGACGGGCCGCCGGGTTGACATCGTGAGAGACGGCCGGGGGCTGGTTATATTGGAGGTTGTCGGTTATGCAGAGACCGACGTCTACTGGACGGCCTTCGATTACGACGCCAACGGCAATCTGATCTGGCAGCGCAATCCGGACGGGACGGAGTACGAGTGGGAGTACGACAACTTCGACCGGGTGGTGAAGGCGCCCTACGTCGCGCCGCCGGAAACGGACTGGCGAAATGAGTACTTCCGCACGCACCGCCCGCCCAGCATGAACCTCTACGAATACGCAAACTCCAACCCCACCAATTACACCGACCCGTGGGGGTTGCAGCCTTACTTTGCCAGACTGCCGAGTTTTGCTCCGCCGGACTGGCGTGGTGATTACATATGGAGTGGCGACGCCATGGTGGCCGCCACGCCATCGATGAGTCAAAACGCAGCTTTCCGGGCTTACTGGACAAACCGGGAGTATGCACGCGTGTCCGGCAGGTCCGTGATCGAGCAAGAGTTGGCCGGATACCGTGCGGCCCTTGCAGGCGTCCGCCCCGGATACGAAGCCGGCTTCGTGGCAAAGGCGATCCAGGACACCCTCTCAGGATGGAATCCGGCCGCCGCGCTGCTGATGGGCTACGCGATACAAGGACTGGACGAGCGCCCCGACCCCGGCCCGATGCAAGCATCATTGAGGCAAGGCCCTGCAAATATGAGCGAAGACAAATGGGCCGGCAAGCCACCCAGCCAGAAAACGCAAGTCAATTGTAAGCAGCCAACCGCCCCCAAAGGCGTCGCCAAGCCGTCAGTTACCGATCCGAAGCTCAATAATCTTGTTGAAGACCTCTATAAGGGCACGAGAACTCCCAACCAGATCGGAAGCGGCAGCACGGCCGATGCCATTCGTAACGAGTTGATGACCGGTCAGCCTACTTACGGTAGGTTCCACAGCCAGAAAGGTCGTGAATACGCGCGTGCCCTTCAGAAGTGGCTGCAAAAGAACCCGAATGCCTCTGCGGCGGATAGGGTTGCCGCACAGCGGATGCTAAACGATCTGAACTCTGCACTGGGAGGAAACTAAGTATGACTCCAATTCCCACCACTATCCAATGCGTCAATCTACTTCTTGAGCGGGTTCCAGAACTTCGATCTGCGTACGACAAGCATGTTCACGACTATGACGAACTCTTGCCACACGTCTTTCTGGGTGATGTTACACGTTACGTCGTGCAGCAGATACGTTTGTGCGAAACGGGACCTGCAACGCCAGTTGAACGGATTCTTAGTTTTCTTGACCAGTGTATGGGGTCTGGAGATGAACACGTCAAGGAATTGGTCTCGGTCTCTTTCATAGAGAACCTTGTGGAACATAACGATGTTCTCGCAGGCATCAAAGGTCTGATCGGGCCCAATCTTGAAAAGGAGGTCAGAAACTATGGGAAGTAAAGTAGTCAATTTGCTTGTTCTTGGCCTCCTCATGGTGGCCGCGGTAGGTAGCTGTTTAACCGGCGCGTGTTTTGCAGCAGGGTATGTTCATTATGAATATGATGACGCGGGAGCGGTGATTCTTGAACAGGTGATCGACCCAAATGGCGTCATCCTGCAAGACATGAGGACAGAATATGACGCTCTCGGCAATCTGTCTATTGAGCGGATGGTTGCTTTTCCGGGCTGTCCGGACAACAGCGATGATGTCATCACCGTTTACGACCACGACGTGGCCGGAAATCTGCGGAAGGTGATTCACAAGGGTATCGGCAGTCAGGACGCAAACAGCGTCCCGGAAACCAACGACTCGGTGACGCAGTATTCTTATGATACCCTCGGCCGCAAGATCACTGCAATCGACCCCGAAGATGAAGATGTCATCAGTCACTATTACTACAGCGATGCCGGGCAGCTCTTGACCGTTGTCGACCCTTACACCGAAGAGGATCCCAACCTTCCCTTTACCACGACGAACAGTTACGATGCGGCCGGGCGTTTGAAGAAGACCGTTAATCCCGCGGGGCATTACACCGTCAACACCTACAACAGCCTCAACCAGATCATCAAGCAGGTGGTCTGGGATTGTAATTACACACCTGACAATCCAGCCGACGATGTACCCGTCCGGCAGATTCGCTACGAGTACGACAATCTCGGCAACGTGACACGACAGGCGGTCATGGAGGATCCGGCCAGTACAGCGGCAATCAACACGGCCGTGGATAAGGTCGTGGATTCGATTTACGACACCTCGACCGGGCTGCTCGATGAAACCAAAACGTATTACGGAACCAGCGCGACGGCAGTCACAACCTATGAGTACGATGACTTGGGTCGGCTCTGGCGGACCATTGACCCGGAGGGCAACGAGTCGCGCAAGTATTTCGATCCATTGAACAATGTGCAGGTGGTCAAGCAGGAAAGATTCGAGAAGGACCCTGCCGACTCCAACAACGATTACACGGTCACGGTCTTCTACGATTATGACCTCTACGGCAATCTCTACCGCAAGACTCTGGACGAAGATGGCGACGGCGTGAAGGACGCGACCGACCCCTCGACGTACTTCTATTACGATGCGCTCGACCGGCTGGTGAAGCAGATTGGCCCCGATTCGGTGGCGACATATCGCGAGTACGACAGCTTTGGGAACGTCAGCCTGACCGTCGAGGACTACGACGCTGTAAGCGAGACGGCCTTGAACAAGACCACGGAATACGTCTATGACCGCCTGAACAGACAGGCCCAGGTCATCGCTTATGACCCCAACGACACGACCGAACACGTCGCTTCACAGATTACCGCGTATGAGTACAACAAGCGCGGCCAGATCGAGAAGATCACCTATCCGGACGACAGCTTCGTTCAATACTCCTATAACGCCCTGCGGAAGGTGAACACAGAGGTCCGCAGGGATGGGACCAGCATTTACTACTGGTACGATCTGGTAGGCAACGTCATCATCGAGAGCGATGACGAGGCTTTGGAATTCGGCTCGCCTTCCTTCATTGCGGAATACGAGTACAATGCCGCGGGTGATCTTGTCGGCACATACAGGGAAGACGATGAAGCTCCGACGGCCACGTCGACATTTGCCTATAACGGCCTCGGTCTGCCTGAGTCCGAATCGACGGCCTTGTACGACCTCGACGCCAAAACGATCACTTACACTTACGATGGCAGCGGCAACGTCCTGACCCGCACCCATAACGGACAGACGATCACCTATTCCCATGATGGGTTGGGGCGGATCAAGACCATCGACAAGGGTCAAGACCGCATTGTCAACTATCACTACATCGGCTCGAGCACGAAGGTCATCGGCTTTCCCGAAGCCGATACGCAGTGGGAGGGCTATTATGACACGTTGGGGCGTATCGACAGGTGCAGGAGCATAGGTCCCGACAGCGAAACGCTCCTCGACTTGATATACACTTATGATGAGAACTCCAATCGGGATTCTGTCAAGTACAACCATCTGGCCGTCCCGGTCTGGGACATCTACACCTACGATAATCTGCAACGGCTCATCCAGGCCGATTACGGCTCTCCAACGGGCCTTGCAAGCCTCGGCGACTACATGGGCGACGTCCGGTTCGCGGCAGGCGTCGCATCGAAGTGGCTTGTCTCGGATGAACCGTTTGCCGAGTTGGCTCAGTTGCAGGTCAGGGACGTGCGCCAGCAGCAGAGACTGGTCTATGCAGCCATCATCAAGGCCGGACTGGATACGGTCGTGAAAGAGTACAATAACGGCGACATGCCGGTGGTGACTCTGGTTGAGTTCGGCGAGGAGGAAGCCGCTGGCCAGAGCACTTACGAAATGATCCGCAATGACAGCGGCGGACTCATCGGTATCGTTATCACCGACTCCAACGGGCGCATCACCCTCTTTACGCTGTACCCGGCCGTCGGCGGTACTCTCATTATCAGCATCAGCTACGATGCGTCAGGCAATGAGGCCGCGAAGGTATTCAGTTCCTACGACAAAGACGGCAAACTAACCGATCAGGTCGATATGCTTGCCGTCGAGCGGATACAGAAGATAATGGCCGCCCTTCCGGCAAGCTCCGGAAGTGGAAGTAAAAATCTTCGTGTTCCTTCGAGTCCTTCGTGGTTGGATGAATCCGGTGATGGTGGTGGCTTCGTCATGATGTCGATGCCCGCCGCCCCGCAGACGGCAAGTGAGCAATTTATTTATGACCACTTGGGCAACCGCTATCAGGCAATCACCAAACAAGGCTATTTGCAGACCCTTGTTCATAATCCAAACAACCAGTACACACATATCCATGAAGAATACGCATTCGGCCTTACCAACGATTTCTATCCTGAACATGACGCCAATGGAAACTTGCAGGCGGATGGAGATGGGATTGAGTATTCCTATGACTATCGAAATCGGTTGACGAAAATCGAGAATGCAGGTTCCGCCACGATTGCCGAGTACGGTTATGATGCTTTAGGGCGACGAATCAAAAAGGCTGCCGGCGGCAAAACGACCTTTTACTATTATGACCTATTCGGTCGAGTGGTCGCCGAGTACGAGAAGCCAGACAGCGGAAGCGAAGCGTTCGCTCGCTCATTCGTCTACGGCAACGGTATCGATGAAGTGCTTGCGATGTTCCTGCCGGAGAAAAGTTATAATCCCGGTGACATTCAGAGATTGGCAGGGTTTGCCAATGCATGGCTTACGGACGACGAAACGTATGATTATGACGAAAGCGGCCTGGTAGACCTGCACGACTTCGCCGTCCTCGCCGCCGATGGAGCGTCGCTGCCCGCAACACACGAAACCCGTTTCTACTACCTCAGAGACGCTCTTGGTTCCGTGATCGGCATCGTGGGCGGCAAGTTCCAGCGGGAAAGCGATAGAGAGTTCTACCTGTACGACGTGTATGGAAAGCCCTCAGACGCCTCGGTGCCCTCTGCGGCTGGCAATCCCTACTTCTTCACAGGACGCAGGTTAGATACTGAAAGCAGGCTGTACTATTACCGCTTCAGAACTTACGACCCGGAATCGGGGAGATTCCTCCAAACTGACCCCCTAGGTTATGCGGACAGCATGAACCTGTATGAGTACGTCATGTCGAATCCCACCAACTGGATCGATCCGTTGGGACTGGCGACTATCGAAGGAGTGAAGACTATATTGCGGCGGGATTCGGAATTCCTTAATTACTACACCAATGCCCTGCAAAGAGGGATAAGTGTCCAATTTCGAGACAAGATACCTGCGAACGAGGCAAGTTGGTGGCAACGTGTTCGTTACGGGTATAAGCTGGCATCGCCAGGCGAGATAAAATCAGGCCCAGAGTACTATCTCAATTATCTCGATGTCCCCATGCAGTACGAGATAACGGGCAACAAAGGATGCCGGATCATGCCTTGGAATGAAGATGAGGAGATTGCCTGTGCCATCAAGATGGGAATTATAGATAAAGGAGGAGCCTTCGACGATGGCTTCCAAATATACGACTTGGTCCTGGATGTCAAAGAATTCGACCGGCTTACCGCCAGAGTCATGAGCGGCGACCTCAAGGGGGCAGGTATATCTTCTCTGAAAATCGGCAGTCAGATAGCGGTCATTGCCGGCGCTGCGTGCAATGTCGTCAAATTTGGAACAGAGGCCCCTACGCTCATCCGATTCTGGAAAGGGACATCGCGAGATGTATACGAGGCGTTCGGGCAAGGGCAAGCCGCTGCGAACAACTTCCTTAAGGGCAGCTCCTTGTTTGAACAGGCCCCAAATAGTGTGATGACGCCCCGTGGGCCTGCTCTACAAGCGGCCACACCAGAGGCAATGTCTGCACTGAATGTTGCTAAGTCGGGTGTTCCTGTCTATCGCCAGGGTATGATTGGGCGTCAAGCCACAGGTGACGCTCAATTCTGGTCGTTCTCTAATCCAGCATCTACCCCAGATTATGCGAACGCGATGGGTATGCCTCCGGGACCTTCAGGAGGCTATTCGTGGATGATGGGTGGAACTGTCCGCCCTGGTGCACCTGTGATCACCCGACCAGCGCCACGTATAGGAACCAACCTTGGCGGGTCAATGGAGGCCGTTGTTCAGCCTGGCGGTGTCGAAATCGAATGGTTCCACATACCTTGAGTGAGGATAGTTATGGATAAGAGATTACTTACTGATGAGCTATATCAATACCTGTTGCGATTACGGAAAATACTACAGCAGCGTGGTGCATCTGCGTTAGCTGAGAAGGTTCAATTCGCCAGTGACTTCGCCCTTGGTTCTACAAGCGAGTATTACACAGAAGCGGAGGGCGCATTGAAGAGCGTTCTCGTAGAGCACAAAGGTATTCTTCACGAGCAGGAGCTTTGTGCACTGCGTGAAATGCTAACTAAGATTGATGCCGCGTTTAAGCGTATCGGCGGTGCATAGCCGTAAGACGAGGAGGTATTGCTGTGGGCGCGATAAGCAAATGGGAGTCATCGGTTTTTGCCGAGGCCTTTCTTCTGTGGACGGCGTATGGGCGAGACATAATGCCTCGGCGCGACGATGCATTAGTGGTCTCTCGATTTGGCGCCGAAGCAGCATCCAAGTTGCTTCCAGCAATCAAGTCTTTGATGGATGCATTCTATCTGTCTGATGCCAAGTATACTGCTGCCGATCTTGGAGAGATGAGCAGAATGGCGACTGAGGAGTTCAGGGCGAAACACCCTGAGGTCGAAGATGAAGTCCTAAAGGCCCTGGCTTGGTGTTACACATTCGACTTCAAATAGATTTGATCTTGATTCAGCGCGGCAGTAGAGGTAAATAAGCTGTTGAGATGAGGGCTGATTTATGCTTCGGGAGTTCTATCTTGCGCATGAGTGCATAAGTGACCACGTGCCTCGCAGATGCGTGCTCGTACGGTATGTCAACAGGCATGATGAGCAGCACCACTTGGGCAACCGTTATCAGGTCGCAGCCAAAGACGGCTTCACGTATACATACACGCATGACCTTGACAATCAGTATACGCACATCCACGGGGAGTATGTTTGGGGGCTCACTGAGGACGCCTATCCCGAATACGACGACAACGGAAATCTGCAAACGGATAAGTGGGGCAGACAGTATTCCTATGACTACCGCAACCGACTGACAGAAATCGGCGATGTCCAGTATGGCTACGACGCATTGGGCAGACGAGTCAGCAAGTATGATGAGAATAACAACCTCACAACGTACTTCTATTACGACACTTTCGGCCGCGTCATTGCGGAATACGAAAAGCCCAACGGCGGAGACGAGGCGTTTGCCCGGTCGTTTGTCTACGGCAACGGTATCGACGA
>DAOTMV010000084.1:0-10677 GCA_035450485.1 Anaerohalosphaeraceae bacterium | reverse complement strand
GCGTTTCTACGCCAGAAACAACGTTTTCACCCCTTAACTGCGGAACTTGGGTTAGGTTTCTGCATTCGCGAGAGTGCGGAGGGGACGTTTCGCGCGCCGGATAATCTGGCACCGGATTTCGACGATGGGGTCGGGGAGACGTTCTGGCAGACTTTGCTCATTGTGGGAACGGTTGCCGTGTGCGTGGCACCGGCGATCGTGTACTATGTTACGGCGAGGCATGTCGACGGATATTTCTGGCTGGCGCTGGCGGGTGGGGGGTTCTTTCTGCCGATGGCGATGTTGTCGGTGGTGATGCAGAACGGTTTCTGGGGGGCTCAATCCCGTGCGGATCATTTTTTCGATTCTGCGGACGTTTGTGCAGTATCTTCTTGTTGTTCCTCTGTTCTATGTGCCTATTGCGATTATCGTGTGTTTGCTTATCTACTTGCGTGAGGGGGAGAACCTGTTCGTTTCACTCCTGTTCCGGGCGGTGTATGTGTATCTGCTGATTGTTGCGGCGCATGTCATCGGGCGATTCTTTTACAGGAACGAATCGCGGCTGGACTGGTTTTAGGTGTGAGGGTCTTGGCGGCGGCGGATGTCGACGCTTGCTGCGTGGGCGCCAAGGCCTTCGGTCGTTGCCAGTCGGATAATGTCGTCTGCGGCGGCGAGGAGCTTATCTTTGTCGTATTCGATGATGCTGGAGGACTTGACGAAGTCGTTGCTGGTCAGCGCGCTGAAGTGACGAGTTGTCTGGCGCGTGGGGAGTGTGTGGCTGGGGCCGGCCCAATAGTCGCCGACGGCGACCGGCGTCCAGGGGCCGACGAAGATTGCGCCAGCGTTTTGGATTCTTTCGAGGACGGCGCGGCTGCGGTCGCCACACTGAATCTGCATGTGTTCGGAGGCGAAATCGTTGGCGAAGTCGATTGCCTGCTGCAGTTCGTCGAAGACGATGATGGCGCTGTAGGCTTTAAGGCATTCGAGGGCTGCTTCGGCGCGGTTGAGGCGCGCGACCTGCTCGACGAGTTGGCTCAAAACGTTTTGTGCCAGTTCCTGTGAATTTGTGACAAGGATGCCGGCGCCGGGGTTGTGTTCGGCCTGGCTGAGGATGTCGGCGGCAACCCATGCGGGGTTGGCCGAATCGTCGGCGATGATGAGGACGTCGCTGGGACCAGCGAAGGAGTCCATGTCGACGAGGCCGAAGACTTCCTTCTTGGCGAGCTGGACGTAATCGTTGCCGGGGCCGACGATTTTGTCGACTTTCGGGATGGTGCGGGTGCCCCATGCCAGAGCGGCGACGGCCTGGGCGCCACCGATGCGGTAGACCTCGCGGATGCCCAGTTCATGACAGACTGCCAGGATGACGGGATGGATCGTGCCGTTGTGGCGCGGGGGCGAGACGACGACGATTTCCTTGACGCCTGCGACGATGGCGGGCACGGCGGTCATGATGACGGTGCTGGGGAGAGGGGCGCTTGCACCGGGAATGCACAGGCCGACGCGCTTCAGCGGCATGTAGCGGATGCCGGGTATGGTGTTTCGGCCGATGAAGATGGCCGACTGATACGCACGGACGTTTTCAATGGCCCTGCGGAGGGAAGCCATGAGCGTGCCGTCGATGCCGCGGTGAGCAGCGGCAAGGTCGGCTGGGTCGATGCGCAACGTTTCGGGGGTGAGTCTGGTGTTGTCAAAACGCTCGGTGAGGGCGATTACGGCGTCATCGCCGCGGCGGGCGACTTCGTCGACGATGTCGCGGACCTGCTGGGCGATCTGGCCGCGGCTGCGGAGGAAGCCGCTCATGGAGTGATGCGCGACAAAGCTCTGCAGCTTCTCGGCCGCTTTGGGCTGGGAGGCGATTATCAGGATGTCGTCGAGTGCGGTTTTCAAGATAAGTCTCTCGGTAAGTCGTTACAATCAGCGAGCGAAGTTTCCATGCGAGTAGGTTCGGGTGGCCCGCTGGAGGAGCATGTAGGTATTGCCGCGGAACGTGGTTACTATGCCGGAGACGCGAAAGCGCTGGCGGACGGATGGCATGTCCACAAGGGCTTTCTCGGTGTACTCGAGGGCCTCGCAGGGCAGCAGCGAGAACTCAAGGTTCTCGACGTTTCTGCCCAAGCCATCAACGGTGAATATCTTCGTGCCGTCGCTTATGTGAACGAACCCGACGCGGTCCGTCAGGACTACATCGCCTTCGGTCGCCAGCATCTCCTTCATCGTGTTCAGATCGACGACGCGCTTCCTCTCGAGCTTTTCAAGAATGTCGGCGGGAATGATGCTTTCATGTTGGGGCTTTGCGGCATCGGGCCGGGCGTTGTCGACAGGCGCCGGCGTTTCGGCGGTCTTCATGGGAATGAAATCGATGGCTAACAAATAGTTCTCGTTGGTCAGATGTTTGCTGAGGAAGGCCGAGTCCAACGTGTCCTTATTTACGGCCCTGCGATTGGCGAACTTGCGGCTGGGCAGTTTGTCGATCAGTATGTTGCGATTGGAATAGCGAGTGACACGTGCCCATAACTTACCGTCAATGGCGGTGTTTGTACCGACGGCATTGATAATCCTTTCGAGCGTGCTGCAGGGCAGCATTTCGACCGGCGTTTGGGCGGGGACGGTTGCCAGCCCGTCCGTGACGTCAATATCCGCCCTGAAGTACCACTTGTGGCTGTTGGGGTCGACGAAGGCCGTTCCTTCGATGCCGTTGTAGAAAGTGCCGTCGCGCAAGGGGACGGCAGGTGATCGCGTGGACTGTGCAGCGCATACGGGCAACGCGAGGCAGCCAAGCAATATCAGGACCGATAACTGTTTCATAGCTTCGCCTTTTCAGTTTCTGTTGTCAGCCCAGGCCGAGAAGATTTCGGCCGCCTGGAGCGGTGTCGCCGCGACGGTCAGTTGGCGGGAGCTCCGGGGATCGGCTTTTTCCATGAGGGCGATCAAATCATCCCAGAAGTCACCGACAATTATAATCGGCTTGTCGGCAGGCGTAAATCCCTTGTTCTTAAGTTCCCAAACCTGGGCAAGTTCGAGCAGGGTGCCCGTGCCTC
Organism: Anaerohalosphaeraceae bacterium; assembly: GCA_035450485.1. Lineage (GTDB taxonomy): Bacteria > Planctomycetota > Phycisphaerae > Sedimentisphaerales > Anaerohalosphaeraceae > JACZKQ01. The sequence goes on along the minus strand of DAOTMV010000084.1, from coordinate 7,657 downwards.
CGGGCAGGACGAAATAGGCACAGCCCAACTCGACGAGGGTTCTGAGGCGTTCTTCCAGCGAACGGGTCTGGATCTGGCGTGTGACGTATTCGTTTGGGCCGGCCCGTCGGAAGGCGGAGCAGGTGACGCCGATGACCTGGCCGCCGGCCTGGCGTGCGCCTCTTGCGGCGGCACGCATGGTACCGCCGTAGCCGCCATTTGCGATGGTGCAGCCGCGCGCGGCAAGGAGGCCACCCAACTCCATCGCCTGTTCAAAGACGCCATCACCTTCGATGGCATGGCTGGTGCCGAAAATCGTGACGACTCTCTCTTCGCTCATCCGTGTAAGGCTTTCCTGCGAGTGTAGTTGAGCAGTCCGGCCGCCAACAGGATATCGCGGTCGCGCGGCGACAGATCAAGCCTGCATTCGAAGGTAAAACCGGCTGTCGTGTCGGCTACCGTAACACGGTCCTTGGTTCGAATCGCGTCCAGCAGGTTTTCTATGTGGAGTTGATCGTCCGGCTGGATACGCTCGTAATCAGCCTCGTCGACGAACTCCAGCGGAACAATGGCGAAGTTGATGAGGTTGGCTTTGTGGATGCGTTCTATGCTCCTGGCGATTACTGCGCGGACGCCGAGGTACATCGGGCACAGGGCGGCATGCTCGCGGCTGGAGCCCTGACCATAGCTGAGGCCGGCGACGACAACGCCTGCGATGCCCTGGGCTTTCAGGTCGAGTGCACGCTCGGCGAAGGTTGGCTGGTCGGGTTTGTTGAAACAGTTGAACACCACCTTGGCGTATTGGGGCACATTGGAGCGGTACTTGAGGAAGACGCCGGCAGGCATGATGTGGTCGGTGGTAATCTTGTCGCCGCACTTGAGGAGGACCCGGCCGTCGAGCGCTTCGGGAAGGGGGGTGGGCGCCTCCGGGACCACAATGGTCGGTCCACGGAGAACCTGAGCCTTGGAGGCCTCGGCTGCATCGATCGGCTTTTCAATCATGCTGTCGTCGACAGGGAAGGTGACGGGCAATTTCGGCTGCGGGTGCCTGATGCCGAGGAGTTCCCGCAGCGACCGCGGATCAGTGATTTCGCCCATGACGGCCGAAGCGACGGCTGTTTCCGGGCTGACCAGATAGGCGTTGTCATTGGGTGTTCCGGTACGGCCGGAGAAGTTGCGGTTAAAGGTCCGCAGGGTGACGACGCCGTCGGCGGGGGAGAAGCCCTGGCCGATGCAGGGGCCGCAGCCGCTTTCGAGGATGCGCGCTCCGGCGGCGATCATGTCGGCAAGTGCGCCGTTACGGGCGAGCATGTTGAGGACCTGCCGGCTGCCCGGGGCGACCGCGAATTCAATCATTGGGTCGATATGACGGCCTTTGAGGACCTCGGCGACTATCATGAGGTCGGTGAAGCTGGAGTTGGTGCAGCTTCCGACCACGACCTGATTCATCTTTGTACCCTGCAGTTCGGCGACGGTCTTGACGTTGTCGGGCGACGACGGGCAGGCGGCCAGCGGCTCCAATTCGGAGAGGTCAATTTCGATGACGCGGTCGTAGTCGGCAAATTCGTCGGCGCTGAGCGGCTGGTAGTCATCGGCGCGCTGCTGGGCCTTGAGGAAGCGGAGGGTGTTGGCGTCGCTGGGGAAGATGCTGGTGGTTACGCCGAGTTCTGCACCCATGTTGGTGATGGTGGCACGCTGGGGCACGGAGAGGGTCTTGACGCCCTCGCCGAAGTACTCGACGACGCAGCCGACATTGCCTTTGGTGGTGAGGATACTGAGGAGTTTGAGGATGACGTCCTTGCTGGCGACCCACTCGCCGAGGCGGCCGGTCAACTTGACCCCGATGACCTTTGGGCAGGTCAGGTAGAAATCCCCGCCGCCCATGGCGACCGCTACGTCCATTCCGCCTGCGCCGATGGCGAGCATGCCCAGGGCGCCGCAGGTGGGTGTGTGCGAGTCGCTGCCCAGGAGGGTGGCGCCGGGCCTGCCGAAACGTTCGAGGTGGACCTGGTGGCAGATGCCGTTGCCGGCGCGCGAATGGCAGGCGCCGGCCTTTGTGGCGACAGTCTGGAGGTAGAGGTGGTCGTTATGGTTTTCCGGGCCGAACTGGCTCATGTTGTGGTCGACGTAGCTGACCGAGACCTGTGTGCGGACCCGCCGCATGCCCATCGATTCAAACAGCAGAAAGGCCGTTGTGCCGGTGGCGTCCTGGGTCAGCGTCTGGTCGATGCGGATGCCGATCGGCTCGCCGGCGACCAGATTGCCATCGACCAGGTGCGTCTCCAATATCTTGTATGTCAGTGTCTTCGCCATATTTGCTGCCTGCTTGGCTCCTTTAAGAACAATCATTGGAAGTCTATCACAAGCAATTCACGGAGACAACTTAAAAGTTGATTTGTGCTATCGTGCTTCGTATAGTACAGGTTTAACTTCATACCGGTACGGCATATAAGGACTTACGTTTGTCGATTGAGCCCAGAAAAAAGGATAGCGCGCGGGACAAGTCCCAAAATGTGGGTGGCCAGGAGGCACCCGTGGATGTGTACGGTCGCGCGGTGAAAGGGGGGGCGTGGCTTTTCATCCTGCGCGGGTTCATGATGCTACTCAATTTTGTCCGGCTGCCAATCGTGGTGCGGCTGTTGACGCCGTATGACTTTGGTTTGTTGCGTATCGGGACACTGCTGACCGGTATGGCGGGATCGTTTACGGACTTGGGTGTCAGAACGGCACTGGTGCAGAGGAGGGAACACACACAGGAACATCTCAACGTCGTGTGGACCATCGATATTATCCGTACACTCATCATATTCTGTATCCTTTATCTTGTTGCGCCTTATGCGGCGACCTTCTTTGGCGGGTCGGGCCGGTTTGCCCAGGGTCATCTGTTGCAGCCGGATGTTCTGGTGCAGCGGCTGCGCGCCGCTAACGATCCAGCCTCGCAATATCTTGTGGCGGAACTGCCCGAGTCGATGCGACAGGTACTCAGTGGAGATGACCCTGCCGGCAGAGTGCCGGAGGCTTTGCAGGAGCGGCTCATCGAAGAGCTCAACAGGCTGGTAGAGGGGCCAATCTTGTATGAACTCGCCAGTTTCGCCAATGTGAAGATTTCTGAATACACGGCTGGAGACGCCGGCGAACGCGACCGTCTGGCACTGAATCGAAGAATCCTGGAAGAGGCGTTTGAAGGCGTCATTAAGCCGGATATTTCGGATCGCCGCACAACGGTCCTGGTGATACGGCTGCTGGCATTGTCGATGGTCCTGGCGGCTTTCAGTAACATTGGGACGCTTTATTTCGTTAAGGAACTGAATTTCAGAAAGAAGGTGGAGCTGGAGATCATCTCGCAGCTTGCCGGTTTTGTCGTAACCGTCTCCCTGGCATACATGTACAGGAACGTGTGGGCGCTTGTGTTCGGAAGGATTTCGGAAGTGGCCTGCACGTGTGTCTTGAGCTATGTCATGCACCCTTACAGGCCGCGGTTGTGCTTCGACCTCAACAAGGCGCGAGAACTATGGCGATTCGGTAAGCACATCATGGGAATTGCCACGCTCAAGTATTTCTGTCTGAATGGCGATGATCTCGTGCTCGGCAGGATGCTCGGTACGGCGGCTCTGGGTTTCTACGAAAAAGCGTTCAGGATTGGCGATATGGTTGCCTCGGAAATTGGAAACAAAGTTGCCGCTGTGGCCTTTCCCGCTTATTCGAAGGTGCAGGATAACGCCGTCAAGCTGCGAAACGGGTACCTCAAGTCATTGCGGCTGACCACATTGCTGGTTTTTCCGGCGGCAGGCGGCCTGATCGCCCTTGCTCGGGAGATCACAGAAGTCGTGTTCACCGCAAAGTGGCTGCCGATGGTGCCAGCTATGCAAATCTTGTGTCTCTTGGGGCCCTTGAAATGCATGCAGCGGGAACCCATCTTCCTGGCGATGGGCCGGCCAGAGGTAGTGACGCGACTAACGATCATACGTTTCATACTCATGGCGGCCACAATCTATCCGCTGACGGCCCTATGGGGCATGGTGGGGACTTCGTTGTGTGTGCTCGGCGGGGCTGTGCTCATGCAGCCGATAGCATCCTTCGAACTCAAGAAGTTGCTTGGCGTACCGCTGCGCGAGGTGTGTGGTATATTGTTCTACCCTGCTCTTGGAACGCTGATCATGATGCTGTGCCTGGTCGTGGTGAAAAGCACCATTGCCTCTGTCGGAGTCTTCTGGCTGACCGCGCTCATTGGTCTCGGTGTTGTTACGTATGTAGGCTGTCTGTTGCTTCTGGGTGTTCTCAGTCCGCGCTATGAGCCTTTGGCGCCTGTCCGCGACATCTTAAGAGGACTCAAATAATGGCCGACCGCATCAACATCAAAATCAGCGAGGTGATCGAAAAGGCGAGTCGCGGCCGCGAGATGCTTGTGATGGAGGTTGACGGTTTTGCTCGCCACAAAGTGACGTGTACGTTGGGCAAGGAGGTCAAGGCGGATATAATGACCGATTCCCTGAAGCAGGTCGGTCTCAAAGTGCACTATGTTTCTCTGCACGGGCCCCAGGGCGGCGTGGTTGAGTTGAGTTTCCGGACAGGCCCGATCACCGTTTATCCGCATGGCACGATTGTAATGGATACAAGCAGGGACTCACTGTACTGGTTACCCCGGTCGCCGTTTCTGCGAACGTACGATGCGCAGGGCAGAATGGTCTCGAACACGCCCTGCGACTTTAAGATCGTTGAGCCGGGGACCGTGGTCGTCGCCGGCGCAGACCGGCCCATCGGCCGACTTGAGTTTACGTTGGTGTTTTTTGAGTCACAACGTGAAAGTGTCTATAGACAATTGGCGGAATTCGTCCCTCAGGAGACTCGGCTCGTTGTCAAAAGCACATGGCTGCGATATGAGGGGGTCGGCAGCCTTTTCGATTATCTTTTCAACGGAATGACGTACAGCACGCGCCACCTGCCCGCGCAAAAAGCGTGGGACTCGCAGAACATTGCGCACGCGCTCTACGACTACCTGGGGTATCTCGGCAACATAACAGGCAAATCCATCTACGGGGCCTTATGCGATTTGATCGCGTACTCGGTCTTGTTGAGTCTGCCGTCTGACGGTCGATGGCGTCACGGGATATGGACGGACCTGATGGAGACCCATACCGTTCACCAGGTCGCCGGACTACACGTCCTGTTATCGCATTACCAGAAGACGGGTAAGTCTGTCTTTATTGCCAAGGCAAAGGCCGCCGCCCTGTATCTCCTGGACTGCGTGGACAGGCTGGACGACGGTATCTGGTTTCTGCACGACAGTCTCGAAAACTCTCCGGCCGAGGTGTCGCTATACTACAAAGGCATGACTTCCTCGACAGCCTTCGGCAAATCGGAAAGTAACACACTAACTCTGAACTCGCATGTGTCGACGATGACCGTCCTGGAGAGACTCAATACGCTGGTGCCGGATCAGAGGTATGTAAGAGCCGTTGACGCGGGTCTCATAGCGCTGAGGTGTGTGCTGGCCGCCAGGCCTTGTTCGATTGTCTATGGTGCGCTCTACGCTTGGTGCGACATATTGCGAAAGATATGCCTGATAAAAAGGAGCAGTTTTCTGAGGCGTATTCATCTCGCCTATGAAGACGTTCTCAGACACAACGTCCTGCCAAGGCTTAAATGCAAATATCCGCGTTTCATTATGCCGGACGGTTTCCTGGAGCGAGATTTGTGCTTTGCTCCACTGTCGTACTTCTATCATCTTGTGAACTTGAAGGTCCTGCTTGTCCTGTACAGTATGAGACCTGATGAATGGCTGCGCAAGATAATCTGTAAGGGTATGCGGTATACTTTCCGAAGCGGCTTTCCCGACTACATGATGACCTATACGCCCTGGGGCTCGATGTTGCTGGATATTCTGTTGATGTACGCGGGACTGATCGATGCCAAGTACCTCTGTCATCTGGCTCGGCATCTTCGGCATTTCCACAGGTCAGGCATACCATTGCAGACCGATGTGCTTGCCGATCCTCTCGTGGCTGATCCATCGCCGTTGGTTCGCAGTGAGATCTGTGATGCTGTTCTGTTGGCTTGTGCAAGAGGCTCGCAGTTTCATGCGGCGTTATTCAATCTGGTCGATACCGACATAACAGTGAGTCTTCATGCGGTAGACAAAAGGGAAGCTGCGCGTTTGAAAATTGTTGATTCACGTAACCGCTCATATGCTCTCGGTCAGGCAATCCATTTGAGCGGCGGCGCATTTCTAGAGGTGCTGAAGGAAGATGGATGAGGTCAATGTCATAAACGAACGATGGGATTACCTTATCGTCCTCGATGCGTGCCGGTTCGACTTTTTCGCGGAAATATACCGGGATTACTTAGACGGTGTGCTTATGATGAAAAAGTCACTCGGCACCAGCACAAACGAATGGCGGGACAACTGCTTTCCGGGTTACTACGACGATATCATCTACATCAGCGCCAATCCGCAGATCTGCGAGAAGTCGGCCGTTTACGGGTACGCCGCAGGCGAGCATTTTGGCACGGTTCACGAGCTTTGGAAGGATCATTGGGATCGAGAACTCGGGACGGTGCGCCCTGAGGTCGTCACGCGGCTTGCTTCGGAGATCATCCGGGCGACGCCGGGCAAACGCTTCATCATCCATTACTTGCAGCCGCACGCGCCTTATTTAAGCCTGGCGGACAGGACGCGCGGATATTTTGACGGAGATGTCAATAGCGTTCGACGGCTGATAGGCGCGGAGGCCGGCCAGGGCCCCGGCCGCGTGCGGAAAAAATTGTTCCAGATTCTGCGTAAGGCCTTGCCCCGTGGAGGTTGTAGGGGTCTGCTGCCTAAACAACCGGAGTGGATGCTGCGCAAACTGTTGGCAATAGCGCCGAAGGCGCCGCTGGAAGCGGCATGGAGGACCGTGGGACGGCAGGGTGTGCGCGCGGCATATGCGGCAAATCTTGAAGCAGTTCTTCAGCAGACAGCCGAGTTGGTGAGGTCTCTTTCGGGTAGAATAGTTGTCACATCCGATCACGGAGAGTTTCTCGGGGAGGACGGGTTTTATGGTCATCCGACCGGCTCGGACCATCCTATCCTCAAGGAGGTTCCCTGGCTGGTCGTGGAAGGGGCTGTCGGGACCATCGAGCGGGAAGGCTTTGAATACGGGGGCGTTGAGGGCCAGAAGACCCCTGCCGGCGAACCACAGGGCCAGGAGGAACAAGAAGAACTGAGGAAGAAACTGCAGGCATTAGGGTACTATGATTAGCAACTATACGGGAAACCATTCTCTCTCACTGCGCATGAGGAGACTGCAGAATGTTTTGCGGCAATGGGATGGAAGTGAAACGAGCCTCACGCGCAAACGCGCTCAGTACTTATGGTCTGACCCCAAGTTATGTACCAACTGCGATTAGAGAGTCATCCGCCTCTTGCGGCGTTCATTGCCATAACTCTACTGGGCTCACAACGCTACGCTGGGAAGCCGGTCCGGCGAACGAGGGTGTGAAAAGAACTGTGTAAACGGTCATGGAATTGTTAAGCTTTCTGACAGGAAAGGAATTCTATGGACCGGAAGACACAGGAACAATTGATTGATGAGTTATTGAAAGACTACAGCGGCCCGGAGTCGTTCTGGGGCGAATCGGGTCTGTATTGGAGGATGTCCCAGTTATAGTTGGAGGTTGATTGGCCACTCCTGTCCATAAG
>DAOTMV010000083.1:9435-11049 GCA_035450485.1 Anaerohalosphaeraceae bacterium | reverse complement strand
CATACGGCACCTATACGGACTCAGGGGCGGGGACGGAAGACAATATAGACACCAAGCTGCACCGCTGTGAGATGATCATCCTGCAGCCATATGGATCGTCGGCGGCTACGGAAGCACCGGCAGTAAACGAAACCTTGCCTGTGGATGGCTCGGCGGTAACGGTAATCACCAAGGCCTCCCAGTGGGGTATTTGGATCGCCATCGGCGATATGTTCAATTAAGGAGGTGGGCAATGGCCTTCACGTTCACCAAAACCAACGAATCCGTGGCGGGGGACATCCGGATAACCATGGGTACATTTACCAGTGCATCCGGGTCTACCGGGGGCGATATATATACCGGGCTCCAAAAGGTAGACGGAATGGTCCTGACGCATAAGGGGAGTGCTACGGTTGCCACATTTCCGGTCATTAACGAAACCTTCCCCAAGGTGGACCCAATAACCATTGTTACGGCAGCTAATGGCGCTGGTTACTGGCTCGCCTACGGACATTGAGGAAGGAGGCGTAAGACATGGCGCTGACAATCACTAAGGAATACAGTAACATCGGCAGCAAGCAGATGGTCAACGGGACCATCATGTTCGATTCCTCGTATCCCACCGGAGGAGAATCCTTCGATCCCGATGTATTGTTCGGGGTGCACGACATTGACTATGTGATGATCGAGAACCGGAACGGATACTTTTTTGAGTATGATGCTGCCAACAAGAAGATCAAGGCGTTTAGCCCCCGGCAAATGCCGCCGATCATCTACGACGAACACCAGGTCCTCGACAGCAACTACCAATTGACGACCAATTACCCTGCTGCCTATTTCAACAACATCGCCAGCAAGGGGCAGAATCTCAAGTGGCGGTCCACCGGCATCGCACAGACGTCCCTGGCGGAGGGGGAATGCTGCCTCGCCTCCGCTATGGCCTACGGAACCAAGACGACCATCACGGTCAGCCCGGTCAACCTGACGTCCTACGGAGCCATTGGCGATGGAACCGGATGGACGGCAGGGACCAACTGGTCGTTTTCCGGAGGCAAGGCCGTTAAGGCTGCCGGGGCCAGCTCCGGCACGCTGTCCGAAGATGCATCGGCCACCAACACTATCGTGATCGGCCATACCTACAGGATCATCTACACCATCAGCTCGCGGACGGCGGGCGGGGTAACAGTGAGCATAGGCGGGACAGACGGTACAGCGCGGACGGCGGACGGCACCTACACCGAGGACATCGTGGCCAGCACCACCGGCGGCCTCATTTTCACCCCGGCCTCCGATGCGTCGGCACTATCCATCGACGACGTTTACATCTACGACCTGGATGTGTACCTGCACTACATCACCCAGGGATGGACCGAGGTCTGGGATAATCTGGTTCAGGACGAGGAAAAGACCCTGGCCACCGGAGCCAATAACCTCGCCAGCGGCAATAAGATTGCCGCACTTATGTATGTGGACCAAACCACAGCTACGGCGGCAAGGCTTATCCCCATCGATGAGGACGATACAGTAGCCAGCGGCGAGGTGGATGTTAAATTCAACTCAGCCACTGCCCAACTGACTGTCCACAGTGACCAAAACGCTAAGACGGTCAAGGTTACGTACCTGAAAGTACCAGCC
>DAOTMV010000083.1:6650-9335 GCA_035450485.1 Anaerohalosphaeraceae bacterium | reverse complement strand
TGGCGCCGTCTTATGGAACTGCCTGCTCCCTTTACGACAACGTCACCGGGACCGGAGCAGGGATATGGGGCATGCCTGCGGAAATACCTATTCTTACTCGGTACGATGCGGGCATGGAGGTTACAAACGCCACCGACCTGTCGGGCCTGGGCGCGTTGCGTTATATAGTTGTTGGCACATAGGGGGCCGCCATGAGCACGGTGCAGAGCTTATATAGTCTCGTGCAGTACCGGAACGGAATAACGGTGTCCCTGGACGACCTGATCCATATCGTCAACAATGCCGTCCGGACGATAGCGAAGCGTTTATACTGGCTGGAGTCGGACCTACTGCGCGAAGAAATGTCGGTGTCTGTGTGGGCGCAGGTTACCCATACCGGCACCGATATTGTCTTTAACAATGCCAACCCGGACACCATAACCAGCGCCACCGGGGGCTTCTTAACCTCCGGGCTTGCAGCGGATATGCCCATCACCACCGACTCGACCGTCAATGGCGGGCCATTTCGCATTGTTACGGCGGCAGACAAGACGTTGACGCTGGCAAGCACGGACAGCGTAACGGCGGCGACGGCGGCGACGGTAGTCATTACGTCCGATGACGGTTACGGATACCTGCCATCAGGCTTTTGGGGGTTCATAGATCAACCCTACATTGACGGCAAAACATACCCGCTGCTGCCGCTGCCGAACCTGGAAACAAAACTGTCTTACACCTCGGCGGGAGAGCCGCGATATTATCAGGTCAAAGAGCGCAAGATTTACATCATCCCGGCGGCGGGGGCGGACTACACAATAAAAGCCGACTATTTTGCCCGGCCCACCGAATTAACCGCCACTACTGACACGCTGCCTTTTAATGAGATGTTTGATGACGTTATGGCGGAGTATGTCATGAGATACTTCCGGGGAGGAATAGAGGGACAGGCGGCGACTGTGGACCTCAACCGGATGCTTGTGGAAAATGTTGATTTGATCGCCGGAAAGTACGGAAGAAAAGCCGCAGCAGGAATGCCCAAAGGAATACCGTGGGACGAGATCATGGGTCGATAACTTATAAGGGGGAAATATGGCATGGCCAAGCATAGCAGATATACGCACCAGGGTACGAGACGCTCTAAACGAGTCAACGGCGGCGTTCTATACGGACGCCATGCTGGACAGATGGATCAACGACGCCCAGCGTGACATCGCCCTTAAGACATCCTGTCTCGAACATATCTCCAGCACCATCACCACGGTGGCCTCTCAAAAGTGGGTTTACACCATCGCCACAGATGCCACCCCCTATCTGACCAAGGTGTTGTACGTGGAATATGTGCCCGGATCGGGTACGCCCATCGGCCTCTGGAGGATCACCCCTTCGATGGTGGGCAGGGTTCCGTTGAGTGGGGCCACTCCCCAGTTCTGGTTTCCTTGGGGGGACAACATGATCTTCATCGAACCTACCCCGGCGTCCACCTATAACCTCCTTGTCTATGCCGCCGCCGCTCCTATTACCAGTCTGGGCACCAACGAGACGGGAGGAGGAGGATCAGGAGAAACCGACACCCCGGTTGTACCCGCCGAGCTTGTCAACAACCTTGTGGATGGAGCGGTATGGCGGGCCCTGCTCCGGGACGGCCAGTATGCCAAGTCCCTTGCCCTCTACACCAAGCACAACAACACCCTCATGCGAGTCCGGGCCGATATCCTGTCCAAGTATGCCATGGGACGCAAGATGCTCGAAATACCGGACCGCATCGTGGAAGGAGGTAAGTGACCATGGCCTTATACGATATATCAGACATGACCACGCGGGTAAGAGACTTGGTGCTTGATGACGCAGGGTCTTATTACAGTTCGGCAGAGGTAAAGAGATACCTACTTGAGGCACAGCGGGACATGGCTATGAAGATGAAGTGCATCAAGCTGGCCATGCCGTTTACTATCGCCTCCGCCCGCACTACTGGCCACCGGGCATACAGCATCGAGGCGGTAGAATGCAACTCCATCGCCCTGTTCAAGATACTTCCTGAGAGCATGGGGAGGGTTCCCGTCTCCGGGGCGATTCCTCAATACTGGACGGAATCGGGGTCGACCTCCAGTGGCAAATCCATATTGTTTGAACCCAAGCCGGGCACCACGTATGACGCCACCATGTACGCGCACAACCCGCCCCCGGATTACTGGCTGACCTTCAATAAAGGTTCGCTGATTCCGGTGATCGGGGAAACCCTGACCGGGGCCTCCTCCGGCCAGACCGGCACCGTGACCGGGTTCCAGACCACCTCCGGAGATTGGGGAGCAGGCAACAACGCCGCAGGTGTCCTCTTCTTTACTCCTACCACAGCCTACCTGTTCCACAATGGGGAAATATTGAGGCGCACCTCTGCCCCGGTGCTTACCGTCACCGCTACTCCATCGGACGAATTCGTCATCGCCATCCCTTACCGCTTCCTCGCCGTGCTCTACGCCGCTGCCATGTGCCTGTCCAGAGATGGAAAGTATGACAAGGCGGCTCAACTTTTGGGAATGTACGAAGCGGAGGTCAACTTCCACCGGATGGACAAGTACGAGATCACTCCTGGCAGCCGCGACATCGGCAGAATCAACGATTATCCGTCGAGAGGATAGACATGGCCGAGAGAGAGCATATATGGCAGCAGCCCCCCGCCACATCGAATGCGGAAATCCCTATGGCCCA
>DAOTMV010000083.1:2059-6550 GCA_035450485.1 Anaerohalosphaeraceae bacterium | reverse complement strand
GACGAGCAGCCTTTTGGTGTTCCCTCGTCTACTACAGAGCTGGACACCTCCAATCTGATGCAGGCCCAGGATGTCCAGTTGCAAAGGAGGATGATCCCCCTGGATGGCAAGTTGATCACCAACCAGGACCCGGCGACCATCGGGACGAACTTCCGTGCCCTGACTAATATGCGTTACACCGACACCCACGTCAAGTCCATTAAGGGACACACAAAAATCAACCACACTGCCATCTCGTTGACCTCCAAGGAAACTTCCTTGTTCCATTTCAAAAAAGACATTCCTGCCGAGTCGCACGTGATCCTGCATCACGACGGGGAAGTATACGAGAACACAACAGCCATCCCCTCAGCGGGGAATTTCGCCGGCACCGCCCTCTTCACTGACACAGCGGCGTCCCAACTCCCCCGGTTTTCCACAAGTCCGGACGGATCGCTGGCCTACTGTAACGGGACGGATGTATGTCTGTGGCCTGGAACCGAGGGTCGCATCGGGGCTTTTATTACTTCCACGGCAGCCATCACTACTGATGCGACGGATCCTATTGATGCCACAAAAGAAGCAATAAGCAGCTCTACTGTTGATTATGTAATACTTGGTGGCGGAATAGATTCAAATGTGAAGACCATGCTTCATTTTGACGGGGCTGACGGAGCCACGTCTCCAATTACCGACTCCTCCAACACTCCCAAAACCTTTACTGCCCGCGGGACGGCACAGCTTGACACTTCCCAGTATAAATTCGGCTACTCATCCCTGTTGCTCGACGGGAATAGCGACTGGGTCGACACCCCCGATCACGCCGATTTTGCCGTCGGGTCAAACTTGATGACCTGCGATTTCTGGATAAGGTTTAACGCTGTACCCGAAGATATAAGTGGCGCCGGAACTGATGCCGCCGGGATATTTGGACAGAGGGCTGATTCAACTCATTATGTTTTATTTCAAATAGTGGCCTACGAAGCGGGCGGGGGGACGAAGCATTTTTTTGATCTCCACTTCAAGGACGGGGCGTCTGATGTGAAAATATTAAGTCACGCTTATGTAGTGGATGGCACTTCAGCCGCATTTACAACCTCCACCTGGTACCATATTGCCCTTATTCGCGGGTGGGGAGGCAATGCAAATGCCTGGGCAGTTACTGTAAACGGGACTCTTGCTACAGGTGCTGCCGTAGTGTCTGCGACATCATGGCCAAACATAGCTGACGTATTCTCTATTGGCAGATGCGTAAACGATAGTGGAGCATCTCACTATGTAAACGGTTGGATAGACGAGTTTCGATTCATAAACGGAGGATGCCCGTGGACAGCAAACTTTAGTGTTCCTACCGCCGCCTATACAGACGCCCGACGCGATTTTCTCGTCGGCTCCACCTTACCCCTCAAGGGCATGAAAGTATATGTGTCGGAAGCGAACTCCACCTCTTCCACCCTTACTATGAAATATTGGGATGGGGTCAGTTTTGTCAGCCATGCCATAACCGACAACACCTCCTCGGGCGGCAAGTCGCTTGCCGTGACTGGCACTGTAACGTGGGTGACGACGGTCGGTTTAGCGGCGCCAAGGTATTCCAACGGCTACTTCCTATACTGGTATAACTTCTCTTTGTCTGCGGGATCGGCAAAGATATACCACGTAACAGTTGACGCCCCATTTCAGGGCATAAAAGACATCTGGGATGGCGTGGAAAGAAATTGCTTGTCGTTTATCCTCCACAAAACTACCGACGAGGATTACACTACCAACGTGTACAAGGAGGACTTCGATAGCAACGACGCCACAACTTATGCAGACCTGAGTAATTTAACTGCCAATACACAGTATATATACGCTGGATTCGCGGAGAGAACTACCGCCATCAATGTGTTATTTGGGGGATCGAACACTAACAGCACTGCCAGCACTACTCTGGCCGTTTACTACTGGAATGGGGCAGAGTGGATGGCGATTAGCACAGTAACAGACGGAACAGCTTCGGGGGGAATCAGCTTCTCCAAAAGCGGCACCATTAGCTGGACTCCGCCTTCGGACGCTTCAGAGGCGAAAACAAAAATTCTCACCGACAAAGAAATGTACTATTATAAGTTAGTGTTCGACAAGAACTTAGATGGAACAGTGTATGTTAACTATGTATCGTCAATCCCAAAACAGAAGACTATCGGCAAATATAAATTCCCCCTCTACGCCCAAAACTCCTTATTCTTGTGCGGGGATAAAGACGGTAATGGGAACAAGGCCATTGTGTCGTCCCCCTTCACCTCCCAAGCGTTCAACGGGGAGAGTTCCTACGAGTTGGAGTTTGAGGACGAAATCAACGGGGCGGTGGAATTGTACAGCCAGTTCTTCAGCTCCCTTTATTCCCTGATCCTGTTCTTCTCTAACTCTCGGATGTACATTATTGCCGGGGTAGCCCCGGATTGGGGCAGGTATGTGGTAAGCAATACCATTGGTTGCCCAGCTCCTAACACAATCCGGATGATCAATCTGCCAGAAACCAAAGTGCCTGCCGCCCTCCAGTCCAGGAACGTGGCGATCTGGCAGGGCAACAGCGGCATATATGTGTCTGATGGCCGCGCACCAATACCTATTCACCATGATATCGAAGATCTGTTCGATCAGAACGCAACCACTCATATCAATACGGCAATGCTGTCCAAATCATGGGGCTTTGTCGACCCCGTCAACGAGTGCTATCATTGGCTGCTGGCCACCGGTTCATCCACTACCCTCAACAAGGAGATGGTATTCGATTACCGAAGGTGGAAGTGGTTTGAGGTTGCCCGCCCCTCCACAATGTTGCTCCAATCGGCCTGTGTGTGTACCGATACCTATGGGAACGAATATATCTATGGCATGAGCAACGGGGCTACGGATGGCGCCCATACCGATGGATTCGTGTACCGGCTTAACTATGGTGCGACTTTTGATGGCACCGCCATAACCTGCACCGCTACTCTCGGCGATTTTCCGCTAATCGAGGGGAACATATTCGACGAGACCATCCCCCGGAAACTATACATGATCCTCAAGTCGATGAGCCATGCGGCCAATATCACCTATACCCACGCCGTCGATGGATATACGGGGTCTTCGCCAATTTCCGGGGTGACGATAACCAACCAGGAAACGGATCATCGGGTGGCCAACAAGGTAGCCACTTTCCCCGCCTCCTCGCAGCATTTGGAGGGGGTGCTTCATTCGGGATCGCTTAGCATCACGCAGAGCACATCAGAAACAACAGGGTTTGAGCCGTTGGTGATAGGCTACACATACCAGATAGCAAGGGAACACAGCACATAAGGAGGACGATATGGCATATATAGGCTTCGATCCGCTGGACAAATACAGAAGATATTTGAACCAGCGCAGAGCGTTAGGGGTGCCTACTACCGAAGCGGATATCGCAGGAGTAGTTGATGCCGACCTGAAAGAGAGATACGCCGATGCCCTCAAGCGGCGGGCTCTGGATATCCAGAGCGAACAAAACAAGAACCAGAACGCCTACTGGCAGGGAGCGCTCGCAAATGCTGCGGAAGGAAACCGGTTAACCGCCGCTTACCGCAACAGAGAGATAGACGCTCTCGACGATTACCGCAAAGGACAGGCTTGGGCCAACATCGGTTCGGGATTGCTCAACACCGGAACGCAGGTATTTCTGAACCCGGAAGCGAGGAAAACTGTCTCGGGCGCAATCAGCGATGCGTGGAAATGGGCATCAGGGAACAATGCCCCATCGGTCGCCACTACAGAATACACTCCCGCGCAAGGAATTAACCAGGCTGATACAATCGCCAACAAATATGATCCTTCATGGTGGGACAATTTTATGAGTTACCTTTTTAAGAACGGCGCCAGTTATACATAATAACGCTTAATAAAGGAGGCCTGTATGCCTACTATCAAACCCATTAGCCCTTACAGCCACCCCGCGGCGCGACGTGGGGCAAGAGGAGTCTCCACCCCCATGAACAGAGGGACCGTCTCTCTCCCGGCGTCGTCCCCTACGTCGTCTTACGTGGACCTGATGACTCCCGGCGCCCCCTCTGCCATGAGCCCCTCTGCCATGAGCCCCGCCGACTATGCCATTGCTCAGGAAAAACCGGGGGCATGGGATATAACCAAAAATATCGCCAAAGGGGTAGTTACCGGGCAGGCCAGAGGAGCTGCCCAAAACGCAATATTGAACAAGCTGGCAGATTTGGAGGCCAAAGGGTACTTTGCCGGAAGCGGCAACACTGGTCCAGGGGCGAATGTCCCTATGGCCGAAACCATGTCCGAGGCGGTGAGCACCACACCCCCAGGCAAGGTAGTTGGCGCTCCGGGCGCAGGCGAAGGGGTCAGCGCACCGACTTCGATGTATTCTGGATATGCAGACCTAAATGCAAGCGCCGGCAATCTTCCTCCGATCACCAACATCGGCAACGGAATAGGCATCACCAGGGATGGCATGGCTATAAATTTGAAATCTGCGGCCCCTGATGTTTCCAA
>DAOTMV010000083.1:0-1959 GCA_035450485.1 Anaerohalosphaeraceae bacterium | reverse complement strand
AACTGGATAAAAGGCCCGGCAGCTATTGCCGGTGGCATAACCGGCAGTTACATTGGATCGAGCGTCATGCCTAACGACTATTCCAGCCAGGCGATGGGGCGGAACGCTGGCCGTGCGATTGGCGTAGGGACCGCCCTTGCTCCCTTTGGCCCCCAGGTAGCTGTCCCGGCGGCAATGGTGGCGGCGGCATCCGAAGCAGTGCCAAAGGTGATAGGAGATGCCGCCGAACAAGTGAGGACCGACTTGATACCCGCGGTGACTGATTGGGTATCGTCTGTCGGGCATGGCGTTGGCCAGTTGTTCGGACTTTCGTGCTGCATTCTCTTTTCCCGGTTCTACGGGAAAGATTCCGAGGAAGTGAGAAATGCCAAACAGTATGTCCAAGAAGGCAATATCGGTTACACCACTCTGATTGGGTATTACCAGATGGGGCGGATGATTGTAAGTCTGTGCAAGAGATTCCCTAAGATCAAACCATTCCTTAAAAAGCATCTGGTCTTTCACTTTGCGGAACATGTCAGGGGTAAAATTGCCCAGCACCAAACTACGTGGACAAACGAAGCGGTTTCCGCTGTTTATCTGCGGGTCTGTTTCGTTGTGGCTTATTCCAAGATCGCTTTGGGCATTAAACTTTACATCCCCCATGATGCCGGTCAGTGCCTATTAGACGCGGCCAGGACATCTATGGACGTGATGAAGGAGGTCGTGTAATGGCTGGGTTGCTTGATTTTATGGGCGGGGCAGCGAAAGGTGTTCCTGCGGGGATGGAAGCGGACAGGAAGCGCCAGGAAACAGCCGCCGATGTGGCGTATAAAACGGCGTTAGGCGATGAATTGGCAAAGCGAGGGACTTTGTATGATAGGCAGGCAGAGTTGGCCAATTACCAGGTAGAAGCCGCAAAAAAGGATAAGCTGCTGAATGATTCGATGATGGTAGAGATGGCGGACATAGAAAATCAATTCCCGGCAGATCGGTCTTACGATCCCTTGGACAAAAAGATCGCTCAGTATAAGGCCGCAAGGGGGGTTTACGCCAAGTTCGGCAAACTGGACCTGTTGGAAAAATTAGACGAAAAACGAGATCAAGAAGTGGCCAAGTTAATGGAAAGGGGGGATTTCGAAAACGCGGTGAAGGCCCACAACGCCACCAATCCGTCAAACAAAGTCACTATAGATCAAATGAAAGGGTGGATTGAAAATCAGCTAAGACAAGCCAAGCTCGATGAAATAAAAGGGAAAACTCCAACTACCGAAGAACGGGAGGCGAGACTTGAAAAGGAGAAAGCACATGCTGCACATTATATAGATACGGGGAAAGCGGCTCTAATTAATGCCGGTAGGCGCAGTTCGGAGGAGAAGGAGATAGAAAGACTGAGACGGGCAGAGGCCGACAAAGTACAGAGGGAACGACTGGCCGGCTACGCCAAGGCAATGGCATTATTCAACAAACATGCGGGAGACCAGGGACAAATAGAAAACGAGGACATTAAAAATCAGATCAACGATATCCTGGAAGGATCAGGCAACCAAACATTGCAAGAGCAAAAATATGGCCGCTATTTCCCTGGGACGAACTTTAAGTTGTGGCAGGCCGACTCGACCTGGAAGATGCCGAAGATGCCGGGGAGAGTGAACGCAGGGGGGCCACAGCCAGCATCGCCCCAAGGACCGCCGGTCAACCTTCTCAGAGAAGGAGTGCATACGAGATTTAGGAACAACCAGGTGTGGACTCTTAGAAACGGCAAGCCAATACAGGTTGAATGACATGAGCGAGTGGGAAATCATCTCCGAGCAACGGGCGCCCCAAACTATGCCGCCACCGATGTCACCGCCGGCGGTTGACAACGAATGGGAAGTAGTATCCGAACGGGAAGCCCCCAATGCGATGCCACCTCCAACGGCAAGCGGAGGATGGGAAATAATTCGCGAGGAACCGGCAAGCCAATCCGCTTGGGCGCCG
>DAOTMV010000082.1:3492-11825 GCA_035450485.1 Anaerohalosphaeraceae bacterium | reverse complement strand
GGATATGCCCGGTGCGGCCCATGATCACGCCCAGGTTGTCGATGATCCAGCCGACGCGTTCACCAACCTGTTCGGCGCGCTGAAGGCGCTACAAAAGGTTCTCTGGCGGCATAAACACGTTGCTCTATCGTCGCACGAAGGTGGCCTTATCGCCCGGCTGTGTTTCAAAGGCCAGAACTCCTTTTGCGTCCGGCGTGAGCGTTTGAGTGATGCCGGTCCTAAGCCAGGACACTTCGGCCGACGGCCACGGACTTAACAGTCTGAAAACGCCGCCCGTTGTCGAGAGGACCTCTATCCGCGTTACTTCCTGGGCGATCTGTTCCGCTGAAACCAAGAACCCGCCCTGAGCACGCAGACTCTTGAATTTGGCGTCATGCGTCGCCGGCCAGGCGGGAAATACGCGCACGATACCGTCCACGCTTTGCAGTAACAGTTCCGCTATGGCGCCGCAACATGCAAACTGTTCGGTGTAATGGCCAAAGGCATTGAAGGCCCCCACGGTGTTTAGGTTAAGAGCCCCGTTGGGCTTCTGTCGGGCCAGCATGGCGTTTTTCATGTAAAGCCAGGTATCGGGCATACTCAGACGTGCGCGGGCAACGCTCAGCATGATCATGGAGTTGTTCCCGTTTGTAGCGATATTGTTTAGCGTGCGTATGAACAGGTTCTTTTGTGATGCATCCGAAAACCAGGTTACTTGCTCGGCTGGAAAGACCGGTGTGATTGGAACGGGTATATTGTACTCGAAAGGCGTGCCGCCCAGCCTGTCGACGACCACGGCGGGCGTACCGTGTTTAGGGTAATCCGGAAGTACAAGAAGAGCATTTCGGGCCCGCCGGACCATATCCGCATCCTTTTCCAACGTCTCGGCCGACTCAATCAAAGCTTTGAGGGTGAAGGCGATAAAGGCCGTATCAAACGGACAATTGTCAATGCCGATCGTTCCGTGTTCAGGAGAAACACTGGGCCCGAGAATTTTTTTGCCGTTGCCATCAGTTTTGCAGAGATCGATGAAATTCAGGTAGAATTCACACACGTCACGAATGACGGGATACGCATAGTTTTCCAGGTAATGCGGGTTAGGTTCGTATTTGTAGCAGAGCCATATATTGTGCAGGGCGTACCCGGAAAGGCCGATCGTATATCCCCACGGGCCCGCGGCGAACATGCGATTATTTCTCGAGATGCAGATCGTTGGATCAACTACTTCATGCTTATAGAGATTGTGCGGATAATACGCGCCATCGATACTATACGTTTGCTCGGCGAACCATCGCGCCCTGGGCAAATACCGATGGAACAGACGCACGTAGGGTTCAGCCAGTTCGACGTGGTTACAGATGATCGATCCCCAGAACGTTTGCTCGACATTGTAGTTGATTGTGTAATTATCATGCCAGCCTCCGGAGTCCAGCATGGGGCCCGCAAAGAGGCCCACCGCCTGTGCTCCCGGCCTGCTGACACACCTCAAAAAGTACAGATTGCGGTACCAG
This sequence comes from Anaerohalosphaeraceae bacterium, assembly GCA_035450485.1. Classification (GTDB taxonomy): domain Bacteria; phylum Planctomycetota; class Phycisphaerae; order Sedimentisphaerales; family Anaerohalosphaeraceae; genus JACZKQ01. The sequence continues at coordinate 10,335 of DAOTMV010000082.1, read as the reverse complement.
ATTTTGCTTAGGTCCCTGTCTTCTATGTCAATGCCGCCGGCCGACCAGAAGGCCCGCCAGATATCTTCATGTCTCTTGATCAACGTCTGCTCTGAATTCTTCAGGACCCACTGCGCCAGGGTTATTGCTTCTGTTTTTGGGTCGTCCGACTCCAACGACGTCACCACCGAGATCGCCTTGCGGCTGCCTGCCTGTGCCATTGCGACCGCAAAACTCATGCCTTTCCAGTCCGGATCGGGAGCGGGCGGCAATTGCTGTGTGATCCATGCCACGCCGTTGGTGATTCCCTGCTTCGCGGTCGGAATATGGCCGTGGAGGACGGGCTGAAGTTGCACCGCATGCGCGGTTTGAATGTAATAGGCGTTCGCTTGGGCCAATGCCCGCACTTTGGTTTCTCCATCATTGATAACTGCAACCGCACGACGCAGGTCGAGCACGGAGGCGAAGCTGCCCGAGGAGCCGATGACGACCTTGGCACACACGCGGGGTTCGGGATAGGGCTTATCCCAACTGGACGGAATCGCGACAGTTCCACTCCAGCTATGGTTTGCCACGTCAATCTTCAGCAGCGGATGATCGTTGGACGTATCGATTCTGGCGTCATAAACATCGTTCTTTGTCAACTCCAGCACCAGCTTTGAATCTTTGGCATACAGGATGGAGTTAACGTCGCCGTTGCCCTGGATCAGCGAATTGTTGATGATGCTGTTTAACTGTGCCTGCGAAATCCCGGCGTCGTCCAACGCATCCTGATAAGGGATTGACCTGTTGAATGCGCCCATGGAAAATCCCGTGGAGCTTTGCATGCTCGCGGCAATGCAGGCCATCGGTAAGATGAGTGTTATCGCGAGACCACAAGCGGCATTCAATCTAAACCCAATACGAGGTTCCATGCGGTGCAACATAGCATTGTCCCATCATATAATTGCGTGTTGATTTGTGATAATCACGTTCGTGCAGACGACCCACGGCCGCAACGAGGTTTCAGTCACATGCCGAACTCGGGGTCAAATTGCACCGGAGCCATTCAGATGCGAAGCCTGCGAGGTCATAGACGTCAACGACTCCATCGGGCATTGCCGCCGGTCCCGTAATGTCATTGCCCGTGAGCCAGATTGCTGCCAATGCCGACAAATCAATCATGTTTACCCTGCAATCGGGTAAGCCGTCCGGCCCGGACAAATCAAATACCGGGTGAACCAGGCATAGTACGTTGCCCGTGACCGACGTGTACAGCTCGGCCACGGCCGGGGCGTCCAGGGGATAGGACCATATTGCGATCTCGTCCAATAAGCCATGCCAGGGCGAACCTCCGTTGTACTCCGCGCCGATTCGAACCGGCTCATTGCACGGCTCAATGTCCATTCTCGCGTAAACATTCGATGTGCCCGCCGGCAGGCCGTCCACAAACATGTGCATGGCGCACGCGTGGGCATCGTAGATCATCGTAATCATGTGCCATTGGTTCGTTGAGATCATGTCCTGTACGGAAACATCAAGGACGTCAAAGTCGGCCGCATGGATGATTCCCTGGATACCGTTGCCATCCATTTGCCAGTCTCTTTGCTGGGTGATCGGCAGTTTCTTCGAGACAATCGCCGACCATGTGTCGAGAGAATATGGTTTGATCCAGGCATTTACACTGAATCCCTGTGTATAGAAATTAAAAAGAATTTCGCTGTTTTCGACTGTCACACAATTGTCCGCTTCCTGTATTTTCAGGGCGCGTCCTGCGATTCCGTCCGCGAAAAGAGGAGCATCGGAAGAACCCGGCCAATCGCCGATCTGATCGTTCAAATCATCTTCAAACTTCCACATCGCGATTAAACGTCGAGTCATTACCACGGCCGGGCGCGATGTCAAGGAGGCTCCAAAGCCGTTCGCGACGATACACGTGTAAGCGCCTTCCTGCTCTTTTCGAAAATCGCTGATGGTCAGTGCGCCTGTGGTTGCCCCGACAAACCTGCCGTCATCGGCGATCACTGTACCGTTTCGATGCCACTGATATGAAGCGATACCGGTGCCTGCCACCTCCAGGACAACGGTGCAACCAGCCTCTACTGTCTGCGAAACGGGATTGCCGGTCAGTTCCATCGGAGGCGGTGAAGAGGTCGTGTATCGCCAGACAGTGCCGCGAATCACGCAGTCGACTCCGCCGCTGTCAAGCTCTTCGTCGACCCGCCAGAAATACGTTGTCTCCGGCTGCAGACTGTCTCTATTGATGGTAAGGGCTGTAACGCCCGCCGGCAGCTTATTATCCGTGAGCAAAGAGAGTGATTGAGGGACGACGCCAAAATACACAAAGTGCCCTGTAATGGCCGGATGGGGACGGGCCGGATCAGCAGGATCTGCCCCGATGCTCCACGCAAGAGTAAGGTCTTCATCGAATGGAACGTTCGTCTGATTGTTCTGGGGCGTTGGGGCAAAAGCGTTGCCCAAAGTTTCGAGGGACATGAGCGTTCCATCGGCCTCGACTGTGAAGTTGTCTGCGAAAGTGCCGACCTGTACGCCGTTGTGGGTCAGGATGCCTCGATTCCAGAGGTCCTGCCATGAAGAATAAGCCCAGTTCCAGCCTTTGTTCCATACACGCACCGCGCCGGCGCCGCCTTCGTTACTGCCTGGGTAGAAACGGCCCCCGGCCCCGACAAAATCTATATTGAACGTGTTGCCCGGTTCGATACTGATCCATATCAGGATATCGGCATTAATAGAACCGCCGGGCCCGATTCGTATGGTCCCGTTCGCGCCGTTCTGGCCGCCGCTAAAGTTTGCGCCGCAGCCCAACACGATTTCTTTGACATGAACCGATGAACCGTTTGTGACAGAGAGGCCGCCTGTTACCGCACCATCGTGGGCGATAAACAACATGGCGTCGTATGCGTTTCCGTCCAGACGGAGGGAATCTCCGTTGTCGACAATCACCAGATCATCGCCGGCGCCCATGATGTCGCCCACAATCGCCGGCACCTGATTGGTGTTCCAGTTAAGAGCGGTGTCCATAAGGCCGTCGCCGGCCTCTCCGTCCCAGGTTACGACGTCGCCTCGTACGAGTCCGCCAAGAAATGCCGCCGTCAATACAAGTTTACAGAGACGATTCAAACTATACCCTCCCACAACTTCCAGGGGAAACAAGACGTAATGCGTTTGCCTGGGAAAGTCGCTCCCAGGCAAACGCTCGATTACCAATCGCGGTGCGGTTGTTTACGCCACCGGTTCAAAAACACGCCTCGGAAGGATATATCCCGCAGGCAAGCCATTCAGAGGCAATCATGGCCAGGTCGCTGAGACCCGTAACGCAGTCATTGTCGAGGTCCGTGTGCGGCTGGTCTATGCAAACGGGTCCCGCGACATTCGTATACAAGAGCAGCGCATCAGTGTCGGTGAATGGGTAGTTGTATAACCGAAGATCGTCGATTGCGCCCTTGAGCGGCTGTGTCAAATCACGGATGTTGCCCACGAAAAGCGTCGGGTCAAGCAAGGAAATTCCGACGTTTCCGAAGGTGTGGACCTTGCGCCCGTTGATGTACCAGTTGGCGGTGTCCACATCGGCGTCGTAGGCGACCACGTGAAACACCCACTGTCCGCGAGGGTAAAGAGTATCGGTGGGCGTCGTATACAAGTCGCGCTGGTTAAAGCCGAAGCCGTAGCGGACGGTCCAGTGGCGGTTAAACTCGAACACCTCCGAGCCGACGGTTGGGCCGTTGCCGAGCATCGCTTCTTCCGGCGCTCCGGCGCCGGCGGCGCTGGCCATGTCCCACCATGCAAACGTCCATGAGGAAGCTATATCCGTAGAAACGGGTATGGTTACGACTGCGGAGGTGTCTCCACTGAAGGTTATCGCCTGCCCGCCGTCCACGGCGCCGGCCGTGTAAGCCGGGTCGGCTGCGCTTCCGTGGTTTGCACCTTGCACGTCATTTAAGTCGCCGTCGAACGGCCAATGACCGACCAGGCTTTGGACCGCCAGTTTGACGACGTTGGAATCCGCAGATTTAGCGTTGCCGGCTGTATTCGTCACGCGACAAAAGAACTTATTCTGGTCGGCAAGCTGAACGTCAAAGACGGTCAATGTGGACGTGGCGGTTCCAGCATATTTACTTCCGTCCGCAAGAGGTGTGGCAGGGTCTGTTGCGAGATACCATCCATAAGAAACATCCTCGGAACCAGTAAACGGATTGCGTGCCGAAACAGCAAAGACTGCATCCGCCCCAACGTCAACCGTCAAACCGACAGGCTGTGTTTCGATCACCGGCGTTGAAGGCGCGGTACTGAAACTCCAGACCGGACCGTCTATGTTGTTCGGATCGCCCGGCGCATAATCCGCAATGCCCTGCTCAACACGCCATTTAACCTGCTGGTCTCTTTCTAGCGTCAGCGGTCCGTATTCCGCGCGACCGCCGTCATTGTCGATCTCGGCCGCATAATACAGGTTCGGGTCTCCGGAATCTGTCGGATCGTTCATGAACAGAAAATGCCTTGTAACATGAGGATGCGGTTGCGCGGGATTGTTCGGGTCCACGGCGGGTTCCCAAGCCAACGTAACAACGGTTGGCACGTCTTTGGCCCCATTGGCCGGGTATGGATCGTGTGCGCCTCCAAAATGAGTAGACACAAGCGTTACACCCAAATCACCCGTCAGGATGAAGTTGTCGGCAAAGGTGCCGGTCTGGACGCCGTTGTGGGTCAGAATGCCGCGATTCCAGAGGTCTTCCCAAGAGGAATATGCCCAGTTCCAGCCTTTATCCCATACGCGCACCGCCCCGGCGCCTCCTTCGTTTGTTCCGGGGTCGAAAGAACCGCCGCCTCCGACAAAGTCGATGTTGAATGTGTTTCCGGGTTCTACGCTAACCCATATCAACTGAGCGACATTCACGGAACTGCCCGGACCGATGGTGATGGTCCCGGTCGCGCCGGTCTGGCCGCCACTGAAATTTCCGCCGCAACCCAGCGCGATCTCTTGATCCGTGGAAACCGATGAACCGTTTAGAACCGCTAGTCCGCCGGTCACCGCGCCGTCGTGGGCGATGTAGAGGCCCTGCGCCGTCGTTACCGCGTCTCCGTTATCGATGACCACGAAACTGTCGCCTGCGTTTTCGCCTACAATGGCCGGAACCGTGTCATTGTCCCAGTTGGTTGCGGTCTCCATCAGACGGTTACCAGCCTGGCCGTCCCAGATCACGGTGTCGGCTCGTGGCGACACGGGCACGGTCAATGAATCGATGCACGTCGGAAACAGGCCGCATTCGGCCCAGCCGGCAACCACCTGCGCGTAATCAAACAGGTTCACAATGCAATCCGGGACACCTTCCGGACCTGTAACATCGTGCGCAGGGGGATTAGCGCACGAAAACTCTCCAGTGGCATCATAATACAAACCGGCCACTTCTTCCGCGTCGATTGCGTAATTATAAATTCTGAAATCTTTGATTTTGCCGGGGTAAAAGAGGTGCGGCGTCAGTGTTTGTTCCTGCAGTCCGCAACCGATCGAAAAGCGGGCTATTCGCCCCAAACTGAATGACTTCTGCGTCGCCGAATGCCACAACCGTCCATTGAGGTAGATGGTCATCGCGCCGGTGTCAACGTTCTTTACAAAGGCCCACTGGTTCCACGCGCCTTTGTACTCGGCCGGCTGCGCGTTTTTGTCCATGCGGTCATAGGCGACGCCGGGTTCGCTGCCTGTGCCAGTACCCCCATCCCAGTAAACAATGCCGTCGGACCAGGGAAGGTGGCTGCTCACGACTCGGTGTCCCGAGGATGAAACGCCGTTAAACACCACGTTGTTCACGGGCTGCGTTGCGGCGCCGTTCTGCCAGAACAGGATGGATATCTGCGTCGTAACAGGAGCCAGCGCCGCAGCGGGCACATCGACGTAGCTGCTGAGTCCGTTGAACTCCAGGGCACTTCCGCCTTCCACGTATTGAGCCTCGACGATGGCGGCGTGATTGCCGTAGACGGAGGAATCAATGGCCAGAGACGGATCAACAGGATCGTTGAACTCCCAGTGCCCGATCAGGCCTTTCACCGTAAGCGCGACAGTGTCCGAATCGACCGAGGCGTCATTGCCGGACGTGTTCGTGATGCGGCAGAAGAACCAGTTCTCATCTCCGAGTTGCGGATCCAATATCGTCAGGGTTGATGTGCTGGCGCCGAGATACTTGCCGCCCTCGGCGATTGACACGGGCGGGTCCGCCGCAATATACCATTGATAAGACACGTCGTCCGGATCGGTGAACGGATTGCGCGCCGAAACGTTAAACACGGCACTGTCGCCGGGTACCGCCAATACATTAACCGGCTGTGTATCGATCATCGGAGTTGCCAATAGGGTCTTGAAACTCCAAACAGAGCCTTTGATGTTGTTCGGGTCGCCCGGCGGATAATCCGCAATGCCCTCCTCAATGTACCATTTGACTTCCTGATCTCTGTCGAGACTCAAAGGGCCATATTCTGCGCGCTGGCCGCTGTTGACGATCTCCGCGATATAATAGAAATTTGGATCTTCGGGATTTGCCGGGTCGTTCATAAACAAAAAGTGTCGTGTAACCTCGGCATTCGGCTGGGTGGGATTGTCCACATCGACCACGGGCTCCCAACTCAAGCTGACATCAAGTGCAACGCCTTTGTCGCGATTGCCGGGAAACGGATTGTACGCGCCGCCAAAGTCGGTGGAAATGAGCGTAACGCCGAGGTCGCCGCCAAGCACAAAATTGTCGGCGAACGCGCCTTTTTGGCCGCCGTTGTGGGTCAGAATGCCTCGATTCCAGAGATCTTCCCAGGAGGAATAGGCCCAATTCCAGCCTTTATCCCATACGCGCACCGCCCCGGCGCCTCCTTCGTTTGTTCCGG
>DAOTMV010000082.1:0-3392 GCA_035450485.1 Anaerohalosphaeraceae bacterium | reverse complement strand
TGTTTCCGGGTTCTACGCTAACCCATATCAACTGAGCGACATTCACGGAACTGCCGGAACCAACCGTTATCGTCCCCGTTGCGCCGGTCTGGCCACCGCTGAAACCGGCGCCGCATCCGAGGACAATTTCCGAACCGGTGAAAACCGACGAGCCGTTGAGCACCGTGAGTCCGCCGGTCACCGCGCCGTCGTGGGCGATGTAGAGACTCTGTGCCGTGGTTACAGTGTCGCCGTTGGCGATGATGGCGATATCTCCTCCGGCATTGTCGCCTACGATGGTGGGCACTATGTCCTTGTCCCAATTTGCCGCCGTGCCCATCAGACCGTCGCCCGCCTGACCGTCCCACCAGATAACGGCGGCATTACTACATCCGCAGCCGATCAATATGAAAAGCAATATTGACCTGAACTTCACTCTTGCATCACTCATCTTGACCTCCGAAAACAAACATTATGTTGAAAAACGTTGTCTGCAATAAACCCACGCGTCCAACTGCGCCTGCAAGAGGTCACCGTCCGTTGACTCTCTCGATATGAAGAAACGGTCGCGCAAACAGGCCCCAGTCATACTGATGACCATTGCCTCCATCGGTGACCATCAGACTCAGGAACCTGTCGCCGTCGCCAATCTTCACGTCTATCGATTCGGCGCCGCCATCGACGCTCACTTTGTTTCGCCTGTAGATTTCTTCACCGTCCAGCAAAACAATGAAATCCGCCACGGGGTCTGCCCGCTCATCGAATTTGGCACTGTCGGCCACACCGCAAAGAGCCGTAAAACGCGTTATGTTCAGGTCCGGCATCGCCGTCCTGATCTTGTCGAGATCAAAGGTGACGCCTACGTTTGCGTGCATGAACAGCGACGGATTCTCAATTCTATCGTACGTCTTGCCGTCAAGCGAAATCGTAATCCTTTTGCCGTCGTCTGTATTTCCGGCTGCATGATTAAGAAGAACTTCAGTCCAGTATACTCCTTCTGTGTCCGGGCAATCCATGTACCGATGGTCTTTCGAAGACACCTGCAGTACCCCATCGTCATTGCCATCAGGCACGAAGACGCCGTCGACGAACGGATTGTGCTTGACCTCAACAAAACCCTTGGAACTCCGTACGCGGTATGTCACTTTGTCGGTTCGCCCACCGGTGGTCACATCGACAATCTGACCGTAATCTCCGGAGCCGAATCCATTGCCGCCGGCCAGGATGTCAACCAGGCTGATTTCTTCTTGTCCTCTCCAAATTAGTTTGCTCGCGGAAGAAATCAGCCTGGCGAATCGGTCCCGCTGAAGTGGAATTTCCACGACCTCACCGGCTGTGTTGATTCGCCTTGCGAGGCCCTGGGTCAGTATCTGGCTGCGAGCGGTTTGCCCCTTCATGCCCGGGATTAGAGATACCATTCCCCGAAGCGTATGGAGGTCTACATCGCCTTTGGAATCGACACTGACTGCAAATTCCGTCCCGAGATCTATAATACTCGAACACGAGGTGGTTACGGTAAACCCGCCTGCGCCGGGTGGAACGTGTGCAAACAAGCGGCCGGAGTGCAACATAACGGAATCCGCGGCTTTCAACTCAAACTCCGACGGACCCTCGACGATGATTTCCGCGCCGTAATCGAAAGTTATCCTGGCATAACCCTTTTGCAGCCGTATCGGACGCTTGTTGACGTACAGGATTTCGCCGTTGGCATACGTCGATTCACTCCATTTCGCGTCCAACGAATCCGCCAATACCGCCGCCGGTTCACACGTGGTTCGCGGATGAATACAGGGATAGAGTATAATGGCCGCCAGGGTGATCGCCGTGACAAGAAGCGGCTTACTGACTCTACGCGACGACTTGTGATTGCCGTGCTCCGAACCATGTTCTTCCTCGAAGTCGAAAACCCGTTTTGGTCTTTCGATCTCGACGGGAACCGCGGTTCTCTCCGTTTCCGCAAACGCCCGCCATAAATCGGCGTCGAGGGGCTCATCCCACTGCTGAAAAGCGATGCTTCCAAGTTCTTTTATCTGCCGAAGCCCCAGGCTGACCTTGAGAACTTCAATGTAATACTCCTGAGCGTTCGGATCGTTTGAAAGCAGCACATCCAGCATTTGCAGGTCATCATCGGTACGGGTCCCGTCCAGACAGCGAAGGACGAGATATCGAATTCGACTTCGGTTTTCACGATCAGTCGCCATATCTGTTCCTTAGACGGACAGGTCTCGCTGTATGCAGCGAAGCAGCAGTTCCTGAACCCGCGACAACTCGTAGTAGATGTTTCGCGACGTTCTTCCTATCCGCGACGAGATATCTTTTACCGGCAAATCATCCCAGTATCGCATGCGAAGCAAATCGATGTCCCGCTTCCTGAGTTTTTTGACGCAATCTCGCAATTTAGCACTATATGCTCTGATGTCACTCAGTTTGGGGGCAACCCTGTCGCTGATATCGGCAACAAGTTTCTCATTGAACTGAATGCGCGACTGGCGCTTCTTGCGCTTGCGGAACTCAAGAACTCTATAGTAGGCGATGGTAAGGGCCCAGGCCAGAAAGTCCGTGCCAAGCTCAAACTCGCTGAACTTGCGCCACATCATGCCGCTGGCCTCCTGCATAATGTCGTCGGCATCGTTATAGTTGGTGACCAGACTCAGAACATAGGCATAAATTCTGCCCTGATTAGCCGTCAACAGGCTGACGAATTTCTGTGTCCTACGATCATCGGCAAAGGTGTCATTCATCGCGAAGTCTCCGCCCATTCAAGAAATCGCTCGACCGCCGGCTGACAAGAGAACCAGTCAATCCAGAAGGCAGGGCCGAAATTCAGACCCAAAAACCATTCAATGTGCGCTTGTTTTACGGCTTAGTGGTAGTTATCTATCACGCGAGCCAAGGAAAAAGCCGAACAGACCTTATTCATAGGGCCGTAAGTTGCATATTGTGAAAGAAAAAACAAAGAGCGCCAGCAATTAAACCAAAAAAACACCGGTCCACACTCATCCACTCAAGATTATTTACCTCCTCTCACAGGCAATTTGGGTTATTGGTAGAATTTTATTGTCATAAAAGTTTTTGCGGGGGACCTCTCAGAGGACATTAGCCAGTTGTCTGATTGGACCACAATACCGCCAACCTGTCAAGCCGGTCGCGTGCAATCCCAGGGCTGGCGCATTCTCCGGATGTCCGTGCCCCAAACCTGCCCTTGCAGCAACATGGAGAGCAAAACCGCTTGGGCAGAGGCCAAAATTGGGAGCATCTGTTCGCCGGGGGGGGGAATTTTGGCCTCTGGGGCCCCGAGCGGTTTTGCTCGCGGTTCCAAACACCACCTTCGCGGCGGCTTGCAAGTAGAATGCGTTTGCCCTGAGCTATAACCGAAAGTTGTGGATGGACAGATGAAAAAAGCGGCGTATCCT
>DAOTMV010000081.1:0-12078 GCA_035450485.1 Anaerohalosphaeraceae bacterium | reverse complement strand
GACGATCCGCGTTGTCCTTCCGTGAGCGAGCAGTACCGGACGACGATGGACAAGATGATGGGGGCGTATCAGGAGGAGTTGGATGACGATGATGACGACGATGATGATGACACCGATTCGGCAAAGAAAAAGGGTAGGGCATCTAAATCGGGAAAGAAGCGGTCGTCCCCGGGTGACGAAGCTGTAAAGGCGCTGAAGCTCGACGTTCCGATGCCTCTTCGTCTTCCTCCCCGTGTGGTTCGTATTTGGATTGCCCCCTGGGAGGATAGCGACGGTGATCTGCATCAGCCGGAGTACATTTTCACGGAGATCAGCAATAAGCATGGTCGTTGGATCTTCGGTGAGCGCCAGACCATCGGCGTACAACCCCAACTCCATCCGTTGGACGATCAAGACGCGACTCAGGAACAACAGCAGGAGCAGGAGGTAACCCCGGCGGCCCCGAAAAACAAGGCCGAGGAGGAGCGGAAGCGCAAACAGGAGGAGGCGAAAACGCGGAAAGAGGAACAGAAGGATGACTCATTCAAGAACGTTGGGAAACCGGACAGGCAGCCCGAGCTGAAACTGAACATGCCGAGGTCGCGGTAGTACAACCACCAAGTAAGTATTATTATGTCGAATGACACCCGGAGGAACCTCCCAACACCCCTTTCCGAAAGGGCGATGACTTTGATCGTCATACCTCCTCAACTCCATCAACCCCTGGTCAGGGGCGGTGGCGTAACAGCCACACATTAAGCTCAACAAGGAGAACGAGACAAATATGGCGCGTAAAGTTACTTACATGGATTGTTTGGTGATTCTGGCTCTGCTCCTGGTGTGGGCGACGGCGGTGTACGCGGGCACCGAGGGGACGGAGTTCAACAATCTGTATTCCACCCTCAACGGTTGGGCCAAGGGGGGTCTGGGCAAGGTAATCGCCATTGCTGCCTTCCTGGTGGGTATCGCGGCCGGTATTGCCCGTCAGTCCCTGGTTGCCATCGCCACGGGCATCGGTGTTGCTGCGGCGGTAACCTTCACTCCTGACGTGATCGACGAACTAGTTACGGCTCTCTTGTAAGGACAAGGGTGTCATTCGAGAAGGCGGTGAGGGCGTCTGATGTGCGCCTCACCGCTTTTTCTATGTCTGCTCTATCAGATAATAGAGCTATGATCATCAAATACATCAACTTTATCGTACCTCCCGTCGGTCTCGGCATCCTGTGGTACTACAACACTTGCGAAACATCGTGCGCGTCGCTGCGCGGGAGCCTTTTGGGTATTGATCTGAAGCTGATCGGTATGGCGTATATGGAGACGCTATTTCTTCTCGGTGTGTGGGAGTTGTTTTCACTCCGCCTCGACGCGCCTGTTCTTGTGATCTTGACCGTGCTGCTGTCCGGTGCGATTGGTGGTGAGGTGTATCTGGTGCGGTTCCAAGTGATGAACGAAACATACTGTGTTTACTGTCTTCTCTACGGCTTCTGCATTGCGACTATGTACGCCCTCAACTTTCCTAGGATGAATCTTCCTCTGTCGATCACGTCCGTCTTGGCCGGCCTGACCCTGTTCGGTCTCGGCTTGCAGGCATCCGTCCTACCCATGTATGACGTATGACTGAAATTGTGTCTATCCCTACAGTGTTAAGCTACAACGACAGACGTCAGATCTGGAATATCTATCAAACCATTCTCGAACCACCAGCCATGCCTCTCCTGTCCTAACCTGTGTCGGCGTAAAACGGAGCAGGCTGTATCCCGCCAGGGTCAAAGCGTTGTACTTTTCCATGTCCTTCACAAAGGACACCGCTCGGTTATGTCTTCCGTACAGATAGACTCCTCCCTCGATCTCCACGGCCAGTTTGTGTTCCGGCCAGCAGAGGTCCACCCTCCATCGCCGCTTCGGATCAAACCTGAACTCCCTGACGGGGGTGGGGATACCCAACGATCTTAAAATTCTCTCCGAAACCATCATAATAATCGGTTGTTATACTCGCACTCCTTCTTTTTATTTTCACTCTGTGTTGTAACAGTAATACGCAGACCGCCCAAAGAAGTATTACACTTGCGTCATCAATAACAAGGAAGGGGATTCGGAAAGATGGTGAGCAAGTTCAAAAAGTTGTCCTTGAGATGGAAAATCAATGGGTTATTGCTTGTGACGGCGTTGCTTATTGGTTTCGCTATGGTCGCCGTAAGCTATGTCAGCATCATCGACAGCAACCATAAGCAGTCGCAGAAGCAGGCTGGCGAGCTGGTCAAGATGGCGTACCAGTCTCTGCTGGCTACTACGGACCAGTTGAAACAGCAGGCGATGTTGTATGCTGATCGTGGTGAAATCAAGGCCATGTTTGCCGATCCGGTCGCGGCTGAGATGACTCTTCAGACCCAGTTCGGGACCGCGCAGTATGACATCGTGTCTTCGGCTTATCCCGACGGCAAGGTTATCTCGGTGTCCAACGACAAGAAAAAGGACCTGTCTGCCTTCACACCCGGGGCCGGTCGGTTGGTCAAAACCGCCTTGTCCGGGACACCGGCAAGCGGCATCGAGAGATACGGGGATCATATCTACGCCATGTCTGCTGCACCTGTGCAGACCGATGACGGGAAAATCGGTGGTGTGTTGATCATAGCCACGGACTTCTCCTCCCACCAATTCGTGGACAGCATCAAGAACATCTTTGATGTTGAGTGTACCATTTTTGCCGGTACGAAGCGGGTTTCGACAACGCTCAAAAAGGACGGACAACGTGCGATTGGAACCTCTCTGGACAATACCGAAATCGTGAACACGGTTCTAAAGGGCGGCGGCACCTTTATCGGTCAGAACGTGCTGTTTGGTACTGAGTACGATACCGCTTACGCCCCGATCATGTCATCTGATGGCGTCCCCTGCGGAATTCTGTTCATCGGCAAAGACCGCACAAACACGATTGCCATGCTGAAAAAGCTCAACCTCATCATGCTTGGGTCCTGTGTAGTTCTGCTGGTTCTTGTTATGATTCCGGGCATGTATCTGGGTCGGGCCATAAGCAACCCTCTGACGCAGATGAAGACAAATCTCTCTGCAATGGCCGCCGGTGATCTCAACAAACCCATTGTGGTCGGCACCCAGGACGAGATCGGCCAGACCGCTTCCGCTATGGAGGAGATGCGGATCAAATTGCACACCATAGTGTCTGATTCCGCGATGGCTGCCACCGCCCTGTCGGAGTCGGCCCAGGCCCAGGCCGCCTCTGTCGAAGAGACTGCCTCCGCCCTCGAGGAGATGCAGGCGATCACGACACAGACGGCGTCCAACGCAAAGGCAATTGGCGACAAAATGGACAAGGCTGCGAAGGCCATCAATGACGCGGCAACAGCAAACAGGCAACTGTACCAGACGATCAACGAGGTCGCCCGGGCGGGCGAGCAGATCAGCAGTATCGTGAAGAGCATTGATGATGTCGCGTTTCAGACAAACCTGCTGGCCCTGAACGCGGCGGTGGAGGCTGCCCGGGCGGGCGAGCATGGGGCCGGATTCGCTGTCGTCGCGGAGGAGGTGAGGAATCTTGCCGTCAAGTCGGCTGAAGAGGCAAAGAGGACAGCGGTCATGGTGGAAGAGGTGACGAAGAAGATTCGGGAGAGCCACCAGATGGTAACGGAGGTTAAGAGTGCATTTGATACTGTGGCTGCCGAGGCTGCGGACATCAAGAGCAACATCGACTACATCGTGAACGCGACCAACGAGCAGGCCGTGGGAATCAAGGAGATCAACCAGAGCATCGGTCTCATCAACAGCAAGGTGATGGAGACCTCGCAGAAGGCCGAGGTTCTCAGAGAGATGATGTCCTATTTCGTGTTCGAGGACGATAACGGTCAGAAGAGCTTCGTCAAGGACCTGCACGAGACCATTGCGAGGAAGAGTGCCATGATCCCCCTGCTTCCCGAGGAAGAGGAAGAGGCGGCGCCGAAACGGAAGTCCCAACCCCGCCTTCCCACGCTTCCCCGAACGAAGAGGGATGAATGGCATGATTTCCAAATATAGCAAAACATCAAAAAAACTGTCTATCTTTGAGGAGGTTAGAACATGAGAAAGAGTATGAAGGCGTTGTCGGTTATGGTGTGTTGTCTGATGGTCTTTGCCGGTCTCGTGTCGGCGTATGCCGCTTCGCCCGAGTCGGAGGCGAAGGGCCTGGTGCTCAAGGCGTATGACTACTACAAACAGCACGGCAAGGCCGCCCTGTTGTCTGAAATCAAAAACCCCAAAGGGCAGTTTGCCAAGGGGGAACTCTACGTGTTCTTGTGGGCCTGGAACCCCTACTACACCTGCATTGCCCACCCCTACAACCACAAGCTCCACATGATGAATATGAACGAGCTTCGTGATCCCCAGGGCAAGTATTTCGTGAAAGAGGGTGTCGAGCTTGCCAAGGCGAAGGGTGAGGCGTGGTTCGAGTACATGTACACCAACCCGGTCAGCAAGAAGGTGGAGCCGAAGAAGGTTTACATGAAGAAGGCCGATGATTTCGTGATCGTCGCCGGTGTGTACACCCCGAAGAAGTAGTATTCATAGCAAACCGGGACACTACAAAAACAGGGGGCGTATATGAAAAAGAGCGAGGCGATGGCGTTGAACTCATATACTGTGCAAGTTATCGACTACGACGGGACTCCTCTACGCCCCTGCCGTCCGGCCCGCGCAAGGCTGTTGCTTATGCGGGGCCGGGCGGAAATTATGTCCTACAAACCGTTTACCATACGGCTTGTGAAACCCGACGAGGGTGGAAATGGAATCGTTAAAAGCGGCAAAACTGCTCCTAAAAAGGTACTCACTATCTGAGCTTCTCCCTTATCTTGCCTACGATAAAGACTCGAAAGCGTACATCCTGGATCACGGTGTAGGTCTGGTGTATGCCTGTCACCCCCTGCCGTTTCCTGACCACGGGGCCGTGTCGTCTCTGCGGGGTTTGTTCGAGTCTTCGTTTCCTCCCGGGACCTCGATCCAGTTTATGCTCTACTCGTCGAAAAACATAGATCACTATCTCGACAGTTACGTTCTCTATCGTGCGAACGTTCACGGCGATTCCGTGTATACCGACATCGCCCGTAAGAGGGCCGATTTCCTCAAAGAGGGGACTCGGCGTTCTCTGTTCAAGGGGGCGGACATTCGAGTAAAAAACTATCAGATTCTTGTGTCTGTGCTTGTTCCTTGCGCTCACACCCCGAAGGCCATCGAGGAGACGATTCTCAACATCATTCCTCCGATACGGGAAACCACTTACCAAGCCTTGAATACTGCCGGACTGGGACCCAGCTACGTGTCTCCCGAGGAGTTCATCCGCACGATGTGTGAGCTTCTGAACCCCGGTCACGATCAGAACGTAGCGTTGCACTACGACCCTGCGGTTCCGATAAAAGATCAGTTGATTTACGGCGACAACGAGATCAGGGTCGAACAGAGTCACCTGGTCATTGATGGGTATTATGTGCGGTCGTTCACGGTAAAGCAGTATCCCGAACAATGGAATTATGCCAACATCATCAACTACATTGGTGATATGTTCCAGAACGTCAAGCAGATCGGCGTTCCGTTGGTGATCAACATGAACTGTGAGTACCCGGACGTTATATCTGCACGCCGTGAGATTCAAAACAAGTCGATGATTGCCACCTACCAGGCCGTGGGTCAGTTGGCGAGTTGGATCCCGAAGTTGGCCCTCCGCAAACAGCACTTTGATCGTTACAATGACGATCTGGAGCACGGGGCCACGCCGTTTTACTCGTACATGAATATGTTTACGTACTCGGAATCCGAAACGGAGATGAACGCTGTATCGAGCATTTTGCAGACGATCTATCGCGGTTTCGGGTTCATTCTCCAGGAGGATTCCTACATACAGTTGCCGGTGATCTTGCAGTCCCTGCCGTTGTGTTACCAGAAGGGCGCTCAACGGGATCTGCGTCGGCGTCGCACTTTAACAACGCTCACCACCGCCGAGCTGTGTCCCCTCCAGGCCGACTGGCCCGGAACCGGCCGTCACGTTGTCCCCCTGATCAGCCGTCGTGGGCAGTTGCAGTTCATTGATATCTTTTCCAACAAGCGCGGCGGTTACTCTGGGATCGTGTGTGCCTCTACGGGAGCGGGCAAGAGTTTTTTTGTCAACGACATGATCATCGGTTATCTCGGGATTGGCGCGAAGATATGGGTGATTGACGTCGGGCGCAGTTACGAGAAGCTATGCTCTTTCCTGGGCGGGGACTTCTTGGTGTTCGACACTCAGTCGCCGACCTGCATCAACCCCTTCTCCTCTGTGTACGACATCAACGAGGAGATGCCGATGTTAAAAACCATCATCGCCCAGATGGCATCCAACACGCCGTTGGACGACTTGTCTATGTCGTATCTTGAGGAGGCCATTAAAGAATGCTTTGCCCGTCGGGGTCAGGACACGACCGTAACCGATATTGCCAACTATCTGACATCCCAGAGTGATCCTCGTCAAAACGATTTGGGCAAGCGGTTATACCCGTACACCAGACAGGGATCTTATGCGGCCTTCTTTGAAGGTCGCAGCTCGTTTGCCCCCGACGCTCAGCTTGTCGTCCTCGAACTCGAAGAGTTGAAATCCAAAAAAGATTTGCAGGAAGTGGTTCTGTTGAGTCTGATCTACACGATTCAGCAGGAGATGATGAAGCGTGGTCAGAACAAGCTGGTGATCATTGACGAGGCCTGGGACCTGCTTACTGGTGGCAACACGTCTCAGTTTATGGAGACCGGTTATCGTCGGTTCCGTAAGTACAGCGGTGGTTGTATCACCATTACGCAGAGTGTGAACGACTTTTACAAAATTCCCGCTGGCATAGCCATAGTTGAGAACGCGGACTATATGTTCTTACTGCGTCAGCGCGCCGAGAGCATCGAGGCCCTCAAGAAAAGCCAGAAGGTGGTGTTATCGGAGGGCCTATATGAACTCTTGAAGTCGGTCCATACGGACACGGGGAATTACAGCGAGATATTCCTTTACACTCCCGATGGGATTGGTATTGGTCGTCTTGTCGTGGATCGGTTCACCCAGTTACTCTACACGAGTAAGGCGGATGAGTATTTGGCGATCAAACAGCTTACCGATCGGGGTATGTCTGTTGCCGAGGCCATCGAGGAGATCATGCATCAGGAAAACGAGGCTGCTGCTGGCAAAGGCAACAACAAGCGTTAGGAAAGGACACAGCGGGCAAGCAGTTTATCAAGGAGATCGTCGATATCGCCAAGACCAAGGGCAAAGGGACCGTCGAGTACAAATGGACGAATCCCGTGAGCAAGAAGGTCGAGGACAAGGTGGTTTACTTCGAGAAGACGGGCGACGTGATCCTCGTGTGCGGCTATTACAAGTAAACCGGCGATAGATACCGGGCCGTGGGCTTTTCTACCACGGCCCGAACTGTTTCAAAACACCGGATCTTGGCGAAGGCGCAGATCAAGACCATCGAACGGGGCTGATTACCTTTCCTTTTCTCTTTCCTGTTCCTGCTGGTTCACCCACCGTTCTATAAGGTTTATCACCTGGTCCTGCTGGCTCACGTTTCGCAGGGCGCAGTAGGCCTTGAACTTCATTTTTACCCTCACCGGCACGTTTCTCACCAGGAGGGATCCCTCCTTGGGGCGGGGGCGGTGTGCCTTTGCGTTCTCACCGGTGGTATCCGTCTTCGTCGGTTCCGTACTGTATTCGCCGGACATGGCGACGGGCTCCGCCACCGTCTTCGTCGCGTCATTATCGACCATTTCCTCCCAACCTCCCATTTCTGCTTTTGCCTTACCCGGATATCGGACCTGATGTCAAGAACACTCTAGGTGTTACAGTTAAACTCCGAGTGGGGAGCAGGGCTGCCCGGGCTATCCGGGTTACCCGGGCGAAACCCTTTCGTATTCAGAACGGCACGTCGTCGTCGATCTCGGCGGTGTCCATCCACTCGGGGAGGCCCGGTTTCGAAGGAACCACGGCTTCCCGGTTGGCACCTCCGGCGTGGGCGCTGTGGGCGTCGTGACCGTCGCCGTTTTTGCGATCCAGGATCTGCATGGTGTTGGCGATGATCTCGCTGACGTTGCGCCTGATGCCGTCCTTGTCCTCATAGCTCCGGTTCTGAATGCGGCCCTCGATGTACACGAGCCGACCCTTGGCGAGGTAGTTCGTGCAAATGTCCGCGAGGTTTCCGAAGGCCACGATGCGGTGCCAATCCGTCTTTTTGATGCGTTCGCCGTTCTTGTCCTTCCGAACCTCGTCTGTGGCGAGGGTGAAGTTCGCAATGGACATACCGTCCGGCGTGTACCGCACTTCGGGATCCTGCCCCAGTCTTCCTACCAGAATCGCCCTGTTGATCATTTCCTTAATCCTCCTATTATATATTATTTGTTTGCTTTGTGTTCGTTATGTACTGTTATTGTTAAGCTGCCTTACCGAAGAACGAGGTGTCTCCTGTTTGGAGAGCCGTAATCAGTTTTGCCGCACGGTCGAAGCTGAGAGTCTTGACCTTTTCGATTACGTCATCCGCGTTGAAACCGGCCCTCATAGCGAGTCTGACGATGGCGGCCTGCTGGGCCGAGGAAACGGGCTTTCCGTCCGTCGGTTCCGGCTCAAATGGTGTATTCTTTGCACCGATGTTGTTATTTTCGTCCTTCTTTTTACCGGGCTTGGCGTTCTGGGCCTTTTTGTCCGTCTCGTCAGGAGGGTTCGCCACGGGCGAAACCGGTTCGACGGGCCCGTTGTCCCTGTTCAGCTTATAGACGACGGTAGCCGGGATATCGTCTTCCGTCTCGGCTTCCTGTATGCCTACATCGTAGGCCGGGTTGCTGTCGTCGGGTGCGGCGATGGCGATGCGGGCTGCCGCCTCGAGGACCCGCTGGTTGTCGCTGCGAAGCCCCATGATGGTGCTCTCGTCGGCCTTTGCCAGAAGGAGTCTCAGGGGGTAGTGGACGGTGCGTCCGTCCTGGTGTTGCACCTCCATTGCCACCCGGCTCAGGATCAGGGGGACCATTGCGAAGCGTCCGATGAGGGCCTGGATGTAGTCGATCCCCGAGTTGATATCCACGATGCTGTTCCAGGAGGACATGTCGATCTGGTACACCCCTCCGAGGGACACCTTGGGGAGCAGGACCATCAGGGAGGCCCGTCTCATACATCCGCCGCCTTTTTCCAGACGCGAGCAGGGGCAGGACCGTTCGACCATAGCCTGGGTGTTCTCATCGAGGCTCATGGCCGTCACGCCGTTTCCGATGCACTTCAGTCCGCGACCGCTGCCGTAGTATTTGAGGGCCTGCGGAAACACCGTATCCAGGTCGTTGATGGGGAACATGACATCGAGCGATTTGGGCCGTTCGCCGTACACGGCGGCCACTTCAGGTGGAACAACGAAGTAGTCCACCTCGCGGGGGTATTCCTTCCCTGATCCCGTTACCGCTTTGACGCCGAGCCTTATTTTCCCCAGACGGGGGAGCCTGCGTCTTTCCGACACGCCCACGATGCGGGTGAACCTGTGTCGAAACAGTGAGTTGTTGTTCATCGCAACATCATCCATCATGGTTTACCTCCCGCTTTTCAATTCTTGCTAATACGATACATCAAGATAGCAAGATTGTCAAGATTAAATTATGACTCTCCATGTTCACCCATATCAGCGACAACCTTCAGTATTTCCACGGTATCCGTTACGGTTGCCGCCTTGATCACGTCTTCGGGCAGAAGGCTTTTATCCAGGCGTTTTCTCGCCTGAGTTCGAATCTCGATCATACAGCCGTTTCCTTCGACACGGTTGACCTTGCGGGTACTCAGGTAGAGGCGCAGGGCCTTTTCGATCCCATTGACCTTGTTTTCAAGGATCTTTTTCTCGCCGACCAGCCGTCGGTACTCCCGCGCCAGCGTGGCGGTGGCCTTGTCCAGCACGATGTCTCCGCATATATCGGCATCGCCGTCTCTCATGCACGCATCCCGATACTGACAGTAACTGCATTGCCAGTCCGTTTTCCATTCATACTCCCTCCCGGGGAGCGTTCCGTTTTTTCGGTGGGTCTCGATCTCTTCGAACCGTTTCATGGCGTAGGAGTACAACCCCGTGAACACCTGGGGATTCGCCCCGCTTTTATATGTCCCGTCGGAAGCCAGGACGTGTTTTACTGTCAGGCGGTCTCCGATCACGTCGTAATCCAGCAGAAACTCGAGGTAGGCCGACGTGTTCTTGTTTTTTACCAATAGGACGGCCTCCCTGATTTCCTGGGCATCTTCCCGGAGCCCATACAGATAGAGGCACACCTGGGTCAGGTAATCGAGGGGGAAATGGCCCGCGAGATATCTTTGCCAGGTGAAGTGATTTATCGCCTTGTGTTCCCAGAGGCGGCTCACCCCGACGGAATCCGTGATGATCCCGTCGATGTGACCCCAAATCTCGAAGGGCTCCCCTTTGTGCGTAACCACGCCGCACTTTACCGGATTCTGTCTGCTGTGGAGCGTGTATGCGGTCAGATTGTTCAGAAAAGCCGTAAACTCTTCGTGCCAAGAGGAATCTTCCAGAACAACGACGAACCTCTCGTTCATCTTATTGGACGGCGGTATTTCCCGCGCCATGTATACCAACTGGCGCAGGCACCTCTCCGGTCCGGCGAGCGATGGCCGGGGTCGGTAGGGCTCTACCGCCGGTTTTCCCTCCGCCGCCCTTTTTGCCGCTACCGCTTCGGCGGCAACCTTGTGAAGAATATCTGCCAGCATATCGTTTCCCTGTTATCAGTCACATTACACAACAATCGGGATCTACCGCCACCATCACCACCTGGCCTTCGTGGTCGTCCTCCTCCAACGACGCGGCGCACACCTCCCCACCTTCATCCACCACCATTCCGCGTTCACCCGCCATCCACATCCGGGCCACGGTAGCCCCCTCGTCGGTCTTGATATCGTGGACGAGGGCGAAGCGAAGCGTCGTCCAGTTTATTATGAGATGCAGGGTAACTCTTCGAGCGGTGTAGACATCGCACGCCGAAACGCAATGCAGGTGCATCCCATTCTTATTTAGGACATAACCTGCAAACGCCGATCCGAAGAATCCCCTATACTCGTCCCTGATGAGCCCGGAGGACATGAAGGAAGACACCTCGTTTTTGTCCCCCGAGACGACCAGATAACTGATGTTGTTCATGCTCACCTCCATATCCATTTGCTTGATTACAGTATATATCAAAACAATCAAAATGTCAAGAGACAAAAAAACCCGCATGATTAAGCATCCATGCAGGTTATCAGTCTCCCTGTTTAGAGAATCGCCGTTGCGGTGGCCGCGACCGAATCCTCCGGTTTCCACTCGGTCAACACCTGACCGTCATAGACGAGCCGGACCTTATCGCCCCCGCCCTTCTTGATCTCGGCCTGGATCTCCGCGTAGAGCCGATTCTTGTGATATGAGTGGATGCGGTATTTCTTCCGTCTCCTGTCCCATACCTCAACACAATACTTGTTTTTCAACACCACCTCTTATTACCTCCTCTTGGTTCCGAACAGACTATTGTAGCTGAACCGACTTCGTCGCTTCGCTCCCGCTTCTTTAATAGAGACCGAAGCCAAATCATTAGCTTCGACGTTAAAATCCCTTTCGATCCAATACACCCTCACTTTGCCGTCGCCCTTGGCGGTAATCTTCCTCATAAGAGATCTGGCCGCTCCCCACAGACGGACCATATCATTGTCTTTCACCTTCCAGGCGTTCATCACCTGATTGACGACGAGCTGGCTGTCTCCATATATTTCAGCCGAGGTAACGCCGAGTTCGTTCAACTGATCGAGAACCTCGATCAATGCCTTATACTCGGCCACGTTGTTTGTCCCCCAGCCAATGTATTTGCTGACGGTGATCCTCCGACCATCGGAAAGCTCGATGACCCCCCCGATCCCCATAGGACCAGGGTTACCGGAGCACGCACCATCGAACCATGCGGTGGCCGTGAGACTGACATTACCCCTTCTCTCTTCCATAATACTTGACGGTTCTCCACCTGATACCATCCCGGGAGGCGAAAGTCACCTGCCATCGGGGTCAATGTGGAGAGGGAGGGGAGGAGCGTTCGGTATGGGGTTTCCTC
>DAOTMV010000080.1:0-12158 GCA_035450485.1 Anaerohalosphaeraceae bacterium | reverse complement strand
TGATCGCACCGCTGTACGAACACGAGGGACCGGTCCATGCGGCCGGTCCCTCATTCCTGCAACAAGTTCAGCCGCCGCAGCGCCCCCAAATGAAACAGTGCCGCACGAAATCCCCCGCCCGACAAACACAAAGCCACCCCGCGTCGTTCGGCTTTGGGCCTCGGCAAATACCGCCCCGCAGCCGTCTGGGCCCCTACGTTCGGTCCTTCAACAACCTCCGGCCCAGCTCCGTCCATGATTTCCCCCTTTCGTGGCACGGGCATCCTGCCCGTGGTCGTAGCGCCCCGCCTTTGATCTGTACCCGCACACAGCGGCTGCCCCCGGACAAAGAACCGCGTCCGTTCAGCGTTCCTTCCCCTGCTCCGCCGCCCCCTGGTTAACCAGAAACAGCACCGCCATCCGCACCGCCAATCCGTTGGCCACCTGCTGCAGGATCACGCTGTTCGGCCCGTCCGCCACCTCCGACTCGATCTCCAGGCCCCGATTGATCGGCCCCGGATGCATCACCATCAGATCAGGCTTCGCACGCGCCACCCGCTCCACCGTCAGCCCGAAGAAATGCGAATACTCCCGCACCGACGGAAACGGATTGCCGCCCAATCGTTCGAACTGAATCCGCAGCATGTTGATCACGTCAAGCTCTTCGATCACCGCGTCGAGATTGTACGACACCCGCACCGGCAATTCGTCCACCTTCGGCGGCATCAGCGTCGGCGGCCCGATCAGCGTCACCTCCGCACCCAGCTTCGTCATCGCCCAGATGTTGCTCCGCGCCACCCGCGAATGTGCAATATCCCCCACGATGCCGATCTTGAGCCCATCCAGGCTCCCCCGCGCCTGCCGAATCGTATACACATCAAGCAGAGCCTGCGTCGGATGCTCGTTGTACCCGTCCCCCGCATTGATAATGCACGCCTTAATATGCCGGCTCAACAGCTTCGCCGCCCCGCCCGCATTATGCCGTATCACCACGATATCGATGCCCATCGCCTCAAGGTTGCGGGCCGTATCGATAAGCGTCTCCCCCTTGCTGACCGAACTAGACTTCTTCGTAAACTCCACAACGTCGGCGCTCAGCCGGTTTGCCGCTAAGGTAAAACTGTTCCGCGTCCGCGTGCTGTCCTCGAAGAACAGATTCACCACCACCTTGCCGCGCAGCGCCGGCGCCTTCTTGATCGACCGTGTGCTGATCTCCTCGAAGCCCTTGGCTGTATCGAGAATAAACTCGATCTCCTGCCGGCTCAGATCCTTCAAACCCAGCAGGTGCTTATGGGTCCACGTCAGCTTATCCTGATTGTCCGACACGTTTCCCTACTCGACAATGACCTGGTCTATCCCGTCCGCCTCAGTCAGTCGCACGGAGATCCTCTCGTGCGGCCCTATATCGGCCCTGCGGCCCGCAAAGTCCGCCGCTATCGGCATCTCATGCCCGCCCCGATCCACCAACACGGCCAGGCGAATCGCCTTGGGCCGCCCTAAGTCCATCAGCGCATCCATCGCAGCCCGCGCCGACCGCCCCGTATAAAGCACGTCATCCACCAGGATAATGACCTTGTCGTTGATGTCGAAGTCGATTTCAGTACCGCGAACAACCGGCTGCTGCTTGCCGCGAGGCACATTCAGGTCGTCACGGTACAGCGTGATATCCAATGTCCCGCACGGAAAATCGCAATTCAGCCGCTGCTTCAGTCCCGCCGCCAACCGCTCCGCAACAAGCTCCCCCCGGCTGCGAATCCCCACCAGCCCGATGTCCCCGCCGTCCGGAATGCTCGCGACGATCCGCTCCGCCAGCTCGTCCAGCGACTGGCGAATCGCTTCGGCGTCCATTAACACTCTCATCTGCAACAGCCTCTCGAACCCGGTGATCGCCCGCACGCATCTGCGCACTCAGGCTTTTTCTGCTTATCGCACCCGATTTTGTGGTCGACGGGTTACTGTCGGGCCAGAGTATAACCACCCGTCTCGGCTAAAGCAAGAAGGTTATACCTTTTTCAGTCTGCCGCAGGCGTCGTTTATCAGACCTTGCGGCCGAGCACGTCGGATTTGGTCGTCTTTGGGTTTGCATCCCATGCTGGGGGTATGGTATAATCTGGAAGCAGGTCACGGGAGGCCGCCGGAGAAAAGACTGTTTTGACGGATATTATCGGGGTGTGCGGTGTCACTTCACTTGAAGATTAGTTATGGGTCCAGGCTGCTGGCTGTTCTGTGCGTCCTGGCCGCCTCGTCGGCCTTCGCCCAGACCGAGCCCGCCGTCCTACTGCAGCCCGCCGCACTAGACACCACCGGAACCTACAGCCTCCGCCGAATCGAACCCGCCCTCACCGGCAAAGGCGTCACCATCGCCGCCGTCTGCCGCTCACTGACATACATCGATGGCAAGCCGCAGGGCGACTACCGACTCAACATCGATCATGCCTGCTTCGGCAGCCGCGACATCCACTTCGCGGACACCCTCCACAACGCCGGCGTCTCCTTCCATTCCACGGCCATCGGCGGCATCCTCGTCGGAAACGACCCCGCCGGCTTCCACCCCGACACAGGCGAGTTCTATTACGAAGGCGCCGCCCCCGAAGCACGCGTCGATGTCTACGAGTTCTGGCGATTCGTCAGCCTCTATGTGTTCGGCAGGAAAGACTTCAAGGCCGACATCCTCACCATGAGCGTCGGCTCCGTCTTCGATGACTGGTGGACCCGCGGCATCGAGCACCTCGCCGACACTCAGGGCATCCTCATCTTCGCCGGAATAGGCAACGGCACGGAAGTCCACGACCCGGTTTTCTACCCCGGCGCAGGCGCCAACATCATCGGCGTCGGCGTCGTTGACTCGCTCAAGACCGACCTCGTCGCCGACTCCCTGGAGCGCTTCTCACTGCCTCGCCCCGAGCACTCCAGCCGCGGCCCCACACCCGACGACCGCTGCAAGCCCGACATCGTCGCACCCGGCAACTGCCTCGTCCCATCCGCCGAAAGCAACACGGGCTATGACGTCAGCGGCGACTGGTCCAGTTTCGCAACACCGGTTGTCGCCGGCACCGCCGCACTCATCTGGCAAAAAGCCGCATCCGACCCTGCGCTTGCCCTCGCAATCGCCCAGAAAGGCGGAAACTGCGTCATGAAAGCCATCCTCATGAACTCCGCCACAAAACTCCCCTACTGGCACAAGGGCCGCCCGACGAAAGACGACGACCACCTCGCCATCCTCGACTACCAGCAAGGCGCCGGCATGCTCAACGCCGTAGGCGCATACCAGCAGCTCCTCGCCGGCCGCGCCGCACCCGGCACGGTCGCGCCCCAGGGCTGGGACAACAACGTCCTCGAGAAAAAGCCCGGCCTCGAGCACATCTACGCCTTCGAAGTCCCCGAACCCGCCGGCCAGGTCTTCACCGGCACGTTGGTCTGGAACCGCCACTTCCAAAACGAATTTCCGTTTTCCCCGCTCACCGAAGCCGATAGCGACCTCACCCTCGAACTGTGGGCCGTCGATCCCGAAAACCCCGACCGCACCCGCCTCCTCGATTACAGCGACAGCATCAACGACAACGTCGAGCACATCTGGTGCCCGCTCGACCCAAAATGCACCCGCTACGAAATCGTCGTAACCTTCAGCGAAATCGCCGGCGACATTGAAAAATACCCCTCCGAACAATACGGCCTCGCGTGGCGAACCGCCGCCGCCGATGACCGCCAGAACACATTCTGGCACGACCTCGACCTCGACGGCGACATCGACACCGACGACCTCATCCTGCTCATGAGCCGATTCGCAGAGTCCGACACCGCCAACGTCGGCTTCGGCCCCGGCGACCTCGACATGAGCGGCAGGATCGACACCGAAGACCTCAACTCCTTCATCATCCGCCTCCAGCAGGTTCGCACCATCAACTGACCCTGTCCTCGCCGCCGCCGGCAAGACGCCCACCCTGCGCAAAGCCACAGAACTTTCCCCCATCTCCCGCATTGACACCCGCAGCCGCCCGTGCATAATCCAACGCAGCAAACGCACGTTCTTGACAGAGGAAGCGAAACAGCCAACGTGGATGACAGACAGATCAAAGCCCAATACCAACTCCAAACCTGCCTCGCCGAATGCGGCCTGCATTCCCCCCACGGCCTCCGCGTACTGGAATTTGGATTTCGAAACGGCCTCTTCCTCCGCGCCTGCCGCGACGCCGGCCTGCACCCCACCGGCCTCGAGATCGAAAAGCAGTACTACGACCGCGTCTCCCGCGGCCACCCCGACCTGGACCTCATCCTCTACGACGGCCTCAACGTCCCGCTGCCCGATGAATCCTGCGACCTCATCGTCTCCTTCCAGGTCCTCGAACACGTCGCTTCGCTTGCCACCACCCTCGACGAATGCGTCCGACTCCTCAAACCCGGCGGCATCATGTACCACGTCTTGCCCAACTATCGCTCTTTCTACGAAGGCCATTACAGAGTCCTCTGGTGGCCCTTCCTCAACCGCGCCGCCGGCCGAGTCTGGCTCAAGATCCTCCGAAAACACACCCCCTACTACGAAACGCTCAACATCGTCAAGCCCGCCGACGTCCGCCGCGCCATGCACAAGCACCGCCGGACCATCGAAATCATCTCACTCGGCAGAAAGGAATTCCTCGACCGCTTCTCCGCCGAGCAGATCGCCAAGGTCCAACAGAAGCACCTCCGCACACTCCTCACCGCCCTCCTCCGCCTCGGCCCCCTCAAATCCCCCCTCATCAAAACCATCGCCGCCTGCGACCTCTACTACCCCATCACCCTCATCGTCCGAAAAACCCCCCACCCACAAAACTAAGGACAGCCACCGCTTTTCCGCAGGTGCCGCAGTCAAACGCTTCACCATACACTCTACAGTTTGTCGCCCCTCAGCAACGCCGGGGTGCCACCGTCAAACGCGCGCCCACGATGTCCCTGTTCCTGTGTCTGTCCGAAGTCAAAATGCCTCACTGTCAACCGGAGCCACCACGCGTTTGGCGCCTGCTTCACGCCAACAGCACCTGCCGCAAACCGATCAGCACCCGTCGGCCGCCCCTTTGCAGCAAGGACCTTTCGCACTTGCTTTGCCGCCCTGCATTGGCTACTATAGTACCAGCGGGCAGCGGCCCGAAAAACGGAGGATCGGTGAAACGCCTCGCTCATTAAACGGCCGCACCGCGGATGGGCGCAGCGGACCCCCGTTTTTTGCCCCGTAAACGCATTTTTAGACAATATTCTGCCGCCGGCGAACGTTCATGACCAGGGAACAAGACCGCAAACATGATAATAAGGAGTATATAATGGCACAAACAAACTGCTCCCGTCGAACCTTCCTCAAGCAGACAGCCGCCCTCGGCGCCGCCGCCGCCTTCCCGACGATCGTGCCCTCGACCGTCTTCGGCCAGGCCGCACCCAGCAACAAGATCGTCATGGGCGCCATCGGTACCGGCTCAATGGGCATGGGCGACCTCAACGGCTTCCTGCACAAGGACGAAGTCCGCGTCGTCGCCGTCTGCGATGTCGACAAACGGCACCGCGAAAACGCCAAGAACACGGTCGACAACAGATACGGCAACAAGGACTGCGTCGCCTATCACGACTTCCGCGACCTCATCAACCGCGGCGACCTCGATGCCGTCATGACGGCCCTGCCCGACCACTGGCACGCAATAACCTCCGTCATGGCCGCCAAAGCGGGCCTCGACATCCACGGCCAAAAACCCCTGGCCCGCTCCATCCGCGAAGGCCGCGCCATCTGCGACGCCGTACACCGCTACGCACGCGTCTGGCAGACCGGCAGCTGGCAGCGCTCAGTCGCCCACTTCCGCCGCGCATGCGAACTCGTCCGCAACGGCCGCATCGGCAAGGTCTCCTATGTCGAGGTCGGCCTGCCCACCGGCGGCACACGCGGACCGCAGCCCGAGATCCCCGTCCCCGACTACCTCGACTGGAACTTCTGGCTCGGCCCTGCCCCCTGGCGACCCTACTGCGACTTCGGCGGAAACAGCCCCCACTGGAACTGGCGATGGATCATGGATTACTCCGGCGGCCAGCTCACCGACTGGGCCGGCCACAACATCGACATCGCACATTGGGGACTGGACCTGGACCATACCGGCCCCGTCGAGATCGAAGGCAAGGGCGAATTTCCCGCCAACGGACTCTACGACGTGCCCGTCACCTACAGATTCCGCTGCAAGTACGCCACCGGCCTGGAGATGGTCGTCGCCAATAACCAGCAGGTGGCACAGGGCGCCAAATGGTTCGGTGAAAAAGGCTGGATCCACGTCCACCGCGGCGGCCTCTCCGCCTCCGACGACAAGATCCTCAAGGAAGTCATCGGACCCGACGAAATCCAGCTCTACAACAGTCGCGACCACCTGCAGAACTTCCTCGACTGCGTGAAAAGCCGAAAGCTCACCATCACCCCCGTCGAAACGGCCCAGAGGTCCATCAGCGTCGGCCTCCTCGGCGAAATCGCAATGATCACGGGACGCAAGATTCGATGGAACCCCGAAACTGAAGAGATCATCAACGACCCCGCCGCAAGCGCCCTGCTCGGCAGAGCGTATCGCCAACCCTGGACACTGTAAATTCTTGAGCCTGTCAACTCCTTGAGGAATAGATCATGAAGAACAGAACCATGCTTTCGATAACAATTCTCGCAACGTGCCTGGCCGCCGCCGCAGTCTCTGCTGACAAGATCGAGCTGAACGATTTCAGCGCTTGGCGCACGCCCACCGGCGACTGGATGATCGCCGGCGATGCCGTCCTCAACGCACAGAACGACGCCCTGCTCGCCGCCAGACCCGGCAAAGGCGTCATGATCAACGGCCCCACCGGACACACGAACAATATCCTCACTAAAGAAGAATGGGGCGACGTCTCACTGCACATCGAATTTGTCGTGCCCAAAGGCTCCAACAGTGGCGTCTACCTCATGGGCCGCTATGAAATCCAGGTCTTCGACAGCTGCGGCGTCGCCGACCCGCAGCACAGCGACTGCGGCGGCATCTACCAGCGATGGCGCAACGACCGCGGCTTCGAAGGACGCTCTCCCCGCGTCAACGCCTCCAAAGCCCCCGGCCAGTGGCAAACCTTCGACGTGATCTTCCGCGCCCCGAAGTTCAACGCCGCCGGCAAGAAGATCGCAAACGCGCGCTTCGTCGAAGTAAAACACAACGGCATCCTGGTCCATCAGAACGTCGAGGTCACCGGCCCCACACGCGCCGCCACGTGGGAAAACAACGAAAAGCCCACCGGCCCCCTCATGCTCCAGGGCGACCACGGCCCCGTCGCATATCGCAACATCATCATCACGCCGCTTGACCCTGAGCCCAAACCCACCTATCCGCTCAAGGCCCTCATCGTCGACGGCCAGAACAACCACAACTGGAAAGCCACCACGCCCGTCCTCAAGCAATTGCTCGAGGAATCCGGCTTCTTCACCGTCGACGTCGCAACCACGCCCGCCGGCGGGCAGTCGATGGCCGGCTTCGCGCCCGACTTCGCAAAATATGACGTCGTCGTCAGCAACTACACCGGCGACGAATGGCCCGACGCGACAAAGGCCGCCTTCGAAAAATACATGGACAACGGCGGCGGCCTCGTCATCTATCACGCCGCCAACAACGCATTCCCCAACTGGCCCGCATGGAACGAAATGATCGCACTCGGCGGCTGGGGAGGCCGAAATGAAAAGTACGGCCCCATGGTCCGATTCCGCGACGGCCAGATGGTCCTCGACTACTCCCCCGGACCCGGCGGCACCCACGGACCCCAGCATGACTTCCAGCTCATCACCCGAAACAACGAACACCCGATCATGCAGGGCCTCCCCGAAAAATGGATGCACGCCAAGGACGAACTCTACAGCAACCTCCGCGGCCCCGCAAAGAACATGACCCTGCTGGCAACCGCCTACGCCGCGCGCGACAAGGGCGGTACAGGCGAACACGAACCCATGCTCTTCACCGTCTACCGCAACGGCGGACGTATCTTCCACACCGCCCTCGGCCACGACACCGAACAGCTCAAGTGCGTCGGCTTCATCGTGACCTTCCTCCGCGGCACCGAATGGGCCGCAACGGGAAGGGTCACCCAGACCGAAGTGCCCCACGATTTCCCCACCGCTGACGAAGTACGCCTCCGCACGAAGAACAACGCCGACATCCCCGCCGGTTACGGCAGGGAGATCGTCTCCTGGGACTTCGACAAGAACCGCCAGGCCCTCGCCGCCATCGAAGAAGATATCCGCGCCGCCGCGCCGGCCCGCATGCGCCAAATCGAAGCGGCAATGGTCAAGGCAATGACCGATCCCCAATGCACCCAGGCCGGCAAACAATGGATCTGCCGCATGCTCCGCCAGATTGGAACCGCCCGAAGCGTTCCCGCGCTGGCCGCGCTGCTGACCGATGAAAAGCTCTCCCACATGGCCCGCTTCGCCCTTCAGGACATGCCTGCCCCCGAAGCCGGCCGCGCCCTCATCGAAGCCCTTGACCGCACCGACGGCGACCTCAAGATCGGCATCGTAAGCTCTCTCGGCCTCCGGGGCGAAGAAGCTGCCGCCGCCAAAATCGCCCCGCTTATGAAGAGCGAAAACCGCATGATGGCCCGCGCCGCAATCACCGCCCTGAGCCACTTCTCCAACCACGAAACCGGCCAGGCGCTCATCGAGACGGTGCTGCCACCCGACCTTGAAGACCTCCGCAACGACGCCATCCTCACGTGCACCGACGCCATGCTGAACAAGGGCCACGTCGACTTCGCCACGGACATCTACCGGCGAATGACCGCCGAAACCTATCCGGTCTTCATCCGCCTTGCCGCCTACCGCGGCCTCGTCCGTGCCCAGAAGGAGAAGGCCGTCCCCACCGTCGTAAACCTCCTCAAAGACGAAAACGACGACCTCCGACTCGCCGCCGCAAAGTTCATCGCCGAGATGCCCGGCCAGGCCGCCACAAAGGCCTTCGCCGCACAACTGCACTCGCTGCCCCCGGCCACACAGGTCATCCTCATCGCCGCGCTCGAAAGCCGTGGCGACAAGGCCGCCGCGGACGCCGTTGCAAAGGCCGCACAAAGCGCCGATGAATCCGTCGCCGCAACAGCCGTCCGCGCACTGGCCACCCTCGGCAGTGCCGACCACGTCAAACTCCTCGCCCAAATCTCCGCCAAACCCGGCCAGCTCGGCAAGGCCGCCGTCGACTCCATGCAGCGACTCACCGGCGACAACGTCAACAAGGCCCTCGTCGCAGTCCTGCTCGGCTCCGACAACGCCGCCGCACGCGTCAACGTCGTCGATGTCCTCATCGCCCGACGCGCCTCCGACGCCGTCGGCGCATTCCTCGTCGCCGCCTCCGACCGCGACGCAAGCGTCCGACAGGCCGCCTGCAAAGCGCTCGGCGTCCTCGGCGGCAAGGAGGAACTGCCAATGCTGACCGGCATGCTTCTTGCTTCCGACAACTCCGCCGACAGCGCCGCCATCGAGCGTGCCATAAGCGCCATGGCCCCGCGCCTCCAGCCGGCTGACGGCGCCGTCATCGTCGAGGCCATCGCCCGCGCCGACGCCGACGCCAAGGTCCGACTCCTCGGCGTCCTCCCGCGCTTCGGCGGCAGCCAGGCACTCGCCGCCGCCCGCGCCAACGCAGCAGGCGCCGGCGAAATAAGAAAGGCCGCCATCCGCGCCATGGCCGAGTGGCCCGACCCGGCTCCCCTCGATGACCTCTTCCAGGCCGCCGCGGACCAGGACCAGACCCTCCACGTCATCGCCCTCCGCGGCTACATCAAGCTCTGCTCACAATCCGCAAACCGCGCCTCATCCGAAACCGCCGCGATGCTCGCCAAGGCCCTGCCCATCGCGCGACGCGCCGACGAAAAGAAGGCCGTTCTCGCAGCACTCACCGCATTCCCCTGCAAGGAAACGCTGAATATCGCCGAGACCTGCCTCGCTGACCCCGCGCTCAAACAGGAAGCCCAACTCGCCGCCGGCAAGATCAAGGAAGCACTCATCACCCGTCAGCTTTCCGCCACCGCATCGCGTGAAAACGACACCGCCGGCAACGCCCTCGATAACAACCCCAACACCCGCTGGACAACCGGCCGCGGAATGAAGCCCGGCGACTGGTTCACACTCGACCTCGGAACCGAGGCCGTCGTCAAGAAGATCACCCTCGACACTCGCAACAGTGGAAACGACTACCCGCGCGGCTATGAAGTCTACACCTCCTTCGACGGCAGCAACTGGGGCAAACCCGTCCTCACCGGCGAAGGCAACAACCCGATTACCGAACTGATCTTCCCTGAACCCGTCCACGCACGTTACATCAAAATCGTCCAGACCGGTTCGCACGACACCTGGCACTGGTCGATCCATACACTCACAATTGAATTGCAATAGCAACAGGCGCAAGGCACGCCTTGCCCGACACGACGATGTGTAAGGGCAAGGCGCGCCTCGCCTTCCGGCAAAGGCCGCACAACGTCGAAACGTCAAATGAGGTACTGTAGCATTAGGGAGCAAAACCATGCGTAAGCAAGCAATATTCCTCGCACTAACCATCATAACCGCCGCCGCAACCGCCCTCGCCGCCGACTGGCCCCAGTTCCGCGGCCCCAACCGCAGCGGTGTCGCCGCCGAAGGCGGCCTCATAACCGCCTGGCCCGCCGAAGGGCCCAAAATGCTCTGGTCCTACAAGGGCCTCGGGGCCGGCTTTGCCTCCGTGTCTGTCGTCGACGGCCTCATCTACACCACCGGCGTGGAAGACAAATCAGAATACGTCTACGCCTTTGACCTCAACGGCCAGCTCAAGTGGAAAAAGGACTGTGGTCCCGGCTGGACCGGCCAATACCCCGGCAGCCGCACCACCCCCACAATCGACGGCGACCGCCTCTACGTCATGAGCGGCCACGGACGCATCACCTGCTTCCAGGCCAGGACCGGCCAGCAGATCTGGCAAGTCGACACATTCGCCGTTCACGGCGGACGCAACATCACCTGGGGCATCGCCGAAAGCGTCCTCATCGACGGCCGCAAAGTCATCTGCACCCCCGGCGGCCCCGACGCCAGCGTCGTCGCACTCGACAAAATGACCGGCGAAACCATCTGGACCAGCAAAGGCCTCAGCGACAAGAGTGCCTACTGCTCCCCAATCCTCGCCGAGATCGGCCCCAACCGCCTCCTCATCACCATGCTCGCCAAATCCATCGTCTGCCTCGACATCGAAACCGGCAAACTCCACTGGCAGGTCCCCCACAAGGTCAATTACGACATCTCCGCCGTAAGCCCTGTCTACACCAACGGCATCCTCTACGTCGCCAACAACTACCGCAGGGGCAGCATCGGCTTCGCCCTCACCGAAAACGGCACGAAATGTGAAAAGAAGTGGGCCGACAAGACCCTCGACTGCCACCACGGCGGCGTCATGCTCGTCAACGGCCTCATCTATGGAGCCAGCAGCAGTGAATGGGTCTGCCAGGACCCCATGACCGGCGAAGTCAAGTACACCCAACGCCTCGTCGGCAAGGGCTCCGGCATCCACGTCGACGGACTGTTCTACCTCTACGGCGAAAAAGGCGACTTCGCCCTCGTCAAGGCAACCCCCAACGGCTTCGAGACGATCAGCAGCTTCAAGATCACCCTGGGCACCAAAGAACACTGGGCCCACCCCGTCGTCTCAAACGGCGTCCTCTACGTCCGCCACGGCGACACCCTCATGGCCTTCGACATAAAAGCCAAATAGCCTTAGGAATCAGCGTAACCCATGTAGTCAGCGTTTTAATTTGCAATCCCTCAAGGCCGCGGAAAGCCCTCAAAGCCCTCCGCGGCCTTCTTTACGCGCCCCCGCCGCCCCACGCACACCTCGACAAATTTGAGGTCCCCCGAATCCGCGTTCATCTCCCATTCGGTCTTGCTACCTCCAATTCCAGCAAATCAGCGTCAGGCTAAGCAGCGTTTACTTTTCCTCCTTCTGGTTGCGGCCGTACCCCCACTAAAATCAGACTCTGTGACCTCGGTGATCTCTGTGGCTATTGTGGCACACAAACTCCACATAACATCAAACGCGTTGACACTTTCTGCCTGTCGCCGATTTTCTGAAAAAATTTTATCTCCCTGCCCCACAAAGACTTACAGATCCTCCACCCACGCACAAAACCGGATTTTTCGCACGAAACACGCAGGTTCGTGC
>DAOTMV010000079.1:0-12415 GCA_035450485.1 Anaerohalosphaeraceae bacterium | reverse complement strand
GTGCTGGCGCAAGCTTATAATTTTGCAAAAAGTTAGGTTGTGAAATGGCTTCTACGTCTGCTTCTCTGCAGACCTCAGGACGGCCATCTTCGTCGAACTGAAAACAGAAGGTCTATCCCGACGCAGAGCCCAGGACAAATACCTCCTCGCCGCCCAGAAGGCCGGCTTCGAAAACTTTCTGCACGGCCTCCTGCTGATCTTTCAGGCCACAGCGGCCAAACGCAAATACTACCATCTTCTCAATATTTTAGAACAAGCAGGCTTTCTTACCATCCCGCCCGAAGTTCACAACATCGTGAAGACCCCAAGCTTGATCGGCCTCACCGCTGCCGCTGAAAACATCGCCGTCGTTCGCGCCCCGACCAAAGCCGTCGTTGTCTATGTCCAACCGAACGTCCCGCAGGACGGGTCTCATCCTCAGATTATTCCCTTCAGTGAGTTCGGAGCCGTCGTCAGGAAATCCACAGATCCCATTTCCACCCGCTTCGCTCAATCCCTCGCAGCATGGTCAGACATCCAGGCCGGCCACATCCCGTGACCCACCGGAACCTTAAGGTACCAGGTACCTTTTCCGGCGCCTTTCAACCTGCTCCGCTTAATCGCCCGCAACCTGATAACACGCCACCCACTGGTTCCCCCGGATATACATGCGTCCGTTGGCAATCGTCGGATGCTGCGGCCGGCCCAGGTCCATGTTCAACGCCACGCGCCCCAGTTCGCGATAGCCCTCCCGGCTGGCCTCCGCCATCACAAGTTCCTCGCCCTTCGTCAGCGCAAAGACCAGCCCGTCCGCAATGATTAACTGCTGATCCTTCGTCCAATCCTCCCCGCGCTGCCGCCAAAGCAGACTCCCGTCGCCCAACTCCGTGCAGTGAATAAACGCGCCCTCATCGTCGGCGCCGAACCCGAACACGGCATCCTCATAAACCGCCACCGTGTTGTAGTTGTTAACCTGCAATTCCGTGCTGCGGTAAAGTTCCCTGCACGCGATCTTCCCCTCCCGCGCCGCCATCTCCAGGCACACTGAAAAGTTCTTGCCGCTCCCCTCCGCCCCGCACACAAACAGCCGATTCCCCGCCGCCACCGGTGTGCTCACCAGCCCGATGATTATGGGCGCCGGATAAGGAAATCGCCACATGATCGCCCCCGTCTCCGCATGCACGCCTAACAGCTCGCGCGTCCCGTACGTCGCGACCACCACCTGCGGCACCCCGTCCACCACCTGATACGTCAGCGACGCCGGCGCCCCCAACTCGCGCTTCAGATCCGACTCCGCCCGCGCCGTCCAGAGCACCTTGCCCGTCATCTTATCCAGCGCCGCCAACACCGCCCGCTCCGGATTATCCGCCCCCATGTACAACGTGTCGCCCACGATCAAAGGCACCGACGCCTCCGTCGCCCACACCCCCTCATCCGCGCGCCACAACTCCGTCCCATCCGTCCGAAAGCACACCACCGGGCATCGCATCTCCCACACGTCCCGGCCCTCGATCGCATAAGGTATGAAGTACACCCGATCCCCATCCACAACCGGCGACGTCACCGGCCCCTGCACGAAATGCCGGTTCTCGCTGTCGACCAGCAGCTTCTTCCACAGCGTCTCGCCGGTAAGCGGATGGAGGCACAACGCCCACTGCTTCTTGTCCGTCTGCGTCCCCGTAAACGCCCGGCCCCCGGCCTCAATCACCGCCGTCTTGCCCCACCCAACCTCCACCCGCCACAGCTCCTTCGGCCCGCCTTCCGGCCACTTCCGCAGCAGCCCCGCCGCACTGAACACCGAGTTCCCGTCATTTGGCAAAAAACGCACCAAATCCGTGTTCCGGGCCTCGGCCCCATACCCCACACCCAGGCACACAACAAGGAAAATCCCGCACACCGCCGCCCCAAACCCCACTCTGCTCTCAAATCGCATGCTGAAGCCCTCAAAAGACACGAATACCCCCACCGAAAACCACAATAGCCGCCATCCCGACCCGCGTCAAGGCCCGCGCTGGTATCCTGTCTTCCGTTATCTTGAAAATCTTCGCGAAAACCTTAGATTTAGTTTGCTATTTAAAAAATATGTGGTATAATATATGACTGAAATGGACGTGCAGCACCGGTGTATGACCCGGGAAGAGAGAAAAGGAGGACAAAAATGGAGCGGCGGAATCGGCTAATCTGGCTCAGCACAGGTGGTGCGTTGCTATTCGCCACAATTTCCGCTATCCTGACCTTGGTGCCGGGCGCGTCCCCGGCCCGCTCGACAAGACATATAACCATCCTGGAGGCGGCAATGAGAAACATACGAAAAAGGTTCTTTACACTGGCAACTGTCTTGGCGCTCTGCGCATCCGCAACCCCCGCCCAAACCGTCTTTATCGAGGCCGAAAGCCTTACCGACCTCGGCGGCTGGGTCATCGACCAGCAGTCTATGGACGTCATGGGCTCCCCCTACATCCTCGCCCACGGCCTCGGCACGCCCGTCGCCGACGCTGCCGGCATCGTCCCGCTCCCCGCGCCCGGCCTCTACCACGTCTGGGTCCGTACCCGCGACTGGGTCGCCCCATGGAACGCCCCCGGCGCCCCGGGCCGCATCCAGCTCCTCATCGACGGTAAACCGCTGCCCGTCACCTTCGGCACGCAAGGCGCCGACTGGCACTGGCAGCCCGGCGGCCGCATTACCATACCCAATAAGCAAATCCGCCTCGCCCTCCGCGACCTTACTGGCTTCAACGGCCGCTGCGACGCCATCCTCCTCACCACCGACGCCAAACTCACCCCGCCCGACGGCGGCCCGGAACTCACCGCCTTCCGCCGCAGGCTCCTCAACCAGACCGAAGTCGAAGACGCCGGCCGATACGACCTCGTCGTCGTCGGCGGGGGAATGGCCGGCACGTGCGCCGCCATCTCCGCCGCCCGTCTCGGCCTCTCCGTCGCCCTCATCCAGGACCGCCCCGTCCTCGGCGGCAACAACAGCTCCGAGGTCCGCGTCCACTTGAACGGCGAAATCAACCTCCCCCCGTACCCCGCCCTCGGCGACGTCGTCCGCGAACTCGACAGCGGCTTCCGCGGCAATGCCCAGCCCGCCAACCACTACGATGACGAAAAGAAGCTCCGCGTCACCTGCGCCGAAAAGAACATTGCGCTCTTCCTCAACACCCACGCCAACGAAGTAGAGACCCGTGCCGGCCGTATCACCGCCGTCATCGCCGTTGACATCCCCACAGGCCGCCGCCTCCGTTTCGCCGCGCCGCTTTTCGCCGACTGCACCGGCGACGCAGCCATCGGCGCCCTTGCCGGCGCCAACTTCCGCATGGGCCGCGAAAGCCGTAGCGAAACCGGCGAATCCCTCGCCCCCGAAGAGCCCGACACCATGACCATGGGCATGAGCGTCCAGTGGTACTCCGCCGTTACATCCGAACCGAGCCCCTTTCCCGACCTGCCCTGGGCGATGCAGTTCAGCGAAGAATCCTGCCAGCCCGTCTTCCGCGGCGACTGGGACTGGGAAGCCGGCATGAACCGCAACCAGGTCACCGACGCCGAATACATCCGCGACCACAGCCTGCGCGTCATCTTCGGCAACTGGGCCTACATGAAAAACCACAGCAGCCGCCGCGCCGAATTCGCCAACCGCCGCCTCGACTGGGTCGCCTGCATCGGCGGCAAACGCGAGTCGCGCCGCCTCATGGGCGACATCATCCTCTGCCAGCAGGACATCCAGAATCAGGTCATCTACCCCGACGCCTTCGTCACCTGCACCTGGAGCATCGACCTGCACTACCCGGACCCGCAGAACACCAGGCACTTTCCCGGCCAGGAATTCCGCTCCATCGCCAAATACGGCAGAAAGGACAACTACCCCATCCCGTACCGCTGCCTATACTCCCGCAACATCCCCAACCTCATGATGGCCGGCCGCAACATCAGCGTCACCCACGTCGCGCTGGGCACAACGCGCGTCATGCGAACCTGCGGCATGATGGGCGAACTCCTGGGCATGGCCGCCTCCCTCTGCAGGAAATATGACACCACCCCACGTGGTGTCTACGAACACCACCTCGACGAACTCAAAGCGCTCGCTTCAAAAGGTGTCGGCAGGCACCCGTACCAGCACGCCGCCGCGCCTCCCGAATGGCTCCAGGACGCCGGCCCCAACCTCGCACTCGATGCAAAGATCATAGTCTCCAGCATCCTCGATCCTAAATACAACCCCGCCCATATCAACGACGGCAAAATCGACACCCGCAACAACGACACTCGCTGGGTCAGCCAGCGCCAAATGCCCCAGTGGATCGAATTCCACTGGCCCGAACCCCGAACCATCAACGCCGCCCGAATCGTCACCGGCTGGTCGCGATCCCCTGATCGCCCGCCGGTCGACACCATCACCGACTTCGCCTTCCAATACGATGACAATGGCTTCAAAGAAGTCCCCGACTCAAGAACCGCCGCCAACACCCGTCACGATTGCAGCGTCACCTTCGACCCTGTCCGCACCAGGACGCTCCGCCTCAACATAACCGCCGCTGCCGGCGACACCGCCAGAATCTTCGAAGTCGCCCTCTACAACCGACCAACGAGGTAGGTCCAGAGCACGCCTTGCCGTTACTTCTACCCCGCCGAAACCCCGCGCGGACTATTCGAACATAATCGCGGGCCGCCCGATCTCACACGAATTC
The DNA here is from genome assembly GCA_035450485.1 of Anaerohalosphaeraceae bacterium. Lineage (GTDB taxonomy): Bacteria > Planctomycetota > Phycisphaerae > Sedimentisphaerales > Anaerohalosphaeraceae > JACZKQ01. Next base: position 7,754 of record DAOTMV010000079.1, on the reverse strand, counting down.
TCACTGACACCTCCCCATTTCAGACTATACTTACCGCCGTGCCTCGCAGCAGAAAGCGATAAATCATCCGCGACGCAGCCGATTCCTGATGTGCCTATAACTCGCTGATCTCTTTCGTCGTGACGATCCGGATGCCGTGCTTCCCGAGGATTTCCTGTGCACGGGCCGGATCCTCGAATCGAAAGATCAGCAGTGCCTTCTGCCCGGTCTTTTCCACAAAGCCGTACATGTATTCGATATTCACATTGTTGTCCGACAAGACGCGCAGCACCGCCGCCAGCCCACCCGGCCTGTCGTCAACCTCCACCGCGATCACGTCGGTGATGTTCGCAACGAAGTTATTCGCCTTTAGAACCTGCACCGCCGCCTCCGGCTTGTCGACAACGATCCGCAACACGCCGAAACTCTCCGTCTCCGCGATCGTCATCCCCCGGATATTGATATCGTTAGCGCCCAACACCGAGCACACCTCCAGCAGGCGCCCCTTGCGATTCTCCAGAAACACCGAAATCTGCGTGATCTTCATACGTCCACCGTTCTACAAAATCCTTTTGTCGATCAGTCTCTTGGCCTTGCCCATGCTTCGCTCGATCGTCTTGGGCTCCACCAACGTCACCTTCGCGCCCACCGAAAGCACCGCATCGATCTGTTCCTTGATCCGCCGCTGCAGCTCGCCCAACACCTTGACCTCGTCGCTGAAAATGCTCTCTTCAACCTCCACCAGCACCTCCACCTCGTCGAGCCCGTGCGACTTCCTGTCCACCACGATCTGGTACTGATGCCCCACGCCGTCGATCTCCATCAGAACCCCCTCGATCTGCGACGGAAAGACATTAATCCCCTTCACCACGATCATGTCGTCCGTTCGCCCCTTGATCTTGCTCAGCCGCGGGCATGTCCTCCCGCAGCGGCACGGCGCAGTGTTGATGCTCACGATATCCCGCGTGCGATACCGAATCAGCGGGATCGCCTGCTTCGTCAGCGTCGTAATCACCAGTTCGCCGTCGGCCCCCTCCGGCACCGGCTCATTCGTCACCGGGTCGATGATCTCGGGGTAGAACACATCTGAGAACACATGCAGCCCGTCCTTGTACGTGCACTCCTGCGAAACGCCCGGCCCGATGATCTCCGAAAGCCCGTAAATATCCGTCGCTGAGATGTTAAGCTCCGCCTCGATATCGCGCCGCATCGCCTCGCTCCAGGGCTCCGCCCCGAAAATGCCGATCTCCCAACTGCTCTGCCGCGGATCGAGCCCCATCTCCCGCGCCTCTTCGGCAATGTAAAGCGCATAGCTCGGCGTGCACGACAGAATCCGCGGCTGAAGGTCCTGCATGATCTTCAGCTGCCGCTTCGTCTGCCCCGACGAAATGGGAATCACCGTCAGTCCCAGCGCCATCGCACCGTAGTGAAGCCCAAGGCCGCCCGTAAAGAAGCCGTACCCGTAGGCGTTCTGCAGACGGTCGCCCGGCTCCGCCCCAGCACAGCACAGCGCCCGCGCCACCACGTCCGACCACAGCGCAATATCGTCCTTCGTATACCCCACCAACGTCGGATTGCCCGTCGTCCCGCTGGAAACGTGAATCGTCGAGACGTGCCTCGACGGCACCGAAAACAGCCCGAACGGGTAATTGTCCCGCATGTCCTCCTTCGTCGTGAACGGCAGCTTGACAATATCTTCGATGCGCCGCACATCGTCCGGACCAATGCCCGCCGCATCGAACTTCTGCCGATACACCGGGCAATTCTTGTACACGTAAGACGTGATGTTTCTGAGCCTTTCCGACTGGAAATTCTTCAGATCCTCCAGGCCCATGCATTCGAATTCTTCATTCCAGATCATACTGAGCCGACCTGCCCGCAACAAAGACCTTGATATTCTCTTTCAGTATTCTCGCGTCGAAGACCGCCTCCAGCGCCTTCATCCAACTCGCCTCCTCAAACGGCAGCCGTGCCGACAGCACCCCGACCAGGTACGTATTCAAATGCTGCCGCCGCGTTACCGCCCGCAAAGCCGGCCCAAGACAGGCCGTCAGATCCGTCCCACCCTCCTTCAGGAACGGCTTCAAACGCTCGTGCTCCTCCGCATGAAAGCACACCAGGAAATCCGCCGAACCGACCGGCACCAGCGCCGAATAAACCGCGCTGCCGAACCGAACGTGGCTCTCCACCGAGCCGCCGCGCTGCGCCATCCCGTGCACCTCCGACTTCCTCACGTGATGCCCCTCGTAAAGCGCCGCCAGCGCACAGATCTCCGATGCCTTCAGAATCCCCTGGCCGCCTACACCGCCGAACACGATGTTGCAGACGTCACGCTTCATGCTTCTTGATCGCTCCAAACGGACAAACCTCCGTACACAAATTGCAGCCCACGCACAGAGCGCCGTCGATACTGATAGACCCGTCCTCCGCCGCCGTCAGCGCCGGACAGTCAATCTGCACGCAAACCCCGCATCTCTTGCACAAGTCCTTTTCGTACGCCGGCATCGCACTGCGGCTCCTGTCGATCATCTTGCACGGACTCCGCGCAATAATCACCGACAGGGCCTTCTCGCCGACGCGCCGCTTCACAAGCGCCTCGAAAGCCCGAATGTCCCGATGATCGATCACATCCACGTTATCCGCCCCGCAGCTCCGGCACACCGCCTCCAGGTCCAGCTTCTTCGTCGGCTCGTTACGTATCGTCAGACCCGTCGCCGGATTCTGCTGCCCCCCGGTCATCGCCGTGATCGAATTATCAAGAACAATCACCACCCCCTTGGCCTTGTTGTACGCGGCATTGATCAGCCCCGTAATGCCGGAGTGCACAAACGTCGAATCACCCAACACCCCGACCAGCGGCTCGTCCGGCTGTGCCCGTCCGATCCCCTCCACCAGCGTCACGCCCGTCCCCATACATACGCACGCATGCAGGCTCGACAGCGGCGGCAGCGACGCCAGCGCATAACAGCCGATGTCACCCGCCACGTACACCTTCATCTTCTTCAGCACCCAGAACGCAAACCGATGCGGACACCCCGCACAGAACGAAGGCTTGTGCCCCGTCGCTTGCGTCGGCCGCTTCTCCCTGCGCTCCACGATATCCTGCACCGACTCCGTGCCCAGCTCCCCCAAACGGAACGACCTGTCCTTCGCCTTCGCCGCAATCCCCAGCGCCTTCAGGTGCTCCTCGATGAACGGGTCAAGCTCCTCAACCACGACCACCTGCTTCACCGTCCGCGCAAACGCCGCTATCTTCTCATCACAGAACGGATACGCCATCCCCAACTTCAGCACCGCCGCCTCCGGGTACGCCTCCTTGACGTAGTTGTACGCCGCACCCGCCGTCACAAACCCCAACTCGCCGTCGCCGTCCTCCACCCGATTGCACTCAATCCTCTCCGCAAGCGCCTCCAGCTTCCTCATCCGCTCCTCGACCGCCGCGTGCCGCCCCCGTGCGTTCCGCGGAACCATCACGTACTTCGACACGTCCCTGCACAGCGGCCGCGTCTCTACCTCCACCCGTCCCCCGACCTCCACGTCCTCCTTCGAATGCGAAACCCGCGTCGTCATCCGCAGCAGCACCGGCGTGTCGTACGCCTCGCTGATCTCGAACGCCTCCTTTACGAACGCCAGCGCCTCCCTTGGTCCCGCCGGCTCCAGCATCGGAACCTTCGCGAAAATCCCCATCCACCGGCTGTCCTGCTCGTTCTGCGACGAATGCATCTGCGGATCGTCGCACACAACCACCACAAACCCCCCCGAAATCCCCGTATAAGAAACCGTCATCAGCGGGTCCATCGCCACGTTGAGCCCGACGTGCTTGCACGCGAAAAGACTCCGCTTTCCCCCCATGGCCGCCCCGAAGGCCACCTCGAACGCCACCTTCTCGTTAACCGACCATTGCGCATCCACTTCCGGATATCGCGCCAGGTTCTCCACTATTTCCGTCGACGGCGTCCCCGGATATGCGCACGCAACCGACACCCCGGCCTCCCACGCACCCTGGGCCACCGCCTCGTTGCCCGACAGGAGCATTCTCACTGATGGATTCTCTTTATACATAGACCACAAATCGTACCAGAAACCCCTGCCGATTGCAACTCCCAGCTTGCCCGGATTCCCACCCCTCAGAATTCGCTGACAAACGTCTGCCGGCTCCCCGCCTCGGCCGTCCCCGGGCGCCGCGATAGCCCTTGCGTCCGGCCTCCAGCAGGGCGGATCAACGCGAACGGGCTTCCGTGTTTGCCAGGAAATAAGGCCTTCTGCCGCGGTTTTTCCCTTTGACAGCACCTGACACGATAGTACAATGTATATTCAGAATGGAGGCAGGTGCAGGAGGGATTCCGCCCGCATGGGCATCCTGCCGTACTGCCGGGGCAACGCCTGCCCGGCCTGTGCCGTGGGTCTCCCACAAGCCCATCGGCGAAAAAGAAGCCTCTCCCATGAGGTGCGCAAATGGAACACATTGACGAACAGGACGACCTCGACTGGGGCGAGGAGGTGGACCAGTGCCTGACGGACGATGCTGTCCCCCTGTGTCCCGGCTGCCTCCGGCCGTGCCACCCCTTGAGCAGCTACTGCACAAACTGCGGCTGTAACGAACCCGTCAATCCCTTGGCCGCATACATGCCATACGTTAACCTTCGTTTCCAATGGGGCATGATCGGCAAACTGTGGCGAAGGACGTGGTTCCACAGGATACCCGTCGCCCAGCGCATCTTGAACATCGCTCTATTGATCGTGTGCGTACCCGCGTTCGTCGTCCTCGGGCTGTTCTTTCTCATCTGGGAGAGATTGTGCGCTAAGCAAAACGAGGCCCATGCCTCGTAAGCCCTGCGCCAAGGCGCTTGACTGCCGGCGTCGAACGCCTTTGCCGTGCATTCCGCACGGCTTTCGAAACCTGTCTGCGGTGGGGAACAGAATTCGATTGAAGCTGCCATGACCAAAATAGGATTGACGTACACGCTGCGTAATAGCAGCAACCCAATAACGTTAGACGATCTAATCAGCCACGACGTGCTGATCGTTGGGTGGTCAGTAGGGGGAGACCGGAGCGGTCTCAATCCTGCCATAATTGAGCAGGGCATTACAGGGCGAGTAATCCTGTCCGGCCATGATTCCGACTACCACGTGGTCCATGGCCCATCGTATGCTGATACCCTTTTTGTTCAAGAAATCGAGTATGTTCTGCAAGGGGGTGGAACCGGGTTGATCGTCTGTGCGGATGTCGACGATAGTTTCTCATGGCTGCCTGAATCATGGGGTGTCACGGCTCAAGTGTTGGGTGGTGAAATTATCAAGGAAATCACACAAGATGGAATAGACAGCGGAGTATATGATGGACTGACTCCTCAGAACCTGTCTGGCTGGCAAACGGCCTATCACAACGTCTTTGAATACACCGGTACAGCGTTTCGCACACTCGAAGTGGATAACGAATATCGAGCTGTGACTATCGCGACACCATGGAATGCATTAGGTGTGGAGTTTTGGAAGTACGATGATTCCGAAGGACAGCACCTGATGCCCGGTGATCAAATTCTGTATACAATCGAATGGAACAATACGTCAGGCCACACCCTGTATAATGTCAAAATAATTGACCATCTTCCTGAAGGCGTGACCTACCCATGGCCGTTGGACCCGAATACCATGTTTGATCTAAATTACTCATACAAGGACCATACGTACACGTGGATGCTTGGAGATCTGTATCCTGATGATTCCGGACAAGTCACACTGACGGCCCTTGTAAACGAACGCGCCGAGCCGGGTCTTACCCTTGAGAACATAGCGACCATGACGGCGGACGGGGTCATCGTTGGTTGGGCCTCGATAAAGACGAAAGTGTGCTGCTGGGATACCGTCGACCCAAACATTATCTATGTGGACGAGACAGCAACCGGCTATAACAACGGCACGAATTGGCAGGACGCATATGTTGATTTGCAGAGTGCACTCACACGAGCGAGGGACGTGGTACCCGTCGAAATAGGCCCTTACACAATTTATGTAGCTCAGGGCACATACAGTCCGGGGGATTATGTCAAGAACACATTTGAGTTGCCTGACGGGTTGTCCATGTACGGCGGCTTCAAAACCGGCGGCTGCGACTTCATCGACCGCAATCCAGACAGATACCGCACCATTCTGACGGGCTATATCGGCCTCGACGAAAACGAGGAGATTGTCCGTAATGAGGCGGTCGTGATGATGGGCAACGATACCGTCTTGGACAGCTTTGTCATACAGCAAGGCTCTTATTATGGCGTATACGGCATGAACGTTTCTTTCGCAGTGACTTACTGTGTCCTTGCGGATAATCAGCAGTACGGGCTTTTCGCCGTGGGCGGGGGCGTGGTTCTGCGGTCGTGCACTATCAAGGGTAATGGCTACAATGGAATCTACCATGAAGGACAACCCTATGTGATCGCCATTGACAACTGCGAGCTTCTCCAGAATGGGCGATCTGCTGTGTTCTCCCAAGATTCGACTCCACAAATCAGAAACAGCACCGTATGTGGTAACGGTTTCAGTGCGGTAGGTTATCCCGGTGTTCGGATCATTGCCCCGGAAAGTGTGCCAACCTTGCTCAATAATTCCATTGCGTACAACAGACGAACTGGCATTTCTTTCGCAGACAATGACCCGAATGCATGGGAGTGGGACTACCCGGACATACAAAACTGCATCCTGTGGTACAACAATGATGATGGCGACCAAATGGCGGGGTGTGCAGGGACTCAATACAGTTGCGTCTTCGACCCCAACCATGCCGATGGAACGGATTACACCTTGGACGCCTACGGCAATTTCAGCGGCAATCCCGGATTTGCTTACGAGTATTCGGATGACCCCAATGTCATCCTGAACGTGCATCTTGCCTACGACTCCCCGTGCACAGACATGGGCAGTGATCTGTTGCCCTATTCCGAGCAGTTGGATATCGACGGAGAGGAGAGAGTGATCGGTGATTACGTGGACATCGGTGCCGATGAAGTCTATTCCTGTGACGACGACCTAACAGAGGATGACATCTCCAATCCGGTGGACTGGACAGCCGATGGTATTGTTAACTTCAATGAGTACTGCATCTTTGCCGAGGCGTGGCTCAGCGTCGATCCCAATAATCCTTTGTGCGATCCGAACAACCCCAACTACGTGTCAGACCCGAACGACCCCAACTACATCAGCGAAGATGACAAATTGAGGTACAGGGCCAAGTGCGATTTAGACACGGACTTGGATGTTGATCTGGCTGACCTCTCCTTGTTCAGTGACGAGTGGCTTTGGATGGCTTGCTGGAGAGAAGCCCAAGCTTACAGATTTGACCTGATGGCGATGGCCATGGGAGGCGGCGAGAGCATGATGATGGCCGTTCCCTTTGCCAAGACCTTCTCCACCGCTCTTACCGAACCAGAAACCGCTTTGGCTGAATCTGATCTTGCACGGCTCGTACACGGCGTCTATGAAATCATGGCATTCGTCGACGAGACCATTGCGGAAGACCCCGCCAATTCCGCGTCGCTCCTTGAAATGAAGGCTTCGCTGGCGGAGATTCTATTGGAATTATACTACGAGAACAACCCCCAATAGGTCTTGCAAAGTATGCTGTTTTCAGATATAATGAATCTAATTCGCGAAAGGAGAAGAAAATGAAAAGGTCAGTTGTTTGTATCAGTCTCGTGTTGCTATCCACGTCGGCGGTCTTCGCAGGGTTTGATTATGTGATTGAAGAAGGCAGATATGGTCTACCTTCTTTGGAGGACTATGAG
>DAOTMV010000078.1:0-13498 GCA_035450485.1 Anaerohalosphaeraceae bacterium | reverse complement strand
CCGCCAACTGCCATCTTGGGGCTGTCACCCGCTCACCACAGAAAATGAACCATCGCCAATATCGAGTATAATTCGTGTCGATTCGTGTCCATTCGTGGCTTCGTCTGAGCTTACTTATGCAGTGTCTCCTCATAACGTCGCGCTGAGTAACGCAATAACCGCACACCACCGCACAATCTCCGCACATCCCCACACATTCGCCGACTCTCCCAGCGCGTCCCGCCCCTTTCCCCGCGCCCGCCCCTGCACACACCGGCCCATTCACCGCCCATTACAGCGCACTCACCGTCCTTCCCCCCTACCCCTACGCGTATCTTGCTACCTTACCCCCCGGCCGCTATAATTCCCCCCGGCTTATCGCTCCCCAAAGCAAGGAAATCGCAGCATGCGAATTATTGACTCAATATCCGCTCTCGAAGGTATCGAAAAAGGCTGGGCCCTGACCATCGGCAACTTTGACGGCGTCCATCTCGGCCACCGCGCCATCATCGCCGCCGGCCTCGACGCCGCCCGCACCCGCGGCCTCACCGGCCTGGCCGTCATGACATTCGACCCCCACCCCGCCGCCGTACTACAGCCGCACCGCGCACCCGCCATCCTCACCCCGCTCGTTTATAAAGCCTGTCTGCTCCAGGACTTGGGAGTCAACTGTCTCATCGTCCTCAAGGACTCCCTCCGCCTGCTCAACCTCAGCCCCGCCGACTTCGTCGACACCTTCCTGATGACCACAATCGCCCCCCGCGTCCTCGTCGAAGGCCCGGATTTCAACTTCGGCTACGGCCGCAGCGGAAACATCGAAACCCTCCGCCGGCTCGGCGCGGACCGCGGCTTCGATGTCCTCGTCGTTCCCCCCCGCCAGATCACGCTGGCCGGCCCCGGCGCGCCGCCCCCGCAGACCTGCTCAAGCTCCCTGATCCGCCGCCTCGCAGCCGAAGGCGCCGTCGACTATGCCGCCCAGGCCCTCGGCCGCCCATACCGCCTCATCGGCAAGACGCAATCCGGCCGCGGCATCGGCCGCCGGCTCGGTTTTCCCACCGCCAATATAGTTCCGCTCGACCAGATCATCCCCGCCGAAGGCGTCTATGCCGGCCTCGTCATCACCGGCCCAACCCCCGAATCCGTCTGCGGCCCTGACCGCCTCCGTCCGGCCGCCTTCAGCATCGGCCGCGCAAAAACCTTCCTCACCGACCACCCCCTCCTCGTTGAGGCCCACATCCTCGAACCCGACGTCGAGGACCTCAAAGACACCTGGCTCGCCATGGATTTCGTCGAAAGAATCCGCCCGCAGCAGCGATTCGAAACCCACGAAGCACTCAAACACCAGATCGCTCAGGATTGCCAGGCCGCCCGTGAAATTCTCAAGAACAGGTTCCCGGAACTGCAATGGCGCTGACGTACATGATTTCTCGGGCGTCCGGCAGCTTTTTTCTTTAAAACGAGCAGTTAATGTGTGCGAAGGAAAACGAATGGTGACATCGGAAGATTTCAAGGCGGCTCTTGACCTTATTGAAGCGGCGCACCGCGTGCTGATTATCTCGCATACACGGCCGGACGGCGACGCTTGCGGTTCAGTTAGCGCGATGTGCGATGCGCTAAAGGCGCAGGGGAAAAATGCGCAGGCGGTTTTTTTGTCGGCGGTGCCGGAATGGTATGAGTTTCTTTTTGAAAGGCGGCCGCCGATTTTTGAAAATGAAATTTCGTTAAATGAAATTCGCGATTGTGATTTTGAACTTATCATAATTGTCGACACCAACAGCTATGTACAGCTGCCGGGGCTGGAAGATTTTCTGCGGCAAACGGAAATCCCGATTCTTGTTTTTGATCATCATGTGACAACGGACAACATCGGGCGGGTGCAGCTGGTGGACAGTTCGGCGGCGGCGGCCGGGCAGATTGTGTTTGAGTTTTTGAAATTTGCAAAATGGCCGATTACGCGGGGGATTGCCGAGGCGCTGTTTGTCGCTTTCGGGACGGATACGGGGTGGTTCAGGTTTGCAAATGTGGACAGCCGGATTCTGCGGGCGGCGGCGGAGCTTGTTGACGCAGGCGCCGATCCCAACGGGATTTACAGAAAGCTGTACCAGAGCTATTCGCCGGAGCGGATGCGGCTGCTGATCCGGATGCTCAATACGTTGGAGCTGCGTTTTGAGGGTCGGGTGGCGGTTCAGCACATTCTGAAGGCGGATTTTGACGCGGCGGGGGCCAAGGGGCGGGATACGGAGAATCTGATCGACGAATGCCAGCGGATCGGGTCGGTGGAGGTGGCGCTGCTGTTCGTGGAGCTGAAGGATGGGGGATTTCGGTGCTCGCTGCGGAGCAAGGGGGCGGTGGACGTTCGCAAGATCGCCCAGAAATACGGGGGCGGGGGGCATGTTATGGCCGCCGGGGTGAATCTGCCGGGGCCGCTGGAGCATGCAGAGGAGCTGATTTTGACGGAGGTGGGGCAGCAGCTTGGGGCGGCGTCGTAAGTCGTTTAGGTTGCGGGCTTTATAAACGGAATGTGCGGGGCCGAGAGGAGTGCGACCCCGCACACAAGGGAAGAGAGAAATCAGGCGCTAACAGGGAAGCATTCCCTTCAGAAGCATTTCAGAGGCATTCCACGGGCCTTTCAGGCCATCAAGATGACCACCAGGGCGAACACGAACGGTGGCAGAACCAGCAGTATTCGGTTGAGTTCCATTTGTTTTCCCCCTTCGGCAGATTGCCATAAACACCCAGATCCCCTGTCTTTCCACTGAGGTGTATTATAGCAGAACGGGGGGCGAAACTCAATGGATGCGGGGGTGGATGGCGGTTTTGGGGGTGAAAACGGGGTTGGGAGGCTGGGACGGGGGGCATTATGGGGCGTTGCGGAAAGTTTTTCGGGCGATCTGGCGGTGAGTGCACGGGGATGTGCGGAGATTGCGCAGTGGTGTGCGGTCATTGAGGTTATTCCACGAAGTTACGAAGGGACTCGGTGCGGCCTTAGACAAAGCCACGAATGTACGCGAATCAACACGAATTGTGCCTAATTCTAAGTTAATCCAGCGGCACGCAGAGCGCACGGTGATGTGGGGGCACGGGGGCAGGCACTGCGAAACTGGAGGGGTGTGGCGCTTGCGCGGCGGTAAATGCAGTGGAAGCGAATTCCAAGATTTTTGTGTGAGTTTAGTGCTGATCTGCGGGAGTCCCAGAATCAAAAATTTGCCTGCGTTCTTTAGAGGAGTGAGACGCCTCTGAATTTTTCGGTTGACTTGCGCGCGAATTTCGGCGAAGTTAGTTATGAACATATGTTCATAAAGTGCGTAGAGCGGAATATGCCGAGACCATGCAAAAGACGTTGGGTAGCGGGTTTGCCTCAGTCGGTGGTTTATAAGCCAGTTGGGGTGCCGGCGCGCGCCTTGGAGTGGCTGAGCCTGGGTCTGGACGAATTTGAAGTGATCCGCCTGGTGGACTACGAGGGGCTCGACCAGGAGAAGGCGGCGGAGCTGATGGGCGTATCGCGGCCGACGGTGACGCGGATTTATGCCCGTGCGCGGCGGAAGATCGCCGAGGCGCTGACGCAGGGCAAGGCGATCAGCATCGAAGGGGGGCCGGTCGAGCAGACGGGGATGGGCATGCGCGGGATGGGACGCGGCCGCGGTGCGGGGCGGGGGAGACGCGGATGGTGTGGGGGACGAGGTCGGACATCGGACGTGTCGGATGTGTCAGATGCGTCGGAGGGGTCGGACGTGTCGGATATCGGCGAGTAGAAAGTGGCGCGAGAATATTGAAAGGGGCAGCGATGAAGATTGTGGTGACGGCGCAGGGACAAGAATTGTCGAGCGAGCTTGATTTGCGGTTCGGGCGGGCGAAGTGGCTGCTTTGCATGGATACCGATGGGGACGGGTTTGCGGCGCATGACAACGTGGTAAACCTGCATTCGGCACAGGGAGCGGGGATTCAGACGGCGCAGAACGTGGTTAATCTTGGAGCGGAGGCCGTGATTACCGGCAATGTCGGGCCCAACGCGATTCGGACGTTGAGCGCCGGCGGCGTGAAGGTGTTTCTTGCGGAGGCGGCAAGCGTGCAGGAAGCGGTGGAATTGTTCAAGGCGGGCGCGTTGAAGGAAGCGTCTGAAGCGAACGTCGAAGGGCACTGGGTTTGAGGATCGCAACGTGAGGACGTGTATTGACTGTATTCCGTGTTTCTTTCGTCAGGCGCTTGAGGCGGTGCGGCTGGTGAGCGATGACGAGGCGATGGCCGAGCACGTCCTGCGCGAGCTGACGATGCTGGTCAAGGACGTGGACATGGACCAGAGTCCGCCGGCGATGGGGCAGAAGATACATCGTCTGGTGCGGGCGACGGTGGGCATGGACGATCCTTATCGGCGCATCAAGGCCCGGTTCAATGAGGTGGCGCTTAGGATGTATCCTGAGATGCGTCGGCTGATTCGGGCGTCGGAGTGGCCGCTGGGCACGGCGGTCCGTCTGGCGATTGCGGGCAATATCATCGATTTCGGCGTCAACGGCGGTGTGCAGGAAAGCGATCTCGAAAAGGCGATCAGCGAATGCCTGGCGGCCGATTTCGCGGACGGGCAGTTGGCGCTATTTCAGGAGGCGGTGAACGGTGCGGAAGAGATTCTCTACCTGGCGGACAATGCGGGTGAAATCGTTTTCGACCGGCTGTTGATCGAGCTGCTGCCCATGGAGAAGATTACGGTGGTCGTCAAGGGGGGGCCGATCATTAACGACGCGACGATGGAGGATGCGGTCGTTGCGGGGCTTCCGCGTATTGTGGAGGTGATCGACAACGGCGACGATGCGCCGGGAACGCTGGCGGCGAGCTGCTGCGAGGCATTCCGGCAGCGATTCGAGAGGGCGGATTTGATTATCGCAAAAGGGCAGGGCAACTTCGAGACGCTCAGCGACGTTGACAAGCATATTTTCTTTATCCTGAGGGCCAAGTGCCCCGTGATTGCCAGGCGTCTTGCGTGTCCTGTTGGGACAAGCGTTTTGCTGGAACATAAAACAATCGAACACAAGACAGTGAATTGAAAGGGGTGGATCATGCCAAGAGGTGACGGAACAGGGCCGGGGGGTTTTGGTGGTGGCGGCGGCGGCGGGCGCGGCGCGGGCCGCGGGCCGGGCGGCAGAGGCCGGGGCCGAATGGGCGGGCCTTTGGCGGCTGGGCCGGGCGGAAAGTGTATTTGCCCGAGCTGCGGTCATGCCGAGGTGCATGCGGTTGGCCAGCCGTGCAGTGAAAAAACGTGCAGCAAGTGCGGCACGCGAATGGTAAGAGCATAATTATTCAACCTGAAAGGAGGTTCAATTATGCCACGTGGAGATGGAACGGGTCCGATGGGAGCAGGACCTATGACGGGCAGGGCGGCCGGTTTTTGTGCGGGTTACCCGACGGCGGGCTTCATGCAGCCGGGCGGCGGCCGGGGCGGGTTTGGCGGAGGCGCCGGTTTCGGTCGAGGCGGCGGACGCGGACGGCGCAACTGGTTTTATGCGACGGGCGTGCCGGGCCTGGGCCGGGGCCGAGGCTGGTTTGGCCCGGCGGCGGGAGCGCCTGCTTCGGAGCTGGAAGTGCTGAAGCGGGAGGCTGAACTCCTGCAGGACAGCCTTGCCCAGGTGAAGGAGCGGATCGGAAAGCTCGAAACGGAGTGAGTTTACTTTCAGATGTATCGGGGCAGGGGCGGTTGCGCTCCTGCTCCATTTTACAGGTTTGGAATAGAAGGTCATGAAGATAGCGATTGCCAGCGGCAAAGGCGGCACGGGAAAGACGACGTTTGCGACGAACCTTGCTTACGTGCTCGCGGAGGCGGGCAGGCGGGTTCAGTACGTGGACTGCGACGTCGAGGAGCCGAACGGGCATATTTTTTTGCGGCCGGAGATTTTGCGGACGACGCCGGCGACGGTGGCAACGCCCGAGGTGGATGCGGCGAAGTGCACGGGGTGCAACGCGTGCGGGCGGATTTGCCAGTACAGCGCGATTGTGGCGCTGAAGGGGGCGGCGCTGACGTTCGAGCAGTTGTGTCACTCGTGCGGGGGCTGTGTGCGGGTTTGTCCGGTGGGGGCGATTACAGAGAAGCCGAAGGTGATCGGCCACGTGGAGGAAGGGATAGCGCGCGGTGTGACGTTTTTGCAGGGGCGGCTGGAGATCGGGGATGTGCGGTCGCCGGCGCTGATCAAGCAGGTAAAGGCCAGGATCGAAGCAGGGGTGGCGACGATCGTCGACGCGCCGCCGGGGACGACGTGTCCGGTGGTCGAGACGGTGCGGGATGCGGATTTTGTGGTGCTTGTGACGGAGCCGACGCCGTTCGGCTTGCACGATTTGAAATTAGCCGTGGCGATGGTGCGGCATTTGGGGAAGACGTTTTCGGTGGTGATCAACCGGAGCGGGGCGGGTGACGATGGCGTGAAGCGGTTTTGTCGGGACGAGGGCATTACGATCACAATGGAACTTGCGGACGACCGGCGGATCGCTGAGGCGTATTCGTCGGGGCGTATGGCGGCCGAGGCGCTGCCGGAATATCGACGGTGTTTTGAAGAGGCGGCACGGGCGCTGGGGATTTTGTAGATGAAGGAACTGGTGGTTATCAGCGGCAAGGGGGGGACGGGCAAGACGAGCGTGACGGCGGCGTTTGCGGCGCTGGCGCAAAACGCGGTGCTTGCGGACTGCGACGTGGATGCGGCGGACCTGCACCTCGTTTTGGAACCGCGGATCATGGAGACGCAGGACTTCGTGGGCGGCAAGCGGGCGCGGATCAATGCGGCGGCTTGCGACGGCTGCGGGACGTGTTTGGAGGTGTGCCGGTTCGATGCGGTGACGCGCACGCAAGGAGCGGACGCGGAGGGTCCTTTCCGGATCGATGCGATTGCGTGCGAGGGCTGCGGGGTGTGCGCGGCCTTTTGTCCCCGGCGGGCGATTGCATTCGAGGATTGCGTGAACGGGCGGTGGTTTGTTTCCAAGACGCGGTTCGGGCCGATGGTACACGCGGAGTTGGGCATTGCGGAGGAAAACAGCGGCAAGCTGGTGAGCCTGATTCGCAGAGAGGCGCGGCGGATTGGAGAATCGCAGGGCAAAGACCTCTTAATCGTCGACGGTTCGCCGGGGATCGGGTGTCCGGTGATTGCGTCGATTACGGGCGCCGATGCGGTGCTGATCGTGACGGAGCCGACGCTGTCGGGCCGGCATGACCTGGGGCGTGTGGCGCAGTTGGCGGCGAATCTCCGGGCGCCTGCGATGGTGTGCATCAACAAGGCGGACTTAAACCCCGAGATCGCGCGGGATATCGAGCGCGACGCTCAGAAGCGGGGGATTGCGGTGGCCGGGAGAATTCGGTACACGGACGCCTTCACGAAGGCGCAGATGAAGAAACGCTCGATCGTCGAGTGCGACGACGGGCCGGCGGCGGAAGATACCAGGAACTTGTGGAGCAAGGTGAACGATGGCTTTTAATGCGGAACATCAGGCAGAGATGCAGGCGGAGGCGGAAGAGGCCCGCCGCAATACGGAACACATTCGGCATCAGATTCTTGTCATGAGCGGCAAGGGCGGCGTGGGCAAGAGCAGCATCGCGGCCAATCTGGCGGTTTGGCTTTCGATGCAGGGCAACAAGGTGGGGCTACTGGACGTGGATATTCACGGGCCGAGCGTTCCGAAGCTGCTGGGGCTGGAGGGGCGGAAGCCGGTGAGCGGTCCAAACGGCATTGCGCCGATTGTGTTTTCCGAGTCGCTGCACGTGATGAGTATCGGGTTTTTGATCGCGGATCAGAACGAGGCGGTGATTTGGCGCGGGCCGATGAAGCACCACCTCATCCGGCAGTTCGTGTGCGAGGTGGCGTGGGGTGAGCTGGACTACCTGATCGTCGACTGTCCGCCGGGCACGGGCGAGGAGCCGCTGTCGATTGTGCAGCTTTTAAAGAAAGCCGAGGGCGCCGTTGTGGTGACGACGCCCAACCAACTGGCCATCGCCGACGTGAAAAAGTGCATCACCTTCTGCCGGCGGTTGGACTTGCCCGTGTTGGGCATCATCGATAACATGGACGGCTTTGTGTGCTCGCATTGCAACCAGAGAACAGACATATTCCAGGCCGGCGGCGGCGAGCGGCTGGCCACGGAGTTTGCGGCGCCGTACCTGGGAAGCGTCCCGATCGACCCCGAGATGGTCTGGGCGGCGGACTCGGGCAAGCCCTTCATCGGCACCACGCGGCAAACGGCGGGCTGGCGGGCGCTTCGTGACGTATTCAAGCCATTGTTGGCGTTAGATAAAGAAACTGGAATTCACAGTAAGGAGCATCGAACCATGAGAATCGCCATTCCCCTTTTTGAGGGCAAGTTGAGTCAGCATTTCGGACATTGCGAACAGTTTGCGATTATCGATACGGACGGCCAGGCCGGCGGCATCGCAAAGCGCGAAGACGTGACGCCGCCGCCGCACGAGCCGGGCGTCCTGCCGCGGTGGCTGGCCGGCATGCACGTCAACGTGATCATCGCCGGCGGCATGGGGCAGCGGGCCCAGCAGTTGTTCACGCAGAGCGGTATCGAAGTGGTGGTCGGGGCCGGGGCGGAGAGCCCGGAGAGCCTGGTGGCGGCGTATTTGAACAGGGCGCTCAAGACCGGGGCCAATCTTTGCAACCACTGAGCACGGGGCGGTGTGATGGAATACTCGGAGAAGGTGCTTGCCTTTTTCGCCAATCCGTCCGCGAGGTGGGCGGGATTGCCGATGCCGACAGCGCGGGGACGATTGGCTTGGAAGAATGTGGGGACATGATCCGCGCCTGGATTTAACGGTGGCATACTGTGGCGGCAGCACCGTGGCGGCGGCACACGGGAGAGATTCTTGGCGGCCGCGGGGGGTCGAGAGAGGGTGTTTGGCAGCGATGCGGGCAGGCGGAGTGAACGGGGCAGAATGTATGCACGGGGCGGTTTTGCCTGGCGTTGCGTGATGTTATAATTGGTGCGGCAGGTTGGGTTGGCGGCGTGCGGGAGGATTTCGCCGGGCGGCGTTGCGGTCGGAGAGCGGAGGGCAGTGGTGTGAGGAGTGGTGTGTACAGCGGCGCGTGTAGTGGTGTGAGGAGCGGTGTGAGGAAGGAAGAGGCTCATGGGAGAGGCGATTATCGTGGCGCGGCTGATCGGCCGGCGGCGGAAGCTGCAGTACGACGCGGCCGTCGGCAATGCGCTGCAGGCATTCGAAGACGGGTTGTACCTGGTCGTTATCGACGGGCAGCAGCGTTGACGACGGCATCTCGTGTCGGCGGCACGCAGGTGCTGTTCTGTGTGGGGGGGCGGGAACGGGGTGTTTGGCGGCGTTGAGGGCGTTCTTCAGGGATGAGAATTGGGGAGGTCGGTTTGCATGTTTGGGGGTTATTTCTTAGGTTTTAGGTAGTGAATTGCAGTACCGTGTGTGGAGATCTGACAGAAGGGATGATTATGGGACGCAAGATGGGGGTTCTGATTGTGGCTGCGGCGGGGCTTCTGGCGGCGGGGTGCCAGGAGGAGAGAGCATATGTCGCCGCGGATGATTATATGGCTTTTGTCGAGTGCGACAGCTGGCAGAAGTGGGCTGAGAGCGTCATGGTGGATGAGTACGCGGCGCTGACGGACCTGTCGCAGCCCGGGCGGCATCCCTGGTGCGAGGCGATGGACGGGTATTACCAGGCCAACGGTTTGTGGCATTACGGCAAGGAGGACTGGCGGGAGCTTTATCGCGGCCGGGGGGAATATGCGGCCGGCGTGAATGGGGAGGAGGTTTACACGTCGTGGCGCTATGAGGCGGCAGAGCAGTTGGCCGGGCATGTCTATCCTTACTATGACGAGGAGCGGTAAGGAGGAACGGGGGTGGTCGAGCGGAGCGGTTGAGGGAGCGGTTGAGGGGGAGTTGTAGAGGCGTTTCTCTTCGGCCGGGCATTTCTTTTCTGCACTGAGCACCGCCAAACGCGGGACGGCTTTGGTGGGCGCGTCTTGTATTTCATTTCGCAATGGCACGGGAGGCGCGCACGTTGCGGGCCGCACGTGCACGGCGGCACCCTACCGGTCTACTTTTATTATGGGACGGGGCCATATAGACGCTGCGGTCGGTGTTTTTGTGCGCGCAGGACGGCGCGGGGGCGACGCGAATGCGGCGGGCGCGAGGAATCTTAAACACGCGGCGCGCGGGTTCGTATGTATAAGTGGAAACATTAACAATTAACCAATAGTTAAGGGGGCGGAACAATGTTAAAGCTCAACACAATTGGTTGGATCGCTCTCATCGTGCTGCTCATCGGCGGCTTGAACTGGGGGCTGGTGGGCTTCTTTGGATTTAACCTGGTCTCGGCTCTGTTCGGTGAGATGAGCGTGCTGACGCGGATCGTGTACTGCCTCGTGGGGATTGGCGCTCTGTACGTGATCATCGAAGGCATAATGTCGGCAAGCGAGGCACGCACGCACAGGGCTCGCCCTGCGTAAAGTAAAGTGGGGCGTTGTTTAAAACGCAACGCACCACCATCATATTTCCAACAGGGAGGTTGACGACGGGGATGCAAGCGCTCGGTAAAACGGGCGCTTGCTTTTTGCGCGCAGCAGGAGGGACAAAAAGCGGCGCCCGTCCCTATTTTTCGTCAAGAATTGGTGGGTGTCCCTGGTTTTTGGGGCGGCTGGAAGAACATCTGTTGCAAGGTGGAGGCGATTCTCTCGGCAACCCTGGCGCTGCCCTCTTCGGTCAGGTGACAGAAGTCGAAGTATGCGGACTTCGTGCGACCGTCGAAGGTATTCGTCAGGTCGACCCAGTTGGCGGGAGGACGCTGCCGGAGCGAGTCGGAAACATGTGTGAAAAGTTCTTTGAGTCGCTGGTCGTTGATCCGCAGATCGCAAGCGGCTTCCTCGGGCGTCAAGTTGTTTTCAAGAATAGCCAAGGGCTGCCAAAAGCAGACGTACTTGAAGCCGTATGTTCTGGCGAGATTGTCGAGCAACTGCAATGATCGGGTGTATTGTTCGGCTTCGGCCAGGGCAAGCTGCCGGATTTTGTTATTGCCGTAGGAGGCGGCCACTTCGCGGTTCTGCGTGCGACCCTCTATTTTGTTTGCGATTTGCACGATCGCCTTGTAGGTGAGGCAGTTTCTCTTGAGGGGGTCGCGACGAAGCGCTTGGGGGCGGGCAGGCTGTTTGTGTTGAGCAGCCATCTCATGCGGTCGGTGTTCTGGACGGCGCCGGCGCGGCCGGCCTGATATGCGGCATAGACGTCGTTGGCTCCGTCGTAGAATATGACGTAATCCGGTCGGTGTCCTTCGCGCAGTAACAAGACGAGGCGTACGTCGTTGGGGTATTCGGCGAGGATCTGCTTGAGCTTCGGGTATTCGCGAACGCTGAAGGGGCACTGGAAGTCCATAAAGGCCGTGAAGGTGACCGGGGCGTCGGGTTTGCCCAGTGTGGGTCGCCTGGGTCGATGTTGTAGACGGTGGTGTCGGCCGGGCGCGGTTTGGCATTGGTGTTCGCGCGGGCTTGAGCGGCCGCCGTGGCGGGGTTTTGTACGGCCGTCAGGACTTTGCGCATATCCGCCCGCAGCAGCGCTAACTGCTGCTTGACCTCCGCAAGGTCCTTGCGGAGCTACCGAATCTCCTCCGAATCGGTCCGCTCGATCTCGAACGAAAACGTCACCCGAACCACCTTATTGGCCGGATCGTTCGTCTCGAACCGAACATCCGCTTCACCGGCCCCGACTCGATCTTCTCCTTATCGAACCGCACAAACAACTCTCCCCCATTTCCCGGCGCAAGCACCTTGTCCCCCTCGATCCCCTAAAAGCAATCGCAGGACCCTGTAATATTACTGATCTCCAAGACGCCATTCCCCTCGTTCATGTATCGAATGACACCTTCGATCTTGTCCTGGTCAACGGCGATCTTACCGATCTCAATCGCCATCGATTCCATCCACAGTTTCGGCAAAAGAGCTTGCTCTTGGCCAAGTGCCGCAACCTGAACCAAAGCGCAACTGTAAATAGCGAGTATTGAATACCAACGCTTCATCACGAACCTTTGCCTCTGCAATGTGAAGTCACGCTTCTGGCATTTGAAAACGCTTTCAATTGCCAGAAGAGGTGTCTTGGTTTAGTCCATAAGGCTTGACCGCCAACAATTTGATTTTCCCTTCTTTTTCGTTTTCTTTGAGGGAAGTCTGAGCGGCGACGAGTATTCGTTGGGGCAAGCAGGCGACATGGACGCGACCAAGCCCGGTCTCTTCGTTCAGCATTATAGTCTGAAGCAGCGTGCCGTTGGCTTCATACTCATACATCCGCAAGTCCCCAATGTCGACAATCGCGGCAAGCACAAAGCGGTCTTCCTGGCCCGCACAGATGTCGAAGCTGGCCGGCAGACTGTCACCGCCGGTTTTCAGCACTTGCTTATCCCATAGGACGGTCAGGTCGCTTGCATACGCCCTCGCATGTAAGTCCGTGGATTTTGCGTCCCCGGCGTCATACGCGACGAGCACCACTCCCGAAGGTAAACAAACAACTTTGGGCATGCTGGTCGGCCAGGGCGCCAAACCTCCTTCAAAAAAGTCGCTTCTTATGAGTTCGCCACGGCTGTCATATCGCAGCATACAGACGATGGCCGCCTTATCAAGTGTCATGTCCCCGACCACTGAGGCCGATATCCCTGCAACGTAACAGTCCGAACCCCCAAGGGCGCAGGCGACACTGCTCAAGACTTCGATTTCCTTTCGATCAAATGTCTTTTCCCATAGAACATTTCCACCCATGTCACTTTTTATAACTACACCGTCCTTGCCCCGAGTCTGCCCCACCACTAGCAAACCGCCTGGGCATGCAGCTACGTCAAGAAGAAGTTTCTGTGTCCGACTTGAGCTTACGCCCAGTTCAATGTTTCGAGTGTGTAGATTCTTGTCAGTAATTGCCACAGAAAGATCATCCTGACCCTGCGATCTTAATTGTACAAGGTCACCGGTAACTAATGCGGTAGTAGCTTTCATGCCGAATAGGCGCATCATAAAGTCAAGGCGTTTCGAAGCACTACCCAAAGACCCCGTCCCAGTAATATGGCCGTCCTCCTGTATCCTCCATGACATGATTTCACTTCCTTCTGTGTCAATTCGCTTGGATGTGCCGAGAACGATCACTTCGTTACCAATGTTGTCCACGGCCATTGCGACCGGTTTGTATGTCGAATCTGGTTGCGAACCAAGTTCCCGCCGCCAGACAACTCTGTCAGAAGCTCCCGCCCCATAGAACATGCTTATACATAGCGTTGTGAAGGCAATCGCATCCATAGTATCTGCTCCCATTTAAGAAAACACAGTCTCACTTCACATCTCGCCCATTGACTTACTGATATTACTCACAAACACAACACGTGCACGCAAGAACTTGATCCGCTTCCCAAGCCGGTTGTCCTGAGAGCGTAACCGCACCGACGTAGATATCAGCGAACTCTTCACATTTGCTCTTACACGTGCCACTAAATGGCTCACAAATCGCGTGCAGGTCGTTAGAAAACTCACATTCACACTCCAACTTAATGCTATTGCACGT
>DAOTMV010000077.1:9867-13598 GCA_035450485.1 Anaerohalosphaeraceae bacterium | reverse complement strand
GGGGGAAAGGGTGGAAGCGGAGGTAGGGGGAGTTAAAAACGCACCGACATCCCTCAGATCGGGATGTCGAGTGGGAAAAACTAATTCTGTGGGTATAATACCTCCCTTTCGGGATGACTTGTGGGTTTGAGTTGGGATTTGAAGTGCGGTCGGTCGGTCACCGATACGTGGGATTAACCGCATCAGCGGTTAAACGGCTGTGTTATTACTTGACATTTTGCATACCTTGATATATTATGTGATCAAGTTATATTTCTTGTGAAGAGGAGGTACGGCAGATGACAGTAAAAGTTACGGTGGACGGTGGAAAGGTAATGGTCACCTCTCCCTACAATACGGAGTTCGTCTGTGGGGCGAAGAGATTGGGAGGGAAATGGGCGGCTCCGACATGGATTTTCGACGCGAGAGAAGAGCGTGCAGTACGCGATCTATGTGTGCGTGTATATGGGACGGATGGCGTCTCGATGCCCGATCTCGTGACGATCAAGGTGACCCTGACACAGAAAGATGAAGTGCGCTGCGGACCGATCACGATCTTCGGCAGGACCGTCGCACGGGCCTTCGGACGTGATAGCGGGGCCAAACTCGGAGACGGAGTCGTTCTGCTTGAGGGCGGCTTCACCAGCGGTGGCAGCCGGGCCAACTGGACCACAACCACTCACACATCCGGGGCGGTTGTCCTGATGCACGATATCCCCAGAAAAGCGGCTGAGGCAGCTATCGCCGCAGGAGATAAAAGGATTGCCATTGTCCCCGATGAACCCCCCATCACCATCGACCGGGCCGCCCTCGAAGAGGAACGTGAGCGTCTCCTGGCGCGGCTGGCCGAGATCAATGATTTGTTGAGTGAAAACGAGGTCTGCCAGTAATACTCTTCCGAACAACACAGATCGGAGAAAGGCGGCAGAGTAATGTCTTTAGAAAAACTGATCGAGATCAACAAGCACGGCAAAAGGATCAAGTCCAACGGGATCACCGTGGTCGGGAGAGGGGTTAACCTGAGAAACCTCAAGGAAGAGAAGGAGATCGTCATACCCGATGCGGACCGCAGCGGTCATTTCGGCTGCTTCGGCACAACCCGTGTTGGGAAAAGCCGTCTGGTCGAAAACATTATGGAGCAGGACATCAAAAAGGGATACAACGTGGTTATCATTGATCCCAAAGGTGACATGGATTTGTTTGCGAAGATGGTCCAGGTTGCGGCGGAGGCAGGACGGTTGGACGAAGTGATGATGCTGACCCCGATCTTTCCGCAGTATTCGATTATGCTCGACCCTCTGGCATACTACTACATGCAGGAAGAATTGGTTGATCATGTCGTTTCGGGGATCAAGGCCAAGGAAGATTACTTCATCGCCATCGCCTATGAGGTGTCGCAGGCTATCATCGCCGGTCTCATACTACAGGCGGAGTATGAAAAAAAGCCCCTGCTCATCAATTTTATGGACATCAAAAAACGCAGCGACTACCTCAACCTCAAGACCTTCCGCGACACCATCCAGTACCTCCCGGGATCAGAAGACCTGATCCTCAGTATGGACCAGATCCTCAACTCACCCCCCGACTTCTACGCCAAGGTCGCGTCGTCCCTCCGCACCACCCTTTCGGCCCTGACCTCGGGAAGCACAGGTCAGATCATCGGTAAGTGCATGGTCAACGAGTTCATCAGACGGATCGAAACCGGCCAGGGCGTGCTGCTGTTCTGCAATACGGGCTCGATGCTCGCACGCCGCGCCGCACACATAGTCGGGCGCGTTCTCGTGTCCATGATCCAGAGCATGATGGGACGTGTGCTGGCGTCGGGTCAAAGACTGAATCCACCCCTGTGTCTCCACCTCGACGAGGGACACAACATCCTCTACAAAGGGATTCAGGAGCTATTCGCAAAAGGCGGAGGGGCCAATGTCTGGGTCCACTTCTACACCCAAAGCACGGCTCAAATGGTCGAAGAGATCGGAGAGGAAGCTACCCGATCCATCCTGGACAACATCAACCATTGGGTTTATATGCTGGTGAATCACCCGGACACAGCCCGGTACATCGAGGAGTCCTCGCCTATGATGAGGAAATATCAGCCTATTCTGTCCTTTGGTGGGGGAATCTCGGTGCGTGAGATGGAAGAACGAAGCATTCAGGCCCCATACGTCATGCAGTTACCCAAACGCCACTTCTATCTGCGTAGCTACGGTCAACTATACAGGGGAATGACCGTGGATTCCTCACCGTGCTACGTGAGGATCAAGATGCCCTCACTGCTGGACATGATGCCGTATCACCCCATACACAACGTCAACAACGGTGGTGTTCCGGTCGGTGACCAGGTAGACGATCAAGCAGCGGCGGCGTCGGGAGCTGCTTGATGGGTGGGCGTTAAACTGTTACACCATATGTTGGCTTATGGCTGCTGTCCGCCGTTGATAATATACTGCTTCGTCCTGTTCTGAATCTCCTCCATCTCAGCCGCCGATAGACCGGATTTTTCCTGAACATACTGCATGTACTCGGTGAGGTCCATCTGGGAGAAGTCCAGGGCCGATAGCTCTCCAAAAGTCAATCCAGCACAGTCGGGGTTGTCCAAGGAACCCCACCCACGTCCCACCTGCGGACGACCCTGTTCATGTATGAGACGGGCGAGTATGCTATTGAAACAACAGTAAACGTTCTCTCGTTTATAGCATACCCCTAGGAATCGACCAGCACATCTCTCGCCTACCAGGTGACACAGGTTGAACCCCAGATAGGACGATGTTTTCATGTCGTCCGCAGTACAAGCAAACATTATGTTATAGACGGTTGTGGCGATGTTGTATGCCATCCACACCGCCTGGATCACCGTTGCGGCAGTTGCGGCATAGGTCAACCATTGTGCGGACGCTGTATTGTACACTATCAGTTCTCCTTCTGGATATTGTAATATCTGTACATCATTTACACCTGCGAAGCTTGTGAATTGGAAATGATATGGTGTGATCATCTCGGGTTGGATATACCCAAACTTGGTGGCGATGGCGTTTATGCTGTTTGTCATTGAAGCGGCAAGCGTATCCATGGTTTTGCCTATTCCCGCCGACATAAAAGTATAGGCTTTGTATGAAGCAATACTCAATGTAATGTAGTCGCCTATGCTCACACCCCCCGTGTTCGCCACACAACAGTTATGTGGTGTTGAGTTGCAGATCATAGGCTTGCCGGGGAACACCTCAGTCTGTGAGGCGTCTACCTGCGCCGCCTTCAGGATCTCCGCCATTTGCACCGCCTTGGCGAAGTCCTGGTTTGCGTTGTACGAGGCATCCGAGCATTCGCTGCCAATACAACGAATATCACCGGCACAGACAATCGCGACGTCATAACCCAGAATCTCGCCACCGCCTCCGCACCGGTAAATATAGTTCACGTTTTGGCAGAAGGGATCATTGGGGTCCGCACAGGTGCGCTCATACATGGTACATCCCCGGTCGCGCAGGGTCTGGCAGGTATCCGATTCATTGTTGCACGCCCACTTCACCTTCATGTACCAGCCATTCAGGTAAGGCTTCACGTCCGGCCCGCCGTACTTGCGGACATAGTTCACAGTCATTCTGTATTCCGTGGAGGAGCTTTGTTCCGTCACCGTGTTCGTGGTAAGCTGCACGGTTTTGATGCCGTTGTTGATGCTCATGTATTGACCGTCCATGCACACGGTGTAGTTCTCAAGAGAACCGCTGAAGCTGTTGCATACCCGAGGGTCAGAG
>DAOTMV010000077.1:0-9767 GCA_035450485.1 Anaerohalosphaeraceae bacterium | reverse complement strand
CACGGTGTAGTTCTCAAGAGAACCGCTGAAGCTGTTGCATACCCGAGGGTCAGAGTAATAGTCGGTTCTCACAATCGCCAGGGAACCGCCGGGGTTGCCTGGACAGGAAGACGGACTCCCCGATATGGTAGTCTGATATCCAATGGACACCGCCGAGTTTGACGGTTGGGAGACCAGGGTAGAATTGGAAGGACACGAACCACTGCAACTACTATTTGCCACAGGATAACAGGGAGGGGTGAGATAGCAGTTACCTTCCCAATCGCAAGTCCGACCGGAACAGTAGTGCCAACCACAATTCCAGCAATTCCCAAAATCATCGCAGTAATCGCAAGAGTAATATACATAATCACATGAGATCGTACCGGTTTGCTGAGATGTATGGGTCAGGTAGTAAGTGGAGGCCAACGCCCCGGTAGGCTCACCGTTATCCACGGTCACCAAACAGTTGTTGCCGTTCGGATCACATTGCTCAAGATGGGTCATGGAACATCCCATGTCCTGTAGACGGCTGGGTTCTCCACACGGAGCGTCATAATCAATGAATACCCTTTCGACGACGCTGTGGCTGTACTTTGCATACCAGTCGTATATGGTGGTGAGGCCTAAATCCCAGCCGCTTTGCTCTTGGCACGCCTGAATCACACCGTAACGCCCAAGATAGGTGGCACCGGGCGGTGGATCACCATAAACGTAGTTTGAGGGCCATCCGTAGCAGTAACTGCCGAACTGCCACTCGCACCAACAGTCGTTGACGTACCATCCCTCATAAATGTATTGTTTATAGTAGGTAACATAGTCTTTGCACACGGCATATATCTGTCCCGGCTGATACTCTATGTTCGCCTCGGCGCAGGGCTGGTATATTGTCTCGGTTGTGATCCTCACAGGGGTTCTCACAACACATTCCAGATCCTGGTGCTCCTTTGTGCCGGTACATTCCTCGTAAGTGGCTGGGTCCCCATAACGCGGGAGGTAGGTCTTTTCACAATCCGGGTACGCCTGGGTTATGATGTCACGCGATGAACTCCACCGCGTGCATTGTCCGTTGACCGTTTCCAGACACTTATTGCCAAACGTGGGGTCGTTCGACAAATCGAACATAGTCCTGGTCTGATAGGACTGCTGAACAAACGTGCCCGCCTCCGAGGTAACACTGCTCATCCCACTGGGATTCGTGTAAAACCCCTCATACGTGCTCTGATATTGCTGGGCCTCTCCGGCTTTGGGCGTGATGCTGTTTATGCCGCCCAGACCACGGTTCGACAGAGTTGAGTTGAGGTTGTTCGGTGAGTACGGGGTGACCATTTGCTGACCCATAGATTTGCCGCTGTTCAGGGTGTCGGTGAAGGTGTCAGCGAATACCGGTTTCACCACACAGGCGAGCACTAAGACGACCATGAGTGGGTAGAAGACAAGTCTATTCATGGCTCTCCCATAAGAAGCGTTTCCATCGGATCAACTGTCTTTTTGGGGTATTACTTCACCAGGCCCGGCGGCAGGAGGAAAACGGGAAGTAATACGTTTCAGGCAGACAAATCTTCGGGAGAGGATGTTGTATGCAGCTTGTTCATCCCCAAGAACGTGTTTATTTTATGGTTTCATTAGTAGTTAGTGTTGCTATGTATATGCTTCTCGTTTTCCTGGGGCAGGGCGGTATGATCTACATACTGTTGGCCTTCAGCGTCGTTCTCGCCATCCGGGGATACTATGTCGGGATCATAAGGATCAACGGTATCAGGGTATCGGAGCGCCAGTTTCCAGAAATTTACGATCTTGCTCAGGATCTTTCTGCGAAAATGGGTGTGACACCCATGCCCGCCATATACGTCCTGCAAAAGGGCGGTCTTCTCAACGCGATGGCAACCATGTGTTCCGGTGTGCATTACATCGTCCTCTACTCCGATATGGTGGAGGTGTACTACGAAGGCGGCAGAGATGCTTTCTCGTTCATCCTCGCCCACGAACTCGCCCATGTAAAACATCAACACATTCAATGGCGTATGGTGTTCACGCCTTCACTGCTCATCCTGGCGGGAGGGTACATGCGCGCCGCAGAACTTACCTGCGACCGATACGGAGCGCATTTCTGCCCCGAGGGGGCCAAGGAGGGAATCCTCCTGCTGACGGCGGGAAAGTCGCTCTATAAAATAACCGATACCGAAGAACTCATAAAACAGGCAATGGCAGAAAAAAACAAACTCTGGTCCTCCGTGGCGGCGTCCATAATCTCCCATCCCCCCCTCACACAGAGACTCGTTGAGATCAAAAAGTACCTCGATTCGAGGGCCGAAGAAGATAAGGCGAAGTAACCGCACGTCATGGCAAGGGCGCTTTTCCAACCCTTTTTGAAATACCTGTCAGACAACCGGTATCGCGCCGTCGCCGTTCTGAGCGGAACGTTGCTGATGGTCGGATTGATGGCCTGGGTCAGTCAGCACTACAGCGTAGGCTATGTCCCCGTTCATCATCGCTGTCTTCCCTACGCGGCGTGGATCGTCGAAAAAGGAAAAATTCCTCCCAGATACGGGTACATCTCCTTCACCACGTCCGGGGTGCCATACATCCCGGATGGAACCCGGTGGGTAAAGATCCTGAACGGGTTGCCCGGAGACAGGATCGAGACGGAGGTCATCCCCAAAGAACAGCGGTCAAAACATCTGAGAACGGTCATGTATAACGGACTGCCAAAAACCTTGAGGCTTCAGGGAAAACTGAGACTGATTCGACAAGATGGCAGGATCTCTGAATATGAAGTGTTCGAGTACGACACCAAAGGGAGACCCCTGCCCATGATAACTCCAGGTATTATCCCGCCCGGGCATTACTTTGTGTCCACCACGGCTCCACGATCCTACGATTCCCGTTACTGGGGGTTGATTACGGAGACGATGATCTATGGCGCAGCAAAACCCCTCATATAGGTCTATCTGGTCCAGGTTCTATAGACGAGTGGTATTGCTCGAAAACCCTTCCATGTTCGACCGCTACATCCACGGCTTGCTTCTCGTCGGCATCTTCTGGCTATCTCTCATATTGTTCTACTATATGTTTGAAACCGTGGCGAGGGGCGAGGAGCCGCCGGTGCGACACCACGACGGCGTGATGATCGAGGTGCCGCCGGAAATCATGGAACGGATCAAAAAAGCGGTGGAAGGGTTTCAAACCGTCACTCCCGAAATGGCTGACGAAATGGAGCGAATGGTCAATAACACCTTCCAGAAACCGGACGTGCCCTGCAATACGGAAACCACACCCAAAGATACGAAAGACAAAACCACGCCATCGGGTGTTGACGGCTCAACCTACTACGTGTTCGTATCTTTCTCCATCCCCAAAGAAACGCTGATCCACACGGTAAGAGAAGCAATGGACCTGCGGGCGAAGGGCTACAAGATCGCCTTGCTCCTGAGAGGCCTTCCAGGGGGAACCCTCAACGAAACCTTCTCCAGGATGGCGGTCATCCACGGGGAACTGGACCCCGCCCCGGGAGAGACCCTGCCGTTCGTTCTTGAACCCAAATTGTTCAACTCTTACTCTGTGCAGGAGGTTCCTGTTATCTTCAGGGTCTCCGATATAGACGGGGCAATCGCTCGAATCGCCGGGAGCGTCAGTCTCGACTACGCCATGCGGAGACTGAGCACAGACCCGAACGGCGACCACGGCAAATATGGGCCGACCTATCCCATCGAAGAAAAAGATTTCTACGAGCTGATCGCCGAAAAACAGGAGGTCGCCAAGGTCCGTATAAGGGAAAAAATAGATGAGATCAAAGACAAGATGTTTGTGCTGAGCCGACACGACGGAAAATACCCGAGAGCCGACAAAGACCGGGTATACTATATTGATCCATCCGTGGAGTTGGAGTACGACGTTGTGGATCAGTTCGGCAACGTTGCCGTCCCACGAGGCACCAAGATCAACCCGTTGGAGACAATCACCCTTGGCAAGTATATCATCATCGACGGGCGAGACCCCGAACAGGTGCAGCTTGCCCTGGCCGGTCAATACCGAAGTATAATGATAGTGAGCGGAGATATCGGCCAACTCTCGAAAAAACATCAGACGCGCTTCTATTTCGTGCCGGATGAGCTGTTGGTCAGGTTGGACGTGAAGCGAGTGCCGGTGATATTCGAGCAGGATGGCAAGCTGGTTCGGGTGACGGAAAAAGCGGTCGGAAAACACTCTGATAGATAAGCAGGAGGAATGAATACCATGCGGAAATCCCTGGCGGCAACGTTGCTGTGCCTGATACTGTTCTACCTGGGGACCGCGAATGTCATGGCTGAGTCATCACAAACCGGTAAACTGACCTGCCCCGACGCCTTCCCGAACATGTTCACGGAAATATGCTGGAAGGCCGTGTGCCCCCTGCGGATCGCCGGAAACGTTGTCATGTCTTGCGGAGATATTCTCGATAACGTGAGCACGGATAACGCCGACGACTTCAACCCCAGCGATTTAGTGTGTTCCTGTAAAGACTCTCAAGGAGTGGATAGGTATGGGATCTACGTGTCCTATTGGGAGCCGGTGCGGGTGATCGAAGTGACAAGAAATCCAGGGTGTTACGCTTTTCTCTTCGGTATGGACATGAACGATGCCATTAACCTTTACGGCGCTCAGGGCCAGTCAGGAACCAGCGCCAACACGGATGAGGGAGAACACGCATCGCACAATGTTCATTACTACACCTTCCCGTTGATGTATATCCTGGAAATGCTGGCCGGTAACGACTGGTGTACCGATTGGCTCATGGACATAGATATCCTGGCTACCACGGTGGTCGATCCCCTCTGGCGGAATGACGAACTCACAATCTTTACCCACCCCGATGCTATAGCGTGGAGCCTCGCGCCCGTTCAGGCCCTCTGCTCGCTGATCGACTGTCCGGCGGCGACAGCCGGATACCCGATCAACTACTTGCAGGGGTGTGCGGGATGCTGGGGCAATGCGATGCCATACACGGGCAACACCGGATTGGTGGGCTCTCCCGTGCGGGTGTCGAGCCTGAGCGCTTATCGCCTGTTGGCACGCTACGCCCGTTTTCCGGTGCCGCCTGCCATCGAGTGGGATACGAGTTCCGCAATGGCAAAGTGCGGCGGCGTGATCAACCCCTTTCTGAAAAAAAGCCAGTATCGCATGTCCATGATCTACCCTTTGCCACAAACAGAAGGCCGATGCGCCCAATCCCTCGGCTCATCCACCATGCTTTGGGGGGAACACCGAAACGTAATCGGGAAGGATAACCCCCATATTTATCTGATATTCAGAAAGCGAAACTGTTGTCTGAAAATGCTGTGACCATTCCTTCGACTTTTTTCTCGGATAGGGAAATACTACTCTGGTCACCGAACGGGGATTTTTTTTGACCTGTCAGGAAAATCCTGTGATTTCCTCATCTTACCCGCAATTTTTTTTCTTGACAACCTTGCAAGCATGATATATAATGTAATCAAAAAAAAAGGAGGAAGAGATGAGAAAGATAACAAAGATTTGTAAAGGCAGGATGACACATACTCAAATAAAAGATGCTGAGAGTGCCATAGAGGATGCTATCGAAATGGCTATGGAGCAAGTGGAGGCTACCATCGCCAAGGTACGCAGCAAGGACAATGCTATCGAGTGGAGAGCAGCCTGTGATGAGATATTGGATAGATTGCGGGAGGAATTTTGATATGAAGTTATCTTTGCACCTTCACAGCGGTATTGCCCCAGAGACAACATCATACTTGGCTATGATAGGATAAAGAAGCAGGGCTAAACCCATCTTTACCGTGGCTACGCTACTTTAACATAAGTAACTGAGGAGGTCATGGTCCCATGAAAATAGCATTTTTTGCCCCGGGGATCCTCGATGTCGGGAAGAAAGCGTGGTCTTCGTCCGTTATTTACTGGGCGCGGCAGGCGGGGGCCAAGCTCGTATCCTGCCCCGTATGCGTGCGGTGTCTGTTTGTGTTGCCGCGAAATGCCACCGCTCCCGATCGGGGTATGCTGTTGCGGTGCGTTCTGGACGCCCTCAGAGGAGTGGCCTGGGTAGATGATCGACAGGTCGTATCTGAAATTGTAGACATAGAATACGGAGATATCCCGGGCGTGGAGATTTCGGTGTCAGCGGCGGATAGGAGAAGCAATCCGGCATAGCAGAACAAAGCGTGTAATACATTTTTTCTTGACATTCATTGTTTATCTTGATATAATGCTCAATCATTATGATGAGGAGGCAATAATGCTGACTTATTTGCAGGCGGGATACCCTGTAATATGGGTGCATACCCATGAGGAGAGTCGTGCCATCGCCACTCTTTCCGAGGAGGCCAAGGGGTATCATATCTACTCGTGGGATACCGTGTCCGGGCTCCGCGACCATCAGACAGGTCAGGCGAGGACTATGCCTGATCCGCTCAAACCTCTACAGGGGGTGCCAACAATGCCGGAAGCCTGTGTGCTGTTTCTCAAGGATTACCACAAGTTTGTCCAGAGCGTAGAGATTTTCCGCACGATCAAAAATCTGATCCCTGTGCTGAAGGCGACCGATCGTCATTTGGTGATTGTCTCGCCGGTGATTTCTATTCCCGTCGAGTTGGAGAAGGACGTTACCGTGCTTCCTTTTGATTTGCCAACGATCGGCGAGCTTCTCGATACCGCCGGACGAATAGTATCGGAGAATGGGTTGAACGTAGAGGTGGACGAGCGGGCAATAGCCGCCAGCAGAGGGCTTACCCTCCAAGAGGCCGAGAACGCCATCGCTCTGTCTCTCGTGAAGACGAAAACCATAAGCAAAAAAGTCCTCGAGACCGAAAAACTCCAGGCCGTCAAGAAATCGGGGCTGATGGAAATTTACGAACCGGTGACCGAGGATCAACTCGGTGGTCTTGATCCCCTTAAAAAATATATACATAACCGTAAGAAAGGATTTGATAATCATGCGTTGCCCCGTCCGAAAGGGATATTACTCGTCGGCCTCCCGGGTGCCGGGAAAAGCCTCAGCGCAAAAGTAACTGCCTCCGTTCTTGATTTTCCTCTCATTCGTCTTGATATTGCGAGTCTGAAAGGATCGCTCGTGGGCGAGTCCGAACAGAAAATGAGACAAGCTCTCGCGCTGATAGATGCCGTTTCTCCATGCGTGGTCTGGATCGACGAGATCGAAAAGGCTCTCGGTGGCGTCCAATCGAGTAACCGCACCGACGGCGGAACCACGTCTGCAATGTTCGGGTATTTGCTCACGTGGATGCAGGAGAGCAAAGCTCCCAAGTATATTGTCGCCACCTGTAATGACGTAGAAGATCTCCTCAGCATATCTCAGGGTGCTCTGCTCCGCAGGTTTGACGACGTGTTCTTCGTCGATTTGCCGTCGGTGCGCGAGAGAACAGCGATTCTAAGCATAATGAACCGCCGCTACAATGCTGACCTTCCGTCCAATCTGGTCAGTCGTATGGATGGGTGGACCGGTGCAGAAATCGAAAAATTCGTTGTCGCATCCATCTATGATGGACTGGAGGAGGCATTTGCCAACATCAAGCCGATCTACTGCCAGAACCGCGATAAAATCGAAAAAGCCCGTGAATGGGCTAAGTATAACGCTCGTCCTGCCAACGACAACGGGCAGAATGGTCTGAATAATGACCGCAGAATAAAGATAAATTAGGAGATGCACCATGAGGTATGTACTTAATTCTGCGGTCATTACTACTCCGGGTAAATACACTTACCGCCTCATCAGTAATGAGGAAATAAAAGAGTGGCTTATGAGGGGGCCATTTGAGTCAACCCTCGGCTATCAGGAAACTGCTACCGCACTATCAGTCTTAACGGGTATCCCCATTGGGGTAAATCGGAGGATGGTACAGTTCCGTGTGGGAGATGAAGCTCTCGTTTTCCGCCTCACCTGCCGATTGGATGACCCCCGATTGAAGGGGTACGTGGGGGAGGATTTCATACTCGATCACTGCGAAGCTGGGATTCTTCGGAAGGAGGCAGACTGATGAGCCACACGATGAATGTTCGGATCGAACTCCACGACAGAGATGCCCTCGAAGCCGCCTGCCAGCGACTCGGACTGACCATCATCGAGGGAAAACACAAGCTCTACTCCTCTACTGAGGAAGGGCTTGGCATCCGTTTGCCCGGTTGGAAATATCCTGTTGTGATTAAGGATGGTACTGTGGCTTATGACAATTATCGCGGATCGTGGGGGAAACTTGAGGAATTGAATAAGCTACGCGCTTATTACGGGTTGGAGAAGGCCAAGATGGAGGCACGGAAAAGGGGATATTCGGTGTATGAGTCCTTCAACGGCAATACTCAAGAACTTGAGTTGCGGATTAGAGTAGGGGGATAAGATTATGGAAGAGATAGTATTGAGGTTCAGCCTCACCACGGGGGAGGCTATTGTGGAGGCTCACGGCTTTCGTGGCAACTCCTGTCAGGATGCAACACGCTTTTTGCGAGATGCCCTCGGTGATTGCACCGATTTCCAGCGGAAAGCTGAGTGGTATGAGCATAATATCAGTATGACTGGGTGCCTTAATAGCAACCTGTGTGGATAACGAGGAAGGAAAAATGCCGATTGAAATCAAATGGAAAATCGGTCCCAAGAAGAGGGGGAACTGGCGGACGGAGCTGGTCCTGACAAGACGATACTTCGGAGAGGAGTTGGCTCTCCGCCCGTTCCTGGGATTTCGCAAACGCTATGACCTTCCTGATAAAATCTACTTCGGGCGCACGGAAAGTGCCGCTAAAGCGGGACACGATTATTGTAGGACAATAATGACTATGGATGTCAAGATAAACAAGTGGATAGACGAACCCGGAGTGGATGATAATAACATAAAAAACTTCGACTGCAATAGTCTCTGCGGGGGAGGGTGTGAGGGCTGCCGCGCCTTTTTGCCTTGGCGACCCGGGGTACCTGATTACTCCGATTACGAGGTGGTATTTCGGCAAATCGCGCGTGACCTCTGCGAGACATGGAACAAGGCCGTGGCGGAGGCGATGGAATCAGCAGAATACGAGGCTGAGCCGGTGATCATCACATCAGATAATTGTCTTAGTACCACAATGAAGGGGGTGAGACAGAATCTTGCGGAGAAACCCTCGCGCAAGCTGAAGATCGCGTAATAATACCCGGTACGCCGGACGGGGTAACTGATGGGGGCGTGCCGGTACGCAACTGGATGCCGTGTCCTACCTGTCAGCACTTTGGGTCTGCCGCCGGATATGCCTCAATCCGGTCGCGGCGAATAGGCAGAACCCGAAAAACCGCTCAGCACCACGGGATTGTGCAAGAAGCTGCCCGTGGGAGAGGTATAAATAAAGAGATGGGCGTTGGAATGGTGTGTAGTTGTCTATGTGCTTGTATTTATAGGAATATTGAGCATTGGAGGATTGTATAATAGATTATTGACCGAGCGCGCGACAAACCCCGCCGTTCAGGGTGGGGAAGGATGTGGAACAATCCATGCGTAGCACAGTAGGAATCCCCGACCTTCAGGCCGGGGAGGATGTCAAAGGAAAGGTGGATACGTGATGAGACGCCGCCAATCTGGAAATCACAAAGGGGGTATTTAACGTTATGAATATGGCTGCTTTATCTGGGAAAGAATGGGTAGAGATAATCGCCGGGGTGCTCGCACTCTTGCTGATTCTGTACTACATCATCTGGAAGTTCAACCTTTTCATATACGCGCGCAAGCATCTGATCGCCGCCCTGCCGGGGGACTCGGCCTTCAAACGGGGCAGAGTGAAACCAGACGAACAACCCGCCGACA
>DAOTMV010000076.1:0-13736 GCA_035450485.1 Anaerohalosphaeraceae bacterium | reverse complement strand
ACTGGAAAGCCGAACGCAAGACAGGTTGAGCATGCCAGGATTTGGTCTCGCACACTGGGCGAGGGCCGTCGCAAACCTACTGGAATTTTGTGTTGCAAGCCATCGGTAAGTCTCTATAATACAGTGTTTATCGACGCTCAGCGGCATGGGACTCCGTGATCGAACGTGCCGCGAACGTAAACGTATAGCACACAAGTCGATACTTCTGCATTTGCGCAGGATCGACCACGGATTTTCAAAGGGAGCATGTTGTAATGACTACAATTGCAGGTTCTGCAGTAGATCTTTTCGGGTCCGCCATACCCGACGTCGACGCCATCCGCAAACTGGGCGCGTGGGTAAACAGCGCCGAGAGCAACCGCCTCGCCTTCGAAGACAAGATCCGGGCCAACCTCGCCAACACGCTCGCCGCCGGCATAGGCTTCTGCCTGATCGGCAACTACCGCCAGGCCCTGCCTCTCCTCGAGAAGGCCCGCGACTGCAAGGAGAAGTTCCTCTATCTGGCCGAGGCATGTCGGCACATGAAACGGTTCGATGACGCCGTCACCGCCCTGGACGCCGCCGCAAAGCATGGCGTCGACTCGCGCCGCGTCACACTTGAGAAGGCCGCCACCTACATCCGGGCCGGCCGCCTCGACGACGCCCGCAAGCAGCTCAAGAGCTGCGCCAATTTCGAAAAAGTCAGTGCCGATTACCACTTCCAGCGCGGTCGCCTCGCCGATGCCGAAGGCGACTACGCCGGCGCAATGGAGAACTATCGCACCGCCGTCGAACTCGACCCGCAGCACATCGACGCACTTTTCCAACTCGCCTATGCCTGCGACCTCCGCCGCGACGAGGATACCGCCATCGAGTACTACAAGCAGGTCATAAAACGCGTCCCCGCCCACGTCAACGCCCTGCTCAACCTCGCCGTCATCTATGAAGACAACGGCCAGTACGACAAGGCGTCCACCTGCGTCAACAGCGTCCTGAAGGTCCACCCGAACCACGCCAAGGCCCTCCTCTTCCGCAAGGACATCGAAAGCTCAAAGGTCATGATCTACGACGAGGAGAAGGAACGCCGCCGCGACAAACGTGCCAAGCTCCTCGAAATTCCGCTCACCGATTTCGAGCTGTCCGTCCGCAGCCGCAACTGCCTCAAGAAAATGAACCTCGTCACCCTCGGTGACCTGCTCAAAGTCACCGAGGCCGAACTGCTATCCTATAAGAACTTCGGCGAAACCTCGCTCATCGAGATCAAGAAGATCCTCGAATCCAAGGGTCTCGCTCTCGGCATGGCCCTGGAGGACGCGACCGCCGAAACCGAAGACGAAACCAAGGCCGTCCCCGGCGCCAGCGAGGACATCCTCCGCAAGAGCGTCGACGAACTCGAACTGTCCGTACGCTCCCGCCGGGCCATGGCAAGGCTTAACGTCAAGACCGTCTACGACCTGATTCAGAAAACGGATGCCGAGCTCCTGGGCTGCAAGAACTTCGGCGTGACAAGCCTCAACGAGATCAAGGACCGCCTGGCCAGTTTAGGACTGAGCCTCCGAAAGCTCGAGTAAGTGCGGGGGCGACCACGGCATGGATGTACCCGGCCATCGCAATCCCGCTCTGCCCTTGACGCGAAAAATCGTCCTGGCGCTCCTTGCAGGATTGCTCGCCCTGTCCGCAACATGCTATGTCGGCCGCCACCGGCGACGCCACGTCGTCCCAACCCCAGGCATGGACGCCGAACCACGTTTCTGGGTGCGCGTCCTGCTCTTCGACGACATCTCCGAATTCACCCTCTCCGCAGAAAACGGTTTCACTGTCGCCGACGTAAAGACCGGCGCCTTTGGCCGCTTCGGTAAGAACACCCAGGCCGTCCTTGCTGCGCCCATGAACGGCGGCATCCTCATCGGCGAGCACGTATTCGGCCCCGAAATCGAGATCCGCCCCGCCGAGCCCTTCGTCTTCGGCCTCGACAACTCCGCCTGGCGCGGCAATCTCCGCCTCACCCTCAACGCCGACGCCCGCTCCATGCAGGCCGTCAACGACGTTCCCCTCGAAAGCTACCTTGCCGGTGTCATCGGCGAAGAAATGCCCAGCTACTGGGAAGCCGAGGCCCTCAAGGCCCAGACCGTCGCCGCACGTACCTACTGCCTCTTCATCAAGTATCGCTTCGGCCCCGGCCGCTCATGGGACCTGCGCCGCACCCAGGCCAACCAGGTTTACGGCGGCCTCAACGCCGAGTCTCCAATGGTCTGGGACGCCATCCGCGCCACCGAAGGCCTCGTCTTGGTCTGCGACCAGCCGGATGGCCCCAAAATCTTCCCCGCCTACTACAGCTCCACCTGCGGCGGCCACACCGAAAACAGCGCAAACGTCTTCGGCGACTCCTACGTCTCCCTCGTCGGCGTCCCCTGCCCCCACTGCCGCGACATCACGCGCCCCACCTTCTTCACGTGGTCCTCACCCGCCTTCGATGCCGAACAGGCCAGCCGCGCCATCACCACGCGCTACGACCACCTGCGAATCCTTGACCGCATTGTGGCCATCGAACCCGGCGAAGTCACACCCTATGAAGACTTCGTCCGCCTCGCATCCCTCCGCCTCACCGGCTCCAACGGCCGCACCAGAAACCTGCGTGCTGAAGACTTCCGCCTCACCGTCGACCCCACCGGAACCCGCATCCGCAGCAACAGCTACCGCATCGAACGCCGCAAGAACGCGTGGGCCTTCGTCGATGGCCGCGGTTTCGGACACGCCGTCGGCCTATGCCAGTATGGCGCCGAAGGGATGGCCCGAAAAGGCGCCGACTTTCGCACAATCCTGAAATTCTACTTCCCAAACTCCGAACTGCGCAGTATCCATTAACGTCAAATGCTTATTGTCTCAGGAGCCGGCCGCATGGCTGATATGCCAACATGAACTGCTTCACAGTCAAAACGACCGATAACAACTCCCGTGCACGTCGGGGCACGCTCTCCACAGCCCACGGCGACGTCCAGACGCCGACCTTCATGCCCGTAGGCACGCGCGGCTCCGTAAAAGGCCTCACCCCACAACACCTCCGCAACACCCGATCCGAAATGATCCTCGCCAACGCTTACCACCTCATGCTCCGCCCCGGCGCCGAAGCAGTCCGCGGCCTCGGCGGCCTCCACAGCCTCATGGCATGGGACGGCCCCATCCTCACCGACAGCGGCGGATACCAGGTCTTTTCGCTGAGCACCCTGAACCGCGTCGGCGAAGACGGCGTAGAGTTCGCAAGTCACGTCGATGGGGCGCGGATCTACCTGGATGCTGAAACGGCTATTCGAGCGCAGAATGCGCTCGGCGCCGACGTTATCATGTGTTTCGACGAATGTACGCCGTACCCGTGCGAACCGGACCGGCTTGAGAAAGCCGTCCAGCGGACCATCCGCTGGGCCCGCAAATGTAAAGCGGTCCATGCAAGCGACCGCCAACTGCTCTTCGCCATCGTCCAGGGCGGCGTCAACCGCGACCTGCGAGCGCGATGTGCCGAAGAACTCGTGGCGATGGATTTCGACGGCTACGCCATTGGCGGCCTCAGCGTCGGCGAAGGTCACGACCTCATGGTCGCCACCGTCGAGCACACGGCCCCGCTGCTGCCCGCCGACAGGCCGCGATACCTGATGGGTGTCGGAATGCCCGCCGATATTATCGCCGCCGTCCGGGCCGGAGTCGATATGTTTGACTGCGTCCTGCCGACGCGAAATGGCCGAAACGCCTTCGCGTTTACCGCCGACGGCGCACTGCGGCTGCGAAACACGGCCCACGCTGACGATACCGCGCCTGTCGAAATAGACTGCCCGTGCTACTGCTGTGCCAATTTCAGCCGCGGCACAATCCGGCACCTGTTCAATGTCGGAGAGATGTTGGGACCGATACTTTTGTCGATTCACAACATCACGTACTATCAGCGGCTCATGGCCGATATCCGCCGCCATATCGAGGCCGGTGACTTTGAACCGTGGGCCGCACAGGCTATTGCAAG
The DNA here is from genome assembly GCA_035450485.1 of Anaerohalosphaeraceae bacterium. GTDB lineage: Bacteria > Planctomycetota > Phycisphaerae > Sedimentisphaerales > Anaerohalosphaeraceae > JACZKQ01. The sequence continues at coordinate 9,748 of DAOTMV010000076.1, read as the reverse complement.
ATTACAGGCACAAAGTGGAAATTGTAGATTGTAACCCGGCCGCTTTGATGGTAAAGTATTAAATTTTCCGCGGCGGTGAACCCTTTTTCACGCCCGCCCCGCGATGCAGAGAAAACATTCTATCGAGTAAAGGAAAACAGAAATGAGCAATATGTGGATACACGCGGCACTGGCGATCGCACAGGCCCCCAGGGAAGGCGAAGAACTGTCCAGCGAGCAGGGTGAAGTGACCAGCCAACAGGGCGCAACCGCCACAACCGCCGCCGATGACCAGTCGCAGGCAGCGCCGCCCCAGAAGAATCCGTGGTGGCTGATGCCGTCCTTCTTCGCCATCCTCATCATCATCTACTTCTTCATGCTCCGAGGCCCCAGGAAAAAGCAGCAGGAACACAGCAAGATGATCGCCGCCCTCAAAAAGAATGACCGCGTCAGAACCATAGGCGGCATCCTCGGCACCGTCATCGACGTCCGCGGCGACGACATCACCCTGAAGATCGACGAGTCCAATAATACCAAGATACACGTCGTACCCGGCGCCATCGCCACCGTCCTCTCCGACGAAAACAAGTAGCCTCCGGTGACTCAAGGCAACGCTTTTTAGGAAAGAACCATGAACAGGAATCTCATCTGGAAACTTCTGTTAATCATAGTGCTCGTCGTGGTCGCGGCATGGAACGTTTACCCGCCCCAGGAGAAACTCCCCAAGGGTATCGACATCGGCGGCGGCACAAGCCTCATCTACGACATCGATACCACCGGCCTTTCCAGGGCCGAACAGCGCGGCCTTGCCCAGCGCATGATCCCCATCCTGCTCAAACGCATTGACCCCACGAATGTCGCCAACATCCTCATCCGCCCGCAGGGCGACACCCGTCTCGAAATCCAGTTGCCCATGGCCACCGAGGACACCAAGAAGAAACGCAAGGCCTACGAGGACGCCCTCGCCGCGCTGGACGAGATGAACGTCAACCTGCTCCGCGTCAAGCGCGCCTTGACGCTTGAGGACAAGGAGCGTCAGGAGGCCTTTGCCAGGTTCGCCTCCGGCGACGAAGGTCGCAAAAAGATCCTCGATGAAGTTGCCGCCGCGTGGGACCAGCTCAAGGCCAAACAGGCCGAACGCGACCGCCTTCAGGAAAAACGCACCCAGCTCAAAGTCCAACTCGATGCACAGAAGCTCGACGGCGACTTTGTCGAAAGGTCGGCCCCCAGGTGGTCCAGGATGGACGACAAGGCGCTCGCTGACGCTATCGAGCAGCACGTCAAATACAGGAAGCCCGAACTTAAAGAGACCGACCCTAACGCGGTCCAACCGGCTGATCCGAACGCTCCCGCCCCCGACAGCCTCAAGACGTACACCGACCTCGTACAGGAATACATCACCGTCTACAGGCAGTGGGCGGATACCGTTAACACCCTGACCGCCCCGGAAACGGGTCTCAACGACCAGTGGAACGCCGCCGCCCAGAAGCTCGCCCGGCTCAACCTCGACGCGGACCTCGTCTCAGACGTCCTTGAGATGGACCCGAGGCTGCCCAAGCGCGCCGAGTACATCAAACAGTTCAAGGAGGAGTTCCCCGAGCGAACCGCGCAATTGGATGCAGCTATTGCCGCGTACGATGCCTATCGCGCCGTCGGCGGCCGTCTCGACGATCCCGAAGACCTTAAGCGCATGCTAAGAGGCGCAGGCGTCCTCGAATTCCGTATCCTCCCGGCCATCGGAGACGGAAAGTCCAGCGAAACCGAACTCTCCGCCCGCCTGGAGGAGCTCAAGACCAAAGGGCCCAAAGGCGCTTCCGACGCCAGGTATGTCTGGGTCGAGATCGAAGACATCTCCAACTTCCGCGTTCCCGGAGCCGTTATCGGCCAGTTCGGCGAAAAATACTATGTCCTGGCCAGCAATCAGAAGAACGAGGCCATGTTGCACAGCACCGAAAAGCCCTGGAAGCTCAAACGTGCAGGCCCCACCGTCGATGAGACTGGACGCCGCGCTATCGCCTTCGAACTCGATCAGGCAGGCGGTAAGATGTTCTACAACGTCACTAAGAACAACCTGCAGCGCCCGCTGGCCATCCTCCTCGACAATGTCGTGTTCTCGGCTCCGAATGTCAACAGCGCCATTCACGGCAACGGTATCATCCAGGGTGAGTTTTCACAGATCGAACAGGAAGAGATGATCAACAAGCTCAACGCCGGTTCTTTACCCGCGCGCTTGTCTGATGTCCCAGTCTCCGAAAAAACCATCGGCCCGGCCCTCGGCCGCGACAACCTCCATAAAGGCGTGGTCTCCGGCGTCATCGGATTGGCCGCTGTCGCCGTCTTTATGGTCATCTACTATCTCATCGCCGGCGCCATCGCGGACGTCGCACTGCTCATGAACATCCTGTTCATTCTCGGCATGATGGCCATGTTCCGCGCCACCTTCACCCTGCCGGGCATCGCAGGCCTGATTCTCACCATCGGCATGAGCGTCGATGCCAACGTACTTATCTTCGAACGCATCCGCGAAGAGCAGGAGAGGGGTTCCTCCCTGCGAACCGCAATCGCAAACGGCTATTCGCGGGCCTTCCGAACCATATTCGACTCGAACATAACCACCTTCCTGACTGCGTTCATTCTCTACGTGGTCGCCTCCGAGGAGATTAAGGGCTTCGCCATTGTCCTTATGCTCGGTATCATTTCCAGCCTGTTTACCGCCATTTTCGTCACGCGGTTCATCTTCGATTGGCTCACGCAGGCCGGCGTCATTCGCGACCATCTCGTCATGCTGCGTCTGGTCCGCAATCCCCGAATCAATTGGATGGGGTTGCACCCGTACTTTCTCACCATCTCCCTGATTCTGATCGCCGCGGGCCTCTTTGCATTCGTCACGCGAGATGAAACAAAGAACAGCAAATACGATATCGAGTTCACCGGCGGCACCAGCGTCCAGATCACGCTCGAAGACGAAACCATGACCCGCGACGAGGTCGAAAAGACCTTCCAGGAGCAGGCAAGACGCCTGGGCAACAACGATCTTGCCGCCGCAAAGGTCTACCGCGTCGGCGACACCGGTGCCGAGTACGAAATCACCACAACCGAAACCAACAAGACCCGCGCCACCGTTACCTTCGACGACACCGGCCGCACGATCGCCTCTGTCAGAGACCAGATCCTCAAGGCCGCCGAGCAGGCTGGCGGAACACTCTACAATCTCCAGGTCACCACCGACGACAACACGACCTTCGACGTCTCGACCAGCCAGGCCAACAGGATCCTTGTCGCCAGGGTATTGAACGACGCCTTCGGCGAGACCGCCCGGATCTCCGAGCCGGTCGTCGACGAAGTCGTCAGCCGCGCCGTTCGCGAGGCCTTCGCCGGAAAGCTTAAGGCCCGACAGGACCTCGCCGTTCGCATTGTCGCCGAAGAAAAGATCGCCGAAAACGTGATCGAACTCGCAGACTATCTCGGCGGCATCAAGCTGACCGTCGAAGTGCAGGAGCCTGTGACCGCCGGCGAAATCCGCAGCCGCATCAGGGAACTCCGTTTCAAACCTGATGCCGAGGACCTCGCCTGGTATCGCTGGGATATATTCGGCGAAGACTTGTCGGCCTTGGACGATAACGAAACGGTCAAGCGGTTCGTTTACGTCACCGTTTATCCCGAGGCGGGCTACCGCGAACTCGCCCAGGACGAATGGGATCGCTTCGCTTCCGCCGAAAAAGACAAGATTGAGCGGGCCGGCTCGCTTGAGACCGCCCTCGCCCGCATCACGCAGATCGATCCCTCCGTCGGCTCGCAGGCCAAGACCCGCGCCGTTCTGGCGGTCCTTCTGTCGCTGGCGGCCATCGTCGTCTACATCTGGATAAGGTTCGGCACCGCCGGCTACGGCATAGCCGCAATCCTTGCACTGGTCCACGACGTCTGTATCGTGCTGGGCGCCGTCACCGTCTCGGTCTATCTTATCACCGGGCCCCTTGCGCCCGTCGGAAACGCCCTGCTGCTGGGCGACTTCAAGATCGATCTCCAGATGGTCGCCGCCTTCCTCACAATCATCGGCTACTCGCTCAACGACACCATCGTTATCTTCGACCGCATTCGCGAAAACCGCGGCAAGCTCGCCGCGCTTACACCGCAGATCGTCAACGACAGCATCAACCAGACCCTCTCCCGCACGCTGCTTACATCGTTGACCACTTTCATGGCCGTCTTCGTAATGTATGTCTGGGGCGGCGAACGCCTCCGGGGCTTTACATTCGCCATGCTGGTCGGTATCATTGTCGGTACGTATTCGTCGGTCGCCATCGCCGCGCCCATGCTGTTGATCGGCAAAAAGAAGCGGATGCCTCGGAAATCCGGAAGTAGCGAATTGATATCAAGCTCGGCCGCCGTTCGGTCCGAACTATAAAATGGCATTGCGGATTTGCGCAGCACGTCATCGCCGGCGGCTGCGCAAATCTGCACCATTCCGCGGACAAACGACGTAGTGCGTAAGTCCCGGAGCCGATTTTGGGGGCCGACTCCTTCGGACATGCGATGAGAAGGGACGTCAAAACTGGGATGCTTATCGGGCTGGTCGTTGTGACCATCGCAGTGATCGTCATAAGTGTGTGGCCCGGTACGACAGTGGAGGACCGCCTTCGCCTCAACCCTGCCCGCGCCGTGCCGAACGAGCCGCAAACCTGCCTTATCCCCCCTATCGAGGCGCCGTCAGTAAACCCGTCTCGTCAGGAAGCAAGCACCCCGTATGTCCCCCCGCAGGTTCCCGAAACCGCTCTTGAAGTCGTGCCCGGACCGGCTGAAGCCGTAACGCCGGCCGTGCCCCGCCAAACCGTCCGCCAGGCCATGGAACGCATAGTTGAAGAATCGCGCCAGTCGCCCCCGGAAAAGGCCGCACCGATCATCCACACCGTGCTCAAAGACGAAAGCCTCAGCACCATCGCCCAGACCCACTATGGCGATGCAAACAAATGGCCGATCATCGCCGAGGCCAACAAGAACGTCCTCCCCAACGTCCACCTCCTCCGCCCCGGTATGCGGCTCGTCATCCCGCCGCTTGAGAACTGACCCTCACTCCCCAGTCGTCTCCAACATCCCCCCCGCCTCCCTGTCGATCAGCCAGGTCACCTTGTGCAAAATGGGCCACAGCGTGTGCACAGGATACTTTACCGGATCGGGCTCGTTCGTCAGCACCTCCTTCAGAATCTGGGCCTTCTCCGAACCCGAAACCAGAATAATCAGGCGCCGCCCCGCGCACATCACCGGGTGCGTCAGTGTGATCCGGCTGTAGTCCCCCTCCGTCTGATAAACAATCGCCACCAGGTCCTCAGTGTCGAACAGCGCAAAGCTATTCGGATACAGCGAGCCGATGTGCCCGTCCTCGCCCATCCCCAGAACAATCAGATCGAACTGCGGCGTCTCGCCCGGGCGAAGCCTGAACACCCTGCGAAGCGTGTTCCGGTACTCGCTCACCGCTACCTGGTAGTCCGCGCACTCGCCGCTCATGCGGTGCACGTTCTCCGCCGGGATACCCACCTTATCCAAAAACGTGTGCGCCGCCAGGCCGTAGTTGCTCGCCTCCGCCTCCGGAGGCACGCACCGTTCGTCGACCCAGAACAGTTGCACCTTTTCCCACGGCAAGGACAACGAAGCCTCCTCCAGCCCCAGCAATTCGAAAAAGCGGACCGGCGTATGCCCACCGCTGATCGCCACAAAAAACGCCCCCTTCTCCTCGATGGCCTCCCGCGCACTCTGTACAAAAATCTCGAGAGCCGCGTGTGCCAGCCTTTCCGAATCGTCGGCCCGATGAATCTTGATCCCGGTATCATTGACCGTTGCCATGCGCAACCTCCCGTGTCGTGTCGTTTTATTTTACTACGCCCGACAAAGCCGCGATGCCGGCGTGTTTTCGACCAACGGGCCCAAAAAGATAGCCGACTTTTTACGTCGCATGCGATCCGGCCCGTCCCCGGCCGCCCCGCCATAAAGCCGTAACCCTATACCTCATAGTCAGTTACGTCTTCCACCGCCTCGCGGCAGTTCTTCGCATCGATGAATGACTGAAGGATATCCGCCGCCGCAATCGCATCAAGGTGCTTGCGCTTTTTCTTCCGCGTAATCCCCAACCCCGAGATCTTCTCCTGCGCCCCGAAGCTGCTCAGCCTTTCGTCGCAAAAACTAACCGGCACCTTCGTACGCGCCTCCAATTCCGCCGCAAAGGCCCGCACACGCCTGGCCTGCTTGCCCTCGGTCCCGTCCATGTTCAGGGGCAGCCCCACCACAATCCCCTCGATCTCCTGCTCCTGCACCACCCTGGCAATCTGCTCGATCAGCCCCTCCTGCCCTGTAAGCACATCCAGCGGCGAAGCCAGAACCTCCCCCCGGTCGCAAACCGCCAACCCCGTCCGCTTGGCACCGTAATCGATCCCCAGATACCGCATGCCGCCCCCCGCCGCCTACAGGAACTTCTCCCCCTGGTTCCGCCGGATCTGCTCCAACAGGTCCTTCAGCCTGTGCGTCTCCCCCAACGGACACACTAACGTCGCATCCCGGCTGTGCGCCACCACCATATTCTTCAGCCCGATCACCGCGATCAGATGATCCGTGTCCTCCGTCACGATGATATTGTTCCGACTGTCCATCACCTCACTGTGCCCAGCCACCACGATATTATCCTGTGAATCGGACTCGATAATATCCGCCAGTGCCGCGAACGACCCCATGTCCAGCCACCGGCAATCCAACTGGATCCCGTAGACGTTCGATGCCGTCTCCATCACCGCATAATCGATGCTGATCTTCGGCAGCTTCGGAAACCACTCCCGCAGCGCCTCGTCCTGCAGCGGCCCATCCCATGCCGCCTGAATCCGACGCAGCGGCTCACGCACCGCCGGCAGACGCTCTATCAGAGCATCAAGCACTGTCCGCGCCTTCCAGACGAACATCCCCGAATTCCAGAAGTAATCCCCCGACGCCGCGTAGTCCGCCGCCGCCTTCTCATCCGGCTTTTCCCGAAAGCAGACCACCCGCCGAACCTTGCCGTCGCCCGCGGCACCCTCCTCCGCCGGCGCAAACTGCACGTACCCGAACTGCGTACTCGGAAACGTCGGCTTGATCCCGAACGTAATCAGCGCCTCAGGATTCGCATTCACAAACCTCATCGCCGACGTCAGCGCCCCCTGCAGCACCTCGTCCGGCTCGATAATCTGATCCGCCGTCACCACCGCCATTGTCGCGTTCAGATCGTATTTCGTCAAAACGCTTGCCGCCAGGCCTATCGCCCCCGCCGTATCCCGCACCGTCGGTTCCGCCAGCACGTTCCCATACGGCAGTTCCGGCAGATTCTCCCGCACCAGGTCCGCGTACCCCGCATTCGTCAAGACAAGGATATTGCGGTCCTCGCACACGCCCCGCAGCCGCTGAAAGCACCGCCGCAGCAGAGTCTGCCCGTCCAGCAGCTTAAGGACCTGCTTCGGCCGCGATTGCCGGCTCAATGGCCACAGCCGCTTGCCCGTCCCCCCCGCCATGATGACCGCATAATCCATGTTGATTCCTCGTCAAAACCGCCAACACACCCCCACTGCACGTCGCCCGACAACTATATCGGGCAACACGCCCCGCCTGCATTGATTTTTCCGATATCAGACGAGAAAATTCGTATCCAGAGCCCGGTAAGGCTCAATCTCCCGCGCCAGATCCGCGTACCCTTCGCGCCCCATCAGCGCAAACGTCGCCTTCTTGCCCAACTCCACCGCCGGCTGCTCGTATGTGTTGATGCCGAACAGCGCCCCTGCAATCGAAGTCGTCACCTCGTACAGGTACAAAAACTGCCCGATCGTCGATGCGTTCACCTCGTCGAACATCACCGTCAGGCACGGCCGTCGGTCCATCTTGAATAGCGCATACTCCGTCGCCAACTTCTCCGCATTGAGCAAAGTTGACATGTTCCTGCCTGCCAGATACCCCAACTCCGGTGCAATCTCAGGCCCGGCCGCGATCTCCAGATCCCGCTCGAACGTCGCCGCCTGCAGGAACGTGAACACCTTATCGTTGGGCCCCTCCCGATACAACTGCACCTGGCTGTGCTGGTCCGTTGTTCCTAGCGCTTTCACCGGCGTCGGCCCCACGTTCACCTCTGCCCCTGTCAGGTCCTTCGCCTTGCCCAGGCTCTCCGCCCAAAGCTGCCGATACCAGTCCGCCAGATCCTTCAGTGCATACGCGTACGGCATCATCACCGATATTGGCTTGCCCCGCCAGTAATAATGCCACTGGATCGCCGCGTTGATCGCCGCCGGGTTGCGCCGAAACTCCGTCCCTGACACGCGCTCATCCATCGCCCTTGCCCCGGCCAGCAGCCCGTCGATATCTATCCCGCACACCGCCGCGCTCAGCAGCCCCACCGGGCTAAGCACGCTGAACCGTCCCCCGACCCCATCCGGCACCACGAGAGACCGATACCCCTCCGCATCCGTGATCTTCCGCATCGTCCCGCTGGCCGCGTCCGTCGTCGCGATGATATGCTCCTTCGCCCCCGCCGGCCCGTACTTCTCCAGCAGCATCTGCCGCACAATCATAAACTGCGCCGCCGTCTCGGCCGTCTGCCCCGACTTGCTGATCACGTTGAAATACGTCCGGTCAAGCCGATCCGCCGCCCACTCCAGAAAAGACCCGAACTGCGCCGGATCCACGTTGTCGAACACGAAGAACTGCGGCCCCTTCCGCTGCCGCGGATCCACGTTATACATGTAAGGGTTCAGCGCCGTCTGCAGCGCAATATTCCCCAAGGCCGACCCGCCGATCCCTAAAACCACAAACACGTCGCACTTGTCCGCAAGCTCCCCCGCAACCTCCTTCGCCCGCGCCGCATAATCCTCCCGATACGGCAAATCCCGATACGGTATCCGTCCCGCCGCCCGGTCTGCATTCACCTTCTCAACCGCCGCCGCGGCCTTCTCCCCCAACTCCGCAAACTGGCTCTCCGTAATACCATGCTCCACCCCAATCCGTTCCGCCGTCACATTCTTGTAATAAAGGCTGACTTTCGGCTCCAACACAAAATGCTCCTTCACTCAGTAACTGAAACGCGACTCGAAAACCCAACAAACTCGCGGCCGCATTATATCAAACATCGTCAGCGTTGCCACCCCCATGAACCCGTTTTTACCCGCCGCCATCCGCCGGCCGCGCCTCACCCCTCTCGTATTGACGGACACATCCGGCAGGCCCCCCGCTCGCGGGCTGCACTCCCCAGAACGCCAATCACCTTTCGCCCATATCGCAACCTCCTCGCCGATCAGTGCACGCTCGTAAATCCGCACCTCGTCGATGACACCCTCCACAACCACGATGCATGCAGCCACGCGCCGATCGCCGCATCCTCCGCGACGAATTCAAGTGGAACTACCTCGTGGGGTTCGCAATGATCATCGCCGCCGTCTACTTCATCTTCAATAAATGGTAGCGCTCAGCCGTCACCGCACACCTGCCTAAAGCCCTCTAAGCCGCAGCGCCCCTCACGACTTCCTGGCCCTCCTTGCCCTCGCACCTGCCACACATCCCCGCGCATTCACTGCCTTTTGCCGCGCATTCGCCCGCGAGTCTCGCGCAATCACCGCCAATGTCCGCACATTGGCCGGCTTTCCCTGCGCACTCACCTCGACGCATACCGCCGCACTTTGACCGCTCTTGCCAGCGCGTTTGCTGCATATCCCGGCGCAATTACCGCACATCACTGCAGAATCTCCTCCTTTCACCGCAAACTCACTGCGCATTC
>DAOTMV010000075.1:0-13791 GCA_035450485.1 Anaerohalosphaeraceae bacterium | reverse complement strand
CCCGCAGGCCGAACACATCCTGCAGCAGCGACAGACGCTCCACATCAGGCATGTTTTCGGTGGCTGCGCCCATATCCCTGAGGATAGCGGCCATGGGTCGCATCTTGCCGGCAGTGTCGGCGACGGTGACGCCAACACCTTTGAGGCGTTTCTGGATGGTGGGATCGGCCATCCGCAAGAGGATGTTGCGGATGTTGGTGCCGGCCATCGAGGCCTTGATGCCGAAGTTAGCCAGTGCGCCGAACGCCTTTGCGGTGTCTTCGAGGCTCAGACCGTATTCCTCGGCGATGGGGGCGGCGTAGACCATGCCCTGGGCGAGGTCATCGAGTGTCTGGGCAGAGTTGTTGGCCGTAGCGGTCAGGACATCCGCCACCCGTGTCATTTCGGATGCATCCAGGCCGAAGGACCGCAGCGTGTTGGCCGCATAACCGGTCGCCTGGGCCAGGTCGGTGCCGGTGGCGCGGGCGAGATCCAGGACGGGCGCGATGGCCGCCTGGATCTCGTCCGGCGCAAAACCGGCTCGACCCAACTCCAACATCGCCGAGGCAACCTGTGCGGCCGTAAACGAGGTGGTTCGGCCCAGGAGCTTGGCCTGCCCGGTCAGGGTGTCGAACTGCTTGCCGGTTGCCCCCGTGACCGCCTTCACCGACAGCATCACATCGTCGAAACCCTGAAAGGTCCGCGTCGCCAGGCCCATAGGGGCCAGGACCGCACCGCCTACCGAGGCGAGGCGAAGTCCCAGCCCCTGGACGCGCCCGCCGAAGTCGCGAAGCTGCCGCTCGGCGAGTTTCAGACCTCGGGCGAGCTTGCTGGCGTCGGCAAACAGCTCGACATAGGCCCTTCCGGCGCGGATACCATGAGTGTTCGAGGCCATGACGCCTTACTCCGACGGTTTATCCGGCCTGGGTAACGGCAGGCTGTTTCAGATCCGTAATCAGCCTGTCCTTCCTGCGGTTGTCGGCAGCTGCTCCGAGTCCTAATGCTCCGCCTAAGAGACCCACGCCGATGGGGATGAGCGAGACAGGGTTGAGCGTCCCTCCGGCGGCGCTGCTGGCAATCAGGCCGACGGTGTTGACTATTTCCGCCCGAAACTCGTCCTGCCGGTCGAGGTCTTCGAGCCCCGCATCCACGCGTCCATTGAAGGCTTTCACTTCCTCATTGTAGGCGGCCAATTCGGCGTCGATGGCCACGCGTTTTACGGCCAGGTCTTTCTGAGTCGTGCTGGCCTGACGCATGAACTCGGAGCGGTCGATCTTGGCCGCTGCGCTGCCGTCGGCGGGTGCGAACAAGGATGCCGTCGTCGACTGACAGCCCGCGATTCCAATGAAGGCAGCCAGCATGACGGCAAAGACTACAATCGAGATGAACGTCCAGCGGTTGTAGTCAAGCCATTTGAGAACGGTGTGGAAGAAATCGGTTTTCATGAGTGGTCTCCTAAAAAAGCGTTTCGTAAAAGGTGCACGTTTTCCTGGGTGATCACGACACCCGCGTGCGACGATGTCTCTCTGAATGGGTCAAAGTCCGAGGGTCTAAAGGTGCGTGTCTTCCTGGGATCGCGATTGGCGTTGGCCACCAGCGCCATGACGTGGGAGGTCCTGGCCCAGTTGTGTCGCTGGCGGCCCTCGGCCATCCACAGGATCTCGCGAAGCGTCAGCGGTGCGGGGTCGACACCGATGATCCCGGCAAGTCGCCAGAGATCGCACCACGGATCGTCGCATCGATATCGATGGCTTCGATGTGGCTTTCCACGGCCGTCACCGCCGCCTCGATCATCTTGGCCTGTGTGGCGACCGCCCGCGCCCGGTCGCTGCGGCCGCGCTTCTGGAAAAAATCAATTAGTTCCTCGTAGAAGGCCCTCTGGGCCGAGAGGATCGCCTCGCCGCCTAAGGCCTGACCGAAATGTTCGTCCGTGACAGACTGCTGATCGGCCTGGGGTTTGATGAGGCAGTAAATCACATCGCACAGCAGGATCTCGTCGGTCCCGAGTTTAGTCAGAAACGGCGGATCGCCTGCTTCCGGTTCCAGGAGATTGATGCCCAACAGGTCCCGCACCTTGACGAATGCGATATTCTGTGTCGCCTGCCAGTTCTGAAGGCCCGCAAGGGCGATTTCCTGAGTGGCGTTCTCGGCGAGATGTGAATGGCGTGCAAGCCCTTTACCGCAAGCAGTTGCGTCGCCATTGCCTCGGCGGATTGATAGATTCGCTGTGTTAAGATGGTCGCTGGTTCCATAAGAAAAGTCGCCCCTTAATACAATCCGTACTAACCGGCGGTGACCCGCCACGAAAAACTTTTTGAAAGATGGGATAAAAGCATATCAACACTTGGACTCCTCGTTCGCTTATTCGTAGGACGCTCGGCGGATTTTTCGTGGATGAGAAAAAACTTGTTGACGTGACTCGGAACAATAGTGTACCGTTAAAGTCGGTGGTGCCCCTTTTTTCGGCTACTTTCAAGAGAAGCCGTGCCGCATCGTCGCGAGGAGTTCATAGGACGCAAACGGAAAACGTGTTGTGGAAAGGAGAGAAAGATGCGGTCTTCAGGTCGGTGGTTCATTACTATGGCCTGCCTATTGGGGCTGGGCAGCTTCTCGGCAGGGTTCGACCCGTATGGGGGCGCATACGCACCGCCGGAAAAAGCCTTTGGCGGTGGCCCCCCGGCCCCCACAATGGGAAGAACCGGAACAAACGTATACGTGCTGCCGAGCAAAGCCCGGGGCGACGGTTTTGCCACGATGTCCACGCCCCAAGGTCCGGGGGCGGCGAACGAACAGTTTACCTATGACCGCTTAGGCAATCGTTATCAGGCTGTCGGCGGGCATGGTTTCACGCAGACCTACACGCACAACAACAATAACCAGTACACGCAAATCCACGAGGAATACGCCTTCGGGCTGTCTGCCGACTTCTATCCCGAATATGACGCCAACGGCAATTTGAAAAGGGACAAATATGGCTTCCAGTATTCCTATGACTACCGCGATCGGCTGACAAAGGTCCAGGACGCCAGTTCCGGTACAATTGTCGAGTACGGCTACGATGGTTTGGGCAGAAGGATCAAGAAGGTTGCAGGCGGTAAGACAACATATTACTACTATGATGCCTTTGGCCGGGTAATCTCTGAATACGAAAAGCCCGACGACGGCACTGAGAAACCGGCCCGCTCGTTGGTCCACGGCAACGGCAAAGATGAAGTGCTGGCCATGTTCCTGCCGGAGAAGCCGTTTGACCCGAACAGCGTTCTCGAACTGGCAGGACTTGCCAGTGCATGGCTGACGGACGACGAAACGTATGACTACGACAGCAGCGGCACGGTTGACCTCCACGACTACGCCGTCCTCGCCGCCGATGGAGGGTCGCTGCCCACAACCAAGGAGACCCACTTCTATTACCTCAAGGATGCTCTTGGTTCCGTGGTTGGCATCGTGGGCGGCAAGTTCCGGCGGGAAAGTGATAGAGAGTTCTACCTGTACGATGCATACGGCCGACCGTCTGAGGCCTCCTTCTCATCGGCGGCGGCCAACCCGTACAGATTCGCCGGTTATCTTTATGACCCTGAAACAGGATTGTATTACATGGTCAACCGGACCTACGATCCTGAAACCGGACGCTTCCTCCAGACCGACCCAATCGGTTACGCCGATTCGATGAACCTGTATGAATATGTCATGTCGAACCCCACCAATTGGGTCGACCCGTATGGCTTGAAGAGTCTGTACAAAGACCAGTGGTCCTGGTTGGACCGTTTTCGATTCGAGCACGGAATGGTCGGCGGCAGGTTCGGATTATCATACGAACAGACCAGACGCATGGACAACTACTGGTTGCAGTATCAGCGAGCACAGATGCTGAACCAGCACCCCAACGAAGCCAAAGAATACTGCAAGGCCGCCAAGAGCATCGCGTCCGGCTGCGCGAAGAACGCCATGATGGGCTACTGCCATTACATCGTGTACGTGGATGAGAATGGCTACGGGGCAGTTCGTGACAAGATCATCGGTTACGTCGCCGAACCGTACACCAATCGCATCCTCATGTGCTATGAATACAATGGGCAAGACTTGGATCAGGCCATCAAGGATGCGTGCAATTGGCAAATGGTCGGTGCCGACCTCGTGGGCCTGACAGACATGAGCTATGGCGTCGACTACCTTCGAGGCAAAGAATCCATCGACACTACCACCGGGCGGACATTCAGTGGTCAAGAGCAATACGTCAGAGGCTTGCAGGGCACAAGTCAATTCTGCGGAGCGGTTGCGGCGTGTGCTCAGGGGGCCATGTCGTGCGGCGCAACTATTGCGGATGCTACCCGTGCTGCCCCAGGAGCGGCGATAGAAAACGCCAATTTTGCTCAGAAGACGTTCAGCGAAGCGTTCGGTAAGGGCGGACAATTTGCCGGACAGACGATTGACGATGTGGCTGGCGCTCTCCGAGCAGGCAAGTTTACACCCACTGATGTTCCAATCGACTACATCATACGTGATGGCAATACGCTGATTTTGAACACTCGGTCTTCCCAGGCGCTCATGAGGGCTGGTATCCCGCGTTCCCAATGGAATGCCGTTAACAGGACCGGACAAGGGCTCTTTGAAAACAATCTGACGCGGCAATTGAGCAACAACAGGCTCACCAGTCAAGGCATACCCACGGTTCGTCCAAGTGGTGGAGGAGGTTGAGCATGCCACGGATTACTGAACTTATGAAGATTCCAGTTTGTTCGACGGCATTTGAACACGGCGTTGATATGCATTTCGACGGTGGCGTCGCAACCCTGCGTTTCGATTACGTCGATATTGAAAGAGATGGCAAGTTCTTCCGTAGCGGATTGAAGATTATCCACCCCAAAGCCACCTCACACCGGGTAGAAGTCGCCTGTCGTCCTGAACATGTGAACGCCTACGACACTTTGGTGGAAGTCCGTGACTCTGAATGGCTGCGGGCCGTAGTCGCGGATATAGCTGAAGGTTGGAAGGACAAGTGGGAACTTCATCATTACCGTATCTATTTTGCAAGTGACGGTTGCTATGAGTTCATTGCCGAGTCCTGGGAAGCATTGCCGGAGGAGCCGGGCACATGGACGTAGATTATGTGCAGTTGAGCAAAACGGTCTCGCACGCGCTCCGGCACGAGCCTTGGCTGTACGAACTTGAGCTTGATAATGACGGCTGGGTAAGCGTCGATTCGTTGCTGGCGGCCTTGCGTCAGGAATCCCCGGCTTGGCGCGACCTGTGCGAGAGCGATCTGGCCGCGATGATCGCGGCCTCATCAAAGCAGCGGCATGAGATGACCAACGGCCGCATCCGTGCGTTGTACGGGCATTCATTGCCGGGGAAACTTCGCCGGGAACCGGCCGCACCCCCGACCCGCTTGTTCCACGGGACAGCGCCCGCAACTCTGCCGGCGATCAGGAGAGACGGCCTGTTGCCGATGGAACGGCAATACGTCCACCTGTCCGCCGACTTGGAAACCGCCCAGGCCGTGGGCAAGCGAAAGGCTTCCGAGCCGGTCATCTTGATCGTCAAGGCAGGGCAAGCCCATCAGGGGGGTGTGGCGTTTTACGAGGGCAACGATAAGGTGTGGCTGGCGGATCGAGTTCCGCCGGAGTTCATTGAATAGAGATGCGGGTGGTTGACTTCCGGGCGGCGTCGCCTTTGGCCGGGCTGTGCCGCCCACGCAAGAAGGGCTTCGAAGCTTTTCTCCTCCACCGGAGGCGTGACTAATCGCCCCGAGGGCCTCTGGGAAACCGGAGGCCCTTTTTTGCTTTGGCCGCTATGAACTTGTAAGAGAGCGTGCGCTGTCCGACTACGACCGGGACTCTTGAGGGTACTTTCAAGCGATTGGGCGTATTTGGCTGCGATGCCAGCCAAAGGTGAGTTTTTGTAGTTTAGCGGCGCGATGGTCCAGGCGGCCGCTGGCGTAGTTGTAGCCCGAGGAGTTGCACGCGGCGATGTTGTAGGGCAGGTTCAGGCAGCGGGCGATCTCGTTGAGGATCTCTCGCTTAAACTCTGCGTAACTGGTGGCGGGCTGTTCGGCCTTGATCTGGCCCAGTTTCCAGCCATCGGGCAGGACGGTCGCCATGCGTTTTTCCAGCTCGACGAAGTCCATCGGCTCGACCGATGCCGCTTCGCCGTTGGCGGGGGCATCGGTGAACAGTACCGCCGCAAAGTCCGCCGCCGTTTCGGCTGCTCCCAGGACCGCCAGTGTGTATCGCCGCAACTGAGCAAACAGCGCTAGAGCCGGAGTGATCTCCGGAATACCGCGATGCTGGCCGGGTCGGTCCGCTCGAAACCAGTGAATCACCGAATCGGCGGTCAATACATCAAAGTCGTTGACCGTCGCCCGCAGATCGCCCGGATGATAACGCAGAACGTAGTAGCGTGCGGGATTACCCCAGGCATCCAGTTCAATCCCATCGACGGGGTCATCGAGCAGCTTCAACTGCGGCGTGGCGACCCGGTCGGCCTCGACCAGATGGAGGTCCAGGATTACAGGGCCGGCAAGCAGCGGATTGGCCGTCAGAACCCCGAAGGTTTCGCCGTCGGTCGCCTTGGCCATCCGCATGGTGCGAAGCTTGGCAGCCAGCGAAACATCTCTGGCGCACGCCATAAACGCCGCTTCGACTGCACGATTCAATCCGCCGTCGCTTGTAAGAAGCTGAAGCCTTGGGCCTGTTCCCACGCAGTCGTTGGCTAATGTCAGTACAATGCCCTTGGCGTAGGAGTTGTTGGCCGTCTCGTAGCGACTGCGGTCACGCAGCTTCTTACGGACATCGCTCGACGACGCCGCATCGGCCGAGAGCCCGTCTGCCATCGCCCAGTAGCAAATATTCTCGCGAGTGGTCTGGGCGGCATCGTAGCGGGCCCGCAGTTTTACCGGCACGACCCTCTGGACAGTGGTGGTCCGGGACTTAAACGGCCACATCAGACGGCACCTCCGGGCGAGATCTTCAGGAGCTTGATACCCAGCCCCTTCGTGGCCATCGCCTTTTTGGATTCCAGGTGCTTATCGGCGGCGATCTGGTCCGCCAGCGAATGCTGCTCGACTGAACCGGCGTCGCCCGAGGCCTGCTTGGGCCCGGTGGCGTTGTCTTTGATGGCTTGTTCGATGTCGGTATCGGCCATGGGCTAATCCAGTATCTGTCTTGCCAGAACGCTGAGCGATTCGAGCGCCTTCTGAATCTCAAAGGCCACGTGCTTGCGGGAGACGCCGTGATCGGCGGCGATGTGGGTATAGGTGTGGTCCTGCCAAAAACGCTCCACCAGCCACTGGCGAACCAGGGGACTCAACTGACCGAGCAAAAATTCCACCAAGTCGCGGCGGTCGACATCCTCCAGATGCTCATCTTGGCGACCGGTCGTCTCGCACCGGTCCAGGAATACCTCGAATGAAATACGCATGGGCGGGTTCTCGCCGAATTGCTGCCGCAAACGCCGCGACAGGAAATGCCGCTCTCTCAGACCATCCTGGATCGCATGACGCATCTTCCGTCGGGCAAAGGATTCGAAACTCAGTCCCAGATCGGGACTGTATGTTCGCATCGCGTTCCACAGGCCGATCAGCGCATCCGCTGCCAGTTCATCCCGTGCGGCCGCCGATGGCACGCGGTAGGCGCAAAGCAGGTCTGCGATGAGATGACGGTGTTGTTCAAGACCGCAGGTGGTCGCTGTAACCATGCATTGTCCTGTGGAATAGGAGGCGGGTCGCCGGTAAGTTCTCACTGCCCTCATAAGCATAATCGGTACGCGCAGAGGCAGGTTGGCCGCATCCGATGGATTTTTTTTCAGAATTTCTTGCGGCGCTGCAGCATGGAGAGCTTCAGACGCCGAGGGGCGGCCACATCTGTGGCCTCGGTGCCGAAGAGCCTCGCTCCCTCCATCGATGCGGCGACCGCACAGCCCACCAGACAGTCCAGCCAATGGTTGTCCGGCGCGATGGCCTTGAGCTTCCATTCGTCGACAACACGGTTGCGGGCTTCGGTCTGGACACGGTATTCGGCGGTCAGATGCTCGGCCAGTAAGCGGTGGGTGGCATCATCGCGTCCAAACAGCGACAGACACCCCGGATCGCCCATTGCCACCGCCAGTCGGGCGTGGACGAAGCTCTTCCAGTAATTGGTATCGATCAGGGCATGCCGGATCGCGCGCTTGCCCGTGGTGTTGGGAATCCGCCAGTGGAGTCCGAGCCGGTCGCCGCGTTTTCGCTTGTATTCGCTGAAGGGGATGCTGGATGCGCCCACATACTTGCCGTGGCTGGGCAGGAGCCTCACTGAAAACGCACTCTGCCTGCAGAACTGATAGACCACATCGGTCGTCTGGCCCCAGTTGGCGTCGATAAGACAGCGAGAGATCTGCATCCTGAGCCCGTCCTCGCGGCGATAGGACCGCGAGAGTTTATCCTCGGTCAGTTTATCCAGGCGTAATAGATCGAACCTTCGAGACCCGCATCGGGTTTTTCCTGGGCGATGGTGCGGCGAATGTCCCGCAGCGTAAAATACGCCCGCTTCTGCTCGGGCCACGTTCCGTAGTCGATCACATATCCGGTGAAGTCTTCCTCCCATGCGGCCACCATCCAGAACAAGGCCTTCTGCTGGACGTCCACAAACATCGTCAGCCACTGGCAATTGAGACCCACCAAGCCGCGCTGCAAACCGCTGAGTTTTTGGGCGATCTCGTCGGCGGTGAGCATGTCCTGGCCTTCGGCCTCGACCATGGGTTCGTTCTGATACTCGGCAAAGAACGCCGCTTCGTCGCGGAGTTTCAAGTTCATCGCATGCTGGATGGCCGACAATTCATCGTCGTTGTGGCGCTCGGGCCAGGCGACCACCGAACCCGCATCCATCGCTTCGCGGTTGTGGCGATAGAATTCCGTGGCCTCCGATCCGTCACCGCTGTTGCGCAGCGAATCGGCCCGGGTCTCGGCGTACTGGGCCCAGAGTTTTTCGTCGGCGGGGAAGGTATAGACCATCTTGGTCCGTTCACCTTGCCACTCGGGGTGTTTGTCGCGATCCAGGATGTTGTCCGCCATATCGCCGGGTCGGATGACCGTACAGGCCATCAGGCCCGAGATCTTCTTGCCGGGTCCGGCCATGCCCAGGACGTCGCCGGCCAGAATTGCCTCCCGGCGCTGGGATTGTGATGGACTCCAGGCCGATTCGGTCGTCTGCGGGTCATCGACCATCACCAGCTGCGGCCGGACCACCTGACCATCGGCACGGGCGTAGTTCTGGCCTCGAATGTCCGAGCCCTTCATGCCCGAACAGGAGATCACCACGCCGGAGGCCTTGCTGCCTTCAATCGTCGGTAGGACGATCTTGTCGGCGGCCCACTCGATGCGTGTGGACTGACCGTTAGATTTCTGGCCCTTCTGGCGGTTGGTGATCCGCTCCAGGGCACGAACCGGAACCGTCACCTCCGGGAAATCCTCGTGCAGCCGCTCGTTGGTCTCCAGCCAGACTTTGATGGTTTCCAGGAGGTCTTTGGCGCGATCGGCCGAAGCGGCGATCAGACAGACAAACGGCGTCGCCCCCGTAAGCGCCGACCACAGACAGGCCATCTGCATCAGAACAGTTTTTGCCGCTTCCGCGAGGCATCGCCAGCGCAAACAGTCCTCCCTTCAACACCGCCTGCTCGATCTTCTCGATTGCCAGGAGGTGATCCGCCGACCAGGGCAGGTAAAAGACCTCCGGGAAGTACACCTCGCAGAAATACCGAAAGCTTGCGCACGCCTGTGCCCTGCGTTCCGGATTTACGACCGGTGGGATCTGACCGATGTCCTGACCCGAACGCGCCAGTTCCGCGTTGCGCTGGCGTGCGGCCTCGCGGATGTCGTCGTAGGTGCGAGGGGCATGCGCTGGCTTGGAATACTCCTGGGTCAGCCAAGCGGTATACCGAAACAGGTCCACCGTCCGTGCGTCGCCAATGGTGTAGCCAGCGCGGTTGCGGTGACGGCGCAGCGTCCGCTCCGAGATCACCTCGCCGAAACCCGCCGAGTTGAGCAGCCGCGTCAGGTCCGTGGGCCGAAGCTTGGTCGGATTAATCGCTGCCACGCACAACCTCCCTGGCCAGATAGGCGGTGTATTCGACGAGGCTGATTGTTCCGTCGGATCGGACGAGCCCGGCGTTTTCCGCGATTGCCAGGACCTGTTGAGCGGATACCTTCCACCAGGAGGCCTCCGACAGGATCTTGGCTAATTGCTCGGGCGTCAGAGCCGTAATTTTCAGGGTGTTATCCGCCATATTCAGTCCAAATTGCTGCCAGTGTACCGATTCTTCTTACAGGGGCTCCCACCTGCCTGCGCTTGGGCAAAAAATCTGTAAATTACTGCAAAATAAGGGGTTAATTGCCTTGGCGTGGTCGTGGCATTGAGGTAACTGTGCATTAACGATACGCGAGATACGAATTGAAAACGGGAGACCCGACGATGGCACAGAAACAACGAAACCTCAAGACCTACCGGCAATTCCAGCAGGACATCCAACGCTTTACCGCACAGGTTGCCCGCTGGCAGGCCAGGTGCGACAAGGCTGCGCAGGCCCGCGATATGGACGCGGCCCGGCAGTACGAACAGGATGTCAAAGACCTCACGGACATCCTTGACGCCATCGAGCGGGGCGATTGGACGCTGGCCTTTAATTTGGCCTACCAGCTTGACACGCTGGTTGCGGATCGCATCCCGGCCAGACTCTACAACTTCATCGCAAAAGAAAACGGCTATTGCTAACGGAAGGAGATCACCATGCACGTCGTTGCAATCACGCTCGCAGGCAAGAGTCCATCGGCTGGTATGCCGGCGGCAAAGTACGCCAACATGAGTCGCAAGCTGGGCAGCCCCCATATTGAGGTGTCGCTGATCGGCCCAGGCGGCGACCGGGACCATTTTGTCGAGGTCGATTGCGCTGAGGACGTCGTCTCTATGGCCGAATGCCTCGCCCATCACCTCGGCGGCACGGTTGAGGAGTACATGAGGGCGCTGAACCTGTTGGTCAAGTATTCGGGAAATTCTTAATAACCTCCAATTGAAAGGGACAAACATGAAGAAGTCAGAAGTTGCTATTGGCGGCCAGTACAAGGCCAAGGTCACCGACAAGGTGGTCACCGTCGAAATCCTCGCCGAAAACCCAAACGGCGGCTGGGACGCCAAGAATCTGGCCACGGGCAAGAAGGTCCGTATCAAGACGGCCCAACGCCTCCGCGGGCCCGCCGCCACAACCGCCACGTCGGCACGTGGTACGAGATCTTCGGCCAGAACGGCCACCGCTAGCGCCAGCGTCAAATCGCCCAACACGGCCAAACCTGCGCAAAACACACTGCGGGTCAAGAAGGCTTCCATCCTCGATGGTGCCGTCCGGGTCCTTGCCGAGAAGAAGGAGCCGCTGGCCTGCAAGGAGATGGTCGAGACCATGGTCCAGAAAGCGTACTGGCAGCCGTCCAAGGGCGGAAAGACCCCGGCAAATACCCTGTATGCGGCCATCCTTAAAGAGATCAACACCAAGGGCGCGGAGTCCAGATTCGAAAAGGTCGGCCGCGGCCAGTTTGCCCTCGCCAAGAAATCGTAAGCGCAATCCCAATCCCTCGCCTCCCAAACCTCGGCATCCTCTGCCGGGGTTTTTCTCAGTCGCCTCAGTCCACTTTCCAGTGAACCGCCCACGCCGTTAGGCGGTCACCTCACGCCGCAAAAAGAACCCATTCAGAGCCCGGACTGGAACGGGTTTTGCATGGCGGCTGCAAATCGTAAATTCTTGCAAATAAAGCATTTATGGCACTTTAAGCCCTTGGCTTCTTCGCGTTCATTTGGCTTAATGTGGTTATAAACGAAGGAGAAAAACCATGAACGCAAACGACATGACATTCGGAGTAGAGATCGAAACGGTAGCCCCGCAAAGCGCCGTTGAAAACGACGGCTTGCGGATCGGCGGATACCACCGCGGAACGCAGGTCCCGTACCTGCCCGCGGGATGGAAGGCCGAACGCGACGCATCGATTCGAGCGCCGCACGCCTACC
Organism: Anaerohalosphaeraceae bacterium; assembly: GCA_035450485.1. Lineage (GTDB taxonomy): Bacteria > Planctomycetota > Phycisphaerae > Sedimentisphaerales > Anaerohalosphaeraceae > JACZKQ01. Next base: position 1,792 of record DAOTMV010000075.1, on the reverse strand, counting down.
ATGCCTGCGAGATTGTTTCGCCGGTTCTTCGCGGTCGCGAGGGCCTGGCGCAGGTCGCCGAGGCTGTGCGGGTGCTGGAGGCCAAAGGGCATCGCGTCAACGTCAGCTGCGGGATTCACGTCCACGTCGGCTGGCAACGCGACTGGCCGGCAACGGCGCTGGCGCGGCTGGTGACCATCGTCGCATATTGCGAACGCGGCCTCTACGCGATCACCGGCACCAAGAGCCGCGAGCGCGGGATGTACTGCGGCGGCGTCCGCAAGTACGGAAACGACAAGGATGCCAAACCGGCGCTGGACCGCAATCGATACCACGCACTCAACCTGACCAACCTCGCCAACGGCAGACGCGACGCGGTCGAATTCCGCGTGTTTTCCGGATCGCTCAATGTCACGAAGGTCATCGGTTGGATTCAGGTCTGCCTGGGTCTGGCGGAGCGGGCGATCAACGGCAAGCGGGCACCGAAGTGGAATCCCGGCGAGTTGAAGGGCGGCTGGAAGAAGGCCGGACAAGGCGCAAGCGAGGCCGAGCGGTTGATGGGCTACCTTGCTTGGGGAGCCGGATACGCCCGCATTCACGGTGGACGGCAATACGGATGGATCAGCGACGCGATCCCGCAGGAGCAGGTCAAACGCGAGTTCCGCCGGTTGGCGGCCAAATACGACGCCCAGATGTAAACGCGACACCATTCTTTGAGAGGAGCAGCCATGTGCGGCATATTCGGATTCATAACCAGCGCGGGGCAAGGCCCTGACATCACGCGGCTGCGGCGCTTGGCCCTGATCACGCAGACGCGAGGTGCACACGCCTTCGGCCTGGCGTGGCTCGACGAAGATGGACGTATCCAGACGTTCAAACGGCCGGGCCCTGCGAAGGTCCATCTGGACGCGCTGGACCGCTGCCGCAACGCCGTGGTTATGGTCGGCCATTGCCGCTACGCTACGCACGGTTCGCCGGAGGACAACCGCAACAACCATCCGCACGCCGCCGGCGCTGGCTTTCTTGTCCACAACGGCGTGGTTGGCAATTACCGGCAGGTCGTGCGGCGACACCGCCTCAACGTCCGCAGCGAATGCGACAGCGAGATCTTCGGCCTGCTTATGACGCGATGCGGAGGCTCTATTAGCCAGCGCCTGGCCTGGGCGGCCAGCCAGGCCCAAGGCGACTTTGCCGTGCTCGGCATGTGGCCCGGGCCGGCGCGTATCCTGGTCGGCCGCAGGGGCAGGCCGCTGCACTTTGGCCAGGCACGCGAGGGCTACTACTTCGCCAGTCTGCCGCAGGGTCTGCCCGGTCGAGTGCAGGCGGTGGCCAACAACAGCGCCCGCGTTTTGACCTACGCGGATGGGGGGTTGCGTCTGCAGCGTGCCGCCATTCGCCTGCCCGCAGATGGCGCAGATAACAAGGGCGACGAAAAGCTGCGCTGGCTTGGGGATTAACAGTGCTCTCATCTCTCGACCACCTTCGCCGCCAGGTCTTGTGTAATCTCTGATTCCGGCGATTCGTCGCCGCCCAATCGCTGGGCCTTCTTGCCCGTGAACTCCTCATACCTTTTCACGATCACATCGCAGTACAGGGGATCGATCTCCATCAAGTAGGCGTTGCGCCCGGTCTGTTCGCAGGCGATCATGGTCGAGCCGCTGCCGCCGAACAGATCCAGCACGTTCTCTCCGGGCTTCGATGAAAACTGAATCGCCCGTACCGCCAGTTCCACCGGTTTCTCTGTCAGATGGACCATGCTCTGCGGATTGACCTTCTTGACGTGCCAGAGGTCGGTCCCGTGCGCACCCCAACT
>DAOTMV010000074.1:0-14072 GCA_035450485.1 Anaerohalosphaeraceae bacterium | reverse complement strand
CTAGTAATGCAACTGCTTGCAAGGACGCAGTCTGTAAATATGCGCAAGGGCGAACGGACCAGGGAAGGATAACGGAGATACAGATGGACAAAAAAGTGAAAAGCCTTGTCGTCGACGATGATCCTGCGTCCACCCTGCTGCTGAAACTCCACCTCGAAGAGTACGGCCCGTGCCAGACGACAGACAACGGCGACCTGGCTGTGCACGCCTACCGCAGCGGCCTGGATCTGGGTGACCCTTACGACCTCGTCTGCCTGGACATCAACATGCCACAGGTCTCCGGCCACGAAGTGCTCCAGCGCATCCGGCAGGCGGAAAAAGAGTACGGCGTCCCGCCCGAAAAGAGGCCCAAGGTCATCATGGTCACCGCAATGGGTGACGTACAGAATATCACCGCCGCCCACCGATCGGGCTGTGACGGCTACATCATCAAGCCCATCGTCAAGGATAACCTCGAGAAGGAACTCCGGCGACTCGGCATACTCCCTCCCGGGTCCGACTGAAACATCCATTGGGATGGCATTGTTCCGCGGATTTGTAAGGTTCAGCCTTGGTTTGCTTGCGCCTCATTCACGATGCAGGCCATCCAGACCACCCTCATCCAGAGTTTGGCCAACTTTACTCCCCCGCAGTTTCAGACTCATGCTTGCACATTTTATGGGGTTTACAGTGCACCCGCGGCGGTTCTTGGCAATTTGCCGGCTCCAGGCAACGTCTGAATCTACTCAGGCAGGGATAATGCCGCCGGGGGGCCCTGCTGTCTATTTGGAGCGAAAACGTGATATTAGAGCGATTTACAATCCTGCTCACCGTGTGCGCAGCCGCATATGCCTCGACCGCAGCAGCCGCCGATCCCGTCAAGCCCTTCGAAAAAGGCCCGGTCGGGCCGGCAGCCAGCGAGATAGACAGGCTCGTCTTCGCCAGACTCGACGCCCTGGGTATCCCGCCCGCCAATCTGTCCTCCGACGCAGTCTTCGTCCGTCGGGCTTACCTGGACATCATCGGCACGCTGCCCACCGCCGGCGAGGCAAGGGCATTCCTCGCCGACAAGGCCGCCAACAAGCGAGCCGTCCTGATCGACCAACTGCTCCAACGGCAAGAGTTTGTCGACTACTGGGCGATGAAATGGGGCGACGTGCTTCGGGTCAAGGCCGAGTTCCCGATCAATCTCTGGCCCAACGCAGTCCAGGCGTACGACCGCTGGATCCGCACCAGCATCCGCGACAACATGCCCTACGACCAGTTCGTCCGCCAGATGCTCACCTCCAACGGCAGCAACTTCCGCGTCGGGCCGGTCAATTTCTACCGTGCCGTCCAGAGCCGGGAACCGACGGCGCTTGCCGCCACCGTTGCACTGACATTCATGGGCGAGCGGGCCGACAACTGGCCCAGTGAGAAACTCGACGGCATGGCGGCCTTCTTCTCCCGAATCGATTTCAAGGCCAGCGGCGAATGGAAGGAAGAAATCGTCCGCTTCGACCCCGACAAGGCCGCCGGAGATGGCAGCACCGCCCCACTGGTCGGCATTTTCCCGGATGGCGCCCGCGCCAGCCTGACCGCTGACCTCGATCCGAGGGAGGTCTTTGCCGATTGGCTCATCGACCCGAAAAACCCCTGGTTCACACGAAACATCGTCAACCGTATCTGGGCATGGCTCCTGGGCCGGGGCATCATCCACGAGCCGGACGACATCCGGCCCGACAATCCGCCATCCAATCCGGAACTGCTGGCCTACCTCGAAAAAGAACTGATCGCGGCCAAGTACGACCTCAGACACCTGTACCGGATTATCCTCAATTCGCAGACGTATCAGCTTTCCGCCATCCCCGCCAGCGACAAGCCGCAAGCCGAGGTCAATTTTGTACATTATCCGCTGCGCCGGCTGGAGGCGGAGATCCTGATTGACGCCCTCAACCAGATTACCGGCACCACGGAAAAATACTCCAGCGCCGTCCCGGAACCGTTCACCTTCATCCCCGAAGAACAGCGCTCAATCGAATTGGCCGATGGCAGCATCACCAGCTCATTTCTGGAGATGTTCGGCCGCAGCTCGCGTGACACGGGCCTCGTTGGCGAACGCAACAACAGCCCCTCGGCCGCCCAGCGGCTCCATCTGCTCAACTCCAGCCACATCCAGAAAAAAATCGAACAGGGGCCGGTCGTGCGCGCCTGGTCGAAGTCCAAGAGGGCCGTCAACGCGGTGATAGACGAGATTTACCTGACCGTCCTGTCGCGATTTCCCACGGATGAAGAACGAAAAACGGCCCAAGCCTACGCCAAGTCGGTCAGTCGGCGCGAGGCCGTAATCGATCTGACATGGGCGCTGATCAACAGTGCCGAATTCCTCTATCGACACTGATGCCGCCGTACAGAGGGCAAGCTTTGAGGGCAAGAATATGACCACGCCAACCAAGGGACCGAATCGGGCCGACCCGAACACCATGACACGCCGCCAGGCCATGCGTCTGGGCCTCTGCACAACGGCGGGACTGCTCCTGGCCGACCGACTCAATCCCCCCGCCGCCGCGGCGTCCGCCCCGGCAAGAGCCAAAGCAGTGATCCAGATATGGCTGTGGGGCGGCCCGGCTCACACTGATACGTTCGACCCCAAGCCGGAGGCCGGCAGCGACTACACCGGCCCGTTCGTCAACACGATTGAAACCAACGTACCGGGAATCCGCATCGGCGAGCTGCTGCCCCAACTGGCCAAACAGGCCGACAAGTACTCCATCATCCGCAGCATGACCCACGGCGACAACGGACACGAAACCGCCGCCTACAAGGTCCAGACCGGCCGCAACCCCGGCGACGGACAGGTCTACCCCAACGTGGGCGCGGTGGTTTCGCTCTTCAAGGGTTACGACGCCGGCTACCAGGGCCTCATCCCGCCGTACATCGTGCTGACCACCCCGCAGGGGCGCTTCTCCGAGGCCGGCTTCCTGGGGTCCCGCTACAAACCGTTCGCCACCGGCGGCGACCCGGCACGAACGCCATTCGTCGTCGAAGGCGTAGTCGCACAGGGCATCTCCGAAAAGCGGCAGATGGCCCGCCGCGACCTGCTCGGACAGCTCAACACCTTGGGCGCCGTCCTCAAGAATAACCCCGAACTGACCGCCCTGAGCCAGGCGGAGAAGCAGGCCTACGATCTCATCCTCGGTGACGCGGGCAAGGTCTTCGATTGCTCCGACGAAGATGACGCATTGCGCGACAGATACGGCAGGAACACCTTCGGCCAGTCCTGTCTCGTGGCTCGCCGCCTGATCGAACGCGGCGTGCCCTATGTCACCATCAATTACAGAGGCTGGGACACACACAAGGCGCACTTCACCACGATGCGCCAGAAACTGCCCGAGATGGACAAGGGCATGGCGACGCTCCTGCAGGACCTCACTGACCGCGGCCTGCTCGACAGCACCATCGTCTGGTGGAGCGGCGAATTCGGCCGCACACCCAAGGTCCAGTGGGAAGCACCATGGAACGGCGGCCGCCATCACTTCGGCAAGGCCTTCTGTGCGGTGGTTGCCGGCGGCGGCTTCAAGGGCGGCCAGGTCGTCGGCTCCACCAACGCAACCGGCGAAGAAGTCAAGGACCGACCCGTCTACCCCGTCGACCTCATCGGCAGCATATATGAACTCTTGGGCATCCATACCAACGCGACACTCCCGCACCCGCAGGGCCTGGCGATCAAGGTCCTGCCGGACGGCGACAGCGTTACCTCCGGCGGTCGACTCAGAGAAATCATGTAACGCATGGAGAACACCATGATTAGAGGATGGCGGATTGCATGCTTTGCGGCCGTGCTGGCCGCAAGCCCCGCGGCATGGGCGCAGCGAAACCCCGAAATCGCCTACATCTATCCCGCCGGCGGACAGCAGGGTACGACAATCGAGGTCGCTCTTGCGGGACGCTACCTCGACGGCGTAACAGGCGCGGTCGTCTCCGGCGGCGTCGAGGCCAGCCTCGTGGAACACGTCAAGCCCCTGAGCGGCAAGGAAATCAACCTCTTGCGTGACCGCCTCAAGGAACTCCAGGCGCTCGTCGATCCCAAGAAGAATGCTCAGAAGAATGCCGCAGACGATGACAAACCCGCCGTGGATACCGAAATCGACCGCGCAGCCATCGAGAAAGAAATAGCCGAGATCCAGCGAAAGCTCGCCAATCCGAAGAACCGCAACCGCGACAACCCGCAATTGGCCGAGGACCTCAGATTGCGAATCCAACTTGCCGCCGACGCCGTACCCGGCCGCCGCGAACTGCGGGTGAGAACCGCCGCCGGCCTTTCGAACCCCGTCGTTTTCCACGTGGGCAAGCTGCCGGAATGGAATGAAAAGGAGCCTAACGAGAAATTGGATACCGAGGTCCTGCCCGCCCTTCCGCTCGTCATCAACGGCCGGATCATGCCCGGCGACGTTGATCGATTCAAGCTGCGCCTGGCGAAGGGCATGCGCCTGGTCGTCCGTGCCGGCGCCCGCGAAATGATCCCGTACCTCGCCGACGGCGTGCCCGGCTGGTTCCAGGCCACTCTCGGCCTCTACGGCCCCGACGGCAGGGAAGTTGCCTATGCCGATGACTACACTTTCCACCCAGACCCCGTGATCTTGTGCGAAGTCCCCGCCGACGGCGAATACGTCCTGGAGATCAAGGACGCGATCTACCGCGGGCGTGAGGATTTCGTCTATCGCATCACGGCGGGCGAACTGCCGTTCGTGACAAGCATCTTCCCGTTAGGCGGCCCGGCCGGCGAAGAAACAACCGTCGAACTGAAAGGCTGGAACCTGCCCCAGGACAAACTGACCATCACTGCGAAAGACGACGCCGGCCCAACGATCCCTGTCTCCGTCGGCCAAGCCCCGGCGGTGTCCAACACGCTGCCGTTTGCCGTGGGCGTACTTGCCGAAGATCGCGAGCAGGAGCCAAACGGCCAGCCCGCCGACGCATGTAAGGTAACGCTGCCCATCATCATGAACGGCCGCATTGACAGGCCCGGCGACTGCGACGTCTTCTGTTTCGAAGGCAAGGCGGGCCAGGCCGTCGTTGCCGAGGTATATGCCCGCAGGCTCGAATCGCCGCTGGACAGCATCCTCAAATTGACCGATGCCCAAGGCCGCAAGCTCGCAGCCAACGATGACCACGAAGACAAAGGCGCCGGCCTCATCACGCACCATGCCGACTCCTACATCGCCGCCACCTTGCCCAGCGACGGAACATACTACCTCCATCTGTCCGACGCCCAGCGCAACGGCGGCCCCGATTACGGCTACCGCCTCCGCATCAGCCCGCCCCGGCCCGATTTCGAGTTGCGCGTCGTGCCGTCCACCGTCAATGTGCGTGCCGGGTCCAGTGCCGCCGTCACCGTCCACGCCCTGCGAAGGGACGGCTTCACGGGCGACATCACGGTTGTCCTCAAGGACGCACCCAAGGGGTTCACATTAAGCGGCGGCGAGATCGCGGCCGACAAGAACGAAGTGAAGATGTCCTTGAAATCCCCCCCGGGCGGAATGAAAGAACCCGTAACCCTGACCTTCGAAGGCAAGGCCACGATTGACGGCCGCCAGGTCACACGCCGCGCCCTGCCCGCCGACAACAAAATGCAGGCCTTTTACTACTCGCACCTGGTCTGCGCCGAGGACTTCAAGGTCACCGTAATCGGCCGCGCCGCGCAGGCAAAGAAGCCCGCCGCAAACGCCAACAAACCGGCCTCCAAACCCGCAGCCCAGACTGCCGCCGCCAAACCTGCCGCCGGCGCAGCCATGACGCAGACCGCCGCAAAACCCATGCCGCGGGCAGCCCCCGCCGCAAACATTGCCCCGCCCCAAACGGCCAAGAAGCCTGTCAAGAAACAATAGAGGACGACCCCCGCGCGTTAGTCCGCAGGCGAGGATGCCTGAAACTCGTCCGCAGGCAGGCCGCCGTGTCAGTGAACACGTTCGCCCCTGCCACATCTGCATAGCCCGCCATCCCCAGAGCCCCATAGTGTGTCGTTGTCCCGCAAATCAGCCGATATTAAATGGCTGTCTTGCTCGAAGGTCACCTAAAAGGTAGAATAGCAAGTGAACAGGACCTGTTTGGCGCAAAATGAATTTCGTTCTGTGCTGATGACAAAACGACTCCTGACAACCGCAGTAATCGTTCTGGCCGCGGCGCTGGCGGGCTGTGTCTCCCTGCCGCCGGCACACATGACGGCCCCAATCGAAAGCGGGGAGTTGTCCGATCACGTATACTTCCTTGCACAGCCCGGCCTGCGGGGACGCAAAGCAGGTTCGCGGCAATCGAAAACGGTTCGAACCTTCCTTGCCGAGCGATTCAGCGAGTACGGCCTGGTACCCTGGCCGGGCGAGGAAAGCTTCGAGCTGGATTTCGGCCGGGGCGTTAACATGCTGGGCGTGCTGCGCGGCGCCGACCCGAACCTCGCCGACGAGATCGTCATCCTGGCAGCCCACTACGATCATATAGGCCGAACTGAGGACGGCCTCTGCCCTGGGGCCTGTGACAATGCCGCCGCCGTGGCCATACTGCTGGAAATCGCCGAGCACCTGGCCTTAACCGAAACACGCCTCAAACGCTCCATCTGTTTTGCCGCCTTTGACGCCGAGGAGCGCATGGCTATGGGCTCGTTTGCCTTCACGCTGCGCGACAGTTTCAAGAACGCCAGAATCGCCGGGGTGATCAACATGGACCTGCTCGGCAGGGACTTCCTCGACGTGGTGGACAACTCCCTGTTCGTCATGGGCGCAGAAGACTACCCGCAACTGCAAACGCAGATTGTACAAAAAGGCACACAACTCGGCCTGAAGATGCTGCCCGTGGCCCCGGAAATTGCCGGCCCGACCGGCGATCACGCCGCATTTCAGACACTGGGCTTCCCGGTGATCTTCTTCTCCTGCGGCTACTATTCCGACTACCACCTGCCCGGCGACACACCCGAAAAACTGGACTACACGGCGATTGAGAACACCGCACATCTTGTGCTGGACACGCTGCGGGCGCTGGCCGACGACGACATCGGGCCCTTCGAACCGGACCATCGCCATGATGCCCAGTTGGAGGCGTTGGTGGCCGTGTCTCATCGCGTCATCGCGAATTTTCGCGACATAGGCATCAACGCCGAAGAAGCCGCCGAACTGGTCAAACTCGTCGCCGAGGCCAAACGCATGATCGCCGACCCCGACTGCCATCCGAGGGATCAGCGGTGGCTGAGCCTCAGAATCGTCCGCGCGCTCAAGCCCGCCGTCAAGGCCCGCTGCAAGTTCTACAAAGACGCCCGCATCATTACCGCCTGGGAACAGACCGTCTACGCCAACCACCAGCACTTCCTCCTCGAAAGCTACCGCAGCCTGGTAGAGGAAATCATTACACACCCGCCGGGGCCGTTTAGCCGTATAGACTTCAAGTGTCATACCCGCGAAGTCTCCGATAGTGACGCCGTATTCACTTGCACGCCGCAAGGACTCTGCCGGCTCGATGTGCTCGTATGTGAACTCGATTTCATTCTCGAAAAGAAGGGAATCCTGCTGCCGTCGGTGAACTTTGAAGCACGGGCCTCATGGCGGCCTCTCTGCTTCGGAGGCACACGTGCTGAAGCGATCGATTATTGCCTTCTGCAGTGGCGCAAACACGCCGACGAGCCTGCCTGGTCCCAATCGTGGACGAGGATTCTAAGAAAGATCAGCGGCGACGATCCTTGCACCCTGTACGCCGGCAGGCTGGGGCCGCAATCGGACGACCGGAACGAAACAGCCTGGCTGACAGGTCTCAGCCGGCATGAGCATCCGCAGCTTGCCGCCGAGGCGACCCTCGCCTCAGGCACAGATGCAATGTGCCGGCTCATCACGGACCCCAACATGCCCGCAGACCGCCGCAGCGCCGCCATCGACATCATCGCCGGACAGGCAGGCGGCGAGGTCGAAAAGGACCTGCTCCTTGTGCTGGCTGAAGTAGTAAACGACGGCACATCTGTCGATGCCAGAAGGTACTGGCCGCGCGCAGGGCACGCCGACTACCCCTTTGCCGGCCATCCGGTGTTTGCCAGCCTGAAAGAGGGCGAGACAGAGGATGGCCTGGCCGCCTTCACGGCGCACGGCGAGATAAAGACCGTCGGCCAGCTTGCCCGACACACGCTCAAACAGCTCACGCAGCAGGACTTCGGCGCCGACCATAACGCATGGCGGCAATGGATCAGCAGCCATGCCGAAAAAAAGCCGAAGGCCGCCCCGCCTCCGTTCCATTTCTCGACCGCCGACCTGGACAAGGCCGACAAGTCGGACTGACCCTGCCCCCGAATCCGCCGTCCTACCGCCTCTTGTACTTGCCCATAAGCTGGCCCTGGGCGAGAATGTGCCCCTTCATCGCCTTCTCGACTTCGGGCTTCGTGGCCCCGGGCTCCAGGTCAAGCATCGTATCCAGCGCGTACACCTTAAAGTAGTAGCGATGTGTACCGCTGGGCGGGGCCGGTCCGCCATAGCCCAGGCGATGAAAATCCGTCATACCGTGAACGCCCCCGTTCTCCAGGGTCTCGTACGGCGGCACGTCCTCCGGCAGCGACGTCGTCTCCGGCGGCATGTTGTAGATCACCCAGTGCACCCACGCCCCCCGCGGGGCATCCGGATCGTCGCTGATCAGCGCGATACTCTTCGTGCCCTCAGGCACGCCCGACCATTCCAATGGCGGCGAAATATCCGCCCCGTCTGCCGTGTAGTCCGCCGGGATCATCTGCCCCTCGGCAAACGCCGGACTCGTCACCTGAATCGTTGTTTGCACAGCCATAGGCCAACCTCCATCTGTACCTTTCGTCAACAGCCCCACCGGCCACCCCATCGATCCAAACTTCTCTGCCGTCATTATTTATCGACCAGACCCGCCTACGGCAATACCGTCAGAGCCGCTAATCCGGTCAACACCTTCGGCCAAAGCAGCGCCGCCTGCACCAATGTCGCCTCGCTGCCCGCCACTGTCCCAGGTTGTGCAAGGCTCATAACCGTAATGAATAGTCCGGTACCCACGGCCATGGCCGATGCCGGCCGGCCTCGCCGTTTAAAAGAGAAACCATCGTCGGTTAGTCGATATACCACCCCCCTCCCCCCCCGCCAACAAAAAAAGCAAGTTTTTCATCAAAAAGGGGCTTGCATCATACGACAATACGCGTATACTCTTGCAGACCAATGCGGGCGTAGCTCAGTGGTAGAGCGTCACGTTGCCAACGTGAATGTCGTGAGTTCAAATCTCATCGCCCGCTGTATTCGTGGTGTACGGTCGGCAGCAAGTCCTGCCCCGCGGCACGGAAAGTGCCTGGGCCGTACAGGGCCGAAACTGAATAGAAACTCGTATATAGCTTATGCGAGGTACCGGCTAAGTAGATAGCCTGGCGCTGGTCGCATAAGTGATGGGAGCCCGAAAATGGGCTTAGGAAGTAACAGACAGCAGGCTGCGGGAAAACGGCTTCCCACGGCCTTTTTTTGTTCCCGCCTGAGGCGGCTTGCGAAAAGGAGTTGAGAACATGGCAACCGACAAAGAAAAACAAGACATCCAGGCAGAAGAACCCGAGGCAGTCGCCGCCGACCAGGCAGCCCCTCAGGCCGAAGAAGCGGATGAAGAAAAAAAGCGGAAGATGCACGAAAAGAACACCGTCACCGTCGAGGATTCCGGCCCGTGCAAGAAGAAAATCACCATCGAAATACCTGAGGAAACCATCAAGGAATCCCTGAATGAGCAGTATCAGGACCTCCGCAGAGAGGCAGTGATACCGGGCTTTCGCAAAGGCCGCGCGCCTCTGCGCCTCATCGAGAAGCGCTTCGGCAGCGAAATCGGTCTGCAAGTCAAGCTCAAGCTCATGGCCGATGCCGCCGACGCCGCCATCAAGGCCAACGAACTCGATGTCCTCGGCGACCCCGACATCGACCACGAGAAGGTCGAACTGCCCGAAAGCGGCCCCATGAAATTCGACTTCGAAGTCGAGGTCCGGCCGCAATTCGACCTGCCGAAACTCGAAGGCATCCCCGTCGAAAAGCCCGTCGTTGACATCACCGACGAAGACATCGACGAGGAACTGCTCGCCATGCGCAAACGCGCCGGCGTCTGGACGCCCAAGGAAGACGGCAAGGTCGAGGGCGGCGATCAGGTCGTCGCCGACGTCGTCCTGACGGTCGAAGGCGTCGAGGAAAAACAAAAGATCGACAACGCTGAAATCTTCGTGCAGGACCCCGGCTTCGTCGGTGCCGTCCCCGTCGAAGGACTCAGCACGCTGCTCAAAGGCGCAAAGGCCGGCGACCGCAAAGAGACATCCGTCGACGTTCCCAAGACGTACTTCAACGAGCAGTATCGCGGCAAGAAGGTCGATGTCGCCATCGAAATCAAGGACGTCAAGCAGCTCGTGCCCGCCGAAATCAACGAGGAATTCCTGCGGCGCTACGGCGCCGAAACCGAAGACGAACTCCGCGAAAGCATGATGCAGATTCGCCGCAGCTACGCCGAACGGCAGGCCCGGGCCTCAATGGCCGACCAGGTCTACAAGTACCTCCTCGAAAACACCAGGCTGGACCTCCCCGAGACCATCGTCGCCGACCAGTCCACCCACATCCTGCAGCGCCGATACACAAGCCTGCTCATGCGCGGCCTGCCCCGCGAGCAGATCGAACAGCAGATGCAGCAGCTCCGCGCCAGCAGCGACGAAGAGGCCAAGGAGCAGCTCAGGCTCTTCTTCATCATGGATAAGGTCGCCGAGCAGCTTGGTATCACCGCCACCGAGGAAGAGATCAACGGCCACATCGCCGAGATCGCCGCACAGCGCAACCGCCGGCCGGACAAGGTTCGCGAAGAACTCGCCCGTGACGGCTCGCTTGCACAGTTCGCCCTCCAGGTCCGCGAGCACAAGTGCGTCGAAAAGATCCTCGAAACCGCACAGATCAAGGACGTAAAACCCAACAAAAAGGAAAAGCCCAAAAAGGAAAAGCCAAAGACAAAGGCCAAGGCTGCAAAGGCGGAATCGGCAGAACCCGCCGAAGAGCCGGCCGTAGCGGAAGAATCGGAAACCAAGGCGGCCAGAAAGACCGCCGCCGCCCGGAGAACGCGAAAAAAGGACGCTGAATAGCACGGGCCCCACGCGGATTAAGACAGAAGAAACCGCCTGAAATGCCCGATATAGATAGACACGTTGCGCGTGCGCTTTGAAGACCGCCGCCAACGCCTGATAATTCGCACGCTGTCAGTATTGTTCGAGGAAAGACCTGATGCTTTACAGACATTTCAGTAGCCGCTCCGAAGAACCCGACGACGCAATGCGCCCCCATCTCCAGGTAGTCACCTACCAGCGAACACGCGAGATGACGCTGGACGACATGCTCCTGGAAAACCGCATCGTCTTCCTGATCGGCGAAATCTCCTACCGCGTCGCCACCGAGGTCATCATGAAGCTGCTCTACCTCGACAACCTCAAACGCGGCGTCGAGATCAGCCTCTACATCAATTCCCCCGGCGGCAGCGTCGACGACACCATGGCCATCTATGACACCATGCAGTTCATCGGCTCGCCCGTCGCGACCTATTGTATCGGACGCGCACAGTCCGGCGCAGCCGTCATTCTCGCCGCCGGCGCAAAGGGCAGACGCCACGCCCTGCCCCACGCCAAGGTCATGCTCCACCAGCCCTGGGGCGGCGTCACGGGCCAGGCCGCCGATATACAGATACAGGCCGAGGAAATCCTCAAGGCAAAGAAGATGATCAACGAGATCCTCGCCAAACACACCGGGGCCGACATGGAAAAACTCCAGAAAGAAACCGAACGCGACAAGTACCTCACCGCCGAAGAAGCACTCAAGTACGGCCTCATCGACGACGTCCTCCACGAAACGGAAGACGCCAAGAAGAAAAAAGAGAAATAGCCGCACGCGGATACTGAATGCGAGGAAAAATAATGGCAGTCAATCAACACCTTGTGCCCATAGTCATCGAAAAAACCGGCCGCGGCGAACGCGCCTACGACATCTACTCCAGGCTCCTGAAGGACCGGGTCATCTTCCTCGGAGGCATGATCGACGACGACAGCGCCAACCTCATCATTGCCCAGATGCTCTTCCTCAGCAATGAGGACAGCAAGGCCGACATCCACTTCTACATCAACTCCCCCGGCGGCGTCATCACCGCGGGACTGGCCGTCTACGACACCATGCGATTCCTGCGCTGCAGCGTCGCCACCTACTGCGTCGGCCAGGCCGCCAGCATGGGCGCCGTCCTCTTCGCCGGGGGCGCACCCGAAAAACGATTCATGCTCCCCAACAGCCGCATCCTGCTCCACCAGCCGCTTATCTCCGGCATCCTCACCGGCCCGGCCACTGACCTCGAAATCGAAGCCAAGGAAATCCTCCGTCTGCGCTCCCGCCTCTACAAGATCCTCGGCGACCACAGCGGCAAAGACCCCGCACAGATCGAACTCGACTGCGACCGCAACCTCTGGCTCGAAGCCGACGAAGCCGTCGACTACGGCCTCGCCGACCGCATCCTCCAAAAGGCCCCGGAGATCGCCCCGAGGGAATCCGACCAATAAGGAAGCGACCCATGCTCAGACGCGCTTTCGCCATCAGGCACTTGACGCAGGCCGCAATCGTGGCGCTGCTGGCCGTCCCCGGCTGCCGCAATGGCGTCAGCGATCAGCAGTGGCGGCAGATCGAAGAGCTCAAGGCGGAGTGTACCGAACTCGAACTCCAAGTCCAGAAACTCCAGGCCGAAAACCAGCGCCTCACCGAACAGCTTGACGCCCTGGCCTCAATCAAGAAGGATGTCCGCCTCGAAGCCCTCGACAAGGTCGCCGCCATCGAACTCTCCCCCCGCACCGGCCTCTACGATAAAGACGACAACGGCACAAAAGAAACCCTCGTCGTCTATCTCCGCGTCATCGACGAAGCCGGCGACGCCGTCAAGGAAACCGGCGCCGTCGAAGTCCAGCTCTGGGACCTCAACGCCCCCGAGGCCGAAGCCCTCCTCGCCAAATGGCAGATCGCCCCCGAAGACCTCACAAACCTCTGGGTCTCCACCATCATGACCAACTACTACCGCCTTACCTTCGACACCGCAAACCTCAACCTCGCCGACCGAAAAGAACTCACCGTCAAAGCCACCTTCACCGACTACCTCACCGGCAAAACCCTCCGCCAGCAAACCACCATCACCCCCTGACCCACACCACCCATCCTTCAGCTCGACCACAGCGTCCAACATGGCGGCTCGCCCCCCTTCAGTTTACATTCTTCATTGATGCTGGCCCCCCGCCCTTTACCGTATCCCCAGAATCTCCGCATCAATCGGAAGCGCTACATCAAACTCCCCCTCGCCTCCCCGCCGGCAAATAATTCCCCGCTCCGCGTCCACCACGAACGAATCACCGCCGCCAGGCCGCTCCAGGCTGTATTCCTCCCCCAACCGCATCGCTGCCACGATCGCAAAAAGCTCACCCGTCACCCGCACCGATTCGGCCACCCGCAGGCCATCACTCCTGCTGGCCGCAATCGCAGCGAACACGCATCCGGCAGGATTGTAGTGCTTGTACACCCCATTCATGGTAATCTCCCGCGCGACTACCGGCGGCCGATACGGGTAAAACTCCGGCCACGCGCACAACGGCTCGAACGGCCTGCCCTGCTCGCGGGCAATTATCTCATCACACTCGTTCCTCAGTACGCGCAGCGTGGAGTTTCGCTTCAGCACCGGCCCCGAGGGAAACGAATTTACGTGATGCTTAAGGGCAAGATATTCATAAATAGCAACATTGGCAAAGCTCGTCTCCGCATCGCTCAGCCGCGTCAGATGCCCCTTCAGCAGGCGAATGACTTCTTCACTCGTTTCGGGAAGTTGCACAATGAATGCTGCGGTCGCAAAGTCAGAAATAAGAACGATGAAACCCCTAAGCTTGACCAAAGCGTCCCGCGCCGACACACAAAGTTTGCGCGTCATACCATCCATCTCGATGAGCGTTTCACACGCGCCCATATCGTCGCCGCGGCTCGCCTGCAGCGTCGCGTACAGCGGATAAAGGGGGTCTGTTCATGGAACTGTGTAAACGGTCTTAACGATTTCACTTCACGTTT
>DAOTMV010000073.1:0-14228 GCA_035450485.1 Anaerohalosphaeraceae bacterium | reverse complement strand
AAACGCATACCACTGTAAAACAGCAACTTACAATCTATTCAGCAAGCCCTACTTACATTCCTTATTGTTGCTGCGGCACGGACAGATCAAATTAATACCCGTTTGGCCGGGGAAGTAAAGACCTTTTTTCTGATTGGGCTTCTGTGAGGGTTCCTTCATTTGCATGGGCGGCGGGATTGTTCGGAGCGGCGGCTGTGTGAAAAAAGGTACCAGGTACCCTATGTTCGTACCATAGGGATTGCCAGTTGGCTTGGTCGGTGGCGTAGACGTCTATTAATGCGTCTTCGGGGAGGTCGGGGGGGAGGATGCCGTAGCGTTTCATTTCGCGGACGTAGGACGGCAGCGGGCGAAAGCCGGGCATGTCGAAGCGTTTGATGGTTTCGAGGTGCTGTTTGCCGGCGCGGCAGAGGGCGAGGATCTTTTGGTAGTCGGGGTCGGTGGTGTCGGGGAAGACGGCGGGTTCGGCTTGCTCGTTTTTGTCGTCGGCGTTCCATGGGCGGCAGATGTTGCGGCCGCTGGCGGATTTGGCGAGGGGGGCGAGGAGGGCCAACGATTTTTCGGGGCGGGTGAGGTTGAAGAGTGCGTGGCGGGACATGCGGACGCGGAAGTCATCGAAGTCGGGGTTGGAGAGGACGAAGCCCATTTCGTCGGACAGGAATCGTGGGACGGGGAGGCGCTTGTCGTGGCAGGAGCTACAGCGGCGGGCAATGGCTTCTTCGGCAGGTGGTGACTCAGGCCAGGCGCGATCGGCGGTTTCGAGCTGGCGCTTGGGCCAGTCGCCGATTGTGCCGCAACCCAGCGCGGCGTAGGTGCCCGGGTAGACGGCGCCGGATTCGATCCACCAGCGGATGGTGTCCTTTTCTTTTTGGCTGAGACGGTGAGGGTGAAGAAGCTGTGGGAGTACATGGGGCCGCGGTCGCCGGTGAGGATGACGCCGCCGGCGGGATCGTCGCAATCGTGGCACGAGACGCAGTGGCGGTCGAGGATAGGCTGGATGTCGCGGGGGAAGTCGTAAACGTCTGGCAGGCCGGGGATGGGTTCGATCTGGCTTGGCGGGCGATTCATGGCCATGAGGCGTGCGCGGGACACGGCGATCGTCCTGGTGCGCTGTTCGTGGCAGCCGACGCAGGATATTGTTTCGCCGGGTTCGACGGTGCAGAAGCTGTGCATGTGTTTGACGGACATGTTGTCGGCGTCGAGGGCGACGAAGAAGAGGCTTCGCATGGCGGGGACTTCGAAGTGGGCGGAGCCGTCGGGCTCGACAGGGACGGTGCCGAGAACGCGTTCGAGCGTGAAGGTGCCGCCGAATGTCATGGGGACCATTTTGCCGGTGTAGTTGACGGGCTTGGGGAGGCTGTCGAGGACGAGGAGCTTTTTGATCTCGCCGCGCTTGAGGCCGGGCATGTTGCGGCCTTCGTAGACGTCGGCGAGGATGAGCGTGCCGGTGGGTTGGGTGAGGTCGACACGCGAGGGGATGATCGGTTCGCGGGGGCGCGGGCGCAGTGGGCGGGGCTCGTGGAGTTCGACGCCGCGGCCGAAGTCGGCGGGCAGCGTGTAGAGTTCGGTTGCGTTGCCCTGGGCGTCCATTGCATAGAGGCTGGCCTTTTTGGCGACGAGGAAGCAGTCGGGGGCGAGGGCATACGGGTCGCGCCAGTCTTCTTCTTTTTCTTTGCTGATGCGGCGGGCGGAGGGGATGTCGTCGGGGCCTTTCTGCGGGCTTACAACGGTGACGGCGCCGGCGTGTTCGGATTTGCCGTGGCCGGGGGAGAAGATGGCGACGACGTCGTCGGTGTTGGGGACGGGGTGGGCGTCGATCATGAGCGTGTGGGGGTGCATGTTGCCGTAGTAGACCATCTGGCCCGTGCCGTCGGGGTTGCAGGTCCAGAGGTGGTGGAAGCCCACGCGGCTGCGGTCCACGTATTCCCACCGCTCGTAAATGATCCGCCCGTCGGGGAGCGGCCAGGGGGTGTTGTCGTGTTCGATGTTGGCGGAGATGGGGCGGACGTTTGAGCCGTCGGCGTCGCAGCGGTAGAGGATGGCGACCTGGGAGTACCAGCAGGGGACCCAGCGGTTGCAGCGGCTGGAGCAGAACATGATGCCGCCGTCGGGGAGGTATGTGGGTTCGATGTTGTCGTGGGGGCCGTCGGTGAGTTGGCGGAGGTGCGTGCCGTCGGCGGCGATTTTGTAGAGATGGAAGTGTTCGGAGTCGGCCTTGCGCCAGGAGAAGAGGATCTTCCTGGCGTCGTAGTGGACCTGGGGATCGCGGATGCTTCCCCGCGGGTCGTCGAGAAGGATGGTCAGTTTGCCGGTGCGGAGGTTGAGGAGGCAGAGACGGCCGCCGGCGCGGTAGAGTTTGTGGGTCGGGTCCTGGACGTAGCAGCCGAAATTTTCGTACCAGTGGCCGCCAACGCCGGGCTGCCGTGCGGCGAAAACGATCTGCTCAAAGCCGGTGTCGCGTGCGTCGAGTTGGCGCTGCAGAACTTCCGGTATCGGAAGCGCACAGAGACCGTTTGAGGTGAGGGTGAGCCAGGTCAGCAGGGTGAACAACCAGATTGCACTATAACGGCACACTTTCATGCTGCCATTATAGCCTGTTCACCGGCCGATTCAAAGCACTTGACGACCGGGCGGCGATTACTTTGCGGACGTGCCGGCTGCCTGGTACCTGCTGTTCGACTACGAACAATGCGGGCATCCCGCCCTGGGTGGCCGGGATGCCCGCGGATGCTGCGTTATACTCTCTTGACTTTTTCCCACGTGCCTTTCTTTGCGGAGGCAAGGACCGCGTCGCAGACGTACTGCGTGTTGAGTGCGTCGCGGAGGTCGGGGCATTTTTTCTCGCCCTTTCCGATGCCTTCGACGAAATCAGCCAGCGTGTTGATGTGCCAGTGTTCGTAGCCGATACCGCAGCCGGGGACCCACCAGTGTTTCATGTAAGGATGCTTTGAGTCCCAGGTCTGGATGGTACGCCAGCCCCGAACGCTCACCGGGTCGCGGTGATCGAAGTATTCCAGTTCGTGTGCTGTTTCGAGGTCAAAGGCAAAGGAGCCGTGCTCGCCGTTGACTTCGAAGGTGTTCTGGTTCTTGCGGCCGCATGCGTAGCGGGTGGATTCGAAGGTGCCCAGCGCGCCGTTTTCAAACCGGCAGAGGAAGGCACATGCATCGTCAATGGTGACGGGCATGACCTTGCCGGGCTGGTCGGCGATCGGGCGTTCCTTGACGAAGGTTTCGGTCATTGCTGTGACGGAGTCGATGGGGCCGATGAACCAGGTGGCCATATCGATGGAGTGGGCGAGGAGGTCGCCGGTGACGCCGCTGCCCGCAACGGCGGCATCGAGTCGCCAAAGTGCGTCGCCGCCCTGGGGCACGTCGGGGCTGATGGTGTAGTCCTGGAGGTACTTGGCGCGATAGTGGAAGATGCGGCCGATACGGTCTTCGTCGAGGAGCTGCTTGGTGAGAGCGACGGCCGGGACGCGGCGATAGTTGAACCAGACCATGTTGGGTTTGCCGGTCTTTTCGACTGCCTGGACCATGGCAAGGCCCTCCTCGGCGTTCATGGCGAGGGGCTTTTCGAGGGCGATCATCTTGCCGGCGGCCGCGGCGGCCAGGACGATGTCGTGGTGCGTGTTGTTGGGCGTGCAGATGTCGACCAGGTCAATGTCATCGCGGGCGATCATTTTTCGCCAGTCGGTTTCGGTGTCTTGCCAGCCCCAGTTGGCGGCGAAGGCCTTGACACGATCGGCGTTGTTGTCGCAAACACACTTCATGACGATTTCGGTGTCGAGCTGGAAGAATTTGTTGAGCTTGAGGTAGGCGTTGGAGTGGACCCTGCCCATGAAGCCGCAGCCGATGAGGCCGACGTTGAGTTTCTTTGCCATAGCATTTCTCCTTTGGACTTTGGCGGGGTAGATTCCGCCGTGCCTGAAAAGGTGTCTGACACCTTCAGTTTCTTTAGTTTCCGTGTTTGGCGTTCAATTTGTCGATGGCCTGTTTGCACTTAGCCGTGACGTCCCAGGCGTTTTCCCAGAAGCACAGGTCGATCGTCCACCAGTTGTGGCCCATTTCGTTTTGGTTGAGTTCGGGCAGCAGTGCATCGAAGTCGACCTTGCCGTCACCGAACGGGACGTGGGTGGAGGTTTCGTCGTGGTGGAGGGTGCCGTCGGAATCGATGAGGTGAATGTGGTTGATCTTGCCGCGGAGCTTGCGGGCCAGTTCAACGACGCCGCCGGGGAGCGTTTCCTTTTCGCCGGGCTGCCGGGCGCCGACGACGGCGACCATATAGCCATGGGACGAATCGAACATGACGCCGAAGTTGGGATTATCGACCTCTTCGACGACGCGGATAATATCCGACGGCTTGTTGAAGGCAAAGCCGGGCTCGAACTCCCAGGCGACACGGATGCCTTTATCGGCGGCCTCGGCGGCACAGATCTTCCACGTCCTGACGGCGCGGTCCAGCACGGTGTCGTAGTCAACCTGGTCGAAGATGGTCGGGGGCTGGACGGCGTCGACGCGGATGGCGGGGATGCCCAGGTCTACACAGAACTGGAGATTCTTGCGGAAGCATTCGAGGTAGGGGGTGTTGTCTTCGGCGTCGAGGAGGTGCTCGCCCCAGAGGTTGGGGGCCAGACCTGAGAATTCCAGGCCGAGGTCGGCCATCTGCTGCTTGATTTTCTGCCGCTGGGCCTTTTCGGGCATGTTATCCGGGTTGGGGTGGATGCCGAAGCCGCCGAGTTCGACACCGTCAAAGTTAAGTTCCTTGAGCTTCTTGACCACGTCATCCCACGGGATCGGTTTCTTCTCGTACGGTCCGATCGAGTACGCCCAACTGCCGATTGAGATCTTCTTCATGAGTCTGCCTCTCCATATCTTGTCATGAGTGGTTTTTGTTTGGCCGCAGATGGCGGAGACTTACGCAGGCGTATTTCTTATCAACACTCGTCTGCATCATCTGCGCGATCTGCGGATTCGGTTTTCCTTTCCTTACAGTTTCAGGTCGGGGTTTCCGGGGCCGAAATGTTTGAGCATGACGATAGGGTCGGTTGTCGAGGGGTTCGTTATCTTTACTCCGGCTTTGGCGGCTTCTTCGCTGACGAAGTATTCATCGTGGGTCAACTGGCCGTAGCGGATCATGGTTGGGGTCTCGATATCCCAGACACCCATCTTGCCGTGGCCCTGCATCATGATAAGGCCGTAGGCGGCGCTGTCCTTGATGGTGACGGTGGCGCCGGGCAGCACGGTCAGTTCCTTTGCGCTGAAGGCGGAGGACTTGTAGCAGATCCACAGGTCGATGTAGCCTTTCTTATTCATCTGGTCCATCGGCTCGACGGGGATGGGCGCCATGAAGCGGTTGTCGCGGAAGTTGGGGTCGAGGTTGAGATCCCAGTCGATGACATCCAGCAGGTGCTCTATTTTGCCGACCCTGTCCTTGGGCGTGTCCTTCCAGAGGAGTTCCTTGGGAACGACGGTGTCGCCGGACGAGAGCGATTCATACATGGCGAAGACGTCTGAGGCCTTCTGGGGTTCGTAGGTGCACAGCGAGCCGGGGGCATGGAGGACGCCCGGCGGGACGTCCCAGCCGGTGCCCACGTCGAGACGGTAGGCCTTGGAAAGACTGGTGAGCTTGTTGTCGCCTTTTTCAAAGTCTTCGAGGCACTTGCGGACCTGTTCGCGCGTGGTGCCGGGCTCGAGGCCGAAGAAGGTATAGGGGAATTCGCCGCCGTAGTTGTTGACCTGGGGCGGGAAGTAGTAGGCCTCGGGCTTGCCCATCTGGCCGGTGAGACCGGCGAAGACGTCGTTGTGGTGGATGTGGTGGGGCAGGGCCCATTTGTTATCAAAAAACTTGGAGTACATGGGCCAGCACTTGTACTCATTCCAGATGCGTTCGCCGACGAGGGCGCTTTTGAGTTCCTGGACAGCCTCGGCGAGGAGGATCTTCTTCGTCTGATCGCCGTCTTCAAAAACGATGAAGCTGAGGCCTTCGTTCTCGGAGGTCAGCGGGCCGTTGTCGGCGGGCGTCGTGGAGGAGAACCATCGCTCGTCGATGCCGCCTCGCTCACCGCCCATTGCGTAATAGTCGTCGGGGTGGAGTTTGATGCGGCGGCCCGGCACACAAAACGAACGCGGCACCCAGTTTGGGGCCAGCCGCACGATTCCTTTGCCCTGTTCCAGCGCCATCTGCGCCAGCGTTGCAGCACTTGCTTTTGCCATAAGTCACCTTTTACAAGTCACGGTTGCTTTGTTTTTTGTTATGTCTGTCCGGCGTACCGGATTCCCACTCTTGCCGGGATGACGGCGCCGCGCGGGAATGACAGCAGGGGCCGGCGTTGCCAGGCATTTTCGGTTATAGCTCCTTGATCATGATATCGCGGATGACGATTTTCATGGGGCCGAACTCGGCGCCTGGGTGGACCTGGAGGCCGATCTTGCCGCTGTCTGTCGTGTTGTCGTCGACGTCGGCGGTCTGAACACCGTTGAACCATATCTGGGTCTTGGTGCCCTGGGTGCGAATGCGGATGGTGTTGAAGCCGTCGCGGTCTTCGAGTTCCTTGTTGAGGTTACGTGCCAGGAAGAGTTTGCCGGGGCAGTAGAGGGTGCCGGAATAGGCCTCGGGATTCTTGTATTCGAGGATGTCGGCCTGGTAGGCTTTGTTGTCGTTCTGGAATCGGAACCAGATGCCGCTGTTGCAGGGCCATTCGGCGCGGTAGAAGGCGACGAGTTCGAAGTCGTTGTAGCTTTGTTTGGTGAATAGGTCGCCGGGGGCGTTGTTTTCGCCCTGCGTGCCGACGAGACAGCCGTCTTCGACAAACCATCTGGCGTTGCCGGTGGCTTCCCAGCCGGTCAGATCCTTGCCGTTAAACAGGGCCACATAGCCCTCTTTGGCCAACTGACAGCGCAAGGATTGCTCTGCGTGTTTGCAGCAGCCGGGAAACAGTGAAATCGTAAGAAGTGCGGTCGCCAGTACCCCCGTTCGGAACCAATGCTCCATCATAACTGCCTCCATCAAAAGAGTTGTGTCATTGGGCGAGGCAGCGCCGCCCCGCCGGCGTCGACAGGTCACACGGTCCACCCGGACGCCGCAGGCCATCAGCATAGCCGCCAAGTGCAGGCTGTCAATGACTTTTTCAGGGGTTTGAGGCAATGCGGAGGCCGTCAGTTGCGTTGGCGTGCCGCTTGGAGGGACGGAAGTGGGCGTTTAGCGGCAGGGTTTGCAAGGGGGTTTTTCGGGGGGGGGGGGCCCTATTGCGCTTGGGGAGGAGAATTGCTCTGGCAGAGGGCAGGGCGAATTGATATACTGAAAGGTCTGTGATATACTGCGGTGATCGGCCGATGGCGTCTGTAAGCCCCGGCCTGCAAGGTTGCAGTGAGCGGGCGATGGCGGAGGCTACCGCGCGACAGAGGACATGGGCAGGATGCCCATGCCATAATTCTGTTTGTTTTGGAATCCTGATCAGGTTCGTGAGGAGTACAGATGAGACGAGCAACGGCAAACTGGGTGGTTTGGGGCGTTCTGGCGGTTCGGGTATTCTGTGGCACTCTTCAGGCGGCGGATTATCTCTCGCCGGTTTCGGTGGTTGCGGGCAAGGGCGGCGATGTTCTGTACATTGCCGAGGCGACCGCCGGGCAGGTCGCGGTATTTGAGCCGGCCAAGGGCAAGGTCATCCGGACGATCAAGGTCTCGGAGAGTCCGACCGGTCTGGCACTCTCGCCGGATGGCAAGACGCTGTATGTGACGTCGGCGGTGGTTGCGGGCAAGGTGGACGTTGTCGATCTTGCGAAAGGAAAGGTGGTCGACAGCATCGCCGTCGGCCATACGCCGGTTGACGTGGTGGCCAGCGCAGACGGCAAGACCCTGTATGTGTGCAACCAGTTCAATAACACGATCGGCGTGGTTGATCTGGCGGCGAAGAAGCAGGTTGTGGCCATTCCGGCAGTGCGGGAGCCGGTGGCGGCTGCCCTGACCGAGGACGGAAAGACGCTGTTTGTGGCGAATCATCTTTCGGCAGGGGCGGCTGATGCGGATTATGCCGCCGCGGCCGTGTCGGTTGTCGATACGGCGCAGAAGAAGGTGGTCAAGAACCTGCAACTGCCAAACGGCAGCGTCACCCTCCGGGGGATTGCCATATCGCCGGACGGCAAGAATGCCTATGTGACGCATGTCTTGGCGCGCTATCAGCTTCCGACGACGCAGTTGGAGCGGGGCTGGATGAATACTAACGCGCTGACAATTATCGATGTCCCGGGGCAGGCTGTGGTCAATACGGTCCTGGTGGACGACGTGGATCTCGGCGGCGCCAATCCGCACGGGGTCGTCTGCACGGCGGATGGGAAATGGATCGTCCTGACGCACGCAGGGACGCACGAGGTGAGCGTAATCGACCGGGCCGGACTGCATGAGAAGCTGGCGAAGGTGGCCGCGGGCGAGCGGGTTTCGGACGCCTCTTCGTCAGCGGATGACGTTCCGAATGATCTGGCATTTCTGGTGATGCTGCGTCGGCGCCTGAAGTTGGCCGGCAACGGACCTCGGGGGCTTGCGGTGATCGGGACAAAGGTGTACGCGGCGGAGTACTTTTCTGACAGTCTGGGGGTGATCGATATCGATCCGGCGGTTCGGCCGCGGGCAAAGTCGATTCCGTTAGGCGAGAAGGTCGCCATGGACGACGTCCGCAGGGGGGAGATGCTGTTCCATGACGCGACGATCTGCTTCCAGCACTGGCAGAGTTGTGCGAGCTGTCATCCGGGCGGCGGGCGAGCGGATTCGTTGAACTGGGACCTGATGAATGACGGCTTAGGCAATCCGAAGAACACAAAGAGTCTGTTGTTTACCCACAAGACGCCGCCGGCGATGGCCAGTGGTGTCCGGGCGACAGGGGAAGCGGCGGTACGAAGTGGGATACGATATATCCTGTTTGCAGTGCGGCCGGAGGAAGAAGCCGTTGCAATGGACAAGTACCTCCAGGCATTGAAACCGGTACCGAGTCCGTATCTGGTGAACGGCAAGCTGAGCGAGGCGGCCAAGCGCGGGGAAAAGGTCTTTAAGGATGCCGGCTGTGCACATTGTCATCCGGCACCGCTTTACACGAACATGCAGAAGTACGATGTGGCATTAGGCAGATATCGCGAGGTGGGGATGCAGTTCGACACGCCGACTTTGTTGGAACTGTGGCGGACGGGGCCATACCTGCATGACGGCCGGGCGCCAACGCTGAGGGACGTGCTGACGGAGCATAATGTTGACGACAAGCACGGGCAGACGTCCAAGCTGTCGGAAAAAGAGTTGTCGGACCTCATGGAGTTCCTGTTGTCGCTGTAGCTTCGGCACATATAATTTGGATACTGACAATCCCGCGGTTCCAACAAGGGCCGCGGGATTGCTTTTGCGCCGAGCGAGAACCAGGTTATTTGACGGGAAATTGGGGGATTTGTTGTGTTTCGGGCGGTGAAGAGCCGTATAATCATGGGGGTTGCGCCCCATGATGGGGCGATTGTGATGTGTTGTTTTAGGCAAAGGATGTTGTATGTCGACGAGTGAGAATTTGCAGAAGGCATTTGCCGGCGAAAGTCAGGCGAATCTTAAGTATCTGGCGTTTGCAAACCGTGCGGAAAAGGAGGGGTTCGTGCAGGTGGCCAAGCTGTTTCGGGCGGCGGCGGCTTCAGAGATGGTTCATGCGAATGCGCATCTGTGGGTTATGAAAACGACGCAGTCGACGCGGGAAAACCTGGAAGAGGCGATGCACGGCGAGGAATTCGAGTTCAAGCAGATGTACCCCGATTTCATCGAGGAAGCGCGGGCGGAGAATCAGGAAGCTGCCCTGATGTCGTTTAAGAATGCGCTGGCTGTGGAGCAGGTTCACTACAGTCTGTATCTGCAAGCGCTGGAGAAGATCAAGTCGGGCGAAGACATGCCGCAACATAAGATCTTCGTGTGCGGCGTGTGTGGGAATACGGTTCTGGATGGAGCGCCGGAGAGGTGTCCGGTTTGCGGGGCGGCACAGTCGAAGTTCAAAGAGATTGAGTAGGATCGGTTACCGTTATCCCGGGGACGTAGACGCTCTCTAAGTCATTTTACCAACCGATCTTACGGGGGGCAGGATGCGACGAGTCAATAGATGATGGAGGTGACTTCCTGGATGGCTTTGATGACTTCGGCGGTCTCGTTCGGCTTGGTGATGACGGCATCGAAGCCCTGTTCGTGAAGGGCTTCAGCCTCGCTGTCGCGAAGGTTTGCGGCGACGGCCACGACCTTGGTTTGGGCCAGATCTTCGGTGGAGCGGACGTACTTGCAGACCTGCTTGGCATCGATTTCCGGGGCCATAAGGTTGATCAGGATTACGTGGGGGAGGATTTTCTGTGCGACGAGGCCGGCGTCGAAGCTGCTCTGAGCGGTGCGGACTTCGTAGCTGCCTTTCGCCTCGAGCGAGGCGGCGAGGTCTTCTGCGGTTTTCCAGTCACTGTCGATGACGAGTACACGGATCTTGCCGACTTCGAGCCTGTCGGTGGGCATATCGTGTGCCCTCATGAAGCGGATGAGTTCGGAGGTGGGGATTCGGCGGTCGCGCGAACCGGGGATTCTGTAGCCTTTCAGTTGGCCGGAATCAAACCACTTTGTGACGGTTCTCGGAGCGACATTGCATATTTGCGCGACCTGCCCGGTCGTCAATACATCTTTCCTTTTGTGCATATCAACCACCCGTTTCCGAAATCCGTGGCTCAGAGCAAGCAACACATCCGGCCCGGCCTGCGAGGGGGCATGCAGGTGGCTGGACCGGCGTAAGTTTTTTCGGTCGTCGACAAGAGCGTTTTAATTTGAAATTATGAAAAAACACGTTTTGAGGGTTGCGCAGATCGAGCGGCCAGCCGGCGGCAGCTGTCGACGGTCGGGGTCGGAGTACCTGTCCCATAAAATGGAGGTCCGGCGGCTTGAGTTTCGATATTCGCGGGGTTTGGATGAACCGCCAGGGGGTCGGGCCACTATAGTTGTTTGTTTGCCAGATATGAGGCGGAGAAGATTTGTCGGAAAAAAACGTTCAATGCTGGCGTTTTTGCTTGACGATTGGAAGAATAAGCATAAGATAATCAGAAACTATATACTAACCTATTATTTGAGCCGGGTTGGCGTGCTTTACGGCTTCCAGCGGCAGTATTCGAGACAAAATCGGCAATTGCTGTCTGGAGTGTTAAGGCCGGCCACTATAGAGACCGGACGGGTAGTAAAAGTTATGAGAACACCGATGGCACAAGGAAAAGGCGAAAGGCGGTCCTGAGCGGCTGTCGAGTCAGGTTTCCAGGTGCGTTGGTGAGTGCGGCGATTGGGAAATCAGTTATAGAAGCGGTGGTCTGACTTTGAAACGGAAGATAAACGCCATTTTTGAAACGCCGTGCGGGTTTTTGGGGGGACGCCGTGCCGGGGTTGCGGTGCGTCTAATACGCGCGGCGGGGCGGTCCGGGAGTTTGTGGCCATAGTCAAGTTTCCATTCGCGTGACAATTCTTTGGCTTTTGCTTTCCTGAGTGGTATGCCGGTTTATCTGGTGCGCAATGCCCGGCGGCTTGAGGAAAGGTAAAAGCGATGGATATACCCTTACAGATGCCGGGAGTCGTGTTTCTTCTCGGCAGCATTCACCCTGCGGTTGTTGGCCTGATATGTCTCATTATTGGTGGTGCGGCTGTTTATGGGGCGCAGCACTTTATCGGTCAATTCAAGATGCGGCGTCTCGACGAGGAGCTGAAGGCGAAGATCGAGGCCGCCAATCGTGAGGCCGAAAACATTATCAAGACGGCCCAACTGGACGCTGCGGCGGAACTGATCAAGAAGCGTGAGGAGTTTACCAACGAAGTCAATGAGATCCAGGCCGACCTTCGCAACCAGGAGCGGCGGCTGTCAAAGCGCGAGGACGTGCTGGACCGGCAGGCGGAGCAGATCGCCCAGCGAGAGAAGCGCTTTAAGGAACTTGAGGAGGAACTGGCGCGGAAACATCAAAGCCTGGATGCCAAGCACAAGCATGTTTCGAGCCTTGTGGCGCAGCAGAAGAACCAGCTCTTGAAGATCACTTCGATGGATATTGAGGAGGCGAAAGAGCTTCTGCTGAAGCGATTAGAGGACGAATGCGAGCATGAGATGAGTGCCATCATCCAACAGCGGATTCAGGAGACGGAGGAGATTGCTGAGGAGAAAAGCCGCGAGATCATCAGCACGGCCATCCAGCGCTATGCGGCGGAGCAGACGTGCGAGGTGAGCGTTTCGATGGTGGATATCCCCAGCGACGATATGAAGGGTCGCATTATCGGACGGGAGGGCAGGAATATCCGGGCGTTCGAGAAGGCGACCGGTGTGGATGTGATTGTGGACGACACGCCGGGCGTGATAGTCGTCAGCGGGTTTAACCCTGTTCGGCGGGAGATTGCGCGACTGAGCATGGAGCGGCTGATCCAGGACGGGCGGATCCATCCGACGCGGATCGAAGAGCTGGTCGCGCAGACGAAGAAGGATGTCCATGCCAAGGTGCTGCAGATCGGCAAGGAGGCGGCGGTCGAAGTGGATGTTCGGGGCCTGAACAACAAGATCCTGTCGATGATCGGGGCACTGAACTACCGGACGAGTTTCGGCCAGAATGTGCTGCGGCACAGTGTCGAGGTAGCGTATCTGGCGCAGGTTATGGCGGATGAGTTGGGGCTGGACGGATCTATCGCCCGGCGAGCAGGGTTCCTGCACGATATCGGCAAGGCGATGGACCGGGAGATGGAAGGCGGGCACCCGGCCATCGGGATGAACTTCCTGAAGCGGTTCAAGGAGTCGGATATCGTTTTGAACGCCGTGGAGGCACATCACGGCGATGTGCCGGCAACGAATCCGTATACGCCTCTGATTGCGGCTTCGGATGCGATCAGTGCGTCGCGTCCGGGCGCTCGGCGCGAGACGTTGGAGCGGTATATCAAGCGGCTTGAAAAGCTGGAGGAGATTGCCAGCGGCTTCAAGGGCGTAGAGAACTGCTATGCGATTCAGGCGGGCCGCGAGGTACGCGTGATTGTCAACGCCGACAGCGTCAGCGATGATGGGGCGGTGTTGATGGCCCGTGAGATCGCCAAGAAGATCGAAGAAGAGATGACGTATCCGGGTGAGATCAAGGTGACGCTGCTGCGGGAGGTGCGGTGTATCGAGTACGCCCGTTAGGCCAAGGGATGTTGGCAGTACATTAGCAGGTGTTTTCAAGAAGTCCGGGTTCCCGCCTTTGCGGGAATGACGATGAGGCGATGGCCCGGCAGGCGGGAATCGGGCGGCATGCCGTCGCTCTGACATGGAGATGGCATGAAGATTAATGTGCTTTGCATTGGGGACGTAGTGGGGCGGCCGGGCCGGCGTGTGCTGTCGCAGCAGTTGGCCCGGGTGGTGAAGGAGCGAGGGGTTGACTGCGTGATCGCCAATGCGGAGAACGCGGCGGGCGGATCGGGGATCACGCCGCAGATTTACGAGAAGCTGCTCAAGTATGGGGTGCACCTGGTTACATTGGGCGACCACGCCTATCGCAAGAAGGAGATCATCCCTGTTCTGGAGACAGCGGACAATATCGTGAGGCCGGCGAACCTTTCGCCGGCGGCGGCGGGCAGGGACTTTGCCGTCTACCAGACGGGCAAGGGCGTGCGCGTGGGGGTGGTGGCGCTGATTGGGCGGATCTTCATGAAGCCGGCGGATTGTCCGTATGCGAAGATCGACAGTCTCTTGCCGCGGCTTGCTCAGGTGGCCGACGTGGTGTTCGTGGATATGCACTCGGAGGCTACCAGCGAGAAGGTGGCGATGGGGTACTACCTGGACGGCAAGGTGAGCTGCGTTTTCGGGACGCATACGCACGTCCCGACGGCGGATGAGCGGATACTGCCGCGAGGGACGGCATACATAACCGACGTGGGGATGACGGGGTCGCATGATTCGGTGTTGGGGCGGCGGACGGAAAGCGTGATTCGGGCGTTTCGGACGCAGATGCCGTACCCATTTGAGATTGCGACCGGGGACGTGCGGATGAGTGCGGTGCTGGTGACGGTCGACAGCCACACAAAGCAGGCCGAGAGCATTGAGCGCGTACAGGTCTGTGAGGAGGGGACCGAGGAGGTCGGCTACGACAGCGACGACGGCCGGCCGGAGCATTTCAACGGCTTTTGAGCGAGTTGGGCGCGCGACATCTGACTAAAGCCACGAATCAACACTGATTTTCACGAATCTTTTTCGCTTTAATTA
>DAOTMV010000072.1:0-14607 GCA_035450485.1 Anaerohalosphaeraceae bacterium | reverse complement strand
TGGCGCAAGTCGCCAAATCGCAAATATTAAAAATATTTTTTTGAAACGGCACTAGTTCGGTCGTCGGAGTAATGCGTTTGCCGGTTTTTTCCGCGGCACGGAGGGTGTCTCGCCATGTGGCGAAGGCTTCTACGCTACTCCTCAAGAGCTCCGGCTCCTGCAAACCTGCTACCGCTGACGACAGACTCAGCTTACTTATGGTCCACTGGCTGTCAAAACCGTACCCGGCAGCAAGCGCGATTAGACGATTCGTTGCAGGAGCGACAAGCCGTTCTTGTTGGGCTGGCGGATACTCGAATTCTAACAGGAGCCCGCTGCCCAGTAGGAGTTCGGGGTAGTCCACCTCGATTCCCTCGTTGGCCAAAGCACCTTCTAACCGGAAAACCTCTGGAAACTGCTGCTGGAACCATGAACGGTTCTTCTCCACCCACTCTTGGTAATCTATATCCTCCAGACGAACCTCTTCACCGCCGGCCAATAGATCCACCTCGGAGCGGTCCGGGAGTCTTCGGGTGGTTGTGGCGGCGAATGTCTCAGGTTTGGTCTCAAGGGCCCAGTGCGTTAATCTGTATGCATCGCAGGTGACGGGGGCCGACGCCACGAGTGCGCCGGACGTTTGGGTAATTCGGGACAGATAGCCGGCACCTACTTGAACCGTACTTGCCTGGGATTCGAATCGCACTGAGCCTTCGGCAACAATAAGGGTCGTGGCATGATCTGTAACTTGTACATCAAAAGTCGTGCCAGTGATGACCGCCTTGCCATGGGCGGTCGCCACAACAAAGGGATTCCCATCATGCCGAACGTTGGCAAGTATCCGGCCGGCATCGAGTTGCACCATACAGCCCAGCCGGCTGTCCGCCGTCAACGGCCTGACGCGGAGAACTGTACCGCCGGCAAGGACCATCCGGTGCCGCTCATTGAGAAAAAGCGTTCTGCTCTGGCCATCCTCTATGTGGATTTCAGAGTCCGGATTCAAAAAGACCCGCCCTTGATCGGACAACAGCTCAATGCGAATGCCGTCACGCGAGCCTGCTCCAGCCAGGGGAGACCCCCGCTCGGCAGGTGTTTGGCGGCCTGCAAAGAACACAAAAGCAAGCGACAAGACACCGATAAGTATGCAGGCAGCCACAGCAAGCTTTCTGACGCCTGAGAACCAATCCCTCGCAATCAGGTTTCCACACCCTTCCGATTCCCGGATTCGTGCCAGGATATACTGCCAATTGAGGTCCACTCGGTCCCGGCTCAGTATATGGGAAACTTCCGCACCTTCGGATTCCGCTGCCAAGCAGTGGTTTGCCTTCAGAATGCCCAAGACAAGTTTGCTTCGTTCATAGTCGCGTCTGCATGCAACACAATGCTCCAGGTGGCCCGCCACCGCGGTCCGCACTTCCTGAGGCATGCTGGCGTCCTCCTCTATGTGGACCGCAATCCAGCGTTGCACCTCAGTACACGTTAGCTTGTCTTCTGGCCGCTCGTACATTCGCGAGTCTCCGATTCTGCCAAGCGGGCGATTATCGATGTTTTGACCGCTTGGTCTATTTCTTAGTGGCAGAAGCGGCCAAAATAGTAGGTGCCTGTTGCCATATTTTTCAAAAAGAACATAAGTGATTGTTGGGCAAGAACTTACAGGCAAGTCATTCCCTGCGGGAAGCCGGTCGGGCACGGATCACACAGTCTTTCGACTCAGGTTATCAACAAACTAGTCGCGCAAATCGCTCCTTATACGGCGGCAAGAAGGATTGTTGCATTCAGATGTTGCAGTATGAGATCGTTGCGCAGATTTTGGAATACAGCGGATCCTGGCTTCACGCTTGTGGAATTACTGATCGTCATGGCTTTGATAGCAATGGTGGTGGTCACGGCAATTCCCCGCTCAAGTAGAAGCGATGAGCATCTGAATGTAGAGAGCATGGTCCTGAATCTGCGGGAGAACGCACGTTACGCAATCAATCTGGCCTCTGATTCAGGGCGGCCGGTCCGTTTTGTGGTTTGTGACACAAAGAGGTACTACAGCATCGAAATAGCGGCTGATTCCCAAGCGGAAGTCTTTGCCCCTGTCGAAGGTCTGCTGCGGGTCTATCCTGAAGACGTGCTAACTTTACAGACCAACGGCTTCCAAGACCTGGGAGGCAAGCAATGCCTGATCTTCTCGCCGCGTACAGACTGGCCCATAGCCGAGCTTACGATCTTGGGCGCAAACTGTGGCAAGCGGTTGAAGATC
Source organism: Anaerohalosphaeraceae bacterium (assembly GCA_035450485.1). Taxonomy (GTDB): domain Bacteria; phylum Planctomycetota; class Phycisphaerae; order Sedimentisphaerales; family Anaerohalosphaeraceae; genus JACZKQ01. The sequence goes on along the minus strand of DAOTMV010000072.1, from coordinate 12,383 downwards.
CAGGGAATATACAGCGAAGTAGAGGACCTGGAGTTATGATGGCGCCTCACACGTGGTTGAAGCGTGTCCGCCGGCGTGCTTTTTCAATCATTGAGGTGATCGTTGCAATGACGATTCTGGGGATCTCCATGACGGCGATATTTGCGGCAATAGCAACAACGTCAAGGGCCGCGCACCATGCAAGGATGCAAACGGAGGCAGTCCTGCTTGCAGAGTCTTTGCTTACTGAAGCCACGCTCGCCCCAAGTAGATCATACAGCACTCGGGCAGGGGCTCATGAGGCCTTCACCTGGCAAGTACAAACCGGCCAGACTCCCGTTGAGGAACTAGGCTTTGTGAAAGTAACGGTTCATTGGCAAGAACAACAGCGTGATCAGGAATACGAGTTGATCTCATTCGTGCAGATGCAATCATTTGGCCACTGATATGCGGCAAACAAGCAGAGGTTTTACCCTGACAGAGATACTGCTGGCGATGCTCATCGCCAGTATCCTGGTCCTTGGTATCAGTGCCGCCTACCAGCAAGCGCACCGGGTCTGGGTACGCACAGAACAAAATCGGCCCCTCTACGCAGACGCTCGCATGATTGTGGAAACACTCAGAACGGAGTTGTCCTGCCTCTACATGCCGCCTGTCGAAGAAGACCAAGAGAAGGTGTTTGTGCTCGCTACGGAACCTGACGGCAGGATCGAGATGGTGTTTTACACGCAGGCCCCCGGTTACCTTAGCGCCGTCGGAGCCGGACGCATTGCCAAGGTGCGATACTGCTTCGACCGCGATCCACAGACCGGTGAGACAGCATTACTTAGATCCGAGCAGGAGTGTGCGGGCGAGAAGGTGATTGGACAAGAGGTCTCCAGCGTTATGGCTAAACGGCTCGCCAGCTTCAAACTGTGGTCCTATGTTCCTGCGGGAAGCTCAGGCGACGCAGATTGGCGGCAGTCCTATGCGTCTGCAGAACAAGCGCCCAAAGCCATCAGGGTTACGTTCAAATGGGCCGCCGATCAGAGCGTTCCGGACAAAGAATTTACAACTGCAATTGTAGTGCCTTGCCAGGCATCCTTGCAGCACCCTTAGATGACGACATCAAGGTGCCCTTTCACGGGTCTCACCCAATCAACATAAACCACCCTGGAACGCTTTTCTATATGGAAGGGATGCAATTTGCACGTAATGTGCATTCTCCATACGGAATAGCAAAACCCCTGAGTTCATAGTTTGTAGGGAGCCAAGATGCGGCATTCTGCCACACAAAAGGCATTTGTTGTCTTGTCGGTGTTTGGTATCGGTTTGGCCTTCTGGTCCTTCCGCGAGGCGACCTTTGCCGCTGAAGGCGGTTTCGACCCGTTTGCGGGCAACCAGACAACCGGATCGCCTCGAGCAAGCGACATGTCTGAGGCCGGTCCCGTCATTCCCATGATGCAGTTCTCCGATGAGAACATCACCAGTGCCTTCCAGATGATCAGCGATGTTACCGGATGGAGCATATTTCCGACTTCGGACGTCAGCAAAGCCAAGGTGAGCCTTTGGGTCAATAACATCACCGCAGGTGAACTCCTGGAACGTGTCGTCAAGCTTGCCGGCTTCGTGTACCATCGCCAAGGCAACATAATCAGCGTGATGACCTACGATGAGTATATGCAGCATTATGGACTTTCCAAAGAGGTCATTCCGCTTGCATATGCCAACGCTACCTCCGTGGCTGCTGCGATTAAGCCCTTTATGACGAAGGTCGGCAAAAGCGTTGTCCACAATGAAACGCAAACACTCGTACTTTATGAAGTCGAGGCTAACCTTGACACTATTCTGACAATTATCCAGGAATTGGACACCCCAACGGCACAGGTGATTGTCGAAGTCATCACCTTGCAGTACGCCGAATGTGAAAGCCTCGCGGATGTACTCAACAGTATCTTCTCAGACAAGGATACGGGCGCAAAGAACAAAGCAGCGCAAGTTCCTCCAAACGCTTCGCCAAATCCGGTGGCAACAGATGCATCCAAGCCTGACAGTGCCCCAGCAAGCGTGGCGCCCTACGAACCGATGCGCGTGTTTGCCCTTGCCCATGCCAACCAGCTGGCACTTGTCGGAACCGAATCCGACATTGCGAAGGCCAAGGAACTCATCACCGTCATTGACGTGCCAAACGAGAACATGGTCTTGGAGGTTCATCAGCTCGAGTATGCAGATGCCGAAGTCATTGCGGCCACGCTGCAGGAACTCTTCGCCAACAAGCAGGCCGGATCCATTGAGGCCACCCGCCCGGTTGCGGCCCGCACACCTTCCGTGCCAAACTCAACCGAGGGAGCAGTTAACGGCTCCGCTGCCCTGTTATCGCCGGAAACCCGCGTGGACATCCGCGCCGTGGGGCGAACCAATCAGATCATTATCAAGAGTTATCGCGCGGAGATCGAGAAACTGATGGAGTTGGTCAAACGCCTGGACACATTTGTTGAGCCGCTCACACGTAGTTACCGTCTCACCTATATCGACGCGGCTGAGGTCTACAGCGGCATTGAACGCATCGTCAGCGTCTATGGAAGATCTGACGGCTATGGGTCTTCCCGCGCCGGTACGTCAAGAGAAGGCTCGGGCCTTCGAGGTTCCAGGGACAATGGTGTCGTACTTGTCGAAAAGACTAATTCAATCCTTCTCACGGGACCGCCTTCGGTGCACAGGATCATGACGAGTATCGTCGATAGCATCGACCAGGCAAGCACCTATGAAACGGGCCTGATACGTATCTATAAGATTGAGAACGCAGATGTGGAAGAGGTGGCGACAACTGTCCGGGAACTCATACAAGAGGACACCAAAGAGACACGTTCCACAGAAGAGGCCAGGTACGCGGATCAGACGGGTGATCGGGCTGGCCCAGGCCCTGAAGGAATCAGCACAGCTGAGACCGAAGCGTATATTCCGGAGATTGAGGCCCGGGTCTCAATCAACAAATCGACCAACTCCGTTATTGTTCAGGCGACCGCTCGGCAGCATCGCGAGTTGGAGAAACTCATTGCCGAGCTTGACAAGAAACGCAAACAGGTGCTCATCAAGGCGCAGATCGTTGAAGTCACCACCAGCGACGGCCTTGACCTGGGAGTAGAACTGGATTACCTGGCCAATCACGCCCTCGCTTTCACCTCGTTCGGCCTGTCCACATTCGATCCCTCCGCGTGGACCCGGGGCATCACAGTGGGTCCCGGCGGAACGGCTGCCGTCTTCGGTTCAGACGAGGTCGAGGCCATTCTGCACGTCCTCAAGTCCGATGGCAACGCCCGTATCGTATCCATGCCTCAGGTCTTGGTTAATGACAACGCCGTCGGCATTATCAACGGAGTGGCGGAAGTGCCAACCACACAGATTAACGCCAGCGAAACGGTGGCCACCACGTCCTTTAGCGGTTTCGTCCAGGCCGGCACACAGTTCATCATAACGCCCCATATCAGCGAGAGTGACTACCTGAGGGTAGAATATCAGATTGAACTGAACTCGTTTGGGGTCAAGCCCACAGACCCCTCAATCCCGCCGCCCAGGAAGACCACTAACATAAGAAGCGAGGCGACCGTGCCCGACGGCTATACGATTGTCGTAGGCGGGCTTCAAACGATTGATGAAAGCGAGAACGTCGACAAGGTTCCCCTGTTGGGCGACCTCCCCATTGTAGGTTTTGCCTTCAAAAACACAATGATCAAGAAGGATTACAAGACAACATACCTGTTCATAACCCCCACCATCATGCAGGATGAAGATTTCTCCGATCTCCGAAGTTCGACGGAGAAAGCATGGAAACAGGTGCAACCTGGCGCGAAGACCGATCCGTTATTGGAAATACTCACAACTCGGGATGACAAATGATCCATGAACGTTCTGGTGGCCATACCTGTTTACAACGAAATCAAATACGTGGAACGGGTGATTTGTGCCACGCGCAGGTACACCGATCACCTCCTTGTAGTTGATGATGGGAGTACGGACGGCACATCTGCAGTTATTTCTCAGCTGCAGGGCCTGCACGTCATGTCTCATTTGACCAACCTGGGCTATGGCCGCACTCTCATCGATATCTTCAACTATGCCGCCGCCAAACGGTACGCGTGGGTAATCACCATGGACTGTGACCTCCAACACGAACCGTCGTGCCTGCCTGTCTTCTACACGCATATTCAAGACGGCCTTGCTGATGTGTACAGCGGCTCTAGGTATGCCGATGTCGGAGCAAACATACGAGCAGCGCCCTCAGACCGAATGATCATAAACCGCAGGATCACGTCAATACTGAACAGAGAGCTCGGACTACGCCTTACGGACTCTTTTTGTGGCTTTAAGGCTTACAGAGTGGGCAGTCTGAAGAGTCTTTCGTTTTCGGAGAGCGGCTATGGGTTCCCATTGGAGTTCATCATTAAAGCCGTCTGCATGGGCCTGACTATTCACGAGATACCTGTTCCACTCATCTATGTCGATCCGGGGCGTTGCTTCGGTGGACAGCTTGACGATCCTACGGTGCGATTGAAGCACTATATGGAGATCATCGAAAGGGAACTGAGGCAGAATGCCGGTAGAGACGCTAGAAGATCTGCATGTGCCCAGGAATAGGGGAGTCGTGTTTGTCCGCCCCTCCTTGTCTGAGTGGCAGGTGCTAACACGCCGCAATACCGCAGCCTTGAGCACAATCGCATTGCGCAGCGGGGTTCGAACTGAATTGCTCAACGTGGCAGTCTCCTATACGACAGGGGTTCTGAACTGTCCGGCCCAAGTGCACCCTGAAATGATAATTGCCACCGGGCATCAGCCTGTTTGGCAGCATTGCGGGATTTGGGCCAAGAGCCTTGTTGCCAATAGATTTGCGGAGAGCCTGGGCGGACATTGCGTGTTTCTTGTGCTTGATCACGATATCTGCAGCACTGATCTGTTTCTTCCCCCGCAGACTGGAAACCCCCAAGGCACCAGAACCGTGGGACTCGAGTCTCACCCGACAGCAATGCCGGTCGAGTTTCGTTCCACGTGTAAGCCTGTGTCCAGTTTTATTCAAGAAGTGGTCGATGGAAGGCCCGAACAGTTCTGCAGTTCCGTTTGGAACAGGCACATGAGACAGAGCATCCACAGAACACCCGGCGACGACAACGTTTCCGACTCGGTCACATACCTGCACGCTGTACTGAATCGTGCCTCTGGTCTTGACCGCATTCTGTATTTGCCCGTTTCACTGCTGAGCCACAGCACGGGTTTCCTGGATTTTGTAGCGCACATTGTGCAACATGCCCGCGCTTTTGCAGACATGTACAACCATTGCATTGACCGTCAAATTGAGGCCTGGGGCATTAAGCCGAAGGAAACGCTGCGCCAGCTCAAGATCGACGATGACTGCAACCGTGTCGAACTTCCTTTTTGGCTTGTCTCGGCGTGCGGTCACAGATGTTCGTTAAACCTGGTATTCGTTGGCCGTGATCAATGCAAAGTCTTGGCAGACTCGAACGTATTGGCAAGCGTCGATTTGCGGAGTGAAGAAACAGTCAGCCGCCAACTGGAGCGCCTGCTTATTTCCACTCAATATCGTCTGAGACCCAAAGCAGTGACCCTGACCCTGTTCACCCGTCTCTTTCTGGCAGATTGGTTTGTTCATGGAGTTGGCGGGACTTTCTATGAAACCATTACCGACCGGCTCATAGAGGACTACTATGGAATCACAGGTCTTTCTTTTGGTACGGTTACCGCCACTATGACTTTTGCTGAGCAGGACCAAACAGGAAGAGGTCCCGCCAACGTCCCTTCTCGCCGCCAGATGTACTACAACCCAGAGCGGTTTCTACCACCAGAACTATTCGTAGATGAAGAAACCCGAAACTTGGTTTCCAGAAAGCGTGAGTTGATCAAAGAGAGCAGAGATGGCAACCTGTCCAGAACTCGAAGACACCTTGCATGGCAGTCTCTGGGTGATGTGAACCGTCACCTCAGACAAGTTGCAGCTTCGCAGCTGGTTGCTGCGGACATGAAATCACAGACAATTGAGTCGCCGCTGGCGGAGGCTGACACCCTGGCAAGCCGTGAGTACTTCTTCGGCCTGTTCCGCGAAAGCACACTGCAGGAACTCGCTCAAGATATTTCGTTCGAGTCCCGCTAGGCCTCTCATCGTCCACTTGACGGGATGCATATCCTTCTGCTCAGTGTCTGCCACAAGCAATAGCGTGATGAAAAAGCAAACATCAAAGCCGTGCGACGAAGACATCGATTTGATGCGTCGGGCATCCTGGGGCGATCTAACAGCCTTCGAGGCGCTCTATCGCAAGTATTGCCACGCCCTCTCCAGCTATTTGGCCGCCCTGGATGGACACCATAGCAGTCTGGACGACCTCATACAGGAAGTCTTCGTAAGAGCCTGGCACAGCCGGCAGAGGTTCCGGGGCAGGTCGACATTCAAAACGTACCTGTTTGGCATTGCCCGAAATGTTCTGCACGAAGAACACAGACGCCTGTGCAAGGATAGGGTTCGGCGTCAGAAGTTCATTGAGCACAGTATCCAATCAACAGACACCAGGGCGTCAGACGACCTTTGCCGAGATGAGCTGGTGCTGGCCGTGCAAGAGGCTCTAAAGAGATTGACTTTTAAGCAGCGAAAAGCCATTCAGCTCTTCCATATCGAAGGCAAGTCATTGAGAGAGGCCGCAGTTTTGGCCGGTTGTACAATAGAGGCCTTCCAAAAGCGTTTGTTGCATGGCCGCCGACGGCTCTTGGATGTCTTCAAGAGCCTGCAGGATGCCGCCTCTTGAAACTTTCCCTGGACCGCTTATCGGAACCTGAATATCACCGCCAGTTCCAATCGGACCCGAAAACCCGCGTAAGCTTCCATTCAACCGCATTGTCGCGGTGTACCAGTTCAAAGACACCCGCGTCAATATCCCGCACAGGCGAATGAAAGTCGGGCCAAAGCCGGTCAAAAACGTTCATCGCATCTGCTGAACTACCGGCAAAGACGGCGACATACCTTTGGTTGTTCAATGGATTGGGGTAGATAAGCACGAAACCAATGTCCCTGCCCGTGAACCTATGCCCGTCGGCCGAAATAGAATCTGGGGTCATGACGACGGGAAGCTCACTCGCTATCCGTGCAAGCACTTTGTTCATTGCCGCATTACCAAAGAGAACAAGGTTGGAGTCTTTGATTTGTAGTTCGGTAATCCGTGTATCGGGGATCACCGGAAAAGTCACCCGTCCCATCCAGGGGGGACTTGAAAAGGACTCCGCACAGGATCGCGCAGCCTCAACAAGCAACTTGTCTGTGGAGTCGGTCCCGTACACAAGCGTACACGGGCCACGATATATGTCCCAGAGGGGTCCACATCGCCCCGTGTGTTTTCGTGGACCGTCGTGCTCGCGTCTCTTCACGAAATACCCGCTCCGGTCAGGCTTTCCGTCAAAGACCGTCTTGCCGTTTTCGACAATTCGAACGCCTGCCGATACATCCACTGGACAATCGCCAAAGAAGATCGTGTAGTTGGCAACATTGTCCGTTTTGAGTTCCAGTAACGGCCCATTCACCCGAGCATCCACAGTTGCAATCATCCCGAACTCACTCAATTCGCTGAGTTCAAACCAGTAATACCGGCCCGGCTGCTTCGTGCGGCACGATACGTGTTCGGGACGGCTCACCTTCTTCTTGGTAAGCAACCACGCTTCGATATCCGGCCAGTTCACGGCAAAGCTGTGCCCCATACCGGCATGTTCCGTGTACTTCCAGTCAGCCAGCCCCTTGTCCAATGTCTGCTTGTAGACAGCCCGGGAGTAGTCGGCAGACAGAACAGCGTCGTCACTGCCTGCATGGATCCAAAACGGTACATGCATGGCATTTGTCAAGGAATACGAATCGTCGCATCGCCCACAAACCGGAACACAGGCAGCCCAAATGTGGGGGTATCTGAGTCCCAGCCTGAATGTGCCGATTGCGCCCATACTGAAGCCACAGAGGTAGATGCGGTCTTCGTCGATAGCGAGTACCTGCTTGGCAAAGTTAATGCACTCCAATACATCCTCTTCGCCCATGCCGGTATACCAGAGCGAGCCCCGACCGTAGGGACCTATCTGAACCATGGATTCGATGTCCGGTGCAAGAATCGGCCCGTCTCCGAGCCCATGGAGTGTCACAAGCAGCGGCCATTCCTTGTCAGGTGTGTAATTCTCAGGCAGCTTCATAAGCAGTGGCTGCTGACTCCCATCGATCTGACTCCTGAATCGTAGCGAGAGCGGCTTGCCTACAGGTAAGTGCGGCAATTGCCGATTGTCATACCGGCGGGTGTCCAGATTGGCCGCAGCAAGGACAGATATTCCGTTGATGCATACGATTGAAATCAGCAGCCACACGCCTGGTTTTGCTCCTGTGCTCCGCATCCATTCCTCTTCACAAATAGTAGGTAACGATATCCTCGGACGTGTCGGCGATTTTGACCCCCTTGGGCAGTACTGATACGCGTTTGGCCCCCAGACCAGTTGCGATCTCCGACTTGATTGGGTCGCTACTTACACAGGAAAACGAAATATGGTGCACCGCCAAAACGGTCGCATCCTGCAAGGTACGGGATACCAACTCGGCAGCGCTGTTAAGAAAAGCGTCATGCACAAAGAAATCCAGAGCAGCTGTATGCCCTTGCGGCGCCGACCGGGGCCTGATGACATGGGCGATGCCAACAATGCTTTCTCGAGACCCCGACGTCAGTACGTTCATGACGCCACCCCGCCTGGCGATGGAGCGCATCATAGACGGGAAGACTGACAGAAAGACGGTTGGTTCGGAGTACATACTGGAGTATATCCCCGCGGCCAAGTCAAATGTCTTCATCAGACACGGGAAACACGATAGTGCCTGTATCTTCGGGTAATCCCCCCAGGTCGCCGGGCGGATGAAGGCCCTGTAACCTTCATCCAGGAAATAATCCTGCAATGCAGCATCGCCGTCCAGAATATATCGCATGACGATGCCGTGGTATGTCGTGAAGCCGAGCCGACGATACAAACCGACGGCTGGATTTGTTTGAGAAACCCCCAGGTAGAGAGCTTTGCTGCCTAGAGCTTGGAGATAACTCGTAACTTGCTCGATCAACCGTGTACCGACGCCTTTTCCTCGCCGATCCTCCGCAACAGCGACGGGGCCGAGGATCGCAATTCTAGGGTCACTGATGGCATGGAGACAGCCCGCCGCCCCGCAAATCCTTTTTCCGGCCTGGGCCAAAAAGAACGTACAACGCAATGTATCAGAGTATTCGCCCCGTAGTGCCGATCGAAAACTGTAGTCACCGTATTCGAATATGCCAAGCAAGAATGATTCCGCCTGACAGGCAAGTCGACTCTGTAAGGGGGCAACTACTCTTTTGATGGCTAACTGCATATCATATCTGCACGAACTCTACTGAGGTTTCACATGCTGCTTCAGCCAGGCATCCAAGCGGTCGCTTAGCGAAAGCATCTGATCTGTAAAGGCGGATCTGCTGAGTTTCCGCTGCTCGCCCAGATCCTTTGTCAAATCATAGGCGAATGTAACGCCTTCCGCGACCACACATTTATGCTGCAGCGACCGGATGATGTACGCATTGGGTGCCGCCCCCCCGGTGTATTCTGCAAAGACATACTCGTTGACCGCCTGCGAATTGCCCATAAGCAGTGGAACCAAACTCCTGCCTTCGCACTGAGTTGGAATCGGAATCGCCAGATACTCCAGGATTGTGGGCATGACATCGATCTGACTGATTAAAGACTCTATCCTGCCGCATTTCTGAGACAATTTCGGCGCCGAAACCATCACAGGCACATGTAGCAATTCGTCAAAGATTCCATGATGGCTGGTATGACCATGCTCATAGAATTGCTCTCCGTGGTCGCCCATAACAACGACGAGGGAATCCTCCATCAGGCCGCAATCGTCCAGGAAGCTGAGCATCTCGCCAAGATCATCATCGGTCTGCCGCACCTCACCATCGTATAGAGCGACAATATGCCTGATGTCCTCTTCTGCGGGAGGATTGCTGAAAAGCGGTTCCCTGGCGATATTCGTGCCATCGATCGGCCCTTTGTAGTCTGCGTCATATTCGGTGCCGTACGGCTTGGCCGGCACATAGTCCCAATGCGTGTCGTAATAGTGGAGAAACAGAAAGAACGGCCTGTGCCGGTTGCACTGCAGCCAACGGACGGCCGCATCGTTAACAAGAGGGTTGGTCCTGCTTTGGTCAATATTGACCTCTTTGCCACTGAGTTCCAAGCTCTCCAGTATTAAGCGGACACTGAAATCATCGTAGAAGTCAAAACCCTGACCAAAGCCGTGCTCTGTGTCCAGTCGGGGATTGCAGCAGAATGCCGCGCAGTAGTACCCATAGTCCTTGAGGATTTCAGCCAACGTTTGGGGATGGACGGAAAGGTCCTTATCGACGTGTGTCGCACCGTGTCCGCTTGGATACAACCCGGTAAAAACCGTCCCGTGGGCCGGCATCATCCAACTCGAGACGGCATATGCATTGGAAAATAGCAGGTTCTCCTTGGCAAATGCGTCCAAATGCGGCGTGGTATCCCTCTCATAACCAAGGCACCCCACATGATCCGCCCTCAGAGAACTGATCGTAATTAGAATCACGTTGGGGTACGGTCTACCCATGTGTGTCAGCGATGTGCCTGTGGTTTCTGTATCAGGGACGCCAATCGCTATCGAAACACACGACAGAGCTGCCGTAATGACACATCTAAGCGTATAACAGATCATGTGCGCAGATACCTCAAAAAGGCAACCATAGTATCCTGCGGCAGCATCTACAGATTGCCGATCTTCCGCAGTTTCTCAAGCATCCGTCTTGCCTGATCGGCCGCCTTGGTCTCAGGAAATTTTTCGACCAGCTCCTCGAGAACGCCGGTGGCCTTGCTGTAATCCTGCTGCGCAAGGCAGTCCGTTGCCTGCGACAGCAGAATGGGTGCGACCATTGGATCGTCACCATAATCCTTCAACAGTTCATGCTCCAGGGCCGCAACTCTGGCAACCTGATCACGTTTGCGACGGAGGGCCCACCATTTGACGTACATCAGTTTTGGTCTGTAAATCTCGCACCTGTGATCACTTAACGCCGCATCAATGCCGGCCAGAATAGCATCCGTGTTGTTGCTTCTGGAAAGCGCATAGAAGTACAGCCATCCAGCCTTTCCGGATTCGGCGTGGCTTGCGTGCCCCTGATAGATGTCCCGGGCCTGGCCTGCAGCGAGCGCGTGATTTCCGGAATCTAGCCACAGCTGCACTATCTCAAACTTCAAGGCCACAACTTGGTCCCCGTGATCTGGCGGAACGAATTCCAGTGCTTTGGTAAGACATTCGACGGCCACATGCGACAACGGGACGCCACATTTTTGGGAAGCCGAGCGGTAAAAGGCAAGCTCAGAAAACGGACGATCTTCGGTGGCAGCCGACTGCCTTGCAAGTTCCATCGCCTGATAAGGCATCCCGAAGTGCAGAAGACATGAATCCGAACAAAGGTCCAAATGTACGGACCGCTGCATCCAACGCGGAAGCACGTCAGCCTTGACGGGTTGTTTGTCAGATGCGTGCAACAGGGGCAAGACCATGACATAGTCATATGTACCCTTAAAGGCCGGCTCGGCCACGGCAAGGGCCTGCCCGGCTTTGGCCAACGCGGTGCTATAGCCCCGCAGCCTCAGATCATAGTAGGTCGCAAGGAATCTCCTTTCCGCCTGGGTCAGGTTGGGAATCGTGATCGGCTTGGAAAACAACTGCGTAGAAGACTCGTACAGTCGCTTGGCGGGCGCAATCTGCATGGACTTGTTCTGTGAATCAGGTTGCGCGGCAAAGACTTCGTCCGCCATCGCCCGCATCCGTTTACTCGTGGCCTGCTTCAATTGCGACTCCATTTGGCTGGCTAGTGCCTCTGGATTGAAGGACAATCGGCAACCTGTTCCCATTTCAAAAGGCAGAACAGTTCAAGCCACAAGTTCAGAGGTACAAGACTCAGAAGTTGGTGGAATTTCCTGCCATACCGATTCCAAGGCGAAGTCTTCCATAAGTGCCAGTGTAACCAACACTTTCAGTGGAGTTGCAGAATCCCTTGGTGGAGTTGTGAAGGGTGCTGGAAAAACTGTTGAAGGAACGGTTGGTGGCTTGGGGGAGTTCATCGGGGGTACGGTGGGTGGTTTGGGAGATCTACTTAAGGGAACCGTGGATGCCGTGGGACAGTCCACTCACGGAGTTGCGAGAGGTCTTGGACAATTCGTCGAAGACGCTGGAGAGGTTGTGCTTGAAGCTGCCGACGTGGCGGTAAAGGTGGTTTTTGTTGCTGGCGTAGTGTTCCTCTACATAGGGCTTGCTGAATAGATTGTAAGTTGCTGTTTTACAGTGGTATGCGTTTCGG
>DAOTMV010000071.1:0-15084 GCA_035450485.1 Anaerohalosphaeraceae bacterium | reverse complement strand
GGCCGGAGTAGCCATATCTTCTTTTCAACCTCCAACTACGGATGGGACAACTTCTGTCTGTCTATCAGTTACCCGGACCGCATGACCTTTTTCAATCATTTTTCAACGACAAGTGGGACAAGCTCACGTGCATGGGCAAGTCGCTTTCGCCCTCAGCTTCACGATCCGGCGCGCAGTAAGTCCCTGCCAACAAAAGCCTTACAAGACACAGAACCCCCAGCCCGGAAAGGATGGCTGCAAAAATACCCAACAGGCCAAGCCGGCCATCAGCCCGACCAAAACCATCGCGGCAACGCTCATCTCCACCTCCAGTCAAATGGTCACACATAGCCATATGACGCACGCCACACAAAATTATTGCAGAAATTTGCACAAATTATAACATTTCTCCCGCCGTCCGGCCCGGACATGCAAAGAATGAGGCTTGAACAATCCCGGTCGATATCGTATAATACCAAGTGCGTGGCCAAAATCTTTAATTATTGGAGGTATCAACTCGGTTGGAAAAAGTCAGGGAGCAGTTGCAGGTCCGAAAGGAACGGGCCATCCTGGTGGGGGCGCCTCTGCGAGGTAACGGCTTCAAAGGAGACAACCTGGTCGAGCTGACGGCGCTGGCCGAGACCGCCGGCGCCATCGTGGTTGACCGCTTCATCCAGAAGGTAACTCGAATCACACCCGGCACTTACATCGGCCGCGGCAAGGCGGAGACGCTCCGCGACCGGGTAAGCCACTTCAAGGCCGACGTCGTCATCTTCGACAACGACCTTTCGCCGGGTCAGATCCGCGAACTCGAGAAGATCATCAGCGCCAAGGTCCTTGACCGCAGCGAACTCATCCTCGACATCTTCGCCACGCGTGCCCGCACCCGGCAGGCCAGGCTCCAGGTCGAACTCGCCCAGCTCCAGTACACCTACCCGCGGCTCACCCGCATGTGGTCCCACCTCGACACCGTAACCGGCGCCGCGGGCGCAGGCGCCGTCGGCGCCGCCGGCGGCATAGGCACGCGCGGCACCGGCGAAAAGCAGCTCGAAATCGACCGCCGCATCGTCTCCCGGCGAATTACCGAACTCAAACGCGAACTTGCCGGAATCGACAAACGCAAACTCCGCGAAATCGCCGGCCGCAAGGACATGTTCAAAATCTGCCTCGTCGGCTACACCAACGCCGGCAAGAGCACACTCATGAACGCCCTCACCGATGCCGGCGTCTTCGTGGAAGATCGCCTCTTTGCCACGCTCGACACCCGCACACGCAAATGGATCGTTGAGGCCGGCGCAGAGGTCCTTCTCAGCGATACCGTCGGCTTTGTAAGCAACCTGCCCCACCATCTCGTCGCCTCGTTCAAGGCCACACTCGAAGAAGCGGTCAACGCCGATCTCCTCCTGCACGTCGTGGACGCCTCCAACGAAAATCTCTTCGAACAGATGGAAAGCGTAAAAACAGTCCTGACCGAAATCGGCTGCGACAAAAAAGACACCATCGTACTCCTCAATAAGGCCGACGCAATTCGCAATATCTCGGTACTGGAATCGGCACAAACCATCCACCCGGACGCAATCTGCATCTCGGCGCGGACGGGGATGAATCTGGACATTGTTGCACAGCGCGTGCTGGCAAGATATCGCGGCCGCGAGATCCGCGTTCGCGTCGAAAGCACGCCCGGAAACGGCCGTCTGCAAAGCTTCCTGCGGGCGCACGGAAAAGTGACGCGCGAGGAATACGGCGAAGACAAGGTTGTGCTGGAGGCCCGGCTCGGCGCAGCGCAATTGCCCGCCCTAAAAAAGCTCAACGGTGCGGCCGTCACCGTGCTGGAAGACTGACGCCTGCCGCCGCAAAGTCGGCGGTTAGCGGTTGCAATTACGGGGGATTCGGTTATTAATACGGCCATGTACGAGAAGATCACAATTATCGGCGACGGGGCCATGGGCAGTGCGTGCGCCATGATGCTCTGTGCCAAGGACCTCGACGTCACGATCTGGGGGCACGACGCCGAGCAGTTGGCGGAAATTGCGGCGCGTCGGGAGAATTTCATATTTCTGCCGGGCTACGAGCTGCCGACGTCGCTGAAGTTCGAACACCGCGACGCCGAAGCGATGTCCGGGGCACAGTTGCTGGTGTCCGCGGTGCCGTGCCAATACATGCGGAGTGTGTGGAGGCGTTTGAAGGAACACCTGCCGCCGGGGGCGCCGATAGTCAGCACCGCCAAAGGGATTGAACATAAGACGCTTCTGCGGCCTTGCGAGATTCTCGCCGAAGTGCTCGGCCCCGAGCACGCGTACGCGGCCCTTTCGGGGCCGACCATCGCCGATGAACTCGTGCGCGGTTTGCCTGCGACGGCGACCGCCGCAAGCCCGGATGAAGCGCTGGCCGAACGGATTCAACTGACGTTTAACTCGCCGATGTTTCGAGTGTACACCAACACCGATCTGTTGGGTGTCGAACTGTGCGGGGCGACCAAAAACGTAATCGCCATTGCGGCGGGCATCATCGACGGGATGGGGCTCGGTGACAATGCCAAAGCGGCGCTTCTGGCGCGAGGGCTGGCTGAAATTCAGCGTCTGGGCCTGGCGATGGGGGCCAAGGAAGCGACGTTTGCGGGCCTGAGCGGTCTGGGCGATCTGGTGACGACATGCATCTCGCCCAAGGGCCGTAACCGTTCATTCGGGGAGCGCATTGGACAGGGCATGAGCGCGCAGGAGGCACTGGCGGCGACGCACAGCGTCGTGGAAGGTGCGGCGACGTGCCGCGGGGTGCTGGCGCTGGCCCAACGGTACGGCGTCGAAATGCCGATCTCCAACGGCATCGGCGATATCCTCTCCGGGGCCAAGAGCGTGCAGGAGGCGGTGGAAGATCTCATGTCGAGACGTTTGAAGGCGGAGTAGAAGCCGCCGCCTCGACATGCAATTCGGCCAGCCGCTGCAGGGAAGCGGTTGACGCGGCTGCAATAAGCGGCATCACGGCCGATTAGAATGTCTCTTGTTGTTAACAGGAACCCGGCACCAATGAAAATGCTGTGCAAAGCGGCCTTAGTCTGCTGTGTTCTGGCCTGTTCGTTCGTTTGCATTGCCGTTGAGGAAGAACCCGCTCCATTAGCACTCCCCTTCAGGCCGTCGGCTGCAGAGGAGATTGATTATTCCCAGCGCCGAGGCGAACCCGTCAAAATCAGAGCAACTCGTCAACTGAAGATAACCGCGGGAAAAGACCACAAGAGCAAAAACAATATCGTGGCAATTTATGTAGGATTGCCTGTTGTTGATGCGTCGCAGGACAATGTCGTCATCGAAGCCGTAGACAGTAAAGCCGCCCCCAACAATGTTGCCTGTTCCTTGGACGGCCGCACGCTTTGGATAGAATACATCGATGTTGAACCCGGCTTTGTGGACGACATTACAATCACGTTTTCGGTCGATCTGTATGAGCGTCGTGCCGCACTCACCTCCGCGAGGCCTTATGACACGTCAAGCCCGCTCTATCAACGTTACACAACTTATCCCGTTTACGACGGGTCGGAGGCGATTGACGTCAACCGGGACTTTCAACTCTTGAAGGCGGCCAGGATTTCGCCTGCTATGGAGCCTGTAGACATAGCGAGACGAATTTATAATTATCTTCGTTATGCGCTTTCGTATGGAAAACCGGCCACGATTTCTGAGGGCGAACAGGCACACTGCGGCACCTACGCGGCACTTTTTGTCCGACTTTGCCAGGCGGCAGGAGTTCCCGCCCGTCGTTGTGCCGGATTTGCCCTTGCTGCTTCTGATGACGACAAACTAAAGACAACCGTTTCAGGTCACAACTGGGCCGAATTCTACGTGGAAGGCAGCGGCTGGATTCCTGTCGATCCAACCATGGGCGACAAGACGGATTCAAGACAAACGTACTATTTTGGCGCAGTCGATAACGCCCGGCTGTGTGTCAGCAAGAGCGGCTATCATGACCAGTTACCGCTCCGCTACAAAAGGTCTGCCGCGGATGACCTGTTGTTTACTTATGATGCATCTTCATTCGAGCGATTTAAATGCCCGGATACCATCCAGGGCGTTCATCGGTTTCAGTTCCGCTACGACCTGCCGATTCAGATTTCTGTTCCGGATCCTTATGGCCCCAGCCTGAGGGTGCTATCCCGTGATGGGATGTTCACCAAGCCCGCTCCGGCAAGACGATGATCACCCAAGGCGTGCGGGAGGCGGTGGAAGATCTCATGTCACGACGGCTCAAGGCCGAGTAGGCGTTGTCGGCCGCTTAACCCCGCCAAGTGCGGTTCAAACATTATAGGACAAATCTTCGACTGCGCATTCTTGTTCTTCGGTAATCTCGCGCACGGCCGGCGGCGTTGAGGCCAGTTCATCGCAGCGGCCGGCGGCATTGGCCGCCGCGGAGGGCATGCTGCAAGGCGCGCCCGGTCTTCTTCAACTGCCCATCCACGTTCAAGCAGACTTTTTTTTCGGACGCACTGTTGGATTGCTTTGCGCGCGGGCGGCGTGTTTGACCCTGTAATCCGCGTTTCCTATGTTTTAGATGTACCCGTCAATTTGGCGCTGTCACCTTACCGGAATGACAGGGACTAATGCCCGGGTGGTTTCCTGTCGACGACAGGGATACAAGAAAAGAGCGTCCACGTGACCGGATGTAGGTGCGGACATTCAGTGCCTCTAATTTGGCCACCGGAGATGGATTAGGGAATGTTTGGTGGATTGACCAAGAAGGTATGCCCTATCGGCGTCGACCTGGGCAGCAGCTATTTGCGAATGGCGCAGTTAGGGAACGGCAAGGGCCTTTACCTGTATGCCGTTGGCTGCGAGAAGAAACCGGACGAGATTGTCAGCGGCAGTGCCGACTGGCAGCGGTGGGCGGCCAAGGCCGCACGGAAATTAGCCAAGCAGTGCGGCTTCAAGGGCAAACGGGTGGTGACGGCGCTGCCGTCGCAGGACGTTTTCATCGACGAGGTCCGCGTGCCGCGCGTAAGCGAGGACAAGATGGGGGAGACTGTCCTGAACAAGGTTCGACAGCGGCTTCCGTTCAATGCCGGCGACGCCATGGTCAAGCACGTGGTCGCCGAAGGGGCCGGATCGAAGAACGGGGAAGTGGACGTGCTGGTGATGGCGGCGGCGCGTCTGAACGTGGATAGGCAACTGGCGATATACGAGAAGGCGGGCCTGGAGGTACAGTGCATCAGTGTCTGGCCTTTTGCGATGACCAACTCGTTTGTGGAATTCTTCAGCCGCCGCCGCGACGAGCAGGACAAGGTGGCGATGCTGATGGACGTGGGCGGCGCCAACACCAACATCGTCATCTGCCGCAACCGCAATCTCCTTTTTGCCCGCGTGATCCCCATAGGTTTTTCCCATTTGAACTGCGAGGATTCGATCAAGCGGCTGATCTCGGAGATCGACGCGTGCAGCAGGTACTTCGAATCGATGTGCGGCGGCACAAGGATCCAGCGGCTGGTTTTCCTGTCGGGTCAGCACGCGGAGCCGGCGTTATGCGAGAAGCTTGCGGAGATGGCTCGGCGCATGCACATCCCAGCGCAGATCGGAGACGTTCTTGGCGCAGTGGAGCTGCGGCCCGGGTGCGAAGCTTTTGTTGAGCGGCGCGACAGTACGATCGACTGGTCGATCGCCTTTGGCCTGAGCCTGTCGGCTCTGGATCGTTGAAAGTGAACGACGCTTGAATGAGGCGGCAACATTATGAGTAAAATTGATTTTGTCCCGAACGACTACATACAGCAGCGCGAAAGCAATCGCGCCAACCTCATCTACCTGGTTCTGTTCGCGGTGATGATGGGGGCCATCGCCATGACGTTTTCGTTCCTGAAGATGCGGCAGCGCGCCATTCGCAGCGAACTGACGGCGCTTACGCGTCAGATGGCTGAGGCGCAGGAGGAAATTGCGCAGCTTGAGGAACTGAAGACGAAAAGCAAGACCATGATGA
Organism: Anaerohalosphaeraceae bacterium; assembly: GCA_035450485.1. GTDB lineage: Bacteria > Planctomycetota > Phycisphaerae > Sedimentisphaerales > Anaerohalosphaeraceae > JACZKQ01. The sequence goes on along the minus strand of DAOTMV010000071.1, from coordinate 9,153 downwards.
AGACGATGCTGATGACTGCCGAGCTTCTGGAGCCTGTGCCCCGCAGTGTGATCCTTGCGGGTCTGACCAACAGCCTGCCTGCGGGGGTCAGTCTGTTGGAGGTGAATCTTGTGGAGAAGGAGACGGCGACTGCGGCGGCAGCGAGTCCTGCGTCCGGCGGCGCCAGCCGCTACAAGGCCGCCAGCGCAAAGCCCGCGGCGCCCGAGCCGGTGGCCCCAAAGGAGGTGGAGACCAACATAGAAATCAAGGGCATTGCGCCCAGCGACATTGAAGTAGCCACGTACATCGCCCGGCTGGGCGACAGCGTGCTTCTGGAAAGCGTCAGCCTGGTGGAATCGAAGGAGCACAAGATCGACGAGACGCGTTTCCGCGAATTCAAGCTGGAGACGCGGCTTAAGAAAGGCATGATTATTTCCAAGGAAGACATCACGCGGATCCGTCAGACTCGCGAGCAGTTTCTCTGAGCGCGGCACGACTGACGTCGGGCGCGAAAATGCGACACAGGCCCAACGATTAGAAAGGCATTCTTATGAACAGCGGTTCACGAAAACTGATTTTCTTCGTGCTGCTCATGGCGCTGGCGTACGTTTCTTACGCGTACATGATCAAGCCGGCCAATCAGCACCTGGCACAGGAAAAGGTCAAGGTCGAGCAGAAGCGGGCCAAGCTCCAGGAACTCAAAAAGGCGACTGCAACCGCCAGCGATCTTCAGAACCAGTTGAAGAAGGTGGAAGAAGCCATTACGGTGTTCGAGAGCAAGCTGCCACCGTGCAGTGAAATCCACAAGATTCTGGAGGACGTGACGAAGATCGCCCAGACGCACGGCCTGACGCCCAAGACCATACGGGCGCTGAACACAAAAAACAACCGCGGCTACGTTGAGCAGCCGCTGAAGATGGAGCTGCACGGCAACTTCAACTCGTATTACGCGTTTCTCCTGGAGTTGGAGAAGCTGGACCGGATCACCAAGATCCGCGAACTGTCGCTGAAGAAGAAGAACAAGAGCGAGGGTCAGACGGAAGCGACGTTCATCGTCAGCATCTTCTTCCAGAGCGGCAACGCCTGAACAAATCCAAACCCACTTAACGGAGCACCACCATGCTGTCATTTATGCAAGACGGACAGAGCGCCCCGCAGGACGCAGGCAATCAGAGCGACCAGAATAACGCTGTCGGGGCGTCCCCCGGCGGCGACCAGGATTTTTTGACGACGGCGCATCACGGCAAGAATCTCAAGCACAGCACGATCACGCTGGCGCTTCTGTTCACGGTGGGCGCCCTGTGTGTCTGGTTCATGATCAAGAAGACCACACCGTCGGCCGCAAGTGCCGCGGGGACGGAGGAGGCGAAGATCGAAAGCGCCATAGCGCAATTGACCGGCATCAAGACGGAGATGGATACGCACGTGGGTCAGATCGTGGAGCGGTTTTACGAATTCTCGGAGATCGACCAGATCGGCGTCGACGAGCTGAAGAAGAATCCGTTCGAACACGAACTGCCCATCGGCGATCTGAGCCAGATCGACCCGAGTCACGAGATCCTGCTGCGTGAAGAGATCAATCGCAAGTCCAAGGGCTTGCAGCTATGGAGCATAATGGCGGCGCCCCAGGGCGGCTGCTGCATGATCAACGAGAAGATCCTCTACGTGGGCGACAGCATCGACGGCTTTACGGTCAAGAAGATCACACAGCGGGCCGTAGAACTCGAACAGGATGGAATCAGCATTATACTGAAGATGTCAGAATGAAACGACTTTTTGTAAGCAAGAAGGCCAATACCGCCGGCGCCGGCGGCGTGGAAATGAAGGGCGAAATACCTCTGGCGCCGGGGCTGTGCAATCTCTACTCGCCGCAGACATCGGAGGCGGCGCACGTTCGAGACATGATCGACGTGCTGGTGGAGATGGAGAAGATCACGGCGCAGCAGGCCGAGCAGATCCGACGGCAGGATGCTCAGAAGGCGCCCGGGGGGCTCGAGGGGCTCTTAAAGAAGGCCGGCGCGACTGACGAGGATATTCTTGCGGCGCGGGCTTCCCTGTGCGGGTTCGAATTCCGCCGCATCACGGCGGAGGCGGTCAACCGCCATGCCTTTGACAAGCTGGAGGCGGATTATATCCGCAGCAATCACATCATGCCCGTGGCCATCGAGAATGACGTGCTGATCGTGGCCACGAGCGAACCGACCAACGTCTTCGCCATCGACGACGTGAAGCGTCAGACGCGGATGCCGGTGCAGGTGGTGGTGTGTCCGGAAAGCGACATCCAGGCGGTCTGCGAGGAATTCGACGACAAGCACATCGGCTACAACGTCGACGAGATAATGAACGACATCGCCGACGTGGAGGTCGTCAAGGACGTCGAGGAGGATATCGGCGATCTGGAGCGAAGCGCGGCCGAATCGCCGGTTATCAAGTACGTCAACTATCTTTTGACCAATGCGCTGCGCGAGGGCGCCAGCGACATCCACATCGAGCCAAAAGAGAAGTACACAAAGATCCGCTACCGCATCGACGGCGTGCTGTTCGACATCATGCAGGCGCCGGCGAAGATGCACCCGGCGGTAGTTTCGCGTCTGAAGATCATGGCCAACCTGGATATTTCCGAACGGCGGCTGCCGCAAGACGGCAAGATCGCGGCGATCATGGGCGGCCGAGGCGTGGATCTTCGTGTGTCGGTGCTGCCGACCAGCCACGGTGAGAAGGTGGTCATCCGTATTCTCGACAGCCGGTCGATCATGATCGGGCTGGAGAACAGCGGCATGGAGCCGGACGTGCTGAGCCTGTTCAAGGCACAGATCGCTCTGCCGCACGGCATTCTGCTGGTGACGGGACCCACGGGCAGCGGCAAGAGCACGACGCTGTATTCGGCGCTTGGACAGATGGACGGCCAGACGCTGAACATTTCGACGGTGGAGGACCCGGTCGAATACAATCTGGAAAAATGCAACCAGGTGCAGACCAACGATCGGATCGGCCTGACGTTCGCGGCGGCATTGCGGAGCCTGCTGCGGCAGGACCCCGACATCATCATGGTCGGCGAAATCCGCGACAACGAGACGGCCCGCATCGCCGTTCAGGCGGCTTTGACCGGGCACCTGGTGCTGAGCACGCTGCACACCAACGACGCGCCCAGCAGCGTGTCGCGACTGGTCAACATCGGCATCGAGCCGTACCTGATCGCGGCGTCGCTCAACGCGGTTCTGGCCCAGCGTCTGGTGCGGCGGATCTGCGATCACTGCAAAGAGCCTTACAAGATCCCGGAAAACATGCGCAAGTACGTTCAGCAGGCCGGCATCAACCCCAAACAACTGATGCACGGCGCCGGCTGTGACAAATGCCGGGGCAGCGGCTACGCCGGACGTGCGGGCATTTTCGAACTGCTGATCGTCGATGATGAGTTTCGGGACATCATTAACAAGGACTCGTCGGTCAACAGCATGCGGGCGGCGTTCGTCAAGAGCGGCCGCGACACGCTGTTTGACGACGGCATCAAGAAGGTGCAGAAAGGCATCACCACGATCGAAGAGGTCCTGCGGGTGACCCAGGTTTACGGGCAGACGGAGGACGAGGGATTCGAGGAAAACGTCAGCAGCTTCAGGGCCGAGGCCAAACCGGCGGCCAAAGGCCGGCCCAAGGGCAGGGCCAAGAGCACGCGAGGCCGGACGCCGCTGGAAGAAGCGGACGGCAGTGACGCCAAGAGCCTGGTTCTGGTGCTTGACGAGGACGGCGATCAGGCGTGACATCGCCGCGGCGGCTGCCGAACGGAAGGCGCGAACATCAGGGAACAGCATAGAGTGGACAGGTGCAGGTGAGTTTATGATCAACGTGAAGAAAATGCTGGCTGCGTCCATCGAGCATGGAGCTTCGGACGTTCACGTCAATGTCGCCATGCCGCCGATCATGCGCATCAATACGGAACTGGTACTGATGGACATGCCTCCCGTGAACAACGAGGAGGTCAGGCAGATGGTCCTGACGATGGTGGGCGAAGAGAAATTCAAGCGCTTCGAGGTGGAACGCGACCTGGACTTCTCGACGCGGATCGACGACGGCAGCCGTTTCCGCGTAAACGCGCATTACCAGCGGGACTCGATAGCGATCAGCTTTCGCGTGATCTCCAACCATATCCCGCAGATCGAAGATCTGCACCTGCCGCCGATTGTCAAAGAATTGACTGATCTTCCCCGCGGCCTGGTGCTTGTTACGGGCCACACGGGCTCGGGCAAGAGCACCACGCTGGCGTCGATGATCGGCGTGATCAACCAGAAATACAAGAAGCGCATCATCACGCTGGAAGACCCCGTCGAATACGCACTGGAAAACAACACGTGCATGATCGAACAGCGTGAAGTCGGCTCCGACTGCACGGATTTCGCCTCGGGGCTGAAGCACGTTCTGCGACAGGACCCGGATATCATCCTGGTCGGCGAAATGCGCGACCTTGAGACCACCAGTTCGACGATTACCGCCGCGGAAACGGGGCACCTGGTGCTGAGCACGCTGCACACGGTCAATGCCTCGCAGACGGTCGAGCGTATCATCGATATTTATCCGGCGACGCAGCAAAACCAGATCCGCGCAATGTTGGCCAATACGCTTCAGGCGGTGATCTCGCAGACGCTGTTTCGCCGCGTCGACCAGCCGGGCATGGTGCCCTGCACGGAGATTCTCCTGTGCACCTCGGCCGTGCGGAACTGCATTCGTGAAAACCGTGTCTACGAGATTCCGAACATCATCGAGACGTCGCGGCGGATAGGCATGCAGAGCATGGACCACAGCATCGCGGATATGTACTTCAAGGGGTTCATCGACCGGGATGAGGCCGTGATGCGGTCCAGCAATCCCGGCAAGATGGACAAGATGCTTACCGCCGAGAACAAGGCGAAAAAAGCCAGACTCCAGGAATCACTGGTCAGTTAAATTCAGGGGAACACCATGGCACTGTTTGAGCAGACAACGTCGGAGCGCACCGGCGGCGCTCAATCGCGATACCGTTCGTCCACGGGAGTGGAGCCGGGAGAGGGTCAGCGCAGAAAAAGCGTTCTGGACGTGCGTTTCGAGACCGGTCCGAGCCGCAAGGACATCCTGCACTTCACGAATCAGCTCGCCGTGATGATCAAGGCGGGCATCAGCCTGCAGGATTCGCTGGAATCGATTGCGGCCAACGTCAAGAAGGAGAAGTTCCGGGCGATCATCCTGGACCTGAAGGGCCGGATCGAGGCGGGCGAGAGCTTCTCGCAGGCGCTGGGCGAACACCGCGACGTTTTCAACAATCTGTACATCAACATGGTCGCGGCGGCGGAAATCTCGGGTTCGCTGAGCAGCATGCTTCAGCAGTTGGCCGGTTATCTCGACCAGGAGGCCGAGACCCGCTCGCAGGTAATCGGCGCGATGGTGTATCCTGTGATCATTCTTGTGATGGCGGTGGTGACGACGCTGTTCCTGCTGCTTTTCGTGCTGCCGCGGTTTCTGGCGATCTTCGCCGGCAAAGAGCACCTGCTGCCTGCGCCGACGAAGGCCATTATGGCGGCAAGCAACTTTATGCACGGCTACTGGTTCATTCTGCTGCCGGCGGTGGTCGGCGTGTTCTGGCTGCTGTGGTTCCTGACGCGCGCAGGCACGGGGCAACGGATCTGGCATACCGCCAAGCTGCGTGTTCCTCTGCTCAAGACGCTGTGCCGCAGCCTTTATATCACGCGCAGCATGCACACAATGGGCGTGCTCACCAATGCAGGCGTGCCGATTCTTGATACGATCATGATTACGTCGCAGATCAGCGGCAACGTGCTGTTCGAGAGTATGTGGAAGGGCGTGCACGAGGCGGTGCGGCAGGGCAAGAAGATCGCCGCCAGCCTGACCGGTTATGACCTCATGCCTGGAAGCGTGGTGCAGATGATCCAGAGCGGCGAGGAATCGGGTACGCTAAGCGAGGTTCTGCAGGATGTTTCCGAATTCTACGCGCGCGAGTTGAAAAGCGTGATCAAGATGGTGACGTCGATGATCGAGCCTATCATGATCGTTCTGATGGGTCTGCTGGTCGGTTTCATCGCGATGAGCGTGATACTGCCTATCTTCAGGATGTCGCGGCTGGTCACGTCGTAGCCCTTTGGGGAGGCTGATATGACGAGTTTTAAAAACAGGGCCGTCGGGCGCCGGATGGGTTTGAGCCTGGTCGAGGTGCTGGTTGCAGTGGTGCTGGTCGGCATTGCAGTGGCAGCGCTGTTGGTGGCCAACGGGGCCTATACGCAGGTCAACGGCGCCGGCGTCGACCTGTCGACGGCGGAGTTTCTCATTGAGCAGATGCGGGAGATGACGGCGACGCTGCCGGTCGTCGACCCGAGCACGGGCACAGCGACGTTCGGGCCCGAAAGCGGCGAAGCCACGGTGGCCGACTGGGACGACGTGGATGACTTCGACAACGCGATGATTTCGCCGCCCATCGACTGCGAAAAGATGCCGCTTGCGGAGTTCGCGTCGTTTACGCAGCGGGTCGTTGTCGAGAATGTCAGCGCGGCCAACTTAGGCACGGTGGTTGCGGACCACGGCAGCGACTTCGTTCGCATTACGGTGACCATTCTTCAAAACGGTTCGTCCATCAGTTCGGCCAGTTGGATACGGGCCCGCTATTGATTGGTTAGGGAGACTGCGATGCGGTGCATACGGCACAGATCGGGCGGGTTTACGTTTGTCGAAGTCATGGTGTCGGTGGTCCTCATGGCCCTGCTTATGGCGGCCGTCGGCGTGGCGGTGCACGCATCGATGACCAACTTCCGCGAAAACGAGGATATGGTGCGTGCGATCACGACGGCGCGCCAGGCCCTGATGCGGATCACGACGGACCTGCGCAGTGCGCTGGACGTGTCAGAAGCCGACCCAGCGGGGCAGTGCACGATTCTCCGCAATGACGGCGCGGGTGATTATACGATCGTCTATCGCTTCGATGACGCAACCGATACGCTGCATTTTGTCGATCCGTCGGGGGCATCGCACGTGCTGTGCCGCAATGTCACAGGTATAACGTTCACGCGAACGCCTGCGGCGGGCCCGGCGCGCAACGTGCGGATTTCGATTACGGTTTCCTCAGGCAACTATTCCAAGACGGTTTCCGCGGCGGCGGTGATCCGCCGCAACGTCTGACGGAGTTGCGGCTCAGGCGAAAGGACCTTCCAGGGCGGCGTCCAGCAGTTCGCAGAGAGCGTGGTAGGCCAGCATGTGGATTTCCTGGGCCGCCGCAGTGGTGGGGGCATCGACGGCAAGGCACACATCCGCCATTTCCTCCAGGGGCGTGCCCGGGCGGCCGGTGAAGGCCAGTATTTTCGTGCCCTTGCGTTCGGCGGCCTGCGCGGCGGCGAGCACATTTTTCGAGGTGCCGCTGGTGGAAAAGGCCCAAAGCACATCGTCCGGCCCGGCCAGCGCCTCCACCTGCCGGGCAAATATATCCTCGAAGCTGAAATCGTTGCCGATGCACGTCAGAACGCTGGTATCGGTGGTCAGCGCGACGGCGGGCAGCGGGGCGCGATTTCTGCGGAAGCGTCCGACGAATTCGCCGGCGAGGTGCTGGCAGTCGGCGGCCGAGCCGCCGTTGCCGCAGAGGTAGACGCATCCGCCTCGCCGGAAACAGTCGCCGATCATTTGGGCGGCATCAACCACCTTGAGGATGCCGTGCTGGCGAAATTCGGAGACGAGGCGCTCATGCGTGCTGACGATCTGCTCAACTTTTCTGTTCATACGACGATTCCTCTCAGGGCCGGCGGTGCATGGTCAGGGTTTGCCGGGCCGGCGTGATCTGCGGCGGCGCGGCGGCCGTTTGCCGGAGGGCCGGTGGCCGGATGACGGCTTCGGCGGTCGGTCCAGGTCCGGCGCCGGTCCGCGCCAAATCGGCTCAAGACGGTTGACCCGCAGGATCTGGCGAAGGTCCCGCAGGTTTGCGCCCGTGAGAAACGTCATGGCGGTGCCCTTTCGGCCCATTCGGGCGGTGCGGCCGGTGCGGTGCGTGTATGCTTCGACATGGGTGGGAAAGTCGTAGTTGATCACGTGTGTCACGTGGCTGAAATCCAAGCCCCGGCTGGCTACGTCGGTGGCGACCATGAACCGGATGTCCAGCTTGCGGAAGCGGTTGAACAAACTCGTCCGGCGGGACTGCTCCAGCCCGCCATGTATACTCTCGACGGATTCGAACTCCTGTCGCAAGTGGTCGTGCAGCTTCTCGACGTTGCGTCGCGAGTTGCAGAAGATGATCGCCTGCTTGGGCTGCACCTGGCGCAGGTATTCAACGAGCGTTTCGAAACGGTTGTGCCCCTTGAGCATCTGGAAGTGATGCTCCAGGCTCGACGGGGCGACCTGCTCAACGTTCAGTTCGATCATGACGGGGTCTTTGAGGTGCCTGGCGGCAAGCTGCTTGATTTCGCGCGGCATTGTCGCGGAAAACAGCAGCGTCTGATGCTCGTGTATGAGACAGGAAATGATGAACTCCACGTCCTCGATGAACCCCATGTTCAGCATCTCGTCGGCCTCGTCGAGGACAAACGTCCGCACCTCGGAAAGCCGCAGCGGACTGTTGTAGAGCAGGTCGATGAGCCTGCCGGGGGTGGCCACGAGAATGTGTACGCCGTGCTCGAGCTTGCCTTTCTGGATGTCGATGGAGTGTCCGCCATAGGCGGCAAAGGCGGCGATTTCGGTTTTGCGGGCGATGTTGGAGATTTCGCGGACGTACTGGAGCGCAAGTTCTCGCGTCGGCACCAGCACCAGAACCTGCACCGCCTTCAGCGTCGGATCGACGTTCTGGACCAGCGGCACGCCGCAGGCGGCCGTCTTGCCGGAGCCGGTCTCGGCCATGGCGATCATGTCGCGCCCGGCCAGGATATGCGAAAACGTCTGCTCCTGGATCGGGGTCAATTCCGTGTACCCGATCTCCTTGAGGCCGGCCAACACCTCGGGTTTGAGATTCAGTTCTTCGAACTTCATAGGCAGCTTGTCTTGTATGTGCGCTTAACTCACTTGCCTGCAAACACTTGATTATACGTGTCCGCGGCCCCGCCGCAAGGACGAGTTTGCCGGTTTGCGTTGAGCATTTGTCGGTTCGGCAGCGCGGCGGGGGCTACTTTAGGGCTTGCTGAATAGATTGTAAGTTGCTGTTTTACAGTGGTATGCGTTTCG
>DAOTMV010000070.1:0-15794 GCA_035450485.1 Anaerohalosphaeraceae bacterium | reverse complement strand
GGAAAGCCGAACGCAAGACAGGTTGAGCATGCCAGGATTTGGTCTCGCACACGTGCTTTTTGGACGCCTGAATTTGTATTTAACGCATACACCAAACGTGTTATATTAGTGATTTCGGCCTTACCGCAAACTGGACTGGGTCGTACGGTTTAGTGAATGGGTTGACAGCCAGATTAGGAGCAAGATCATGAGAAGTGATACCGTAAAAGAGGGGTTCCAACGTGCCCCGCACCGGGCCCTGTTGCGCGCCTGCGGACTCAAGGATAACGATATCGAGAGGCCCTTTATAGCCGTCGCCAACAGTTTCTGCGAAATCGTGCCCGGCCACGTGCATCTCGACGCCGTCGCCCGCACCGTCAAGGAGTCAATTCGAAAGGCCGGCGGCACACCCTTCGAGTTCAACACGATCGCGGTCTGTGACGGCATCGCCATGGGCCACACGGGCATGAAGTACTCGCTGGCTTCACGCGAGATCATCGCCGACGCCGTCGAGACCATGGTCCGCGCCCACTGCTTTGACGGACTGGTCTGTATCCCCAATTGTGACAAAGTCACCCCCGGCATGCTGATGGCCGCCATGCGGCTCAACATCCCCACGATCTTCGTCTCAGGGGGACCGATGGTTGCGGGCCGGTCCGGCGGCGAAGTGACAGACCTCATCAGCATCTTCGAAGCCGTCGCGGCCTATAATGCCGGCAAGATCAGCAGAGAAAAGCTCAAAGAACTTGAATGTTCCGGATGCCCTTCCCAAGGCAGTTGCTCCGGCATGTTCACCGCCAACAGCATGAATTGCCTCTGCGAGGCCATCGGCATGGCCTTGCCGGGCAACGGAACAATCCTGGCGACCGACCCCAGGCGGCAGGAACTTTACAAGGCCGCCGGACGCCAAATCATCGAATTGATACGCCGCGACATCAAACCGCTCGACGTTATCACCGAAAAGTCCCTCGACAACGCCTTCGTCACCGATATGGCCATGGGCGGCTCGACCAACACCGTTCTCCACGCCCTCGCCGTCGCCAACGAGGCGGGCATCAAGTACGACCTTGATCGTATCAATGCAATCTCGCGCCGCTGCCCGAACATCTGCAAGGTTTCACCGTCCAGCAAGTGGCACATGGAAGACGTCGACAAAGCCGGCGGTATCAGCGCCATCATGAAGGAAATCAGCAAAATCGACGGTCTTCTCAATACCGACTGTATCACCGTGACCGGCAAAACCATCGGCGAGAACATCGCCTCCGCTCAAATCAAGAATACCGAATGCATCCGCACGCTGGACAACGCGTACAGCCAAACCGGCGGCCTGACTATCCTTCGAGGCAATCTTGCTCCCGACGGCGCTGTCGTCAAGACCGCCGGCGTTGCCCCATCCATGCTCAAGCACTCCGGCCCCGCTGTGATCTTCGAAAGTCAGGAAGAGGCCTGCGACGGTATCCTCGCCGGCAAGGTCAAGGCCGGTGATGTTGTGGTCATCCGCTACGAAGGCCCCAAGGGCGGCCCCGGTATGCAGGAAATGCTCTCTCCCACCAGCTACATCATGGGCGCCGGACTCGGCGAGTCGGTCGCCCTCATCACCGACGGCCGCTTCAGCGGCGGTACCCGCGGCGCATGTATCGGGCACATCAGCCCCGAAGCCGCCGTCGGCGGCCCCATCGGACTCCTCAAGGAAGGTGATATTATCGAAATCGACATCCCCAACAGCACGATACGTGTCAAACTTTCCGATGACCAGTTGGCCGAACGAAAGAAACAATGGAAGCCGCGGCCGGCGAGGATCACCAAGGGATACCTCGCCAAGTACGCCGCAATGGCCACAAGCGCCGACACCGGCGCCATTTTGAAATGGTGAGCAATGCCGACGCGTCAACAAACCAAGTGGTATGTCGACGGCCTGCGCTTTGAGTGTGCCGCATGCGGCAGTTGCTGCGCCGGACCGGCCGAAGGTTACATCTGGATCACCGCCGCCGAGATAGCACGCCTTGCCGCGTTCCTGAAGATGGACGAGCAGCAAGTCCGCAACCGATACATCAGACGCGAAGGCATGCGGACGACAATAGCGGAAGAGCCGCGAACTAAAGACTGTGTCTTCCTGACGCAAATGGGAAAACAGCGAGGCTGCGCAATCTACCCCGTCCGACCAAACCAATGCCGCACCTGGCCGTTTTGGACCAGCAATCTGCAATCAGCAGACCACTGGAACACAGCCGGGCTCCGATGCCCCGGCATTAACCACGGTCGGTTTTACTCCTTTGACGAAATTGAGACCATTCGCAAACAGACACGCTGGTGGGACGATGAGCCGGATCGCTGATCTTGCAGCAGCGGTCGCTGACGTCTATGCCTGGATCGACACGCAAACGGTTGCGTCAGAGGGCTCATGCCGTGCCTGTGGCCAGTGTTGCGACTTCGCTCTGTTCGACCACCGCCTTTTCGTCACCAGTGTCGAATTGCTGTACTTCCGTAACGCTGTACCAGACAGCGTGCATGTCCGAATGCCCGCTGAAGTCTGCCCTTACCGCGTGGACAGCAAATGTTCGGTCTATGACGCCCGATTCGCGGGTTGCCGTATCTTCGCGTGCTCTGGCGACACCGATAGCCAAAACCGCCTTAGCGAACAGGCCCTTGCCCGCTTCAAACAGATCTCTGACGAGTTCAACGTGCCCTACGTGTACATGGACCTCAAGACGGCCTTGAATGCTGAGTGAAGCAGCCACGCCAAACGATGGCTTCTCCACCGGATTTTACTCACTCTATCGCCGTTGCCAGCCGCAGCACACACTTTTCGCGATCCTGTTGCTTCCCCGCCCATCCCGGCCTATAATATAAAAGGTAAAAAGGCACTCTGGATTGGGACGGACCGTCTTATGATGCATTTTACAGCAGTTTCGGCCTTCCTCTTGCTGCTCGGCCTGACGACGGCAACCCCTGCCGCAATCGCCGACGAAACTACTCCCGTGGTCACCGCCGATGAACTCGGCTTCGAAGAAATCCTTTTTGTGAAACGCAAGCAATACTCCTCGGACCACTACTACACCGACATCGACAACGGCACCAGCCCCGACCGCTTTCGCCCTGACAACGGTATTTATATCTACAATCTCCGTACACGCCAGGAGCGACCCGTCGTCACCGCCGCCGCCTTGCCCGGCGGAAACGGCTTCATCGGCAAGATCAGCCTGTCCTTCGACGCCAGGAAAGTCCTATTCGATTTCCGCGAAAACCCCAACGCCGGCTTCCGCATCTGGGAGGTCAATCTCGACGGCAGCAACCTGCGCCAGGTCCTGGCCCCACCTGCAGACGAAGCTGAAAAAGTTGGCCGCCTCGGCAGGCCTTGGCACACTGACGACATCCACCCCAACTATCTCCCCGACGGCAAGATAATCTTCTCCTCCACCCGCTGCGAACACACTATTCTCTGCGGCCCCTCTGCGTACCTGGTCGCCCCGGTGCTGCACCGCATGGACCCGGATGGCACCAATGTCGAGCAATTGACCACAAGTCCCGTCAGCGAATTCTGCCCGCTCGTTCTCGATGATGGCCGTGTCCTCTACCACCGCTGGGAATACGTCGACAAAGGCTCCCGCGTCTGCAAAACCATCTGGTCCATGAACCCCGACGGCACCCGCCCGCAACTGGTCTACGGCCTTGCCGACGACACCACCACAATCTACATGTACCCACAGTCAATCGACGGCCGCGGCGACCGTATCGTCTGCGTTGGTACCTGCCATTACCCCCAAGGCGGCTGCGTAGGCCCAATCATGCTCATCGACCTTCAGCGTCCCATCCTCGGCCGCGGCCCGGACCCCGACCAGCCTGACTTCGTCCAGTGGGACACCAGATATGCCGTCACCAATCTCACGCCACAGGTATTCATCCAGCGACGCGACGGCGTCGGCTGGTACTTCATGACGCCCGAAGGCAAGTGCGTGCACGACCAGAAAGGCCAGAGCGGCCGTCTCTACACACACCCCTGGCCCGTCGACGACCACAGATTTCTCGTTTCCTGCAAGATCAACCCTGCCGACCACTACCAGGACGTCGCCAACGCCTACGCCCTCTACCTTATCGACACCAAGGGCAGCCATCGCCTCGTTCACGCCGACAACGTGCTTTCCTGTTGGCATCCTACGCCCGTCGTCGCCCGCAAGGTCCCGCCTATTATCCCTTCCTACCGCCAGCCCGAGTATGCGGCAAAGAATGAGGCGATCTGTATCCTGACGAACATCTACCGCGGCATGGATGGCGTCAAGCCCGGCGAGGTGAAATGGCTGCGCATCAACGAAGCCGCCCCGCGCTATTGGGACACCGGCCGAAGATGGCCAACCACCGCCGACAGTGCCGACTGGAAAGCGGCTCTCTGGCCCCGCATCCAGTGGGGCGTTGTACCTGTCGAAGCCGACGGCAGCGCCCATTTCACAGTCCCCGCCAACCGCAACATCTTTTTCCAGGCCCTCGATGCCAACTTCCGCGAGATCCAGCGGGAGAGAACTTATGTCAACTACCGCCCGGGCGAAGTCCGCTCCTGTGACGGCTGTCACGGCCGCACCCACCGCATCACCGATACCGACCGGTCGGCAACGCCAATGGCCCTGCGCCGCCCGCCGAGCACACGCCAGCCGCAGCCCTGTGATCTAATCGAAAACGGCGGCGACGGCCGGCCGGAGCAGATCATCCACTACCCCACGGACATCCAGCCCATCTTCGACGCCAAGTGTATCTCCTGCCACGCAAACGAAAACCCCGCCGGCAATCTCAAACTGACCGGTGATCTTACCGCCTACTACAACGTCTCCTACGAAGAACTCGCCCGCAAAGAACTCGCCGGCCCCCTCATCGCTGAATTCACCTCCTTCGAAAAAGGCGACCAGGGCAACTACAACGGTTCGGAACTGCCTCCCAAGAGTCTCGGCTCGTACAACAGTGTCCTCATGGCCATGCTCACTGACCCCGCGCACCCCAAGAATGCCCGGGATGACCATTCAAAGATGCTCGATGAAATGCAGTTGATGATCCTCGCCCGCTGGGTCGACTCCAACTACCAGTTCTATGGGGCCTATTACGGCCGTCACCATTCCCACTGGGCCAAAGCCGATCCTGCCAATCCGGCATACGACCCTGCCGACTTCCGCCGCAAGGCTACCTTCGAGGAAGCCACCAGCAGCCGCGCGCCCGCCTGGCACCGCTGATGCAGCCGTTGTACCGTCAACAGCATCCCGCCGGCAGTGTGCGGCCATACACCGGTCGAGCCAAGCGAGCACTGACGACTGGCATTTTTCAACATGCCGTAGTATAATAATCCCCAGTAGCACTAATCGGGCCGAATGGCTCATGGGACTTTAAGGGTGAAGGAAAGAATATGCAAAGAATGTCGCTGCCGTCCATCGTCATCGTCCTTCTGGCTGGCATCTCGTCACAGGCCGAGTCGCAGATAACCGCCCGCAAACTCTTCCCTCAGATCACCGACGGCTTATACAACGCCGATGGCCGCCTTGTCATGAACTGCCGAATCGCCCCCGACGGCCTTACCGTCACGGACACCGCATGGCACAGCTACAAACCTCCCCAGGGCAAAGGCAAACGTTGGAACTTCAACCAGACGCCGTACACCGACAGCCCTCTCGTCAACTACACCTTCGACAAGGCCCTCTCGGGGCTCCAGGTAACGATTAACGTCGAGATATATGATCTCGCTCAACCGTGGAAGGTCACGGAGACTTACCAGGAAATCCTCCAACTCGGCGGCCGGCCGCAAGCCGACCTCCCCGACTGGTTCCACGTCCCCCAGGACCGCCTCGCCTACGATTTCGACGAAGGCACATGGTTTCCATCCGGCTGGACCCTGCCAAAGGGCAAATTCGCCTGCTGGGAAGGCGCCGCCAAGTATAAGCAAACAGATCGCAAAGGTCGCCACCCCATGCTCGACTTCGGCTTCACCCACGTCGCCGAAAACACCATCTCCGCCGGCGGCCATGTACCGTCCAAACAGAACCAGTGCCGCGTCTTCGGTGATGCTGAATGGCTCGATATGTCCGACGGCGGCAACTACAAACGCTGGCATAACGATAGTTGGAAAAACCGCGGCGGGTATATGGAAATCGTCATCCCCGATTTCGAAAATGGCGACCACTGGCGATGGAATCAGGACCAGTTCGATGCCTTCCGCGACCTGGTGCTGGATTTCAAACGCGCCCGCCCCGACTGCCTCATCGGCTGCTGGGGCATGGGCGTCATCAACCACTCGCTGCGCATCTTCGATTATTTCGATGCGGACGGCCGCCCCACCGGCGTGGTGAATCTTGCCGCCGCCCAACAGTGGAAAGACCAGTACGACCAACCCCGAACGCGCCTCAATCGCATCTTCGACTACTGCGGCCTGAGCTTCGGCAATCCCAGCGTCTACTGGCTCAATGGCGGCAACCCGGCCCATCTCTACGCCGTGCTGCAGGAGTGGGAAGTCGGCAAGCTCGCCCGCCCCGACGTACCCAACGTCTTGTCGACCTGGATCCAAACCGAATTCGTCGACGGCTATCCGCTCTCGACCTACCGCTTCACCCGTCCCGACGGGGTTTCTCAGTGGCGCGGCATAAAACACCAGGCGCCCCCCTCGCTCGTCTATGCCATGTCGCTCTTCGCCCACTGCCGCATGGATGGCGCCTACGCGTGGGAATGCGGCGCGATCTACTCCGAAGACGCCGCCGACGCCGGCGACCTCGGTGAAGGCGGTATGCAGAACCCCGTCCGACGAACCTTCAACGGTGTCGACAAGAACGTCTACTACTACATCAAGTACTTCGGCTTCTACAACTACCACGTCCTGGGCATGTGGCAGGCCGCCCAACACAAAGACATCATCGAGGACCACACCCCCTGGTTCATGCCGGACATATGGACCTCCACCCACAAGACATGGCGAACCGGCGACGCCCGTTACCCCAGCTTCTGCAACTACTACAAAGAGCCGCTCGTTCGGGCCAAATTCAGTGTCGACAAAACGGAACTGCTCGTTATCGCCTGTAACCCATACAACAAAGACATGCAGGGCCTGAAGGTCAGAGACCCGGATACCGGCAAACAGGTCACGCTCCGACTATACGGCGACTACCCCCAAATCAAACGCTTTCGACTCTAAGACAAGTAGCCGCCGCTTCTTCGATATCGGGGACACGCGCCTAAGCTCGGACGCAAGCGACCCTGCCCGATGGCTTAAACGACGGTGATCCGCCGACTGCCGCACGGGTCTTCGTACAGCAACAGGCGGGTTTTTCGTTCATCGTGCGTTACTGAAGCTAAAACACCGACCTCTTCGGCCTTCGCTGCCTCAATTGGAACGGCCTCGCTTCTATTTCGAGATAGTCACCACGCCCGCGGATAACGCCGGCATCGTAAACACGGCAGAACCGCCGGTAATACGAACCAACCCCGGCTCCGCCCGCACCATACCAGGCCGCTCTAACGTGTTCCGTGCCCGCAGCGAACCCGGCGCAACCAGGGTCATTTCAGCCGAAACAATCGCCTTTCCGTCCGACAGGCGCAGCGAAACATCCGCCGTCGACTCCTTCGCATTGACCAGCTTCACATACAGCGTGCCGTCCGCCGCCCGGGCAGCCACAACGTTCAAAGCCTCGCTGTCGCCCTCGATGGCAATCCGTTCGGGCGCGTAATGCCGCCGCCAAAGCTGCATCACCACGTAGTTCGGCGCGGCAAACCAGCCTGACTGATCGAAATTGATAAACGCATTATCCCACGCACTGGCCGAAACATGCCGCAAGAACAGCGCTGGCCCGCCGATCTCGAAAACGTCCCCGCATCGCTCGAACGCATTCAGCAGGCCGCCCGCATAAAGCCCCGTCCGCCAGTCCGTACTCTGCGCATTCCACTCCGAACAGTAAATCCTTATGGCCGGATTCTTCGATGCCGCGATAATCTCCGCTGTCTGGCGGATGAACCTTTCGTAATTGTACGGCCCGTCCGCAAACCGATCCGGATTCTCATAATGGTGAATGCTCAAATAATCAAAGAACTCCCCGCACTCTTCGATTATCCGCCGATTCCATCGAAGATCGAACCCTCCACTGCCGCACACGGCCAACTTCACCGATGGATCCGCCTTCCGCATTGCCGGCGCAAACCGCTTTACCGCCGCAATATAATTTTCGACGCCCATCCCCCACGTCTCATTGTCGATCTCCCAGTACTTCACGTTATATGGCTCGGGATGCCCGTTGGCCGCCCGCACCTTCCCCCACGTCGAATCCGCCGGCCCGTTGCAATACTCCATCCAGTCCAGCACATCCTGCAGAAAATCGTACGTATTCGCATCCTCATTCCACTGCGGCGTGCCGATATTCACCACGATCAACGGCTCCGCCCCCACCTTGCGGCACAGCGAAATGAATTCATCCGTCCCAAGGCTGTTGATATCAAGGTCGTCCCACAATTCCCGCCGCGTCACACGACGGCCGGACTGCGGCCCGATCCCGTCCTTCCAGCGATACGGCGAAGCGAAACACCCGCCCGGCCAGCGAATGATCGGCGGCGCAATCTCCGCCACCGCCTTGAGCAAATCCGGCCTGAAGCCGCCCGCCGCCTGCCACGACTGCGGCATCATACTCACCTGATCGATCGCCACGTCGCTCCTGCCGCACACTGCAACCTGCAAGCGTGCATCCGAATCCGAGGCCTGTGGCTTCAACACAAATTTCAACTCGCCCCACCCGCGACCCGGCGATCCCGCCTTCTGTTCTGCAATCGTTTTTCCGCCTGCGATCAGCCGTACCACAATACCGTCCGCCGCCGAGCCCCGCGCCCACAGCGACCCTACATAAGTCTCACCGGCCTTAACACAAAAGTTCGACTGTTCCAACCCCGTTTCGCCGCTGTCGCCCTTGATACACACACAGAACCCGCTGTTGAACGCATCTTCCGACGCAATCTCCGCCCGGCCGGCCCCGAACGCCTTCCAATGCCTCGCCGCAAACGTCGGCGCCGTCGGCTCCGGCAACCCCTCATACAGCACCTCGCCGTCAAGCCCCGTCACCTTGAAATTGCGATACTTCGCCTGCGTCGCCCACGTCCCGACGCCGACACGCCCCTTCAGGTTGGGCGAGCGCGAATCCGTATAGTCGAGTACCTGCCGCCCGTCCAGCCAGACCTGAATATGATCCCCCTCGCACCGCACCCGGATCTTGTACCACCGACCCGTCTCGATCCGCTCCCTCACCTCCGGCCCGACCGCACCGCGCCCCCGGCCAGCAACGGCTTTCTCCAACCGATGTGCCGTATTGCCCCAGCCCCCGAGATTATACCAGTAATGCGCGCCCGGGCTCGTCTCCCGGAAGATAATCAAGAACCCCTCGCTGCCCCCGGTCTTCTGTGCCTCCAACGTAAACTCATAATCCCCCCACGCGGTATCCCCGAACACCATCCGCTGATCGGTCCCCATCCCCTCCTGCACCAACTCCCCGGCCACAATCCGCCACCGCCCCGCCGAATTCTCCTCGAAGCTGCGATTCCACACCAGTTCCCCCCAAAGCCCGCCATTGGCCGAATGGTAAATATGCTCGAAGAAATGTCCGTACACCTTCTCGTCGATCCGATTCACCACCCGCGCAGGATCAACCACGTACGAAACCTTGACGGGCGCCTGAGCCTGAACCAACACCGGCCAGTTCATCAGCACAGCCGCGATCACACACTTGTACGTCATCTTCACTGCGTAATTCATAGCATCTCCTCTAAATAACATGTTCTTTACTCCTCATTTACCCATCCTCAGCCGCTTATACTTCGTCCGTCGATGAGCTAACCGCTCCGGATCACTCGCCTGAACATACTCCTCATATACCGCAAAATTCCCCTGGAACCAACAAGTCCTGCCGTCCCCCTCGAACACGAGCAGGTGCGTGCAGATCCTGTCAAGGAAGAAACGGTCGTGGCTGATCACCATCGCACACCCCTCAAAATCGATGATCGCCTCTTCCAGCACTCGCATCGTGTCCACGTCCAGATCGTTCGTCGGCTCATCGAGCAGCAGCAGGTTGCCGCCGCGCCGCAGCATCTTCGCCAGGTGAATCCGGTTCCTTTCGCCGCCCGAACACTCAGAGACTTTCTTTTGCTGCTGCGCTCCGCGAATATTGAACTTGGCAATATACGCCCGCGACGCAATCTCCTTGCCGCCGACGTCCATCACGTCCTTGCCGTCGGAAATCTCCTCGAAGATCGTCTTGTCCCCGTCCAGCGCATCGCGATGCTGATCCACGTAGCCGATCGACACCGTCGGCCCGATTTCGATCTGGCCCGCGTCCGGCCGCTCCTGCCCCGTAATCATCCTGAACAGCGTCGTCTTGCCAACACCGTTGGGCCCGATCACGCCCACGATTGCACGTGCGGGCACCTCGAACGAGCAGTTGTCGACCAGAATGTTCCCATTAAAACCCTTGCTGACATTCTTGAACGCAAGTACCTTCTCGCCCAGACGCTGACCCGACGGAATCTGAATCAGAATACTGTGCCGCGAATCCTCAGCCGTCTCACCTGCAAGCTTTTCATATGCCTTGATCCGCGCCTGATTCTTCTGGTTGCGCGCCTTAGCCGATGTATTGATCCAGTTCAGTTCCCTCGCCAGTATCTTCTGCCGCTGGCTCTCCCGCTTCTCAGTAACCCGCAGAATCTCCGCCTTCTGCGCAAGCCACGAAGAATAATTCCCCTCGAACGGCAGCCCTCGCCCATTCTCCAGTTCGAGTATCCACCGCGTGATATTGTCCAGGAAATACCGGTCATGCGTCACAATGATCACCGTCCCGTGATACTCCCGCAAAGCCGACTCAAGCCACTGCACGGTTTCTGCGTCCAAGTGGTTCGTCGGCTCATCCAACAAGAGCAGGTCAGGCTTCTCCAATAGCGCCATGCACAGCGCCACCCGCCGCCGCTCACCGCCCGAAAGCCGACTCACCGGCGCATCGTCGTCCGGCAGCACCATCGCATCGGCAATCGTGTCGATCATGCGATCCGTCTCCCACCCCCCGCACGCGTCGATTTTGTCCTGCAGCGCCGCCATCTCCTTCAGCAGCTTGTTCATCTCGTCATCGGAAGTGCTTTCGCCAAGCTTCGCCGAAATATCGTTGTACCGCTCGACCAATTCCAGCGTCGGCCGCACCGCCGCAAGCAGATTCTCCCGCACCGTCTTGCCCATCTCCAACTGCGGCTCTTGCGCCACGTACCGAACCTTCATCTTCGGCGCCAGCTTCGTATCACCGTGAAAGTCCTTATCCAGCCCCGCCATGATCCGCAGCAGCGTGCTCTTGCCGGAACCGTTCTCCCCGACCACACCGATCTTCGCCCCGTAGTAAAATGACAGCGAGATGTCGCGCAGAACTTCCTTGTCCCCATAACGCTTGCAAACATTTCGCATCTCAAAAACAAATTGTGGAGGCATATCCGCTGATCCCTTCTTCGCGCCGAGCCCCACCCGGCAACTTCAAACAAATCCGCTGCATAACAGCATGCACATTACCACAAAACCCACCCGATCTCAACACCTCCGCCTTGTGCGTTCAAAGTAAGGGCAGGGAAGGACTGCCCTTGAGTCACGTGCCGCGCGGACCGGCGGCCGCTCAAGCAAAGCGTGGCCTGGCTTTGTCGGCTGCCAAAAAGTAGCTCCCACACATCCGAAGACGGCGTACAACAAAGCCTTGATTCCCCTCCGCACCGTCGCTACAATTAGACGACAGGCATGCTCCTGATGATGCCGGCCCAACGGACGAACCCGATCGCTACGCGGTGACGATCAAGAAGGAGGCAAGACTTATGAGCAGCGGCAACTCAAATGCACTCACGCGGCGCCGTTTTCTCAAACAAGCGGCAATCACAACAGGTGCGGTAGCCTTGCCCTTATATGTCCCCGCTTCCGCCCTCGGACGCGACGGAGCCGTAGCTCCCAGCGAACGCATTGTCATGGCCGGCATAGGACTCGGCGGCCGCGGTTCCTACGACCTGAGCTACATGCTGACACAGCCTGACGTGCAGTGGGTTGCCGTCTGCGACGTCGCCAAGAGCAAACGCCAGGCCGCTCTGAACATCGTCAACAGCAAATACGGCAACAAGGACTGTGCCGCCTATCGTGACATGCGCCAGCTCCTCGCCGAACGTACCGACGTTGACGCCGTCCTAATCGCCACCGGCGACCGCTGGCACGCTCTGGCCTCGGTACTCGCCATGCGGGCCGGCAAGGACGTCTACTGCGAAAAACCCGCCTGTCTGACAATGGCTCAGGGCCAGGCCGTCGCGGAAACCGCCCGCCGATATAGCCGTGTCTATCAAACCGGCGCCCAGCGGCTCAGCGAACCGCACCATGTCTTTGCCATCGAAATGGCCCGCACCGGCCGCCTCGGCACGATCCACACCGTCTACGCCGACTGCCGCTGGCGTGATGGCCTGCGCCACGATTGGCTCCCAGCACAGCCCGAACCGCCCAAAGATGAACTCGACTGGGACATCTGGCTCGGCCCAAGTCCCTGGCGCCCGTACAACGCCGGCTACACCGGCGGCGGCTGGTACCACTTCTACGACTTCGCAACCGATGTCGCCATGTGGGGCGCCCACACCGTCGCCCAGGCCCTCGCCGGTATCGACATGACCGGCGTCACCTCCATCGAATTTGAATTCGAGAAACCGGACGCCACGATGGTCACCCACCTTTCCAACGGCATCAAGCTCGTCCTCTTCCGCGTCGCAGGCTCAGTCTGGGACCCCTGCCAGTACTGGCGCGGCGCCTGTGGCGAACGCTTCGACGGCTCCGAAGGCTGGGCCGCCGCTGCCGACGGGTACTCCGGCCCGGACGTTTCGTCCCCGGCCCTCCTGCTCGAATACAAGGAATTGCTCGATGACTACACGGCCCGCACACAACGCCCCCTGGATCATGTCCGCGACTTCCTCGACTGCGTCCGCTCTCGCCGTCCCGCCGTCGCCAACCCTGACGTAATGGTCCAGTCCATGAACATCTGCCTTGCCGCCGACATCTGCGAAAAGCTGCAACGCAGTCTGAAATTCGACCTGCGAAAAGCCGAATTTCCCAATGACCCTGAAGCCAACCGCCTCCGCTCCCGAACAATGCGCCCGCCCTACACAATATAGGCTCTGATGGCATCTCCGACGGCAGCGTGTAGCGCCCCCTCAGCCGAAAAGACTGCGCAATTGCGAGCGAGAGGAGTCGAACCTCCACGGGTTTTGCCCACCAGGACCTAAACCTACCTAAACCCTCCGGCATGCCGCTTTTATGGCCAAAAATGAGGGTCGCTCGCCCACAGAAAGCCATAGTTTACCATATCTCGGAGCAAATTTTCACCAGATTTTCACCAGAGTAAAAAGATGTCCCATTTTTTATATATGATCAGATTGCTATCGATGATAGTCAAGCAGCAGACGCACACAGATCGGTGCACAAGAATGTCATAATCTCCTTGAAGCTGACTTGCTCTGCAATCAGGCCTTTACTATTCGGTGCTATGTCTATCCAAGAACAGCACCCTCGCTCCCTTCTCAGGCCCAAATGAGTGAGCCGGTTCGGTACTGACCCACTCACCTTCGCCCACGACACGGGCCTTTTCGGTGTCATACCACTCGACGAGGTACCTCTTGCCCTTCTTCAGGCCCCTGACCTCGAACGCTCCCTCGGCCGGTTGGTAGACGATGTACTGCTCTCCCGGAAGAGCCAAACAAAACCCTGTCGAAGCCAGTTCCCCATGCGGAGCCGCCTCTGCCAAGCTCATCCGACGAGCGTAGGCGACCGTCTGTCCAACGTTGCGGCGAACCCGTTGCCAGTCGGCATTCTCCGCATCCGGATCCTCGAAGGGCTTGTCATACAGGTTGAAATGGTAGCCCCTCGTGAACGCCGTCCAGACATATCCCACGTCGTTGCTGCCCGGAGCCACATGATCCATATCCACGAAGCCGGGCTGTCCGGTCTCATTAGGAGGTGGATTCTTACGTCTGTAGGCTTGAGAATTCCAACTGCCCGCCACGGCGAAGCAGTCACCCCCACTCTTCAGTAATACCTCTTGGGGCATCTGTTGCCAACCTCCCGTATGTGTCCTCCCTCCGGCCGACATGAGGACGAGGTGCTGTTTGGGCTTGGCCTTCTCATAAGCCCTGATGAACTTGATCATCTCCTTCTGCCATTCGGGTGCATACAATTCGTTGGCAACCTCATAGAAAACGTTGTCCAGATGATTCACCGTCTCGATCACCTTCTTGACGTAGGCCCGTTGTAGCCCTCGTACCTGTGCATCGTGCGTGTAGAAGAACTCAATCCCCTTGCCGTCCTTATTCTCGTCGGTGTCGATGCCGTTGATGTTATTGGCCCCGTTGAACACGTTGCCGTCCCACAGGGTCTGGGGCGGGTCGCCATTAGCCTCGCCTCCAAGGAACCCATAGACCTCGAAAAGCATGATCGACACGTAGACCCCATGTTCCTGCAACTCCTCGCACCGCTTCCGCATGCGGTCAAAGAACCGCTCGTCGAATCGGTAGAGATCGAACTTGTCGCCGCCGTCCCGTGCCTTGCCGTGTCCCTCGACCCGCTTGTAGGGCATCGGGAATGCAATAGCATGGTTAAGGGGAGCCATTGATCCGCTGCCTGTGCTCCAGATGACCCAATTGCGGAGGTAATTGAACTGGTGGGCCACCAAGAAGTCGAGGTATTCGTCCCAGTCCAATGTCCTGTGGCCGCCTCGGATGAATTCCTTGTTGAAGGAATTGTCCTGTAGATCGACGAAGCTCTGGTGACCGGCCAGATAGATCGCCTGCCCTGAGTCGTCCGTGAAGTACCGTGGATTCGTCGGATGTATTTGCAGGACACCGTTCATCCCAACAGACGGGGATGCGATTAAGCCAACCATGATGAGAGACAAAGGACTGCTGAACGTCTCATGGGAATCTCCTCTAAACTGACTCCACAGCCGTTATCTTAGCCGGTTAGTGGTTAGGTTTCAAGAAGGTGTGGCCGGACGCTGAGATGTGGGCCGGTCGTGCGGTACGGTTCAAAAGGCGAAACTTCAAATGATCCCAAAGCAACTGGTGAGTTCCAGAACATGTGATCATGCCCACTGACCTGAGGGGGCCTAACTCGTGGAGCATGGATACCACATTCGACTGGAGATACTCGACGGGCCTACGTTGGACTATTTGAAGAGAATCTTCAGCCAATCCCACACCTTGTTCAGGATTCCGCGGCGTTTACGGTTCAAGGCTTCATAATAGGCATATCGCTGGTCTTCTTCATTTCGACGTCCAGCTGCAACTTCCTCCTCTGTCCACTGCCTTGCCCAGACTATCTCACCGTCCGTTATCCAATAGTGTGATTGACAAGGGATTTGCCAATTCCCAACTGAAGGGAAGAGAGTCGGGCGGCTGCCAGAAACAACAAGAGACCATTCAGTTGGGCCAAGCGAAGTCCTGATTTTACAGCCACATCCACAAGGGCAAAGGTGTGCTGCCGTGCCAAATTCTTCTGACACGTACAACACCCCCGGCTGAAGTTCCTTTGGCATGTAAGACACACGTTCTAACCTGATTCTACTTACACTCTGCTTCACTGAGAATCCCAAGATCATGTATTTGAAACAGCAAGTGGTATGGAGAGCCTTCTTCGTAATAGAAGCCACGTAGCTGTTTGAATTTCATCACCGCCAAACAGGCATTAATTGCATTCAGTTCCGCAATCTGGATGTTCGTCTTGTATGAGGGTGTGAAAAGAACTGTGTAAACGGTCATGGAATTGTTAAGCTTTCTGA
>DAOTMV010000069.1:0-16465 GCA_035450485.1 Anaerohalosphaeraceae bacterium | reverse complement strand
AAAGCGGCACACTAACAATTTTTGGGACAGGGGCTTGACATAGACCGTCTTTAGTTAAGGAAACCGCGCATGACCCTATACACCTTTCGAAATCTTATCCTTTGCTGCCTTCTCATTACGCTCACTGGCTGCTCCAAAAACCCGGACGCATCCGAATCACAACAAACCGCCGACACCCCCTGCACCACCGAAGCCCCCGCCCCCGACGCCGACCTCCTCCCCTGCCCCACCATCGACGCCGACGCCCAAAAAGCCGCCGCCGCCAAAACCAACCCCGCCGCACAACCCGACGACCTCCCCCGCTTCGCCGCCAACTCCCCCTTCGACACCGACTACGATTCGCCCGTCCCCGAAGAAGAAAAGCAGCTCTGGGCCAACTCCTTCCTCTGGGAAAAGGCACCCGAACTCACGGTCGAGAAATGGCTGACGAGTGAGCCCGACACGGCCGGCAAATACGTCCTCATCGAGTTCTGGGCCACATGGTGCCCCCCCTGCCGCCGCTCCATCAACCTCCTCAACGCCTTCCACGAAAAATACAAAGACGAACTCGTCGTCATCGGCATCTCCGACGAATCCGAAGCCGACGTCCGCAAACTCAAAGACCCTCAAATCAAATACTACTCCGCCATCGACACCCAGGCCCGCACCAAAAAAGAACTCGGCGTCTTCGGCATCCCCCACATAATCCTCCTCGAACCCGACGGCTATGTGGTCTGGGAAGGCTTCCCCCTGTTGAAAGGTCACGAGTTGACCGAAGACATAGTAGAGCATATCCTGAGTGTAGGCCGCCGGCTCAGGCAACAGACAACTTCAAAATAGAGATGGTCGGACTATTCTGTGAGGCCGCCCCAATGAAACAGATACTCGCAAAATGCATGATCATGCTGGCGTTCGATCTGTCCGTCTCTGCCGCGGGCCAATCTCCGCTTCCCTGGATTCGCATCAGCGCCGACCGCACGCACTTCGTCCGCGGCGATTCCCCTGAGCCCTTCCTCATCTGGGGCGTCAACTACGACCACGACGCCCCCGGCCGCCTGCTGGAAGACTACTGGCACACCGAATGGCCCACCGTCGAATCCGACTTCGCCGAGATCAAGGCCTTGGGCGCCAACACCGTCCGCATCCACCTGCAAGTCGCCCGTTTCATGGCCGCCCCCGACAAACCCGACGCGGCCGCACTCAAGCAGCTCGCCCGCCTCGTGCGCCTGGCCGAAACGACCGGCCTCTACCTCGACATCACCGGCCTCGGCTGCTACCACAAGCCCGAGGTCCCAGCCTGGTACGACGCCCTCGACGAGCCGGCCCGCTGGTCGACGCAGGCCGCGTTCTGGCAGGCCGTCGCCAAAGTTTGTGCCGACAGCCCGGCGGTCTTCTGCTACGACCTCATGAACGAACCCATCCTCCCTGGCGACAAGAAAGAAACGGACTGGTTAGCCGGCGAGTTCGGCGGCAAGTACTTCGTCCAGCGAATCTCCCTCGACCTCGCCGGCCGCACACGCCAAGAGGTCGCCAAAGCCTGGGTCGACAAGCTCACCGCCGCCATCCGCGCTGTCGACAAACGCCACCCCATCACCGTCGGCGTCATCCCCTGGGTCTTTGTCTTCGGCGGCGGCCGACCGTTCTTCCACAGCGACCCGGTCGGCGAAAACCTCGACTTCGTCGCGGTCCACTTCTACCCCAAGAAAGGCCAAGTCGAAAAGGCCCTCACCGCTTTGAAAGTCTACGACGTGGGCAAACCCCTCATTGTCGAAGAAATGTTCCCCCTGGAATGCTCCACCGAGGAACTCGAAGCCTTCGTCAAAGAAAGCCGCTCCTTCGCCGACGGCTACATCGCCTTCTACTGGGGCAAAACGAGCGAAGAATATAGTAAGGAAAAAACCATTCAGGCGGCAATTGTCGCCAATTACCTGACCTGGTTCCAATCCGCCAATCCGGCCTCCAGATAACCGGTCAGTCGACCTTTGGCGGGCAAGGAGTGCACGCAGCACCCGACAGCCAGTTTTCCAACCAGCACTTTCCTGACCTCGCGTCCCATAGAAAACTGCCTTGACAATGCCGCTCGCCATTCATCCGCTTCAATCACGCCGAAACCCCTTAAGCGCCCCTTCGCTCAAGCCGATATACAACTCGGAAAGACCCAGGTTCTCAGGAGACGCTTCATTGGATACCGTCCGATATCAGCGGGTGCGCCGGCTCGTCAAAGGCGTCAATAAAGCCAAACGTGTGCAGGCCAAGAAGATAGACATACTCTGTAACGACATGGTCTCGGCCCACCGTGACTTCATCGAGCGTCTCAAACCCCTCACGTTCAGCGTGATGTTCTACGAATCCATCCTCGGCTGCACCGACCTTAACACCCTCGTTGACCGCGTCGGCGCAATGCTCGCAACCGCCGTTCCTGAAGCCGGAATCGCAATTTTCCTCCTCAGCGGCGAGGGTTACGAACTGCACATGACCGGCCAGCACCGCCCCATTGA
Organism: Anaerohalosphaeraceae bacterium; assembly: GCA_035450485.1. Classification (GTDB taxonomy): domain Bacteria; phylum Planctomycetota; class Phycisphaerae; order Sedimentisphaerales; family Anaerohalosphaeraceae; genus JACZKQ01. Next base: position 13,988 of record DAOTMV010000069.1, on the reverse strand, counting down.
GGTCGACGCCGGCAGCTTCGAGGGCTGCTTCACGGCCCACGTCGTCTCGCGCCTCAGCAGCGGCGGCCGCATCTGCCGCCTGCCCGACATGTTTGAAATGGGCCTCCGATCCGACCTGCCGGGGCTCGAGAACCTCTCCGCGGCATCCATACCCCTCAGTAATTTCGGGCGAGTCTTCGGCTTTATCCTCCTCTACCGCCAAAGTGACCACAACCTGACCAGCGAAGAACTCGCCAAGGTCTCGGCAATCGTCCCAGGCCTTGCCAGTGCAATAGAAGGCATCCAGACCGCCGCAAAGCCAACCCACGCACACCCCTGAGCACCAGGCAGTAACGCATCCCTGCCCGCTGTATCTGATTACACCAAAAACCCCCAATCGCTCCTCACACGCCGATTCAATCCCGATGTGCGCATATCTCCGATAAATCCGCCGCCCGCAATGCTGAAAAAACGGTTCAAATTCCGTTTTGTTGTAACAAAAAGCAATCGGCAGGCGTCTACCTTACGAAGACTCTCTGTCGCGGGGCGAGCGGGACTGTGAGGACTTTGAATCTCTTGACATGAACCGGTTGTGGATGTATACTCAATGTTTGTACCTTTACTTTTGGGCGGAAGGGATTAACAAAGTGGTGGACAGGAAGAGACTCGGCCAACTTCTTTGTGAAAAGCAATATCTCGATGATGTCGGACTGGAACATGCGCTCGCCGAGCAGCAGCAGACCCGCCGCAAACTCGGCCAGATCCTGGTCGACAGCGGCCGCATCACACGCAGACAGCTTAACGAAACCCTCGCCTTTCAGGCCGGTATCCCCACCGCCGAACTCGAAGATGTCGTCATTCCGCAGGATGTCATCAGCCTCGTTCCCGCCGACCTCGTAAGCAAGTACAACATCCTCCCCCTGGAACGAAACAACGGCCGACTCACCCTCGCAATGGCCGACCCTTTTGAGACCCAGGCCGTCGAAGATGTCCGCATGGTCACCGGCTGCGCCATCCGCCGCCGCTATGGAAACCCAGCCGACATGGAGCGGGCTATCCTTAAATATTACGGCAGCAACGTTGCCCGAATGCTCGAAAACCTCGCCCCGGACGAACAAGCCAAACCCGAGGAAATCGAGGTCGGCGAAGGCGATCTTTCCGCTGCAAAACTCCACGAACTTGCCCGGGAACCCTCCCTCGTAAACCTCGTCAATCTCATCCTCCTGGAAGCCATTGAAGCCCGGGCCAGCGACGTCCACATCGAGCCGTTCGAAAAGGCCGTCAAGATCAAGTACCGCATTGACGGCATGCTCATCGAAAAATCCAGCTCCCCTAAGAAGCTCCAGGCCGCCATAATCTCGCGCATCAAGATCATGGCCAACATGAACATCGCCGAGCGGTTCGTCCCGCAGGACGGCCACATCGAATTCACCGGCAAGAACGGACGCGTCGATATCCGTGTCTCGACCGTGCCCTCCGTCTTCGGCGAAGCGGTCACGATGCGACTGCTCGACCGCAGCGCCGCCCTGATCAGCCTGGAACATCTTGGTATGAACCCGCGGGTGCTCAATGGCTTTAGCACCTGCCTCAACAAGGCCCACGGCATCGTCCTGGTCACCGGTCCGACGGGCAGCGGCAAAACGACCACCCTTTACGCCGCCCTCAACAAGATCTACAGCCCCAGCGTCAAGATCATCACCATCGAGGACCCCGTCGAATACCAGCTCGAAGGCATCGTCCAGATGCAGGTAAACCCGCAGCGAGGCCTCACCTTCAGTCGCGGCCTCCGCCACATCGTCCGCCAGGACCCGGACATCATCATGGTCGGCGAAATCCGCGACAAGGAAACCGCCGACATCGCCATCCGCTCGGCCCTCACCGGCCACCTCGTATTCTCGACACTGCACACCAACGACGCCGCCGGTGCCGTGACGCGACTCATCGACATGGGCGTCGAGCCCTTCCTGCTGGCAAGCTCGCTCGAAGGCGTTCTCGCCCAGCGGCTCGTCCGAAAGATATGCCCCGCCTGCAAGACGAGATACAAACCCAGCGAGAGCCTGCTCAACAGCCTCAACAACAGCATTACGCTCTCGCCTGAAGACGAACTGTACCACGGTCGCGGCTGCGACGAATGCAACAACACCGGCATGCGCGGGCGTATCGGCATCTTCGAATTGCTGCGAATCACCGAGCCGCTCCGCAAGATCATCGCCACCAGGCCCACGACCGAGCAGATCGTCGCGGCCGCCGCAGAAGATCACGTCAGCATGCGGCATGATGGGATCGAAAAGATTTTGAAGGGCATAACCTGCCCTGAAGAGGTGCTCCGCGTAACCCAGGGGGTCGAGGAAGAATAAAACGCGCAACGCAGAGGAACGGTGGTGGTGGAATACTCGTATAGTGCAGTTAATGCCGTCGGCGAGGCGGTCAAGGGCGTCATCAGCGCCGCCGACCGGCGAAGCGCCGTCGCCGAACTTGCCAGCCGCGGCATCTATGCATCCAGGCTTGAGGAAAAGGCCAAAACCGCCCGCAACGGTGACGGCGCGCTTCATTCCGTCAAGACCCGCGGATTGTTCAGGCGGCGGGTCACACCCAAAGACCTGCTCATCGTCACCACCCAGCTCAGCACCGCACTCAGAGCGGGACTGCCTGTCCTCAAGGCCATCGAAATCCTGCTGTCACAGCAGCAGAAGCCTGCTGTCCGTGATCTCCTGGCCCACCTCGCCCACGCTGTCAGCTCCGGCGAAGCACTTTCCGACGCAATGGAGGCCCGCCCCGACTGCTTCAGCGAACTCTACGTCTCCATGGTCCGCGTGGGCGAGACCGGCGGCCTGCTGGAAAAGACCATGACCCAGCTCACCGGCCTCATCGGCCGCGAGGTCCACATCCGCCGCACCATGAAAAACGCCGCCGCATACCCGATCTTCGTCCTTGTCCTCGGCATCATCTCCGTCGTCATCGTTCTGACCCAGATCATGCCCAAGATCATCGATTCCACCGGCGGAGGCTCGGCCGGCCTGCCCCTGCCCACGCGCATGCTCTTGAGCATCAGCGACTTCCTGGTCAAATACGGCTGGCTCACCGGTCTCCTCCTCGCAGGACTCGCCTTCCTTTTCGTACGCTGGAAGAACTCAGAAAAAGGCCGTCTCAAATGGGACGGCTTCAAGCTCAAAATCCCGGTCCTCGGCTCCGTCCTCAAGACCATCGCCGTAGGGCGCTTCGCGCGCACCTTGGGCGCCCTCACACAAAGCGGCATCACCATCCTCTACGCCTTGGGCATCGTCCGCGACACCCTGGGTAACGAGGTCCTCGCACGCGAAATCGACGAAGTCGCTCATAAGGTCAAGGCCGGCGACAGTGTCGCCGAACCACTCGCCGAAAGCGGCCTCTTCCCGCCGCTGCTCGTGCAGATCGTCGCCATGGGCGAACAGACCGGAAAAATCGACGAACTCCTCCTCAACGCCGCCGACACCTTCGACGCTGATGCTGACGAAGCCGTTACGCGATTCATGGCCGTCTTCCCTGCATTTCTCATAATGATCCTCGCTATCATCGTGGGCTTCATTATCGCCGCAACGCTGCTGCCCATCATGGGAATGGACATGGGCGGTATAGGTTAGAACCACTGCAAGAAAGGGATTTATATGAAACGAAGAAACAGAAAAGGCTTCACGCTCATCGAAATCCTCACGGTCGTCGTGATCATCGGTTTGTTGGGCGCATTTGTTGCGCCGCGCGTCTTCAAGGGCCTCGGAAAAGCCAAACGCGATATTGCAGTCGGCAAGATGGCCATCCTCGAACAGGCGCTCGGGCGCTTCTACTTCGACTGCGGCCGCTTTCCCAACGACGCAGAAGGACTCCAGGCCCTCATTGTCCCGCCCGACGGACTCGAAGACAAATGGAACGGACGCTACTGTAAGGAAAGCGACCTGAAAGACCCCTGGGGCAACGAGTTCCTCTACTTCGAAGGCTCTGGTGAGATCGGCGACAAGGAATACGAACTCATCTGCCTCGGCGCAGACGGCGCCGAAGGCGGCGAAGGCGACAATGAGGACATCACCAACGATTAACCAGGCATGCAGCCACACTCCGATCGCAGCCGCTGAAGCGAAACGCAAGTGGCCGGGCGACTATGCGCGCACGCGGTGCGCCGCATCGCTGTCCCGGCGCCGCGATCGGTCTGCAAGCGCCTTTACCCTCACCGAAATCCTCGTCGTCGTTGCGCTCGTGGGACTCCTGGCATCCGCCAGCGGAAACGTCGCCTACAACGCCTACAAACGCTACCTTGTTGAAAAAGCCGCACGCCAGCTCTACCTCGCTGCACGCTACGCCCGCCTCTTCGCCGTCGAGCATCATACCCAGTGTCGCCTCGTCATCGACAAAGCTACTCGACGCTTCTTCGTCATGGTCGAGCGGCCCGGAATCACGGCCGCCGATGACGAAAATTCCGTGCGGATCCTCGCCAATCGCTACACCAGGCCCACCGAACTCGCCGGCACGGTCGAATTCGAGGAGGTCAACGTCCTCTCCGTCTGGGAAGGCACGATCGAAGGCGTCCGCGACGGCGCCGCGATTACCTTCTATCCCGATGGCACCGCCGACATGGCGGCCATCCAGCTTGGTGACGGCCTCAACCATTTTGCCGTCTACGTCTCCGCCGCCACGGGCAAGGCCAACATCCAGTTCGGCCTCGCCGCCGAGGCTCCCATTGAAATCGTCGACCTCGACGTGGAGGGACTCCGATGACCCGCCCGCGCATCCGTCACGGTTTCAGTCTCATCGAGGTCATCGTCGCCTCGATCATCCTTTCCAGCGCTGTCGTCGCCATCTGCTCCATCTCGACGCGCAGTTTCCTCGGTGTCAAACTCAACCGCGACTACGAGCACGCGTGGGACCTCCTCGACCGCCAACTCACCATGATCGACCAGATGGGCGTCGATGCCTTCCTTGAAATGGGCGTAACTTCCGGCATCTGCGACGCCGACACCACCGGCGTGCCTCACTACTGGCAGGCCGCCGCTCTCGCACACCAGATCCCCGGCCTCTACACCGTCGCCATCGCCGTCAGCTGGCAGGACGGCCCGCGACTCCGACAGGTCACCGCCACAACGCTGCTCAACGCCGCCCCCATTGTCGAAGAAGAAGAAACTCAGCCGCAAGTCGAAGATCAGGGCGGCACCCCGCAAGGTGGCGGCCCGCAAGGCGGCGGACAGGGAGCAAGCGCCTCCGGCGGCGGCCGAGGCGGCCAACAGGGAGCGGGTTCCTCCGGCGGCGGGGCGCGCGGCGGATCATCCGGACGCGGCGGTTCCGGCGGTGGCGGTTCCGGCGGTGGCGGTTCATCGCGCGGCGGCTCCGGCGGTGGTTCGTCCCGCGGTGGCGCAAGCGGCAGCGGTTCCCGTTCGACAGGAGGACGCAGATGAAACACGCAGCCTCCCATCGCGGCTTCACCCTGCTCGAAGTCCTGCTCGCCTCGATCATCGGCGCTTTCATCGCCCTCGTCGCGGTCGGCGCACTCCGTGCCGTCACTGCCGGCCGCACACTCGTCTACCGTAACATCGCCGCCGCCGACGAACTCCGCTACGCCCTCGAACAGATCCGAACTGACCTCGAAAACATTTACCGCGACACCGATTCCGCTAACTTCCGCTTCGTCGGCGGCTACATCGAAAGCGCCGATGACCTCGTCACCTCCCTCCGCATGCGCATAATCTCCAACGCCCCCGCCCGACGCCAGCAGCCCGAAAGCGACGTCTACGAAGTCGAATACTTCCTCGCCTCCCCCGAAGACCTCGCGGATCCCGAAGCCGCCCCTTCGCTCATGCGGCGACTCTGCCCCATAGTCGGCAATGAAATCGACGAACTCACCCAGGGCGGAATGCTCACCGCCATCGCCAAAAATATCGTCGCATTCGAAGTCCGTTACTTCGACGGCCTCGAATGGCTCCCCGAATGGCCCCTCGAACGCAACGCCTTCCCCCAGATGGTCGAAGTCATTCTCACAGTCATCGAATCCGACCAGCACGGCCGACAGATTCCGACTACACGCACGATGCTCGCCACGTTCCCGCGGCTGCCCGGCTCCGCCCAGCAGGCCGCCGCCCAACGAGCTGTACAGGGGGACGGCCTATGACCCACCGTATCACACACTGCTGCCGCACCGCCATGGTCCTCGTCGCCGTCATGTGGATCGTCGTCCTCCTTACGCTCATCGTTACCGTCGTCGCTCAAAGCGGCATGCTCGACACCCATATAGTCCATGTCTCCGCCGAACGCATCCGATGCAAATGGGCCTGCCGCGCCGGCCTCGAAACCGCCCTGGCCGTCCTCGAAGAAGACGAAGCCGCCGCCGGCTCTGACAGCCTCTATGATCGCTGGTCCGAAAACGTCCAGGACTTCAACAACGTCCCCCTCGACGGCTGCACCTTCGACGTCGTCGTCACCGACGAAGCAAGCAAACTCAACCTCAACACCGTCACCCGCGAACAGCTCCTTTGGCTGCCCGACATGACCGAAGACATCGCCGACGCCATTCTCGACTGGCGCGACAGCGATGACGAACCCCGCGAAAGCGGCGTTGAGTCCGGCTACTATCTCAACCTCCCCTACGGCTACGAGGCCCGAAACGCCAACTTCAAGACCGTCCGGGAACTCCTTCGTGTCCGGGGCGTCACCCCCGGCCTCTTTTACGGAGATCCGACCCTCGACACCAACGTCACCGACCGTAATCTTGGCTGGGTTCGCTACTTCACCTGCTGGTCGGCCGACCGCAACGTCGACGCCGACGGCACAGCACGAATCAACGTCAACACCGCCAACGAACGCACACTTACCCAAAGCCTCGGCATCACGCAGAACCAGGCACGCTGGATCGTCGAAAACCGAACCTTCGCCACTCTCGGCGACCTCCTCGCTGAAAACAGCCCCACCGAGCCCCAGGCCGCCTCCGGTTCCGGCGCCCAGCCGCTCGATGTCCAGACCTGGTACGACATCCTCGACAAGGTCACCGTCACCAATGAAACCGTCGTCCCCGGCCGCGTCAACGTCAACACCGCCGGCCGCGACGTACTCACCGCTGTCGTCGGCGGCGAAGAACAGGTCGCCCTGGACATTATCGCATACCGGGAAACCCTCGGCGCCGGATTTACCACACTCGGCGATCTCAAAAACGTCCAATCCCTGACACCCGAACTCGCCCGCCGCGTCATGGATTTGCTGACCACCCGGTCAAACGTCTACACCATCACCACGACCGCGCGCGCAACGGCAACACGCATCACGCGAACGGTCGAGGCCGTCGTCGACAGGGATAAGTCCCCTGCGGAAATTCTGTACTATCGTGCGGGAGCCATCAATTGAGCACAGCAGTCGATAACACCACACTAACCTCTGTCATCGCGGTCGCCGCAAGCCACCGCACGCACGGACCCTACAGGGCCGTCATGATGAAGAAAGACGCCGCCGGCCCGCGCCTCGTCTGGAAAACCGCCGACGACGGCCGTGCCTCCGACTTCAAAACCTTCGTCGAACGCGTCATGCCCGCCGCCGTCTCTCCTTCCGGCAACGGCGCTGCACCCGCCGGCGTCCTCGGCCTCGACTCCGCCGACGTCGCCTTCTATCGCATCGACGTGCCCCCCGTCGGCGATCACCAGTTGCCCCCCATAGTCCGAATGCAGGCCGAGGCGTTCCTGCCGCTGCCCGCCGACCGCATGCAGATCGCCTGGCGCGCCGGCGCCGCACGCGATGGTAAACGCCGCTGCTCCGTCGCCGCCGCGCGCACCGATCAGCTCCGCGCCCTCGCCCTCGACGTCAAGACCCGAACCTCCCGCATAATGCTCAACGCCGAAGCCGTCGTTAAGGCATGGACCGATCTTTTTGGCCACGCCGCCGACATGGCCGTGCTCATACGCCTGCGCAACCGCGACACGCAGGTCATCCTCATCGAGCAGCGCCTCCTCAGGCATGCCGTCACCGTCGACGTCGGCCTCGACGACATCGACGGACCCGATGCCGCCGCCGAACTGGAGCTGTTCGTGCACGACGTCCGCAACGCCCTCGAACTCTTCGACCGCGAGGCGCTGACCCCCATGCCCATCTTCGCCGTCGGCTGTGACGTCACACGGTCCGAGCCCGCCGTAGCGGCGCTGCGGCGTGCCGGCATCGATGCCCGACTTGCCAGCCCGGCCCCCGGCCGACTCCGCTGTGAACCCGCGGATGGCGCCCCCGACGCCGTCGAACCTGCAGACGTCTGCGAATACCTCGAACCCATCGGCCTGGCGCTCATGGCCCTCGACGCCGCGCCGGCGCTGAACCTCTTCGATGGCATCCTCGGCTCCGACCGGACAGAGAAGAAACGCGGAATTCTCGCCCTCATCCTTTCACTCGTCGCCGCCGCCGTCATCACCATCGCCTGCCTGTTCGCCTGGAGCGCCATGGACAAAGCCGCCCTGCAGAAACTCAACGACAAGGAGTTGGACGCCCTCATCGAGCAGCAGAAAACCCGACAGCTCATCGCCGCCCACCGCCCCGACATCCTCGAGATCATCGCCATACTCACTGAAAACGCTCCTTCCGGCATGCTGCTCGACAGTTTCGAATTCAAGCAGGGCGGCCCCGTCACCATCTCCAGCTACGCCAGAAACATCGAAGAACTCTTCGCCTTCCAGAAAAAACTCGACGCGCACAAAGACCTGTCCGCCGTCAAGATCGTCAACTGGACCCCTGACGAAAAACAGAACCGCATCAACTTCAAAATGGAATTCAACTACAAGCAATTCGGAAAGAAATGAACATGGTCAAGCTGACACAACGTGACAAGCGAACCCTGATCCTGGGCGCCATTGTCGCCGCCGTAATCCTCGTATGGAATGTCGCCTGGCCGTGGCTCCAGGAGTGGCGGCGCGTCCGCGACGATCTCGCCGCCAAACGCTACCGCCTCAAGCTCATCGTACCCGGCGACGACGTAAAAGCCGCCAAACAGATGGAAGAACTCGCCCGCACCGTCCCGGTCTTCGAAATGCCCAGGCCCGAAAAGGATCAGACCGTCCTCTTCCGCGACAGGTTCAGTGAACAGCTCAAGAAGGCCGGCGTCAAGCTCAAGGCCCTCGAATACACCGGAACGAAGAGCGCACGCCGTGTCGGCTCCTACAGACTGCTGCGCCTCGAGGCCAAAGGCCAGTGCCAGATCAACCAGGCCTTTGATCTGCTCGCCACGCTCAACGAAAACCCCTACCTCGTCGGCATCGAGGCCATTCAGCTCAAATGCGATCCCCGGAACCGCCAGAACGTCGACCTGACGCTCACGGTCTCCACGTTTGTCGCCGTCACAGAGTCCAAATCCGTACAGGAGACACAATCATGAACACGAACGTGGACGCACTGAAAAAACATCTTCCGCTGTTGTCTTATGCTGTCTACGCGGCCGCTGCAATCCTGCTCGTCGTGACTGTCACACGTCTCTTCGGCCACAAGAGCGCCCAGGCCGCTCTCGCACAAACCGTCCAGAAGTGCAAAGAGCAGGGCAAGCCCGACGAACAGAAGACTAAGAACCTCCTCGCCGAAGTAAAAAAAGCGGGTGACGAACTCAAGAAGAAAAACATCTTCGTGCCGCCGCCGCCAAAGCCCAATCCCCCCACCTGCCAGGGAATCCTCGGCAACGCCGCCCTCTTCGGTGACAAACTCTACAAGGTTGGCAGCAAGGTCGGCGCCGCGGAAATCGTCTCCATCGGCGCCACCGAGGTGGTGATCAAGTGGGAAGGCAAAGACATGACGCTTAAGCCGTTCGATGCCGGCGGCCAGTTCGGTGGCGGCCCGTCACCCGGCCCCCAGGGCCGCGGCGGTCGCTCCGGCCCCGTGCGTCCGGAAAGCTCGGGCCCGCCGCCCGGAACCATGGCAGGCGCCTCCAATACCGAAATTCGCCCGGGTCCGCCTGAAGGCGGCCCGCGCGGCGCGTTGATGAATATGTCCCAGGAAGAACGCGACCAATTGGTCGAACGATTCAGAAATATGTCGCCCGAAGAACGCGAGCGATTCAGAGAAGAACAGCGCCAGCGCTTCGGTGAACGGGGCGCCTTTGGTGGTGGAAGGGGTCGTGGAAGATAACACAAGGAGTATGGAAGTGAAAAGAGCAAAGATCATTTTGACGGCAGTTGTAATCGTAACTATCGCAGCACTGCTTCTCGCAGGCAGCGGCACGATACGAACCTTCATCGACAATCTGACTCATACGAAGGCCATGGCCCAGGATACGGCGCCCGCCAGCAACGCCGGCGCCGCTGCGCCCGCCGATGCCGCGGCGGCCTCCGAGCCGACCCCAGCCCCACAGCCCGCTGAAGCTGAAACCGCAACCGCTTCAGCCGACCAGAAGGTCGAGACGCCCGCCGATGCCGACACTGGCGCCGCAGGAACAGCCCAGGACGCCGCCGGCGCAGCTGCCGATACCGCGCCAGCCACCGAAGCTGCGGATCAGCAGACAACGGCTGCCGCCGAAGTTGACGATCAGCTCGCCGCTGACGCTGGCGAAGACACCGCCACCGCCGCCCCCGCCGGCACGGATCCCAACCGCCCGGGCGGCCAACGCTTCTTCGCTCCCCGCTCGGATCGCTTCGATCCCGAAATGATGCGCCGATACACCGAAGCCGGCGGTGACCCCAATCGCCCGTTCGACCGCAGCCGCATGAGAGACATGATGCCCCGTGGCGACCGGCGCCGCGGTTCTCTCGACGGCCCCAGCGCCGAACAATCCTCCGAAGAAGACCCCATGGAGTCCGTAAACCTCGTCAACGTCGAGATGAAGAAGATCATCCAGATGCTTGGTGAATGGACCCAGAAGCCGATCATCCCCGTCAACGACGAGATAATGAACACCAGGATCACCATCTACTCCCCCAAACAGGTCCGAAGGAGCCAGGCCATGACCCTCATCATGGCCGCACTCAAGGCCAAGGGCGTCATCCTTGAACAGTCTGATGACAAAATCATCATCAAACCCATCGCCGCCGCAAAACTCGGCTCCGTGCCCACCCTCTCCGCAGAGGAGCCGCTGGCCCGCATCACCGACAAAGCGCAGATCGTCGAAAAGTTCTTCCGGCTCAGCAATTACAGCCCCAGCAAGATCATGACGATCATTACGCCGCTCATCGCCGAGTACGGCCACGTCACCGCCATGGAAGACACCGGCCAGGTCGCCGTCATCGACTCCGTCGAAAACCTCATCAGAATCGAACGCATCATACGACAGCTCGACGTACCCGAATCCGAACAGGTCGTCGAAGAAATCTTCACTCTCGAAAGCGGCGATCCGCTCGAAGTCGTGCAGGTCCTCCAGCTCATCCTCGACACTGAACGCCGAAGCCGTTCCTCCTCCTTCAGACCGCCTTCGGCGCCTTCTTCCGCTGCAGGTTCCGCAGCCAGCAAGCCTGCCGCCTCCGTCATTGTCACGGCCGGCGAAGTACCAATCCGCCTCATCCCGATCCCCAAGCATAACTGGATCATCGCCCGCGCCTCTGCTGTTGACATGGAACAGATCCGATCCTGGATCAAGAAGCTCGACCGCGCCGAAACCGTCCGGTCCGAACAGACCGTCGTCCAGGTCAAATACGTCGATGTCCGTGAGGTCGCCAATATCATCGAAGATACCCTTCGCGACATGCCCGGCACCGATTTCCGCACCAGCGTTGTCGTCCAGCCGCTCGTGCAGGCCAAGCAGTTGGTTATCTTCGGCAGCGAGGAGAACCGCAAAATGGTCGAGAAGCTCGTCGCCGAGGTCGATCTGCCCCTTCGCGACGTCTTTATCGAACGCACCTTCAAGCTCATGTACGCCGACCCCGACCAGATCAAGGCCAACATCGACGGCCTCTACGGTGACGCCGCAATGAGAGCCGGCAGCTACAATTATTACAGCTACACCAGCAGCCGCGGCCGGCCCGGCACTCAGGACGAGGAACTCGTCAAAGTCATCTCCTATCCCACACAGCAGCAGATCACCGTCATCGCCTCCGAAAAGAACATGCAGAAAATCGCCAGGCAGATCGAAGAAGAGTGGGACGTCCCCCTCGACATCGAAAAGGACCAGTACCGCATCCTTACGTTGTATAATTCCGACCCCGTCCAGATGGCCAACCTTCTCTCAAGGCTCTTCTCCGAGCAGGGCGACAGCAGCCGTAACCTCATCAATATGATCTTCTATGGCCGCGGCGCCACCGACACCCAGAAAAAGATCGTCGGCTCTCTCTACGGCCAGCTCACCTTCGAACCCATCCCCGACACCAAGAAGATCATCGTCATCAGCAAGATCGCCGAAGCTTACGACGTTATCGAGAAGCTCGTCGCGGAACTCGACAGCGAAGAAAAGGCGGAGGTCCCGCGCGTTATCACGTTGAATTACGCCGACGCCGAAGACCTCTGCGACCAGCTCAATGCCATCCTCAACGAGCCCGGCACACTCGCCACGCTGAACCGCACCTCGCGCGGCCTCTCCGCGTACCAGGCCTCCAGCCAATCCGACAGCGCAACCAGCAGGCCGGGAGGAGGCGCCTCGGGCGGCGGAGGCGATACCGCCGGAACCATCACGCCCTGGTGGACACGCGCACGCACCAATACGACCGAAGAAATGCCTACCAGCAACCTCATTGGACGGGTCCGATTCATACCCGTCGCCCGAAGCAAGGCCATCCTTGTTCTGGCCCCGCCGGAGTACTTCATCGACATCCAGAACATGATCGCCGAACTCGATCAGCCCGGCATGCAGGTCATGATCAAGATCGTCATCGTTGAGGTCGACCACCAGAGCATGACCTCACTCGGCGTTCAGCTCACCAGCAACCCCGGACTGTTCAACAACCTCGGCCCGGGCGCGTTGCTCGCTCTTACCGAATTGACCACCGGTTACACGCGCGGATCGATGAGCGCGATAACCGGTCAAGGCAACAGCGGCCTCTCACGCATGATGCCGTTTGGATTCTCCTCCGGCATGAATGTTGATATCCTTGTCGAAGCCCTCACCAAGACGGTCAACGCCAAGGTACTCAATCAGCCCACCCTCTGGACCAAGGACAACCAGGAGGCCATCTTTGTCAAGGGCCAGCGAGTCGCCTTCATACAGCAGCGCATCACCGACCGCCAGACAACCGGGTCCACCACGGAAACGTTCCTCTACGACGACGTCGGCCTCACCCTCCGCGTCCGACCCAACATCACCCCCGAAAAGGCCGTCGACATGTCCATCAACCTCATCGTCTCCCAGGTTGGTGAGCCCGTCAACAACCAGCTTGCCACCAACCAGCTCGACACCACCACCCATATCATCGTCAACGACGGCCAGACTATCCTCCTCGGCGGCATCCTCTTCCAGAATGACAACGTCGTCGTCAACAAGATCCCGCTCCTCGGCGACCTCCCGCTCCTCGGCGGCCTCTTCAGGCACAAGAGTAACACGCTCCGCAACAACGAACTCCTCGCATTCGTCACCCCATACGTCATGGACGCCAACAGCCTCGTCGCCATCCCCGCCGACCTGGACGATTCCAGACAACTCCACGAACCGCTGCACAAAAAGGATAGAATCCAAAAGGATCTTCAGGATGCCGTGGACTGGATGTCCGACGAAATCATCCAGGAAATAGATGAGGCCAAACCCTTCTTCAGTAAACCCGCCAGCCGCCAGGACGACGCTGTGGTCGAAATCAAAGCCGTATCCGAACCCGCTGCCCAAAGACCCGAAACCCCCGACCACACAACAACCTATGTAATACCACCGGGAAAATAACCCCCAATGAGGCATGCGTAATACAGGGCCTCCTGCCGGCGTTCATCGTGACGCGGGCAGGAGGCCCGTTTCTGCGCTCGCCATGCGCATCTTACCCGCGACTCACCACCCGCCCCACATTCCCTCTTTGGCGATTGATCACTACCTTCCTCCCCCCAAAAGCAAACAAAGAACTCCGCACACACCAACCGCGAAGTTGTCCCATCCGTAGTTGGAGGTTGAAAAGAAGATATGGCTACTCCGGCCT
>DAOTMV010000068.1:0-16883 GCA_035450485.1 Anaerohalosphaeraceae bacterium | reverse complement strand
CCGCCGAAAAAAAATGCAAAAATCACGCTTTCAGGTCAGACTGCGGAACTTGGGTTAGTTACGGCGGCCATATTCGCCTTGCTTTCGCAGGCTTACCTGACCCATGCAGTGTAGTGATTTGCGGCGCACTGCAGCCCGATGATTCAAAATGCGGGCATGCTTTACGATTCCGGCTTAGGCGCAGAGCGAGATCATTCGTTCTTTTGGCTTGCCAAGTCTGCCAACATAGTGATAATACATGAGCCGCGGGGGAATGTGCGGGCGGCAGGCAAAAAGGATTTGTTTTTACGGAGGTATGGCAATGCGCAAGGCGATTGTCTCTTTCATGGCCGCTGGAGTGGTTCTGGCATGTGTTTCGGGATGCGGCCCCAGCCGCAAATATTCGCTGGAGGAGCGCCAGTCAATGGTTATGGAAATGGAGACGCAAACAGTAGCCAAGCTGTATCGTGAGGACCCTTCACTTAAGGCACGAGTGGAAAGTGCACCGGGGTACGGGACGTTTGCAAATGCAAATGTGAATCTTGTGTTGGCAAGCGCAGGGGGCGGGTACGGTGTCGTTGTGGATAATGAGACTGGTGAGCGGACATATATGAAGATGGCCCTGGGCGGCATAGGGCTCGGTCTGGGCGTCAAGGACTATCGTCAGGTTCTGGTGTTCAAAACGAAGGAGGCAATGCAGCGGTTCGTGACGAGCGGCTGGGAGTTCGGGGCGCACGCAGACGCAGCGGCGAAGGCCGGTGAGACCGGCGGCGAACTGAGCGGTGAGGAAGACATTGCCTCGGATATCGAGGTATATTCGCTGACGGAATCGGGGCTGGCGCTGCAGGCGACGGTTACGGGGACGAAATACTGGAAAGATGACAGTTTGAATCGTTAAGACCCAGCCGGCACAAGAGCCGGGGCACGCGAGCCAAGGGGCGGCAAAGTTGCGCTCACGATGTTTGAAACGCGCAGATCTGTTGTATGTCGCGGGCGTAGACTGGCTCGATGATACACTTGGCAATGCCGACTTCAAGCAGGTAGCGGACGTGGTGACCTGGTATCGCGTGAGGACGGCGACCAGGTGGACGGACGGCGCCAGTGCCTCTCGGAGGCGATTGTGGCGCATCACGGTGTCTTCAGGCTGGCCGAAGGCATGAAAGCAGACAATGGAGCCGGCGGGACGTTTCCCAGTGAGCAGGTCATCCAGGGTTACTACATGGACGTCGCGGCCTTGCTCGCGGGCGACTTCGACAAAGTCGTCGACGCGGTCGAAGTCGTCGCTGGCGGCGGTGATGTGGGACATTCCAGTTGAGGAGGCGGCCGCAGGGGCTTCCGCGGGTATGACACCGGTTTCAGGGGCGGGTTTGTCTTTCACGTCCGGGGCTTTGCCCATGTCTTTCATAATCGCTTTGACGTCGCGGTGCGACAGGCCGATGACCTTGGCGAAATTGAGGATGTAGCGTTTTTCATTTTCATCGATCCGGCCGTCTGCATTGGCCATGACGATGAGCGACTTGAGGACAGCGATGGCCGTTGTCTCATCGGAAACCGGGTAACGAACGCGGGCGTCGTGAAGGACGCTCTTGAGGAGGAGGTTCCAATCGGGAACCCGGACCTGGAGTTGTTTCGCGACCCTGCGGAGGAATTGCTTTTCGCGGTCAGCGATTCGGCCGTCGCAGCACATGAGCTGGATGAGGTTCTTGATCCAGTTGATACGATCCTGTTCGTCTTGCGTTGGCATGGGCGCTCCCCTTCAATGACCGAGTATATGGAGTTCGACATCCACCCAAGTCCCTCAGGGCATGGGGGGGGTTCGTTTGGCTAACTGGATGGGGATGTTCCAGGGGTCGCGGAGAGTGATTACCGTAGAGCCGTCGGGCGTGGTTTCTTCAATGACAAGGGTGGCCCCGGCCTGGATGAGTTTGTCCTTCATTTCAGTTGGGTCTTCACAGGCAAAGGCGATGTGAAAGCGAAGGTGATGCAGCTTTGCATAGTCTGGAATCGGGTCTTTGGGATTGGAGTAGATCTCCATCACAGTGCGGCCGCTACTGTCGGCCAGAAAATGCGTAAAGGGCGCAACCTCTTGTCGGCGAACGATCTGAGCGCCAAGATTTGCGACGTACCACGCGGCCATACCTGATGCATCGGGCACATTGATTCCAAAATGTTCGAATTTCACCCTTGACTTCGCTCCTTACGGTCTTACGCCCCCGGGGACCCCTGCCGCAAAACACTACCGCTTTGCCGCCACGTTATGGTTTCACAACAGGCGAGGTGATCCGCTCCACAAGGAGGTCTTCGAAAGCGGTCATGTCCTTCCAGGCGGTGGCAACTTTCATTTTTTTGCCCTTTTCGTCGATGACCGTGAAGCCATCATCTGTAACGCGGATGGGCAGCGTTTCCATCTTCACCAGATCCTGCGAAAAGGCAAGGTAGACCGCAACTGTATCAAAGAGCGTGCTCGAAGCGGTTTCATCGGTCCGGATCTCGCCGGGCTTGTTGTCGAGCCTCCAGACACGGTAATTGTCGATCAGGGCCTTTGTAAGCGGGTCTGTACAGTTGCGGACTTTGGCGTATTTTTCGCCGCGGAGATGGATGAGGCCGCAGGTGTCCAGGGGCGTGATGGTGATGTCCCAAGGGGCCGAAAGCGCCGCCTGACAGGCCTTGGCATCAGCGCGGACGTTGTATTCGGCGCTGATTTCCTTGCTGCCGCCATAGCCCAGCCTGACACTGCCGTGCATACCCACAAAATTGGCTCTTTCGGCGATGCGAGGTTCGCGTTTGAGGGCTTCGGCAATATTGGGCAGCGGGCCGACACAGATCAGGGTGATCTTTTGCTTTGAATTCATGATCGTGTCGATGATGGCCTGAACGCCGTCCTCGTGGATCTTGCCGGGATAGGACTTCAGGTCGTAGTCTCCGACCCACCGGGACTGGCGGCCTTCACCCTCCCTGCTGCCGAATGCGATACCGATGGGGATGTCGGTCCGGCCGGCGATCGTGAGGAGCTTTGCGAACAGTTTGGCGCGGTAAAGGCCCTTCTGCTGATCGCCGACGACGAGTTTGACGTCAAATTCAGGCGACTTGAGGAGCATGCACAGCGCCCATGTGTCATCGATGTCGTCGCCGATGTCGCTGTCGTAGATAACAGGGATTTTGGCACTTTCTCTCGGTGATGCGGCATAATTTGACGGTGAAAACAGCAGAATTGTGAGGATTACGGTCATAATGACCACGGGAACGAGGGTCTGGGCCATCAACCTGCTCATAATGTCCTCCGTAGAGAGAGTTTTAACGATGTTCAGAGCATGCGCAAAGCATAGCCTTTGAAGTATTCAAATGCAAGTTTCCATTCGTGCATCCCGAACCTTTACAGAATCCGGATTCACTCTGCCCCAAGGCCAAAACTGGGGTTCTTCCAAGCCAGGGTCGGGTTTGCTTTGGCTTTGTTGGCAAGCAACAGCCTTAACATTATCTTAACAGCTTTCCGTAGGCAGCACACTCGCACAAACTTAAAATGTTAACATAATGTTAAGATTGGGTTCGTTTTTTCAAATTGCTGTTTTGTCGAGGGCTCTCCGCCGCATGCCAGCAAGTCGAAGTGTGGCCGCATCGAGCTTCCCTGACCTTCTCGAAGACATTGGCACTAATGCATGACCTTCTCTTGGGCAACTTGATTCCTGCGTTTCAAATAGCATATTTGATAATTGTCAAATCCGAGATTGACTTTTTTGCGTCTTGAAGCGGGAGAGTCAAGAACAGCGCCCGGGGGGAGAAGGACATAGGGCCGTTTTGGTTCGGGGGGCAATGGCCCGGGCGACCCGAGACAGGATTCGGATCGCCGCAGGCCCTATTGCTCCTCTGCCGATTCATTGCGTTCTGAACGACTCAGTTCATGTGAGCCCGACATTGGTGTCATCATAAGTAAAGCCGGTGACTGCCTTTGCGGCAGTCGGCCGATCGTATCCGTTGAAAGCGATTGCATAGTCGGGGCTGGTCGGCGGGACCAGAGGTGATACATAGGAGGGAGGGGCCGGCCGCAATTGGCCGACCCCGGAACCGTGTATGTAGGAAGAGGGAACAACCCAGCCGTCTTCAGTCCGCCATGCGATGATCGAATCGGCCGCCGGGGTGCCCAGGTCAAGACCAGATTCTTTCACCGCTGCGTCAGCAACCTGGCCGAGGCTGAAAACCAGTGCCGCATCGAAGGTCGGCTGGCATAAGGGGTAGAGGGTGCTGGAGGCGTCGCAGGAGGCAACGTGAGAAAAGACCATCTCACGGGTAAACCCGGCTGGGCCGGCGCTGCTGTCCTTAAGGGGGTTACAGGCGAGATTGTTCCACTTAAAGGTCTCGTGCTCTACAACCGCCCTTATGCTGAGGGTCAACACCGCAAACGCTGCCATAATCCACAATTGCCGATTCACTGCGGTCCTTTCGCTTTTCACCGATGCTCAAATTATGACCCCGGCTCAAGGGGGCGGAAATAGGGAAGGGCCTTATTCTGTTTGCCGGCGACCCTGAGAAACTGATAGAGCCTGGCGCCAAGACGCTATGAGGGAACGCCCTGTCAGGCATGACCACATGGAACACCCACTATTATCAAGTGCGGTGGTCGGCATCGTGAAACGTCCTAAAAATGCGGGCAATCGGGCGGCTGAGGCGTTTTTTGCTATGAAAAAGCGGTCAATTCTGTTATAATAAGCTGTTGGATTCACTGGGTTTCCGGAATCTTCGCGGAAGGTTTGTGCTGCCGTTTCAGAAAGGGCCGTCGCAGTTACCGTGTGCGTCGATCGCCCGCGGCGGCATGAAGGGGGATGCGGGTTCACAGGGTGCCGGCGGAACAGAATCAACCTTGGAGTGCGTGATGAAACGATCGTCTTTCGCAGCGGCATTGTGTTTGCTCATGGTCGGTCCGGCGTTTGCGCAGTGGATGTGCTTCAACGATTGTGCACGGAGCACCGGGGATGGCACGGCGGTGAATGTGACGTCCTGGACGGTGTACAACGGCAGTGATCCGGCACTGCGGGAAGGCTTCCTGAAGGACATAGCGACCGGGCAGGATGTGCCGGCCAAGGTAACGTTTTCCATGGGTTCAGAGGGGCTGGCGAGCAGCGGCACGAGCGGAGCCAATCCTGCGGCGGGAACAGATGCGCACGCACTCTTTGACGGCATTGTCGATTTCAGCGGGCCGATCGTCTATTACGGGGAGTACGGCTGGTATGTTGATATCACTATTTCGGGTCTGGATCCCGAGAAGAAGTACACGTTTGCCGGAACGGTGATTCGCGGTAGTGATTATCCCGACCGGCAGAGCGAATTCACATTGATTGGGGCGGTTCGTGCGGTCAACAACAGTTCCGCCGGCGTAATCCTTAAGAATGCGACGACGACGATCCTGTTGGCCGGCGACAACAGCAGTGCAGGCTGCGCCGTACGATGGGACGACATCCGCGTGGCCGATGACGGCAGCGGCACGGGCAGTTTTACTATTCGGGCCAAGGCAAGTGAATACACGAACAATCTCGACGTAACCAGCCCCGATCGGGGGCGGGCTTATCCACTCAATGGCTTCATGTTGCAGGAGATCGACGTGCCGAGGCCGGACTGCCCGGCAGGCGATCTGGACGGCGATTGTATTGTGTCGGTTGCAGACGCGGCGAGGTTTGCGGGGGAGTGGCTGCTGTCGGGCATGCTGCCGGCGGATCTCGACGGCCAGGGGACTGTGGACAACGAGGACTTTTCGCTGTTGGCAAGCAACTGGCTGGTCAACGCACAGACAGGCTCATTGGAGGTAATCCTGGACGAACCGGCGCCCGCCGGTGCCCAGTGGCGCGTGGACGACAGCGGGGCCTGGCACAACAGCGGCAAGCGTGTCGACGGCCTGAGCGTGGGGTCGCATACAGTGGCGTTTGCTGACGTGGTCGGGTGGGACACGCCCGCGGCGCAGAACGTCGAGATTCGTTACGATGAAACGACAATTCTGCACGCGGCGTATGTCGCACAGACCGGCTCGCTGCGGGTGGTCATTACCGATCCGGCGCCCGTGGGTGCACAGTGGCGTGTCGACGGGGGCGAGTGGCAGGCCGGAGGCACAACCCTGAGCGGCCTTGCCGTTGGCGAACACGTGGTCGAGTATCAGGACGTGGCCGGATGGGCCAAGCCCGGCAGCGAGATAGTGACGATCTTCAATGGACAGACGACAACGGTTACGGCCGCGTACACGCAGCACACCGGATCCGTCTCAGTGATAATCACCGAGCCCAGGCCCGCCGGGGCGCAATGGCGCGTCGACGGCGGCAGTTGGCAGGCCAGCGGCGCTGTCGTCAGCGGTCTGGCCGTGGGGACGCATCTGATCGAATACGCACAGGTGAGCGGCTGGGATGCACCGAGCGACAAGTCGGTGAATATTCTGAACGGCCAGACAACCACGGTGACGGCCTCGTACACACAGCAGACGGGTGCTTTGCGGGTCGTGATACAACCCAGCGCGGCAGCAACGGGCGGTGCCCGTTGGCAGGTCGACGGCGGCGTATGGCGCACCAGTGGTACGACCGTGACCGGTCTGGCCGTCGGTACACACACTGTAACCTATAATAGCATCAACGGCTGGATCAAGCCGGACGACGAAACTGTAACGATCACCAAAAACGAGACGACCTCCACAACCGGTATCTACACATCGACGATGGGCTCGCTTTCCGTGGTGCTGGAGCCTGCGGAGGTCCGGGCAGCCGGTGCGCGGTGGCGCGTGGACTCAGGGGCCTGGCAGACCAGCGGCGCGACCGTCGGTAACCTCGCGGCGGGCAACCACACCATTGAATACAACGCGATCAGCGGCTGGACTGCGCCTGCAAGCGAAACAGCGGTTATTACAAGCGGCCAGACGACGAGCCTTGTCCGCCACTATGCCCAGCAGCTTGGTGCGGTTACCGTGACGATCAGCCCGCAGGCGGCCGTCGACGCCGGCGCGATGTGGCGCGTCGACAACGGCTGTTGGCAGGCGACCGGCGCAACGGTGAGCAATCTGTCGCCCGGCTGGCACACAGTGGAATTCCTGGCGGTTGTCGGGTGGACGACGCCGGCCAACGTGACGGTGCTGGTGGTCGGCGGCGAGACCGCGGCCGCAAGCGGCGCCTATATTGAGCAGAGCTGGCCGGCACTGAGCATCAGTGAGTTCATGGCGGATAACAGCAACACGCTGGAGGACGAAGACGGCGACTCGTCGGACTGGATCGAGATCTACAATCCGACCTCCCTGCCGGTTAATCTGGACGGGTGGTACCTGACCGACAATCCCGCCGACAAGACACAGTGGCGGTTTCCAGCAGTGACAATCGAAGCGGGCGGATTTATCGTCCTGTTCGCTTCAGGTAAAGACCGTGCCGTCGCCGGAAAAGAACTGCACACCAACTTCAGCCTTACCAGCAGTGGCGAGTACCTGGCGCTGGTGGCGCCTGACAGCGTCTCGGTCATCGCGTCCTACGACCCGCGATTTCCGCAGCAGTTGGTGAACGTATCCTACGGAATGGCCCAGTATGCAATGGAGTTGCTGCCGGCCGGGGCGACGGTCCGCTACCTTGTGCCCACGTCCGCCGACGCGGCTGTCGACTGGACCGACGCCGACTATAACGATGCTGCGTGGCAGACGGGCGTCACAGGCCTGGGCTTCAGCAGCGGGGCTAGCGCCGGTACCGGTGTCAAATACGCCTATTATGAGGGCACATGGGACAATCTGCCGGACTTCGACACCCTGACGCCGGTCAAGGAAGGCAAGGTAAGCAACTTCGACATCTCGCCGGCGGACGCGGCGGACTACTTCGGTTTTCGTTTCACCAGTCACATCAAGATCGCGGAGCCGGGGACGTACACATTCTACACCGAATCCGACGACGGCAGCCGCCTGTGGATCGGCGACACGCTCGTGGTAGACAACGACGGTCTGCACAGTATGCATGAGGCCTCCGGCAGCATCACGCTGGCAGCGGGCACGTGGCCGATCACTGTGACGTTCTTCGAGAAAGGTGGCGACGCAGGGCTGATCGTACGCTACTCCAGCTCAAGGATTGCCAAGCAGACCATACCCGATAGCATTCTGCTCGGCGACATAGCAACCGACATCAGCAGCAGCATGTTAGGCACGAACGCGTCGGTCTGGTGCCGGTTGAGCTTCGAAGTGGAGGACCCGGCGGCACTCGATGCGCTGACGCTGCGGATGCGGTATGAAGACGGCTTTGTGGCATACCTCAACGGTCAGGAGGTCGCGCGGCGCAATGCCCCTGCCGGCATCACGAAGGCGTCCTGGAACGCCGCGGCCGCCATGAATCGGCCGGATGTCGAGGCGCTGGACTTTGAGAGCATCAGCCTGGCCGAATACATTCCGCTGCTGCGGACAAGACCCGCCAAAAACGTTCTGGCGATTCACGGGCTCAACGACAGCGCCGCCAACGCCGAGTTCATGCTGTTTCCCGTTCTGACGGCGGCCAGCATTGCCGAGGTGCCGCAGTACTTCACCACGCCCACGCCGGGTGCTTACAACGTGGCAGGTGCGATTGGCGCCGTGGGCAATGTCTCCTACAGTATCGACCGCGGCTTCTACACCAGTCCGTTCTACCTGACGCTGAGCGTCGATACGCCCGGCGCATCGATCTATTACACGCTGGACGGCTCGACGCCTTCGGCGTCTCACGGAACGCTCTACACCGCGCCGATTTATATAACCGGCACGAGCACGGTCCGCGCGGCGGCGGTCAAGGCGGGCTGGCTGGATTCGAAGGTCAAGACCCATACGTACCTGTTCATCAATGACGTCCTGGGGCAATCACCCTCCGGCGAAGCGCCCGGGCCTGGCTGGCCAACGGGTCCCATCAACGGCCAGGTGTTCGATTACGGCATGGATCCGGACATCGTCGCAAAGGACCCACGGTACAACACGTTGGTCGACGATGCCCTGCTGGCGCTGCCGTCAATCTCGCTGGTGACGGACCTGGAGAACCTCTTTGACCCGGTCAAGGGTATCTATGTCAACGCTGGTCAGGACGGTACGTTATGGGAGCGGCCGGTTTCGGTCGAACTGCTCAATCCGGACGGCTCCGACGGTTTCCAGATCAATGCAGGCTTGCGTATTCGCGGCGGGGCCAGCCGAAGCGGCGATAACCCCAAACACGCCTTCCGGCTGTTCTTCCGCGCCAAGTACGGGGAGTCGAAACTCAACTATCCGCTCTTCGGCGACGAGGGTGTCGATTCATTCGACAAGATCGATTTGCGCACGGAGCAGAACTACTCATGGAGCTTTTACGGCGACAGTCAGAACACCATGTGCCGTGAAGTATTCAGCCGCGACACTCAGCGTGACATGGGCCAGCCGTACACGCGCAGCCGTTACTACCACCTCTACATCAATGGCCAGTACTGGGGAATCTACCAAACCCAGGAACGTTCTGAAGCGCGTTTTGCCGAGTCATACTTTGGCGACCGGGCGGAGGATTGCGACGTCGTCAAGGTCGACACGAGCGCGGGCTACACGATCCATACCACCGACGGCACGCTGGACGCATGGCGGCGGGTCTGGGAGGCGGCGGTTGCCGGCTTCGAAAACGACGAAGCATATTACCGCCTGCAGGGTATGAACTTGGACGGCACGGATAACCCGGCATACGAACGCCTGATCGACATCGACAATCTGATAGACTACATGATTGCCACGTATTTCGTCGGTGATTTCGACGGGCCCATCTCCAACTTCCTTGGCAACCAGAGCCCGAACAACTACTACGGCATCTACAATCGCAACGGCCGCGAGGGGTTCAAGTTTTTCCGCCATGATGCGGAGCATTCGCTTTTCTGGGGGTGGGACCGCACCGGACCGTGGCCGGCAGGCCAGACCTTCGACAAGTTCAACCCGCAATGGCTGCATCAGCGGCTTGTAAGTAATGCCGAATACCGCGTGCGATTCGCTGACCGCGTACACAAGTACTTCTTCAACAACGGCGTGCTGACACCGGCGGCGAACATCGCCCGTTTCATGGAACGGCGAAACAGCATTGATCTTGCTATTATCGCCGAATCTGCACGATGGGGCGACTCCAAATCCGCAACTCCCCTCAACCGCAACGATCACTGGGTGCCCGCGGTGGATTGGATCGTCAACACGTACTTCCCCATGCGGACCGACGAGGTTCTCGGCCAGTTCCGCAACAAGGGCTGGTACCCCAAGGTGGCTGCGCCCGTTTACAACCAGAACGGCGGGCACGTCGCATCCGGCTTCAATGTAACAATGAGCAATCCCAACGGTGCAGGTACCATCTATTACACGACTGACGGCAGCGATCCGCGTCTGCCAATCCGACTCTCCTCGCCAGGCCGCCGGATCACACTGATCGCCGAGAACGCAACAAAACGCGTATTGGTGCCGACAGGCGACCTGGAGGGAGGCACCGGGTCAATTCTCGCCGAGTACTGGTTCGGCATCGATGGCACGGCGGTCAGCAACCTGACCAGCCATCCGGATTACCCCGGCAAACCTCACAGTATCGAGTACCGGACACAGTTTGAGATTCCCGTCGATTGGGCGGACTACTACGGCACACGCATGCGCGGGTACCTGCATCCGCCTGCTACGGGCAGCTATACCTTCTGGATCGCCAGCGATGACGGCAGCGAACTCTGGCTCAGCGGCAGCGATGACCCGTCCAAAGCGATGAAAATCGCAGAGGTGTCTGGATGGACAAACTCGCGCGAGTGGACCAAGGAGGCAAACCAGCGGTCAGCATCCATCCCCCTGACCGCAGGACAGAAGTACTACATCGAGGCCTTGCAGAAGGAAGGCGGCGGCGGAGACAATCTTGCCGTGGCCTGGCAGGGCCCGGGGATCGGCGCCTACACTGTTATTGCCGGCCAGTACCTCTCGCCCGCCGGCATTACCTGGGCCAGAAACAACTACGACGATTCCGCGTGGACACAGGGAACCGGCGGCGTCGGCTACGAGCGCCGGCCAAGTGATGCAATTAATTACACATCTCTTATCGGCACGAATGTACACGATGCCATGTACAACAAGAACGCAACCTGTTACATTCGTATCCCGTTCAACGCGGATGATATCGATCTGTCGGAACTGACGCTGCGAGTGAAATACGACGACGGTTTCGTGGCTTATCTGAATGGCTCCGAGGTCGCCAGGCGCAACTTCAGCGGTGCACCCGCGTGGAATTCACGCGCCAGCATAAGCCACGATGACAGTGCCGCGATCGTGTTCGAAGACATCGATCTTACAAGCCACCTGGACAAGCTTCGTACGGGCGACAACCTGCTGGCTATCCATGGCATGAACAGAACGACCACGGACAGCGATTTCCTGATCAGCGTTGAACTGATCGGTATCGAGAAGGCGCCGGGTGATGTCTCGCCTACGGCAATCGCCTATAGCGGGCCGATCTCACTGACGCAGAGTACGCGACTCAAGGCACGCGTTCTGAACGGTCAGTGGAGCGCGTTGAATGACTTCACATTTGCCGTGGGACCTGTCGCTGAAAATCTGCGAATCACGGAGATCATGTACCACGTCGCCAACCCGGACGAGGAATACGTTGAGGTGACGAACATCGGGCCCGAAGCGATCAACCTCAACTGCGTGCAGTTCACAAAAGGCATCGCTTTCACGTTTCCATCCATGTGGCTGGCGGCGGGCGATTATGCGGTCGTCGTCCGCAACCGCGCGGCTTTTGAGGCACGGTACGGTACGGGCGTAACCATCGCCGGCGAGTTCGAAGGCGCGCTGGACAACAAAGGCGAACAGATCGCCCTGGCGGATGCCGTCGGCACGATCATCCATGACTTCACATTCGAGGACAACTGGTACGACATCACCGACGGGGCGGGCTTCTCGCTGACCATCCGCGACGCCACGGCCCCGCTGAGCGCCTGGGGCGACAAAGACGGATGGCGTCCCAGTGCCGCCATTGGCGGGTCACCCGGCTATGACGATTCGGGCATAATCCCCCTCCCCGGCGCCGTGGTCATCAACGAGGTGCTCGCGCATTCGCACGGCGAGGCGCCGGACTGGATCGAACTGCACAACACCACCGCCTCGCCCATCAACATCGGCGGCTGGTTCCTGTCGGACAGCAACAATAACCTGACGAAATACGAGATCCCCGAAGGTGTCTCGATCGCGGCCGGCGGTTACGTTGTATTCTATGAAGACCAGCACTTCAACAACCCCGCGGCTCCCGGCTGCCACAGTCCTTTTGCCCTCAGCGAAAATGGTGAAACGGTCTACCTTACCAGCGGCCAGGGCGGCGTAATCACGGGCTATATCGAAGAAGAAGATTTCGGCGCATCGGAGACGGATGTATCGTTCGGACGCTATGCCAAATCGACCGGCACGTTCAACTTCGTGCCCATGAGCGCCAAGACGCCCGGCTACGCCAACGCCTACCCGAAAGTCGGCCCCATCGTGATCAGCGAGATAATGTACCATCCCGCCGGCAATGCCGACGCCGAGTACGTCGAATTGCTCAATATCACTAACGCCCCTGTAACATTGTATGATTACGAGACTGGTGAACCCTGGATCTTCGAGGACGAAGGCGGCATCAGTTTCGTCTTTCCCGCGGTGCCTGTAACGCTCGGTCCGGGCGAACGCCTGCTGCTGGTGAAGGATCTGGCGGCTTTCTCAGCAATGTTTACGCCCGCCGGCGGCACACAGGTCTTCGCCTGGGGCTCCGGATCGCTCAACAACGCCGGCGAGCAGATTCAGCTCTCCAAGCCCGGCGACGTAGATGCCTTCGGCACGCGATATTATATCCGAGTGGACCGCGTCGTCTACAGTGACGGCTCTCACCCGGTCGGCGACGATCCATGGCCGGTCAGCGCAGACGGCGCCGGCCACGCACTGCATCGAAAGGTCGCTTCGGACTATGGCAACGATGTCATCAACTGGCAGGCGGCACCGCCGACCCCCGGCTGGTAATTGAGTCGGCCTTCGGATGTGACGGATGTTATTCAGAAAAGTTTGGGAATTCGGCAGGGTATGGCATGACAAAGTCGCAGGAGCGTGACAATCGGAATACACGACATTGTGCGGACGGTGCCTCGGTGCAAAGGCCGTTTCGTACGGTCCTGACGTGCATGAGCCTCATTATGATGATCTCAGCGTCCGTCTGCGCATTGGACCGCCCTGCCGGCGATATTAACGGCGATTTTCTGGTCGACCTGAAGGACCTCCACGAGTTTGTCAACGGCTGGCTGGACTCGTCCGGCGGACCGGTGGACATTTTTCCCGGCAGTGGTATAAACTTTGCCGACTTCGTTGTACTGGCCGGCAACTGGCGCGTCGACGCCCGTCCGCTGCTGATCACCGAGTTCCTCGCCTCCAACGGTTCGTCGCTGCCGCTCGGCCCTGGTGAAATCCTCGACAGTGACGGCGATTCGTCAGACTGGATCGAGCTGTACAACCCCGGCGCCGCCGTCGTGGACCTTGGCGGCTGGTGGCTGACTGACAGCCGCGGCGAGTTGCGGAAGTGGCGGTTCCCGGACGGCTTATCGCTGGGCAGCGGACAGTACCTCATCGTGTTCGCTTCCGGCAAGAACCGGGCTATCCTTGGCCAAGAACTCCACACCAATTTCAATCTGTCGGCCGATGGTGAATACCTTGCGCTGGTCGACCCAGACTCAAATGTGATCCATGAGTATTGTTCTTATGATTTGAGCGGTGGCGAGCGAGGTTACCCCCCTCAGGAGCGAAATGTCTCATATGGTTTTTACGAGGGTAAGGAGCGATACTTCGCCGTGCCGACACCTGGTGCGGCAAACGATCCCATCTATGTTGATTTCGTTGAAGAACTCGACGTAACCCCCGGCCGGGCGATCTGTATGGCGCCGTTGACCGTGCATTTGTCGACGAACACAACCGGCGCCACGATCCGTTACACGACAGACGGCAGTGAGCCGACCGCAACGCACGGGACCCTGTACACACAGCCGATTGAGATCACAACCACGACAACGCTGCGGGCGATCGCTGTCAAGACCGGCTGGCGGCCTTCCGGGATCGCTACGCATACATACGTGTTCCCGGCGGATGTACGGAAGCAGCAGGCACCGCCGGATTATCCGCAATCGTGGAGCGGTTACCCGGCTGATTACGCAATGGATCCGGAGATCTGGACATCCCCCACTTACGCCAGTGCCGTCGTACCGGCGCTGATGGCCATTCCGACGCTGTCGATCGTCACCGACAAGGACAACCTGTTCAGCCAGGTCTACGATGCGGAGACCGGCGGTATCTACGCCTACCCTGGCCATTCTTCAACCGGTGGCCGCGATTGGGAGCGTCCCGCTTCCGTCGAATACTTCAACGCTGCTGCCGGCGAATTTCAGATCGACTGCGGCATGCGCATTTATGGCGGCGAAAACCGTGACCCTAAGAAATGCCCAAAGCATTCCTTCCGACTGCTCTTTAAGGCCAAGTATGGCCCGACGAAACTCGAGTTTCCCCTCTTTGGCCAAGGCGCTGTGGACAAGTTCGATACGCTACTGCTGCGCGGCGGCTTTAATCACTCATGGACGCACTGGGACAGCACGCAGCGAACGCGAGCGCAGTACATCCGCGATCAATGGGCCCGTGACACGCAACTGGCGATGGGCCGGCCTTCGGCGCACGGCGTCTACGTACATCTCTACCTCAACGGCCTTTACTGGGGTCTCTACAGCCTTGTGGAGCGGCCCGACACGTCTTTCGCGTCAAGTTACTTCGGCGGCGAAAAGGAAGAGTGGGACGGCCTTAATTCCAGTGAACCTGTCGGCGAAAGCACCAAAACCTCATGGACCTTGGCCCAGCAGATTGCCAATACCCAGGACATCAGCACGCCCCAAGGCTATGCTGCGCTGGCCGAACACGTCGACATCGATAATTTCATCGATTACATGATCATCAACTTATATGGCGGAAACATGGACTGGGACGATCACAACTGGTATTCCGCCAAGCGGCGCATGGATGGAGAAGGCTTTAAGTTCTTCTGCTGGGATTCTGAACACATCTTCGAGAACCTCTACGGTGACAACATCGTCAATATTAACCGCGCTGACAAGCCATCGCGCTTCTGGGCCGTTCTCAAACAGAATCCTGAGTTCCGCATGAAATTCGCCGACCACGTCTACCGCCATTTCGCCAATGACGGCGTTCTCACCCCTGCACAGGCAGCGCAGCGATGGATGGCCCGTGCCCGCCAGATCGATCTGGCAATCGTCGCCGAGTCCGCACGCTGGGGTGACTATCGCCGCGACGTCCATCAATACAGCAGCGGCCCCTACGAGGTCTACACGAAGAATGATCACTGGATTCCCGAACAGAATCGCCTGCTCAACACCTACTTCCCGAACCGTACCGATGTCGTGCTGCAGTTCTTCAGGTCGGCCGGCCTGTACCCGTCCATAGACCCGCCGGTATTCTGGGTCAACGGCATCAACCTTCACGGCGGCAGCCTGGCCGCAGATGATGCCATCGCCATGACCGCATCCTCCGGTACGATTTACTACACCCTCGACGGTTCCGATCCGCGGGTTGCCGCGACCTTCGGAGATGGTTGGCAGACGACGCTCGTAGCCGAGAACGCACCCAAGAAGGTCCTGGTGCCCACCGCGAACATCGGCACCGCGTGGAGAGGTGCGAATGAACCGTACAATGAAAGCGGTTGGATCGTCGGCACAGGCGGGGTTGGTTACGAAACTCAAAGCGGCTATGAGCAGTACTTCTCAATCAATGTCATGCAGATGCTGAATACACACCGGTCGTGTCTTATCCGGATTCCATTCACTGTGGACCCGCAGCAATTGGCCGAGTTCGACTTCATGGACCTCAACGTGCGATATGACGACGGCTTTGTAGCATACCTCAACGGGATAAAAGTTTACGGTACGCCCAATGCTCCTTCTTCGCCCTCGTGGAACAGTGGTGCATCCTCCAGCCACAGCGATGCCCAGGCCGTGGTGCTTGAACGTTTTGACATTTCGAGTTCCCTCTCCGCCCTGCTGCCGGGCAACAACATCCTCGCAATACATGGGCTGAACTACCAGGTCAGCAGCACCGACTTTCTCATCTCGGCGGAACTGGTCGCCGGCCGCAGAGCAGGTGGAACATCCGGTGGGACTGTTTCACCTCAGGCAATCACCTACACGCAGCCCCTGCGGTTGACCCATTCAAGCCGGGTTAAGGCCAGAGTACGCAGCGGCGGCGAGTGGTCCGCGCTGCACGATGCGGTCTTTACCGTAGGCCCCGTGGCACAGAATCTCCGCATCACCGAGATAATGTATAATCCTGTCGGCAGTGCACCCGAGGCCGAGTTCATCGAACTCGCCAACATCGGTACAGAGGCGATCAACCTCAACCTCTGCCGCTTCACCAACGGCGTCGACTTCACCTTCGGCGACCTGACACTCGCCCCCGGCGAACGCACCGTCGTTGTCAACAATCGCGCCCTCTTCGAAGAAACATACCCCGACTTTAGCGGCTCCATCGCAGGCGAATACATCGGCAGCCTCGACAACATGGGCGAGCGCATCACCCTCGTCGATCCCACCGGCCAGACTATCCACAACTTCACCTACCTCGACACCTGGTACGACATCACCGACGGCGGCGGCTTCTCACTCACCCTCAAAGACCCCACACGGGGCGAACTTGAGCGCATCGAAGGCGGCCTTGCCGGCCACTGGAAACTCGATGAGTACTACGGCGTCTCGGCCGCCGACGCATCCGAGGCCGCCCGCTCAGGTGTTGTCCGCGGCAACCCTAAGTGGCATTCCTACGGCGGCAAGATCAACGGTGCAATCGAACTCGACGGCACAGGCAGCTACGTCGAGATCCCCGACTACAAGGGCATCCTCGGCGGCGCGCCGCG
>DAOTMV010000067.1:0-16915 GCA_035450485.1 Anaerohalosphaeraceae bacterium | reverse complement strand
TTCATCGGCCAAGCCCCACGGTTTTCTTGAGCAAAATTCGCGCTGTCATACTAATAAAGACGTTACGCACAAAATGCCTTTCGAGCAAATCGGAAAGAAGATATGGCAGCGTATTCCCCATACGGATGCCGAAGGAACATGTGGTGACTGCGGAGTGGCAGCAGGTCAGTATCATCATGCGGGATGTGATTTGGAAGTGTGCCCCCGATGCCGAGGTCAGGCAATTAGTTGTGAATGCACGGATGCGTACCTGCTCGAAAGTACAGATTGGGCACATGATAAGGTAATCACGAATCCTGACGAGGAGAGGATCAACTACTTCATCGATAGAGCATTCAACGAGCAGGAGGTAGACCTATTTGTTGTCAAGATGCTTTTAAATGACATGTGGAGTATCGATGATCAGATATATAGTGATTTCGGAAAGCTGTCCAAAATCATCCATCATCTCCTCAGCAAGGCCAAGAAACCTCTCCTTGCTGAAATCAAGAGACAGGAGAAGCGGTTGGAACGTATGCAACAGCAGAACGTGGATGTGGAAGAACAAAAGGCCGCTTTGGCCAAGGAGAATCATGACCTCACGCGAGCGAATAATAGGTTGCAGTCCGAAAATGATTGGATGCGGATCTGCGATAAATTGTGATGCCAGTGATCAGCTCTTGATCTGCAAATCGGAATGCCGGTTCCGATCTCCACAGACGCGACACTTGGGGGCCAAGGCAGTTTGACTCCTGCCCTGTGAAAGCCAAGCCGTCGCTATCACGGGCCTTGACATGTATGGGTGTGCGCTCACGATTTTTTATCTACTGGCGCTGAGAAAAAGACGACGACCATGTGTAAGTGCCACTTACTCACCAAGATGCTTTTCTCTTATATTTATTCTTATATTTATTCGGATCAGCACAACTGTAAATACTGCACATACAAGCACTTACGAAACTGGGACGTACTTTCGAATCCCCCCGCCTCCATTCTACGAGTCTCCGCGACCAGCTTCTCAGCCAAACAGAACCCATGGCCCGCCAGCAGCGGACCTCGCGGGCCATGCCACCGGTGGCAAAGATTTCTGTAAGTGTTGACGTGGCCAGAGCCGGGAACCATAGTGGCCAGCGGAATCCTCGATCCCAAGTTTGAACGGTGCTGTCAGCGGCAAACGCCAAATAGCGGAGGGAAGTAGTCGTGCTATTCCGGCAGTCTCGTCAGCAACCCGCGATTCTGTTCCCCCAGTCGCATCGGCGGCCGGAAGCTTAGTGCGCACGGCGTCCGCCTTATCTGTTAACAGGCTTTGCGTGGTTGAACAGGTGTGTGGAATCGGGTATAATGTGGGGGTTTGGGGTGTAAAGCCTTTAGCAGGAGCGATAGAGATGAAGATGAAGCGTCGCGAGTTTCTGGTTCGATCGTTGGCCGGTGTGGGCGGGGTGATGGTTGCCGGGCCGATGGTGCTGGGGCAGGAGAAACCAGCCAGGCCGACGGGGACGTTCGATCCTTACGAGCGGTTCGAATTAGGCAAAACGGGGATCAAAGTGTCGCGGCTGTGCCAGGGAACGGGTGTGAAAGGCGGCGGGCAAGAGTCGAACCACACGCGGATGGGGGCGGAGAAGTTTTCGGCGATCATTCGCGGCGGCTTCGAGCGTGGGATTCGCGTCTACGACCTGGCGGATCTGTACGGGACGCATCCTTACGTGGTGCCGGCGCTGAAGGGGATTCCGCGGAAGGAGTACGTGATCATTTCGAAGATCTGGTTCCGCGGCGGCGGGCTGAAGATCCAGGAGCGGCCGGACGCCGACGTCGTGGTTCAGCGCTTCCTGAAAGAACTCAAGACGGACTATATTGATCTGCTGCTTTTGCACTGCTGCACGGACGGGGATTGGAACGTGAAGCTTCAAAAGCATATGGAGATCATGGCCGCGCTCAAGAAAAAAGGCGTTATCCGCGCGCACGGTGTGTCGTGTCATTCACAGGCGGCGCTGAAAACAGCGGCAGCGGAACCGTGGGTCGATTCGGTGCATGCGCGGATTAACCCCTTCGGCGAGAAGATGGACGGGCCCGCGGAGGAGGTTGCACCGGTGCTGAAGCAAATGCATGCGGCGGGCAAGGCGGTCATCGGGATGAAGATCTTAGGCGAGGGGACGTTCGGCGACGACGAGGAGAAGAAGAACGCGTCGATCAAGTACGCGCTCGAATTGGGCTGCATCGACGTGCTGAACGTCGGTTTCGAGGACGTCAAGCAGATCGACGACTTCGCCGAACGGGTCGGCAAGGTTCGCAGGGTGAAGGCCTGATGCAGCGACTTACGCGCTGACTATTATACAAGTTGTCGCCCGTTTTCTCCGATGGATTCCGGCTGCAAGCTGCCCGGTTCTGCATAAGATCATGCGGCATTGAAGAAGGTGAACCATGGTTTTGCCGCCTGAAGTAGAATGTGCACGCATCCAATCGACCAAAGCAGTCTTGTTGTTTTGGGGCGAGTGTCAATCTTGGCGAGAATTTCACGAGAAAAGTGACAAAATAGGTAAAACCGCTTGACATGCAGGGGCTCTTCCGCTATAATGCTCTAAAATTAGTCTGAATTGCGTTCAATGGAGGGCAGGTGATGAGACAGATTGCGTTTTCAATGGTTCTTGTGTCCATGCTGGTGACAGGTTCCAGCAGTGCCGCATTACTGGTGGACTTCGGTCGGCCGGACACGCCGGTTCAGGAGGGGTATCAAGGTTTCCAGGCCATCCACGAGGACGCGTTGAGTCTGTACGCGCCGCAGAGTTTTTCGGCGTTCGACACGATGGTGACGCTGTCGCTGGACTGGGGTTACGTTCCGCGCTGGGAGTCGATGCAGATGATCGACCGGGGCGGCAATGACGGCGAGGATACGCCGGACCTTCTTCGCGACTGGGCGGGAACGGACGGACGCGTCTACGGCGGTCCGCTGACGCTGACCATCAGCGGTCTTCCGGCCGGGGAGTATGGGTGGCTTTCGTATCATCATGACCCTGAAGATCAAACGGGCATTTTCAATGTGTCGGTTGTGGACGCCGGCGGCACAAGAGTGTTTGAAGGGATCGACATCAGCGACGGACGGAACTCGCTGATTATGACGCTGGCCGAGGCGACCAAGTTCCGGACGACCCTTTTGAGCGACGGGTCGGACATCAAGCTCACGTTCAGCACGGTGTTTGGCCCTGAGGCTACCAACTCGGAGAAGTTCTTCGTAATGAACGGTTTCCAGATCGTGCCGGAACCGGCGACGCTGATGCTGCTGGGGATCGGCGGCCTCGCATTGCTGAGGCGTCGGCGCTCGTATGACGCGTCAGTCTGAGAGAATGAATTGACAACCCCCGCGGATGACTCCGTGGGGGTTTTTTTATGAACTGGCTGCATTTCGAGCAATGCGATCCGGCGGGCTGTTGCAATCCCTGTCATGACGGATATCATGGCAGCATTGCATGCAGGAGTGCTGATTATGACATTACGCGGCACATCGCGGCTGAACGGATGTTTGCTGGTTGTGGGCTGTTTGCTGGCCGTTGGCGGCTGCAGGAACGAGCCTGCCGTCACCGATACCGCCGGCGCGGTCGATGCGGCGAGCGAGGGCGCCGAGGCGCCGGCGGAGCAGAAACGCCTGGGGAACATTCGCCTCGATCCGGCGATCTTCGGGTCGGATTGGGAAACGTGTGCCGGGTTCGTCGTTGACAGTTGGGATGATCTTTCACATCTGCCCGCCGCTGCACGGCTGGTCGCCTCGGGGCTGAGAAGCCAGATGGAGCCGCTGGGCGTGATTGCCTTGGCGGATTACTCGTGTATTCGCAAAGTGTTTCCTTTGAACACAGTGACGGTTCGCGTGTTCAGGTTCAAGAGCGCCCAGTTGGCGAGTGCATGGGGGGAAAAGAAGTATCAGTATTCCGGATGGGAGCAGCATTACACCAGTACTGACGGCGTTTCCTATTTTGCGGTCGACAGCACACAACTGAAGAAACGCTGTGTGATTTTGGGGGAGTATTGGATCACGTCACATCATATCGGCGAGGACGATCTCCACATCAAGGCGCTGGGGGCAATTGCGGAACAACTTGGGCTTGCTCTGTAGCACCGGAGGCACAGCGTCGCCGCAAGGGCAAGGCACCCTTGCCCCTAAATTTCCATCGTGTCACACGGCGTCCGGGATCGTGAATGGGGGCCGATGGGGACAACGGACGTATTTGTTTGCGGCGTCGGCGTTGGGGCCGGTGAATTGCTGGGCCTTGCGGTCGTAGGTGAGCATGGGGCCGAGGACGAGGGGGGTTTTGGCGAGGTCGACGTCGTTGCCTTTGAGTTGTTCGAGCATGTCAGTGAGCGTGTTCAGGGCATCTTCGTGGTTCTTCAGATTTTCGCGGACCTGGTCGGGCGCGGCCTGTTGGCCGACGCGCCACGCTATATTGGCCTGGTGGCAGATGGTGGTGCTCTGGTGGCCGCCCGCGATTTCGGCGGCGAGATCTTCGCGTTTGCCGCTTCGGAGTGCGGCGATGAAGTTGCCGGCGTGGGCGCTGCCGCCGTCGCCTTTGTACTGGTAAATGCGTTTGCCGTCGTTGTCGTAGGCGCCGCCGCCGGAGCGGGAGAGGCGGACGGAGGCGTGCTCGCACTGGATGTAGTTGCCGTCGCGCCGGCCGAGGTAGACGGCGCCTTCTTTGCCGCCGCGTCGGGCGGGGTCGGGGAGGTTGCGGATGTCGACGACGACGGGCAGTTCGTCATAGTACATCAGGGCCAGGTGCATGTTGGGCGTCTGGCCGTTGTCCTCCCAGGCGAAGCGATTGCCGGCGGCGATGACCTTGTTGGGGACATCTTTCCAGCCGAGGAGGTGGTGGAGATCGTCGAGGTAGTGGACGCCCCAGTTGGCCATCTCGCCGTCGCCCCAATTCCACTGCCAATGCCAGTCGTAGTGGAAGCTTTGGCGCATCACGGGGGTCATGGGGGCGGGGCCGGCCCACAGATTGTAGTCGATACTGGCGGGAACGGGTTGGGGTTCGGTGACCTTGCCGATGGTGGCACGGGCGTTGAGTCTGGAACAGTGGACCCAGAGGATTCTGCCGTACTTGCCGGCCTGGAGGTCGCGGGCGGCTTCTTTGATCGCGGGGCAGGAGCGCTGCTGCGTGCCGGCCTGGACGATGCGGTTATATTTGCGGGCGGCGGCGACCATCTGGCGGCCTTCCCAAATGCTGTGGCTTACGGGCTTTTCGACATAGACATGCTTGCCGGCCTGACAGGCCCAGACGGTCATGAGGGCGTGCCAGTGGTTTGGGGCGGCGATGACAAGGGCGTCGACGTCTTTGCGGTCGAGGATTTTGCGAACGTCGGCATAGCCCTGGATGTCGGCGTCGGAGGCACGATACTGCTTCTTGAACTCGGCAAGGCGGTTAGCCAGGATCTCGCTGTCCGGGTCGCAGAGGGCGACGACCTTGACGCCCTGCAGGCCATGGAAACGGCCTACGTGGCTCCAGCCCTGGCCGCGTATGCCGGCAACGGCGAGGCGGATCTGTTCGTTGGCGCCTCGGGCACGGCGGCCGAAAGAGGCGATCGCAAGATATGAACCTGCCGTTGCGGCGGCGGTCTGTTTCAGGAAGTGGCGACGATTCATTGTGTTCATTATATCTCCTTTTGGCGAAAGTCCGCCGCTCCGGGCCGGAACATGCCGATTATAGCATGCCGGACCATGGTTTGTCCAGCCGCGGCGAGGTAGCGCCGTCACAGTTCAAGACGGTTATTGAGGGCATTTTATGGCAGCAAGTGTGCGGGGCGACAGTTTGAGGTTCAGGGTTCGGTCCGCAACGGTCAGGTCGGTTTTGCGATCCTGCGGGATCGTGAGCACAACCTGGGCTTTTGCAGGTTTGGGGAGGGTCAGAGCGACATCGATGGGTTCGTCGTTAAAGTTTTCGATGACGATAAGGTCGTCGGCGAATAGGTAGAGGCCGGTCTTGTTGGGGGCGTCAAAGGCGAGGCCTAACGGGGCGAGCAGCCTGTTGCGGATGGGGTTGATCTGTTCGCGGGTGAGACTGAGAAGGCTCTTAGGGCTGCCGTTGACTTTGAGTACAGTAAGGAAGGGGTCGTCGAGGTTGACACCGGTGATCCTGGCGGCCAGGCCGTCGGTGATGAGGACGGGGCGTTCGGCCTTGAGCATGGCGTTGAGTTTTTCAGCGTAGCGGGGGTCCTTGAGGATGTGGACGGGGCAGAAGGCGGCCTGTGCCTGCGGGTTAAGTTCGGCCGTCGGAACCAGCGGCAGGCCCAACATTCCAACGAAATCGTAGACGTAAGCTTCTTTGCCGGCGTCGCTGTTGGGTGGTTTAGGAGCGGCGATGCCGCGAATGGGTTTGTTGCGGACGAGTCTGGCCAGTTCAAACAGTGCAGGCATCTCTTTGCGCAGACGCGCGACGTTGGCGGGGCCGGTGGAAGAAAGCAATCCGCCGTAACAGAAGAGCATCATTTCTTTGGCGTCGGCGAGGATGGTCTGACAGGCTTGTTCGAGGTAGGTGTATTCGGTGGTACCGAGCCAGTCGAACCAACCACCGCCGCATTTCGGGCCGCCGATTTCGCCCAACCAGCGCATGATGTAGTAAGCTTCGTACTGCACTTTGCCGCCCCAGCGAGGGTCATCGTAGTCGCGGGTTTCGGTGCCGACCCATGTGGTATCAAAGTCGGCGGTCTGGCGGAGGACTTCATAGCCGCGCTGGTGGAAGTTGTCATACCATTGCGGATACTTGATGATAATGCTGACTTTGGGATTGACGGCGCGGGCGGCGGCGAGGATGCGCTGGCGGCTTACGTTGACCATAAGGTCGCAGCGGTAGTCCGACCAGCCCCGGCTGCCGCGGGCGGCCTTGCAGGCGTCGCATTCGCAATCGGTGAAGAGGAAGTCGTCGATCATGATCTCGTCGAAGATGGAGGCGGTGTATTCGAAGATCTCCTGCAGGCGGTCCTGGGTGGGGACGTCGGTGTAGCAGGAGATGGGATTCCAGCCGGTGGATCGCTTGCCGACGAGGGTGGTGGTGACGCAGCCGGAGACGGCAAAACCCGCATCGAGAAATCGCTTTTTGGCGTGTTCGAGCGTTTCGCGCCGGGCGGTGTAATTGTCACGGAAGGTCTCGATGAAGACACGTGTGACGGCGGTCCTGCGGCACCAGTCGATGGCGTCGTCGATGCCCTTGTCTGTGCCCAGATGGTCGCGGACCTGCTGGGCGGTGAAAAGGGTGCTGACCGTGAGTGTGTCGGCGTTGTTCCTGGCAAGGTCCCAGAGCGACTGGTCGGCGTTTGCGGCGGCGTTGGCACAGGTGGCCGCTGCGACCGCAAAAAGCATCAGGCGGCATTTCATGTTGTATCCTCCGTTAAGGTCAATAACGGCCGTATGATACGCAACATGGGCAGAATGTGCAAGGTCGCGGCGAGATATGGGCCAATGATGGCGCCCGGGACACAAAGCGAAGGTCCCGGGGCTTCCTTGCTCCGGGACCTTTTTCGAGTTTTTGTCCGGCTTCCCTGCCGGGCGGTTCGAGTTTCTTCTTCGAGCCTCTGATACCTCCGAGCGCCCCAGGCGGGCGCTCCTTCATTCGTCAGAATTTGAAGATAAGATCGCCCTGGAGGACGTGGATGTTTCCACCTTCCTGCCCCGGGCGATTACTGCGTTCGCTGATGAAGCAGCTCAAGTTGGTTAAAACGTTTTTCTGGAGCATGTACTGGAAACCCAGTTCGTGTCCTTTGCCGCCGGTACCGCCGAGAAAGATGTCGGCATCGGTCAGGCCGGCAAAGACGGCGTCGGGGTCGACTTCGGAGTAGTTGTAAAAGACCTCCCAGGAGCCGATCTTCTTGGACATTTTGTTGAGTCTCATGCCAACGAGGAAGGCGTTGTTCTGTCCGCCGTCAGCGGCCGTATTCTCAACGTAGGCGCCATAGACGGCCGACGGCATACCGGCAATTGCGAAGCCGTATTCGGCGAATGCTTCGATGATGTTGTAGTCGAACTCGTAGCCGCCGGCGCCGTTGTCGGTGTTGCCGTTGAGGTTAACGCCGGAGGCTGTACGATTTTCTATATTGCCCAGGTCGTACCAGCTCACACCGCCGAGTATGTGCTGCTCTTCATTGAAGTTATGTCGCAAGAGGCCCTGCAGAGCCCACATCGACGTATCCGCATCGCCGGCACGTTCGTCGAGCCAGAAGCCGCCGCCGCTGATGGCGGCAGTACTGGCTGAATCAATATTGAACGTGTAAGTTGCGGCCAGGCCTTCCGGCGAAACGTCGCTGTCCCAGATCACCTCGTTGTTGCCGACGGTATAGAATGGCTGCTTCATCTTGCCGCCGTAGACGTTCAGGCCGGGCATTGAGACCGGGTGGTAGTCGAAATAGGCCCAGTCAAGCCAGATCTTCTTGCTGGAAAAGGAATCATCGAGCGACTGATTGCTCGCCGTAGGCGTCTCACTGCTGCCGGTGGCGATGCGGAAGATGGCGTCGACTTCTTCGTTCACGGTGGCCTTGAGGCCCAGGCGCGCCCGGATGCGGTTCCGGTCGCGCTGCTCGGAGCCGCTGGTGTCGTTGGTTTGCTCGTGGCGGTAGCGGAAGTCGCCGAAAAGCTGGACGTTCTGCGCCCATGAGGGTGCGTCGCCGGCCTTCGAGACCTTTTCATTCACCGCCTCTTCGACCATCCTGTCGATGTGGACCTTGTACTCGGAGGGCGCCGCAGCGGCGTTGAGCGCGGCGGCCCGCTCGGCCTTGAGGGCGGCCAGTTCCGCCTGGAGGGCCTGAAGTGAGGCTTCTAGTTTCCGGAGGCGTGCTTCGGTCTGGTCTTCGGCGGCGGCTGGCGCGGCCAGTGCCAGCAGGATGGCCGCCGTGAGTGCGATCGATGTGGGGTGTTTGCGGTGCACGCTCAATCCTTTTCCATCTTTTCCATTGCCGCAGGTGCAAGTGCCTCTCGGCCGTGAGCTTATCGTCGCGCGCGGACGGAATATTTGAAACTTTTACAGGTGTGAGGATGCGTATTTATCGGACGCATCCCGGCCAGTGCGGAGCGGCCATCTATTATCGGTCCGCGCCGCGAGTATTTTTTTCGATCAGGCGGCAGCGACGCACGGCTGTGGTTCAAGAGGCTCTGCTGCCGAATTATGGTAGACAAACGGCCGGGAATCAGGTATCGTATCAAGGGTCGGTGATGGACCCCCACTGGTTGCAAGGCTGCCGCAAGGAGGAAGTGCATTAAGTGTATCCACGATGTTTGGACACAAACGATTAGTTTTGCCGTCTGAAAGGAGGACCGATGCGAAACCAAATGATACATGCTTCACTGTTGATCCTGCTGACCGCCGTGTGCCTGTCGAGTACTGCCAAGGGGCAGCCGTTCGATGCACAGAATATTCCCCTGCCGGAGCATCCGAGGCCGGACTTTTACCGGGCGGACTGGATCAATCTGAACGGCCCCTGGCAGTTCCGATTCGACAAGGAAAACGTCGGCCAGGAGCAGTCGTGGTTCCGGACGCGGAGCGATTTTCCGAACACGATTATGGTTCCGTTCCCGTGGGGGTCGAAGCTTTCCGGCGTGGCAGACCAGGCGGACGTGGCATGGTACCGGCGGTCGATTGTGGTGCCGCCGTTCTGGCAGGGCGCGAGGGTGTTCCTTGTGATCGGCGCCAGCGACTGGACGACGACGGCATGGCTGGACGGCAACCTGTTGGGAGAGCATCGCGGCGGGTATACGCCGTTTGAATTCGAGTTGACAAAGTACGTGACGCCGGGACGGCATCACAACCTGGTGATTCGCGTCGACGACACGCCGCACAAGTTCAAGCTGGAAGGCAAGCAGGGGTACGGGCCGGCACGGGGCATCTGGCAGACGGTGTACCTGGAGGCCCGCCCGGCGGTTGCGTTTCAGACGCTGCATTTTCTGCCGGACATCGACCAATCGAAGGTGACCGTGGTTGCGGAATTCGACAAGCCCGTCGGCAACGACGCCCAGGTGCAGATTCAGTTCCGTACAAGCGAAATGGCCGGACCGGTCCTTTCGCAGCCGTTGGAAAAGGGCGCCACGAAGGCCCGGTTCGATCTGCGAATCCCGAATCAGCGTCTGTGGACGCTGGAGGATCCGTTCCTGTATGAACTGGACGCGGCCCTGGTGAACGGCGGGCAGACGGACAAGGTAAGCACGTACTTCGGCATGCGGAAGATCAGCGTGAAGAATCTGCCCGGGACAGACTATCCGTACGTGGCGCTGAACAACAAGCCGATCTACCTGCAGATGAGCCTGGACCAGGCGTATCATCCCGAGGGCTTCTACACGTACCCGAGCGATGCGTTCATGCGGGATGAGATCCTTCGGGCGCGGCGGATCGGGCTCAATGCCCAGCGCATCCACGTCAAGATCGACGTGCCGCGGAAGCTGTACTGGGCCGACCGCCTGGGACTGCTGATCATGGCGGACGTGCCCAACAGTTGGGGCCAGCCGGATGAAGAGATGCGGGCCGAGACGGAAAAGGCGCTGCGGGGCATGATTCATCGCGACTTCAACCACCCGGCCATCTTTTCGTGGGTGATTTTCAACGAGACGTGGGGCCTGAAGACGCGGGATGCCGGGTATACGGCCGAGACACAGCAGTGGGTGGTGCTGATGTATCAGTTGGCCAAGCAGCTTGATCCGACGCGGCTGGTGGAGGACAACTCGCCGTGCAATCACGATCACGTGGCGACGGACCTGAATACGTGGCATGCGTATCTGCCGGGGTATAAGTGGCGGGAGCACCTGGACCAGATCGTGCGGGACACATTTCCGGGTTCCGAGTGGAACTTCATCGGCGGCCGCGAACAGGGCGTGCAGCCGAACATCAACAGCGAATGCGGCAACGTGTGGGGTTATGAAGGCAGCACGGGCGACGTGGACTGGTCGTGGGATTATCACCGGATGATGAACGAATTCCGGCGGCACCCGAAGATCGCTGGGTGGCTCTACACGGAGCACCACGACGTGATCAACGAGTGGAACGGGT
Source organism: Anaerohalosphaeraceae bacterium (assembly GCA_035450485.1). Classification (GTDB taxonomy): domain Bacteria; phylum Planctomycetota; class Phycisphaerae; order Sedimentisphaerales; family Anaerohalosphaeraceae; genus JACZKQ01. The sequence continues at coordinate 5,930 of DAOTMV010000067.1, read as the reverse complement.
ACTGGCGGTATGACCGGTCGAACAAGTTCACGGGACTGGAAGACCTGCTGGACGGGATGAGTCTGCGGGATTTGCACAGCCCGTTCTACATCTCAACCGGGCAGGACATCAGCCGGCAGGTCAAGCCGGGCGAGGTGGTGAAGGTGCCGCTGACGGCATCCTTCATGACGGATGCGCCGGTGGGACCGGAGCTGACGCTGCGGACTGTGCTTTACGGCTGGGACAGCCTGGGCCAGCGGGAACCGTACGATGCCAGGACGCGGCGGATCAGGTATGAGCCGTGGCTGCAGAAGGAGCTTGAGCCCCTGGAGTTGCAGATGCCGAAAAAGCCCGCGGTGGCGGTTCTCGGGCTGGTGCTGACCGACAATGCCGGGACGGTGCTGCATCGCAACCTGACAACGTTTGTGGTGACAGACGGCCCGCTGCCGGCAAACGAGACCGTCACTGTGGGCGGCGGCAAGGTACGGCTGCTGCGTTTTGCGCCGGCCGACTTCTCCGACGCAAAATGGTCGTACAAGCACACCTCCGTACTGGGCGGCCTGAAGGTCAACGGCATGGGGTTCGGGTACTTCGAATACAAGATTCCGTGGCCTGAGGACTTGAAGGCGGCGGATATTTCCGAAGCGACGATTCGATTCGAGGCGTCGGCCAAGCAGATCTTCGGCAAGGACAGGGATGCCGGCGCGCGGCAGGAAGGCGACTTCATGCGAGGCCAAGGCACACACGATCCGAGCTTGAATCCCAATTCGTATCCCATGACGGATGAGACGGTGTTTCCGTCGCAGGTCCGGGTGCGCATCGGCGAGACGGCGGTGGGCGTGTTCGATCTGCCGGACGATCCGGCGGACCACCGGGGCATTCTGTCGTGGCACAGCCAGTTGCAGGACGGCAAGCTTCGCGAGGCGGGTTCGTACGGCTGGCTGGTGACGGCCCACATTCCGGCCGAGGTGCTGCAGAAAGCGGCCAACGATCGCGTCATCAAGGTACGGCTTGAGGTAGACGACAGTCTGCCGCATGGGCTTGCACTCTATGGGGCGAGGTTCGGACGCTATATGGTGGATCCGACGCTGGCGTTTGTGCTGAAGTAAGCAGATTTCCAACGACCCAACTGCGCGCTCCATCTGTGACAATAACGGGCGGTACCAAGGTGGAGAGCAGACGTCGCTGATCTGCAAGTTTCAGGGGCAAGGCCGGTATAGCATGCGCGCAACGGACGGCCTGCGCACGGGTCCGATATCCGGATGCCAGAAAAGGCGTTGTTGGGCTCTGCGGCCCCGATTCGGGGCATTTATCACAGCCGCATCAAGGTCGCGAACTTTGCCTAATACACCTCATGCCCGCACAGTTTTTTGCCGATTGCCCTGTGAAAGCCAACGAATAACAGGGGGTGAAGATCATGGCGGTAGCAACGCGGACAGACGAAGACATTAAGCGCGACGTGGCCGACGAGTTGTATTGGGACGACAGCGTTGACGACTCGGATGTGGAGGTGGAGGTATCGCGCGGCGAGGTGACGCTGACGGGCACCGTACCCGACTACATGTCATACCAGTCGGCGGAGGAGGATGCATGGGCGATGCCGGGCGTGCGTTTTGTGCGAAACGAGCTGATCGTAAAGTTTCCGGCGGGATTCGCGGCGCCGGCGGACGCCCACATCAAGTCGAACATTGAAAACCTCATCCGGTGGCAGCCGAACATCGATCCGACGGATATCCGGGTTTCGGTGGAGCGGGGGTGGGTGACGCTGTCAGGTTCGGTGGACACCTACTGGAAGAAGGTGCGCGTGGGGGATCTGGCGCTGGGCCTCAGCGGCGTCGCAGGCGTGACCAATGAACTCACCGTGGTGCCCACACACGACGTCGAGGACATGGCGATTGCACAGGACATTCGCGACGCGTTCGTACGCAACGCTGAAATTGTACCCGACCTGATCGACATCCGCGTGGAGGACGGCAAGGTGACATTGACGGGAAGCGTTCCATCACTGCCCGCTTTCCGGGCGGCCGAACGGATCGCCCAGAGGACGCTGGCCGTGCGGCGGGTGGATAACCGACTGGTGATTCAGTAGCGGCGCCGGCGGCGCATCAGTCTGTCTTCGGACGGGCCTGCCAGTCGGCCAAAGGCTCGACGGGCGGGCACTTCCACACGCGGCAAAGGGCAGCAGCACTCTGCACCCATCCATCGCCGGACGGCGTCTGGACACCGTAGCGACGGGCGTGCGTTGTCTTGTGTACATATTCATACAGAGGCGCGGTCAGGCCCTGCTCGGCGGCTGACGTCGCGGGTAATGCAAGGAACAGAGGCGGTTCCTCCGCCGACATCTCCTTCACGACGAGCCGCCAATCGTCACTGTCTGCGACAGCATAGATCGCGACCAGCCCCTGCCTGGCACGGCCGGGCGGCATGGCATAGAACGCGGGAGTACCCTTCCGGCCGGATTGCCTCTCCGTACCGTAGCGCGCTGTCCCGTCCGGGGCGATTGTCTCGTAGACCGGTCCAGGCAGAAAGAGACGCTCGTCACGGAGGTCCAGGCGGTACATAATCTGATTGTAGTCATACCTCGGCGTAGCCTCCTCTTCCCGTCCGGAGAACGCATGGGAATAGGTGCCCTCGAAGTAGATGAGACTGCCGCCCTCCTCATCAAAGTAAGGATGATGCTTGGGGTTGTAGAAGGAGTAGCGGTCATGCGTAACCACACGGCGGGCATACGACCACGGGCCCAAGGGCGTGTCGGCCTCGGCGTACCAGACTTCTCCGAGGAAGGAGGGTTCGCCGCCGAACTGTACGGTGATCATAACCCACTTGCTGCGCCAGGCATTCCAGAAAATGGAGCCGCCGTGCGGGGTGACCTTCTTACCGTTTTCCACGTCATAGAGCAGGCAATTGGCCTGCCTCTCTTTGCGTATGGCCTCGATAAGGTCATGGCGGCTCTTGCCGGTTTTCAAAAGCTTTGCCGTGGAGACCCAGCGATACCCGTCGGCCTTGTCGCCGGCGTCAATGGCGGTGAATACCTCGTAGGCCTCCGGGTCGATTGCGCTTTTCCAGTCGGCCTTGACGCGCATGACCGCGCCCAATGGAAACGGCGCGGCAAAATAGTAGTAATGCTCGCCGGCGCTATCCACCGCAAACGGATGCCCCGAATCCGCACACAACAGGAATTCGTGTTCACCCCGGACGATGGGGACAAACTGCTGTCTGTCGTCATCAAACACCATGAAGCCTCGTTCCGCCGCCTCACCGAGGCTTTTCATGCGAGCATACTTGGCTAACATCCGCATTTTGCCTTGGGCATCCTTAACGGCAAAGACGCCGTCGAGCCAGATCATGCCGGGCTCGTCCATCGGGGCCATCTTGCGGCTGAAGCCGGAGGCATCGACAAAGTAATCCAGGTTGACACCGACGGAGGGGGCCAGGCCGCCGTCGCCCGGCAGACTGCTCACCGCGCCGGCCATTGCGAAATGGCCCAACGGATACGACGGCCGCCCTGTGTCGCCCCAGAACCAATAAAGTTTGCCGTTGTAGAGGCAGTTCTGGACGGAGTCCTGCCCGGCCACCTGCCCGTTGAGCACGGGGTTGGCCAGCGGCGTCTTTTCGCCGGCAAGAACGCTGTCATGATAGATGCCTTCGCCGGTCACACGGTAAAGGCGTTCGGCAATGTTGGTTCGTTTGACCTTTATGGTGGCCCATTGGCCGGGCCGAACGTCGAGACGCGGGCCGCGGTAGCCAAAGCCGTCCTTCGGATACGTGTAGCCGTGGCTGGAGACGTGAAAGAAGACATTCTGTCCCATTAGCCCCGGCTCGATGATCGCGGCAATGCCAGCGCTGTCGGTCACCCAGGACAGGTGGTTGGTCGTCCTGAGCACAACCAGAGGCACGCCCCGACCTGTGGCTTCATCCACGACGCGGATGAAAAACGCCTCTTCTTTCAGGCCGGCATTGACACCCCCTGCTGCCCACAGGCCGAGCATAATCATCAAGGAAACCGTACATTGCCGCATCCGCTTATCCTCCGGACATGATTTCACAGCAGGAATTTCACTTAGCGTCTTTTGCATCGTCACATACGGTGATCGACATATCGTCGGCAGCTCATGAGCGGCCGCTTACGCTCTAAGCAGTGGTGCTTTCATGCTTTCACCTCCGTATCGAGTTGGATCACTGCTCAGGCGTCGTTTCCTCGGTCTGGCTTTCTTCATTTCGAACGGGTGGATTGCGCCAGAGCCGTTCGTGCAGCGCGTAAATCGTCGGATCCACCTGTTTGAGCTCCGCCCGGACGAAAGGATAGAAATCGTTGGTCCCGAAGAACGCCTCGGCGGTCTCGGCAAAATACTCCTGGATGTTGTTGAGTGCGTAAGCCTTTCTCATCTGGCCATTTATGTGCATGACGCTGTCATAGACGCCGCTCTTTTTGGCGGCCTCGAATGCCTGGCGCAGTTCGCGATGTCGATGGCCGATTACAGTATGATGGTAGCCGTGGGCCAGTTCATGCAGGACCATCCAGGGCTGATCCTTGGTCCAGGCCAGAAACTTTTCGGCACCGCAGATTTCGACGCCGGTTGCCTTTTCCGGGTTATAGCCGTTTTGCGCAAGCCATTGTGCGGACGGATGATAGCACATGCAGGGGTAGTTCTTGTCCTTGTATTCCACCCAGATCTTGTGCTTTCGCACGTGTACAAGGGCGGGTTCCGGCACAACGCGGGTAATCTGGTAGAGTTGGTTTTCGAGAAGCTTGAGAACCTGTTCGGCAAGCTCCGAATGCTCGGCCGTGAGAGTATTGTTTACAAGAACGGTCCAGCCGTGGATTTCGCGGGGCGTGTAGTCTGAAGTTGGAGTGTAATCCTCTGCAAATGCAGTACTTATGAGTACCGCCACCACGGCGGCAAGCAGAACTTTCATGGGGCACACCTCACTTCCGGTAACAGGGACCAATCATCGCCATCGGCGTTCAATGGCCTATATTATACCGGACTTGGCACCATGCGTAAAGGCCGACGACCGTTACAGCATTTCGGGGGTCCAGAGTGCCAGCGCGATGTCTTCGGCATCATTGTATTGGAGCCCCTTGATGCGGCGGCAGCGGTCCATAAGCTCCTGTACCCGCGGGCCTTGCGAAAAGAGGCGATGGAAAAGCCGCTCCCGGGTCTGCATCTTCTTGTACAGCAATGGGGTCAGGGCCCTCCAGTGGCGTTCGGATTCGGTTTGGAAGGGGCCGACGAATCTTCTAAGCTTGTTGCGTTCTTTGTTGCTCATAACACCTCCGGACTGCATTTTTTTCGTTGCTTCCATCATTGATACGCCCCTGATTGGCGCCGGTTGGGGGCCGATTTGCGGCCCCTGCGGGGGAGAAACGGGGGCCAAACGTGCTTGTTTGGGGGCGGTTTTCGGGTATACTCGGGGTGTGGCGGGTGAATTGTCAGGGTTTTGCGGGAAAGGAGCAGTGCTATGTGGTCCAAGAGATTATTTCTGGCGGTGATCGCAGCGGTTCCGGTGGCGGTGTGCAGTGCCCAGGGGCAAAAGGCGGACATCGTGGCGCCGGGTGCGGAGTTGAAACTGGCAGCCGACGGCTTCAAGTTTACGGAGGGGCCGGCGGCAGACAAGGACGGTAACGTCTACTTTACCGACCAGCCGAATGACCGGATCGTCAAATGGTCGCCAGACGGGAAGGTTGAAACGTGGCTTTCGCCATGCGGGCGGTCGAACGGGTTGTACTTCGACAAGAACGGCATGCTGTTGGCCTGCGCGGATGAGAAGAATGAGCTTTGGGCCATCGACGCCAAGGGCGGGCACAAGGTGCTCGTCAAGGATTACGAGGGCAAGCTTTTCAACGGCCCGAACGATCTGTGGGTGGCGCCGTGGGGCGGGGTGTTTTTCACGGATCCGTTCTACAAGCGGCCTTACTGGAACCGCGGGCCCATGGAGCAGAAGCAGTG
>DAOTMV010000066.1:0-17062 GCA_035450485.1 Anaerohalosphaeraceae bacterium | reverse complement strand
CTAGACATCGGGCCGACTGCCGACGGCCGTATTCCGGTCATCATGGAGCAGCGTCTCAGCGAAATGGGTGAGTGGCTGAAGGTCAACGGCGAGGCGATCTACGGCACCCGCAGGTGGGACCGTGCCGGCAAAGGCAACGCCGCGATCCGTTTCACAAAGAAAGGCGACACGATTTATGCGATCAGTCTCGGCTGGCCGGGCGACGAAATGGCACTGGACGTGCCCAAACCTGCGGCAGGGGCCCGGGTAGTCATGGTCGGCAGAGGCGGCAACCTTCCCTGGACGTACAAACAGGGCAGGATGTGCGTGGATACCTCCGGCGTGAAGATAAACGAACTGCCGTGCCGCTATGCGTACGCTTTCCGCATCATCGGCGCGTACTGATTCGGTATCCGAGGTAACCGTTCATGGATACAGCCGAACCCTGTATGGATGCCGTTCGCCTGCCCGTAAACAGTGCCTCCGAATGGGACGCACTCAAGCCCGCGCTGCGCGCCACATTATGGCGGCTCCTCGGGGAATTGCCGGAACCCTTCGTTCCCGAGCCCATGATCCACAGCCGCAGTGACCGCGGCCGCTACATCCTGGAGCGTTTCTCCTTCGATAACCGTGCGGGTGCAACGGTCTACGGCTATGCCATGATCCCAAAGCGGGGCGATCCGCCATACCCGTCGATCCTTTATCACCACTACCATGGCGGCCGCTATGCCCAAGGCAAGGAAGAAATACGCAAACGTGCATTCGCCCGCTGGCGGCGAGGCCACGGCCTTATCACCGGCGAGGAACTCACCGGCCGCGGGTACCTCGTTCTGTGCATTGACGCCTACGCCTTCGGTGAACGGCGCTGCTGCGGCCCGGCCGGGGCAAAAGAACGTCCGCCCCATACGGAGGCGTCCCTGTTCAAGGCCTTCCTGTGGCAGGGGGCGACCCTCTGGGGGATGATGGTCCGCGACGACCTGCTCGCCCTGAACCACCTTGCGTCCCGGCCGGAAGTGGACCCCAGCCGCATTGCCGCCATGGGCATGAGCATGGGCGCCACCCGCTCATGGTGGCTGGCGGCACTCGACGACCGCATCAAGGTTACTGTCAGCGTCGCCTGTCTCACGCGATACCAGGACCTTTTGCGGCAGGGGCTACTGAAGGAACACGGCATCTACTACTATGTGCCTGGCATGCTCCGCCATAACATGCATATTGAGAAGGTCGTAGGTCTCATCGCCCCCCGTGCCCACCTCACCCTCACCGGTGACAGCGACAGCGGTTCGCCCGTCGAGGGTGTCAGAATCATCAACGAGTTTCAGCGCCGGCTTTACGCCCTCTATGGCAGCGACAACTTCCGAGGCCTCATCTATGAGGGCGTTGGCCATACGTACACCTCCCAGATGTGGACGGAGACAATCGACTGGCTGAAACTGAAGCTGTAGCCGAGGGCGTGCTAAACCTGATTTATAGTGCTCAATCGCCGCTGGTACCCTTGCAGACAAGCCCGAATTGTTATAATATCGGACATCAGTTTTGCGGCCGGCCGGGTGCTTGAATCTGCATCAAACGCAAGCCAATGTCGAGAATGCTCAAGTGTCTGGGGCGCAAGGTCTTACAGCGTGGCGGCCTTCAGGGCGGTTTTATTTGCTGGTATATTCCACCGCATGTTATATAATGATGGTTTTACTAACATTCTGAACATTAAGGAGATTGACCAATGGGTAGACCTGTCACACTTTTCACGGGACAGTGGGCCGACCTGCCGTTGCGGGATCTGGCGAAAAAGGCCGCGGGCTGGGGTTATGACGGACTTGAGCTCGCCTGCTGGGGCGGCCACATGGACGTCTTCAGGGCCGCGGAAGACGAGAACTACTGCAAAGAGCAACTCGCCATCCTGGAAGAGAACAACCTGAAGGTCTTCGCCATCGGCAATCACCTTGCCGGCCAGCTTGTCTGTGACAAGCTGGACCCGCGTCACGACATGTTCATCCCTGCCGAACTGCAAGGCCCCGGCGTCGACCCTGAAAAGAAGCGCCAATGGGCCATCGATGCCATGAAGAACAGCGCACGTGCCGCAAAGAACCTCGGCCTCAAGGTCGTCAACGGTTTCACCGGCTCGTCGATCTGGCAGTACATCTACAGTTTCCCTCCGGCGAGCGAGCAGATGATCGCCGACGGCTTCAAGGACTTCGCGGACAAGTGGCACCCCATCCTCGACGTCTTCGACGAATGCGGCGTCAAGTTCGCCCTGGAAGTTCACCCCACCGAAATCGCTTTTGACATAGTTACCGCCAAGAGGGCCCTGGAAGCCATCGGCCACCGCCCGGCCTTCGGTTTCAACTTCGACCCCAGCCACCTGCACTGGCAGCTCGTTGACCCCGTGTTCTTCCTGAACGAATTCCCCGACCGCATCTACCACGTGCACATGAAGGATGCGGCTCTGCAGATCAACGGCCGCAACGGCATCCTCGGTTCGCACCTGAACTTCGGCAAACCAGAGCGCGGCTGGGACTTCCGCTCGCTCGGTCACGGCGGCGTTGATTTCGAAGAAATCATTCGCACGCTCAACCATATCGGCTACAGCGGTCCGCTCTCGGTGGAGTGGGAAGACTGCGGCATGGAGCGCGAGCACGGGGCGGCCGAGGCCTGTGAATTCGTCAAGCGGGTCGACTTCGCGCCGTCCAAGGTCGTCTTCGATGCGGCGTTCGACAAGTAACAGTCGTCCGGACGCAAAGAACCTGGAGAGTTCCAGTGAAGAAAAGCAACGTCAGCAGGCGGCAATTCCTGAAATGCACAACAGGAATTGCCGCATCTGCTGTCGCGTTTCCGCACATCGTGCCCGCGACAGCGTTGGGGAAAGAGGCTGGGGCGCCTTCCAACCGCGTCACGATGGCAGTCCTCGGCACCGGCAACCAGGGCATCAATGACCTGCGCGGCATGTTGGGCGACGAACGCGTTCAGGTCGTCGCCGTTTGCGACGTCAATCGCGAAAGCGCGGGGTATTGGGATAACCGCGTCGGCGGCCGTGAGCCGGCCCGGCGCATCGTCGAAGAGTATTATGGCAAACAGAAGGCCTCAGGGGTCTATAAGGGTGTCGAGGCCTTCGCTGATTTCCGTCAGGTGATGGTCCGTAAGGATATTGACACGGTCCTCATCGCGCTGCCGGATCATTGGCACGCACTTGTTGTTATCGCCGCCGCCCGTGCCGGCAAGGACATTTATGGCGAAAAGCCTCTCAGCCTGACCATCGCCGACGGCCGTGCCCAGTGCAACGCTGTCAAACGTTACGGCCGCATCTTCCAGACCGGCAGTCAGCAGCGCTCCGACGCCAATTTCCGCCGCGCGTGCGAACTTGTGCGCAACGGCCGCATCGGCAAGCTGCACACCGTCAAGTGCGGCCTGCCCGGCGGCACCCCCGACTATTCGCAGCAGGCCTCCCGTACCGCCGTCGAGCCAGTGCCGGACGGGTTCGACTATGATATGTGGCTTGGCCCCGCGCCCGAAGCGCCATACTGTCCAGCACGGTGTCACGTCAACTGGCGATGGATTCTCGATTACTCAGGCGGCCAGGTCACCGATTGGGGGGGTCATCATCCCGACTGCGCCCAGTGGGGCATGGGTACGGAGGATACCGGCCCGGTTGAAATCATCAACGCAAAGGGGACATACCACAAGGACCGGCTATACAACACGGCGACCGACTACTACTTCGAATGTATCTACGCCAACGGCGTCAAGCTCATCGTCTCCAACAGGCTCCGCGGCGGCGTCACGTTCGAAGGCACTGAGGGCTGGGTCTGGGCCAATCGCGGCCGGCATGACGCGGAGCCGAAGAGCATCCTCGACAGCGTAATCAAGCCCGACGAAATCCACCTGTATAAGAGTGAAAACCACTTCCGCAATTTCATTGATTGTGTACTTTCTCGCCAACAGCCGGCGGCCCCCATCGAAACCGCCCATCGCTCGATCACCATCGCCCACCTCGGCAACATCGCCATGCAGCTCGAGCGAGACCTCAAGTGGGATCCGGATAACGAACGTTTTGTCAACGACCCCGAAGCGGATAAAATGCTGTCGCGGACCATGAGAAGTCCGTGGCGGCTGTAGGAGCACGATACGCAGTGCCTTTGGCAAACATAGCTGTACGGGCGTGGCATGCCATGCCTGATGCGAACAACAATTGAAGGAGATCGAAATGACAACCGTCAACAGGCGTCAATTCCTCAAGCACACCGCCACCCTGGCCGGCGCCGCCGCGGCGGTCCCGTACATCGTGCCGGCCTCGGTCTTTGGCCAGAACGCACCCAGCGAACGCATCACCATCGGCATGATCGGCACCGGCAAACAGAGCCAGCACCTGCAGCGATCCTTCATGGGCGCCGCGGGTACGCAGGTCGTAGCCGGCTGCGACGTCGACAAGCTTAAACTGGCCCGTTCGGAAAAGATGGCAAACGACCACTACGCCAAAGCCAGGGCTGACGGGACATGGAAGGGCTACACGTGCTACGGCGACTTCCGCGAACTGCTTGCGCAAGAGGATATCGATGCAGTGGTCATCTCCACACCCGACCACTGGCACGGCCTCAACGCCGTATACGCCGCCCGCGCAGGCAAGGATATCTACTGCGAAAAGCCCCTCGGACATAATATCACCGAATCGCTGGCCATGCTCCGGGAGACCCGCCGCTACAACCGTGTCTTCCAGACCGGCAGCATGCAGCGGTCGGATTACCGTTTCCGGTTCGCCTGCGAACTGGTGCGCAACGGTTACATCGGCGACATCAAGCACGTTGTCGTAAACGTCGGCGGCGCGCCCAGGGATTGTGACCTTGCCGGCGAACCCACGCCCGACTACCTCGACTGGAACAACTGGCTCGGACCGGCTCCCGCACGCCCGTACAACTCCATCCTCTCGCCGCACATCAGTTGGGATGGTTTCCCCAACTGGCGCAACTACAAGGAATATGGTGGCGGCGGCATGACGGACTGGGGCGCACATCACTTCGATATCGCTCAGTGGGGGCTCGGTATGGATGGCAGTGGCCCTGTCGAGGTCATCCCGCCCGACGGCAAAGAAGTCAAGGCCCTTACGTATCGATATGCCAACGGCATCACCATGACACGCCAGGGCAGCTACCCCGACCACGGGAACGTCAACGGCGTCCTCTTCATCGGCACCAAGGGCAAAATCGAAGTCAACCGCGGTTATCTCAAGACGTGGCCGGACGAACTGAAGGATCAGAAACTCGGCCCCAACGAGGTCCATCTCTATGAGAGCAACAATCACTACAAGGATTGGCTTGACGCCATCAGGACCCGCAGCAAACCCATCTGCGATGTGGAGATCGGCTGCAGCACCGTGATCGTCTGTCTCATCGGCAATATTGCCTACGAGTTGAAGCGTCCCTTGAAGTGGAATCCGAAAACCAACCAGTTCGTCGGCGACGATGAGGCTAACCGTCTCCGTTCGCGCACGATGCGGAGTCCCTGGCGGATTTAACGTGCGGCGGGATGATGTGTCCCGCATCATAATGATGTAGGGGCATGGCATGCCATGCCGGCATTTAATGAAAGGATGTACCATGGCAAAGGCAAGTATACAACGTCGTACATTCCTTAAAGCCGCCGCAGGTGCGGCGGTCGTTCCTTATGTGGTGCCGTCGTCTGTATTGGGTCAGGACGGCGCCGTTCCGCCAAGCGAGAAGATCGTCATGGGCGCCATAGGTGTCGGGCCCCAGGGCACCTTCGTCATGCGCAACTTTCTGGCCCAGAAGGACTGCCGTGTCGTAGCCGTCTGCGATGTCAAGAGCAATGTTCTTGCCGAGAAGAAAGCCCTCGTCGACAGGCATTACGGCGATACCGGCTGTGCCGCATATGGTGACTTTCGTGAACTGCTCGCCCGGGACGATATTGATGCGGTCTCCATCGCCACCTGCGACCACTGGCATGTGCTCTGCGCCATCGCCGCGGCGAAAGCGAAGAAGGATGTCTACCTCGAAAAGCCCATGGGTCTCAGCATGGCCCAGGACCAGGCCCTTCGGACCGCCTGCAAACGCTACGGCACGGTCTTTCAGTTCGGCACGCAGCAGCGCTCCGACCGCCAATTCCTACATGCCTGCGAACTCGTTCGTAACGGCAAGATCGGCGAACTGAAGACCATCAATGTCTGGAGCCCCGGCAGCAGTGCCGGCGGCTCGCCCGAGGTGGTCCCGGTCCCCGAATGGCTTAACTACGACTTCTGGCTCGGCCCGGCCCCGCTGGTGCCCTACACCAAGGACCGCTGCTCCAACAGCCTCTGGTGGTTCATCTCCGACTATGCCCTCGGCTACATTGCCGGCTGGGGCGTCCACCCGCTCGATATCGCCCTCTGGGGCGGCGGCGAAAAGACCGCCTGCAACCTCGAAATCGAGGGTACCGGCGTCTTCCCCACCGAAGGCGTCGCCAACACGGCCCTCAATTGGAACGTCAAAGTCAAATTCGACAGCGGCGTCCGGATGAACTTCACCGGCTGTCCCTACCCCGAAGAATGGAAAAAGCGTTACGGCCGCACCACCGATCACGGCACCGCCTTCGAAGGCACCGAAGGCTGGGTCCATGTCGACCGCGGCGGCATCAACGCCCACCCGCAGAGCCTGCTCACAGCCGAACTCGGCCCCAACGACACCCGACTCTACAAGAGCACGCACCACCAGCGAAACCTCCTCGACTGCATTCGCACCCGCGGCAAGACCGTCTGCCCCATCGAAGACGCCGTCGCCGCCGACACGCTCTGCCAGTTGAGCGACATTGCCACACGCCTCGAAAAGAAACTCAGATGGGACTGGAAGCGCGAGCAATTCATCGACGATACCGAGGCGAATCGCATGCTCTCGCGCCCGATGCGCAGCCCCTGGACACTGTAATTTGTAAGGAGCGGCAGGATGAAAAAGTCTTGTGTAATGTTCGGCGTTCTGATGTGTCTCGCGGCCTTGGCGACCGCGGCTGTGCCCGCTGACGAGGACGGCTGGATCTCCATCTTCAACGGCAAGGATCTCAACGGTTGGAAAGCCAGCGAAAACCAGGGCACCTTCACCGTCAAGGACGGTCTGCTCATCGTCAAGGGCGACCGCAGCCACCTGTTTTACGTTGGTCCGGTGGGCGGTGCCAACTTCAAGAACTTCGAATGGAAAGCCGACGTCAAGACGTTCCCGAAGGCCAACAGCGGCATGTACTTTCATACGGAGTACCAGGAACGCGGCTGGCCCAACAAGGGTTACGAGGTCCAGGTCAATACCACCCACAGCGACCGCAAGAAGACCGGCGGCCTCTATGGCGTCGTCGACGTCATCGATAACGCCCCCTCCAGGGATGGCGAATGGTTCACTCAGCACATCATCGTCAGGGACAAGCGCATCATTGTCAAGGTCAACGGCAAGACGACTGTCGACTATATTGAGCCCGAGGGCGTTACAGGCGGCCGGAGGCTTTCCAGCGGCACCGTCGCAATCCAGGGCCATGACCCCGACAGCCTCGTCCATTACAGGAACATCATGATCAAGCCGCTGGACTGCCCCTTCGAATGGAAGCCCCTCTTCAACGGCAGGAACCTTGATGGCTGGGTCCAGAAGAACGGTACGGCGAAGTATGAAGTGAAGGACGGCGCGATCGTCGGCACCACCGCTGCGGGCAGCCCCAACTCCTTCCTTTGCACTGAAAAGCTCTACGGCGATTTCGAGCTCGAATTTGAGGTCAAGGTCGACAGCCGCCTTAACTCCGGCGTCCAGGTCCGCTCCAACAGCTTCAGGGAGTACCGTAACGGTCGTGTTCACGGCTACCAGGTCGAAATCGCCGCCAACGGCGCCAGCGGTTACATTTACGACGAGGCTCGCACCGGCTGGCTCAGCCAGAACCGTAAAGACCCCGCGGCTAATGCCGCCTTCAAGGACGGCCAGTGGAACAAGTTCAACATTATCTGTAAGGGTGACTCCATCCGCACCTGGGTCAATGACATCCCAGTCGCCGATGAGAAAGACGATACTACCCGCGTCGGCTTCATCGGCCTCCAGGTCCACAGCTTCACGGGCGACACGCCCGCCACTGTCCAGTGGCGCAATATCCGCATCAAGGGCGAACCGGTCGACCCGGTCATCAAGGCCATCGTCGTCAACGGCGGCCACGCCTTCGACAAAGAGTTTTTCGATGTCTTCAAGGGCCATGAAGACATCGCCCCCACGTTCGTTGAGCTCAGGAACGACAGCGAAATCTTCGAGGACATCAGCAACTGGGATTACGATGTCATTGTCCTCTATAACATGACGCAGAGCATCTCCGAGAAACGCCGGGCCAACTTCAAAAAGCTCCTCGATAACGGCGTTGGCCTCCTCATGATGCACCACGCAATGGCCAACTACACCGGCTGGGACGAATATGCCCGCATTGTCGGCACGCGATTTTTCCTCCAGGCCGCCTCCTTCGATGGCAAAGAATGGCAGACAAGCACCTATAAGCACGACGTCGATATCCCCGTCAAGGTCGCTGACAACAACCACATGATCACACGCGACCTCAAGGATTTCGTCATTCACGATGAGACCTACGGCAAATGCTGGATGGCCGGCGACAATCGCGTGCTGCTCACGACCGAAGAACCAACGAGTAATCGCCAACTGTGCTGGGTTCGCAATGCCGGAGACGCCCGCGTCTGCGGCCTCCAACTCGGCCACGACGCCAGGGCGTACGCAAACGAAAACTTCCGGCGCATCGTCACCATGGCCATCCGCTGGTGTGCCGGCCGCTGACGAGTGTGTAGGGTGGGGTTTATCCCACCGGCTCGCAAAGATATGACGAGTTCAAAAAAGGAGAAGATCGAATGAAATGGTTTAGGAAAACATGTATGGCGGTGCTGCTGATCGTATTCTGCAGCTCCTGCTTCGCGATCTCCGACGAGGAAATCGCGAAAATCAAGGCCGCGGTGCCTGCAAAGGCCACCAAGAAGCCGGCCAAACCCAGGACCGTCCTGGTCTTCAGCCTCTGCAAAGGCTTCAGGCATTCCTCCATTCCTTATTGGGACCAGGCAATTGTTGCCATGGGTGAGAAGACCGGCGCCTTCAAGGCCACGGTTACATATGACATGAACATGCTCAGGCCGGAGAACCTGCACAAGTTCGACGCCCTGGTGCTCAACAACACCACGAATCTCAGGCTCAAGACGGAGGACCCCATCATTCAGCAGAGCCTGATGGACTTCATCAAGGGCGGCAAGGGCATCATGGGAATTCACGCCGCGACCGACAACTTTTATGACTGGCCCGAAATGCAGGAGATCATGGGCGGCAAGTTTACCGGGCACCCCTGGGGGGCAGGCAGCACGGTCGCCGTCAAGCTCGACGACCCCGACCATCCCCTTATGGCGGCCTTCGGAGGCAAGGGCTTCAAAGTCAAAGACGAGATCTATCTCACCGACCCGCCGCTCTATTCCCGCCAGAAAGCCCGCGTCCTCATGAGTCTCGACATGTCGGACGAAAGAACCGCCGGCGTTGACGGCGGAAAGCACAGGCAGAAGGACGTTGGTCTCACGTGGATCAAGACCGTCGGCAAGGGCCGCCTCTTTTACGGCTCCCTCGGCCACAACAACGACCTGACGTGGTGGCCGCCCCTCCTGCAGCACTACCTCGACGGCCTGCAGTTCGTTCTTGGCGATTACCACGTTGACACCACCCCGGTGCCATTGCCGCAGGGCTTGCCTGCTGCCGCAGTCGACACCGAGGCGTTGAAAAACATTCTCGATCCGGTTTCTCAATACGATTACGGCAAGAGCAGGGAGGCGTTGACACAACTCTCGGATTTTATCCGAGGGATTGAAGGGACGGACAACCTCCGCATCGTTGAGAAGCAGCTTCTGGAGTTCCTTCAATCCCAGGCAACCCTTGCAAGCAAGCAGTTCGTATGCAGAAACCTCAGCATCATCGGTTCGGAACTTTCGGCGCAGGTCCTGGCCGACATGCTGATCGATCCCGAAACCTCCGACATGGCCCGCTACGCCCTGGAGCGGATCCCGGGTGAAGGCGTGGACGCCGTTTTGCGTGACACCCTTCCCAAGACCAAAGGTGTCGAGAAAATCGGCATCATCAGTACACTCGGGCTGCGCGCCGACAGCAAGAGTGTCCCCGTGCTGGCCGCGCTCATCAAGGATACCGATGCCGAAGTCGCCGCTGCCGCCGTCGCGGCGCTGGGCCAGATCACCGGCCCGGAGGCCCATGCCGCACTGGCCGCCGCCAAAGACACGACGACCGGTGATCTGCAGATGCTCGTCCTTGACGCCTATCTTAACTGCGCCGATCGCCTCGTCGATGCCGGCGAAAACGAAGAAGCCCTCAAAATCTATCGCGAACTCTACACGTCCGACATCCCCGAGGTCATCCGCAGCGCCGCCCTCCGGGGCACCGTCTATTCGATTCCCGAAAAAGCAGGCGAACTCATCCTCGAAGTCATCAGGGCCGGCGATGCCGCCATGCAGGAAATCGCCTTCGGCCTGGTCAGCGAAATCCAGAACGAGGACGACATCAAGACTCTTGCCGGCGAACTGCCCAAACTTGCCCCCGCCGGCCAGGTGCAGTTGATCACCGCACTTGCCAACCGCGGCAGCGCCGTGGCCAGGGATGCGGTCGTGGCCGCTGTCAAGAGCGACAACGCCGACGTACGCATTGCCGCCTACAAGGCCCTCGCTTCGCTCGGCGATGAAACCACCGTCCGTCTGCTTGCCGACGCCGCGGGCAGCGCCGTTGGCGCCGAACGCCTCGCCGCACGCGAAAGCCTCTACAGCATGCGCGGCCCTGAAGTTGACGCAACCATCCTGCAGACCATCCCCGAAGCCCCCGAAGCGGCCAAGGTCGAATTGATCCGCAGCATCGGCCAGCGCAACATCCAGGGCGCCCTGCAAGTCCTGCTCAAGACCGCCGTCGACCCCTCCGACAAGGTTCAGCTCGAAAGCTATAAGGCCCTCCAGTCGGCAGCAGGCCCATCCGAACTCCAGACTCTGGTCACCCTCTTGACGGGTGTCAGGAACAGCACTGTCCGCAGCGAAGCGGAACGAACCGTTGCCGCGGTCGCAGCAAAGATAGATGGCAAATGGCAGAGGATCGCCCCTATAGTCGCCGAATACGATAAGGCCGCGGATCCCATGGTGAAAGCCTCGCTTCTGACCGTCCTTGGCCGCATTGGCGAGGACGCCGCTTTTCTTACCCTTTACATGGGACTTAAGGACGAAAACCCCGCAGTGCGCATGGCCGCGATCAAGGCCGTCGGGTCATGGCCAAACTCGAAACCCGCCGACGCGTTGTTCGAGATCGCCGGCAATGCCTCCGACACTGCCCAGAAGGTCCTCGCCCTTCGCGGCTATGTTGCCCTGGTCAGCCTCGACGCAAAAACAAAACCTGCCGAGACTATCGCGCGTTTTCGCAAAGCGATGGATCTTGCCGGCGGCCTGTCCGAAAAACGCATGGTTCTCGCCGGCATCGCAACCGTCAATGAGGTTGCCGCGCTTGACCTGGCCGTCGAATACATGAGTGATGCGTCGCTGGCCCAGGAAGCGCAGGCTGCCGTCATTCGCATTGCCTCGGGCATCGCCGAGGAAAACCCTGAGAAAGCCAGAGCCTCCCTCGAAAAAGTACTTGCTGCAACCAACAACGACACTCTCCGCGGCCAGGCGCAGACCGTGATCGACCGGATGGACGGCACGGTCGCCGCCGCTGATCCAACCGAGACCAACTGAAAGGAAGAAACGAAATGTGCAGTTATGCAAAAATGCTCCGTTCTCTCGCTCTTGTCCTGCTGTGTGTGGCATTGTGTTCATGTGCATCTGACATGAAAAGGCAGACCTTGGCGGACCTGTCGGCGAGCACCGGGGATGGCTTCATGGGCGACTGGGTAGGTACTTACACGGACGCCGACGGATACGTCACCGAGTTTGTCGCCCAAGCCATTGCCCTCGGCGACAACAAGTATCGCATGAACATTCTCCATGCCTTCGATACCGGCCTTGAACCTACCACCGTTCTCGATGCCACGCTCGACGGCGCCAAAGTGACCTTCACCGGCGCTGCCGGTCACGACGTGCAGGGTGAAGGTGTCTTCGAAGGCACAACCCTTAAGGGCACCTACAGCGGCGACGGTGCCGGCAGCTTCGAGATGAACCGCGTCGTTCGTCTCTCGCCCACCTTGGGGCAGAAGCCCCCCAAAGGCGCAATAGTCCTTTTAGACGGTAAGAGCACCGAAGAATGGCAGCACCCCGGCAAAGACGGCCCAATCACCTGGCCAGTCATCGATGGCGCGATGCAGGTCGATAATGGCAGCATTGTCACCAAACGCAAATTCCGCGACTACAAGCTCCACATTGAATTCCGCACCCCGTATATGCCGAAAGAGCGTGGCCAGGGACGAGGAAACAGCGGCGTTTATCTCGCTGGCCGTTATGAAATCCAGGTCCTCGACAGCTACGGCCTCGAGGGCCTCGACAACGAGTGCGGCGGCATCTATAGAGTCGCTCGGCCCCGTGTCAACATGTGTGCACCGCCCGGCCAGTGGCAGACCTACGATATCGCCTTCAGGGCGCCGCGGTCCGATAACAATGAAAAGAAAACCGACAACGCCCGCTTGACCCTTATCCACAATGGCGTTAAAATACACGACCAGATAGAAATCCCCGGACCGACCGGTGGGGCGTTGGACCAGAACGAGTTGCTGCCAGGCGGCATTTATCTGCAGGATCACGGAAATCCTGTCCAGTACAGGAACATCTGGCTTGTAGAGGTGGAGTAGGTCCCCGTTTTTCGGGCCCCCTGCGGCCGTGCTGGGACCGGTCGTGTTCTTGGCACGGCACCCAAATGCGAAAAAAAGCGGGCATAATTGCAGCCTGCCAAACGTCTGAATCTGCGGATGGAATCGCGGCCGGCTTGGTTGCATCCGTACGCAAGCGATGGAAATAAAAATATGAACAAAGTTCAAAGAAATCAGGTACCTCAATTCGCCCGCCCGAACGGGTTTCGGTCCTGACGAGGTTTGGTTACACTGTAATCTTGATATAGACACACGCGAAGACAACAGGGTAAAGAAGAAAAACCGGTCATGAAAGAAAAGAGAAGAATCCTCGTCAGTCGCCGCCAATTCATGGGTGGCGCCGCGGCCGCGTTCGGCTTCACGATCGTGGCTCGTCACGTCATCGGCGGCGCCGGCCACGTACCCCCCAGCGAAAGGCTCAACATCGCCGGCATCGGTGTTGGCGGCCGCGGTGCAGCCTCAATCGACGCCTGTAAGAATGAAAACATCGTTGCGCTGTGTGATGTTGACGCCGGCAGGGCGAAGAAAACCTTCCAGAACTTCCCCAATGCCACCGTTTACACCGACTATCGCAGGATGCTGGACAAGGAAGGCAAACGCATCGACGCGGTTACCATCGGTACGCCCGACCACATACACGCCCCCGCGGCGATCCGTGCCATGAAAATGCACAAGCACGTCTACTGCGAAAAGCCCATGGCCCACACCATCTGGGAAGCCCGCGAAATGACGAAGGTCGCCAAAGAGACCGGGGTTGTCACCCAGATGGGCAACCAGGGTCATGCCGGCGAAGGCCTTCGCCTTTATTACGAATTCATCAAGGACGGCGCCATCGGTACGGTCAAGGAAGTCCACGTCTGGACCGACCGTGCCGGCGTACCCGGCGGACGCGCCTGGTGGCCTCAGGGCGTTGACCGTCCCAAAGACACGCCGCCCGTCCCCGAAGGCCTTGACTGGGACAACTGGCTGGGCCCCGCCCCTGTCAGGCCCTACAACCCCGCTTACGTGCCCTTCAAGTGGCGAGGCTGGTTCGATTTCGGCTGCGGCGCCTTAGGCGATATGGCCGTCCACAATGCCGATCCCGCGTTCTTTGCGCTCGATCTTGACGCGCCCGTGGCCGTCGAAGCTGAAACCAGCCCGGTCAACAGCGAGACCTTCCCCGAATGGTCCATCATCACCTACTACTTCCCCGCAAAGGGTGACAGGCCCGCAGTCAAGATGAAATGGTACGACGGCGGCAAACTCCCCGAACGCCCCGAAGGTTTCGAAGAGAACCGCCGCCTCGGCGACAATGGTATCCTTTTCGTCGGCACCAAGGCCATGCTGCTCGGCGGCAGCCACGCTGGAACGCCGCGCATCGTGCCCGAGTCGAAAATGAAAGAATACGGCGGCCGACCTCCGCGACTGCTCGAACGTTCCCCCGGCCACCATCAGGAATGGATCCAGGCCTGTAAAGAGGGGAAACCCGAAAACGCAAAATCCGGCTTCTGGTACGCCGGCCCGTTCACCGAAGCCCTGCTCGTCGGCAATCTTGCCGTCCGGACCGGAAAGCGCGTCGAATGGGATACGAAGACAATGCGTTCTCCGAATGTTCCCGAAGCCAACCAGTATGTTTCAAAGCTCTACCGAAAAGGTTGGGAAATCTGACCGCGGCATGGCTGTCTTGTTCGCGATGTAGTAGGGGCTCGGCACTGGGCCCTTTAAGGTCAATAACAGTATAGGAGAAATGACTATGGTTCGAAGAAAAGCAGCGCTCTTAGTGCTCGCAGCGATCGTCACGGCCGCGTGTGTCGCGCCGTCATTCGCCCAGGAGCAGCGCAGGATGAGGGGTTTTCATCCGCCCACCGATGCCTACGACGGCTGGCGTCTCGGCATGCAGGCCTACACGTTCAACAGGTTCACCTTCTTTGAAGCGGTGGACAAGACCGCCTCGCTGGGCCTGGACTGGATCGAGGCCTACCCCGGCCAAAAGCTCAGTGCGGATTCCAATTTCACTGTTGACCACAACATGTCCGACGAGGCATGCCAGCTTATGCAGGCCAAGCTTCGCGATGCTGGCGTCCGCCTGATCAACTATGGCGTTGTTGGCCTGTCCAAGGACGAAGCCGCAAGTCGCAAGGTCTTCGACTGGGCCAAAAAGATGGGCGTTCGGACCATCGTCTCGGAACCACCGGAGGATGCCTTTGACACCATCGAAAAACTGTGTGAGGAGTACGAAATTAGCGTCGCCATCCATAATCACCCCAAGCCCTCGCACTACTGGAACCCTGAAACGGTCCTGAAGGTCATCGAAGGCCGCAGCCAACGCATCGGCGCCTGTGCCGACACCGGCCACTGGGTCCGCTCGAGTCTCGACCCCGTCGAGTGCCTCAAGAAACTTGAAGGCCGCATTATTAGTTCCCACTTCAAGGAACTCCAGGACGGCCACGACGTGCCCTGGGGACAGGGACAGAACCGCGCCACGGCGCTTCTCAAGGAACTCCACCGCCAGGGTTACAGGGGTTCGTTCTCCATCGAGTACGAGCATAACTGGCTCAACTCCGTCCCCGAAATTCGCCAGTGCGTGGCATTCTTCAACAAGATGGCCAATGAACTCAAGCCCGGCGGCTTCACCGACCTCCTCGCAGCAGATCTTTCCAACTGCACCTTTAAGGAAGGCGCCTGGACCTACGAAGACGGCGTTCTGGCCAGAAAAGGCGGCGGCGACATCTACACGAAGGAACAATACGGCGACTTCATCCTCGACCTCGAATTCAAGGTCGACCCGAAGTCTAACAGCGGCGTCTTCATTCGAACCGCCGACGTCAAGGACCCCGTCCAGACCAGCATCGAAATCCAGGTCTTCGACAGCTTCGGCGCCGAGCCGAGCAAACACGGTTGCGGTGCAATCTATGACTGCCTCGCGCCCGAGAAGAATACCGTGAAGAAGGCTGGCGAGTGGAATCACCTCACCGTGATGGCCTTTGGCCCGCGGATCACCGTCACCCTGAACGACGAGCGCATCATCAACATGAACCTTGATGAGTGGACCGAGGCAGGCAAGAATCCTGACGGCAGCAACAACAAATTCAGGACGGCTTACAAGGACATGGCCCGGACGGGCGCCATCGGCTTCCAGGACCACGGCAACTCTGTCTGGTACCGCAACATTAAGATAAGAAAAGTAGATATGTCACAGTGGAGATCCAGAAGACAATGAAAACACAATTCGACAGAAGAAGTTTCATGCGCGGCACGGCCGCAATCGGTGCAGGTCTCTTCATCGCCCCGAGCGCCTTCGGGCAGGGCGCCGCTTCCGGCAAAGACCAGATTAACATCGCTCTGTTAGGCGCCGGCGCCCAGGGCCAGGTCCTTATGAACGCCATCCTGAAGCTCGGCAAGGATGCAGGCGTCTGTTTCAAGGCCGTGTGCGACATCTGGGAAGACCAGAACCTCAAGCGCGTCTCGCGAACCCTTAGTGCTTACAAGGCCTACGGCCACGTCGGCACCGCCTACACCGACTACAAGGAGATGCTCGACAAGGAAACCAGCCTTGATGCCGTCATCGTCGCAACACCGGACTTCTGGCATGCCGAGCACGCCTGCGCCTGCATGGAAAAGGGCCTTCACGTCTACTGCGAGAAGGAAATGTCCAACACCCTCGAAGGCGCAAAGAAGATGGTCCAGACCGCCAAAAAGACCGGCAAGCTACTGCAGATCGGTCACCAGCGCCGCAGCAACCCGCGCTATCGCCACTGCTATGAGAAGATTATCAAGCAAGCCAAACTGCTTGGTCGCATCACCACGGTCAATGGCCAGTGGAACCGCAGCAAGGCCGCTTGTGAAGACCTTGGCTGGCCCAAGGGTTCGGAAATCCCGGAAGCCACGCTCCAGAAGTACGGTTTCAAGAATATGACCGTGTTCCGCAACTGGCGCTGGTACAAAGGCCTCGGCGGCGGCCCCATCGTCGACCTTGGTTCGCACCAGATCGACATCTACGCATGGTTCCTCGAGGCCCGGCCCAAGTCCATCATTGCCAGCGGCGGTATCGATTACTGGACCAACCATGAATGGTACGATCATGTCATCGCCATCTACGAGTTCGACACTCCGTCGGGTCCGGCGCGTGCGTCTTACCAGACGATCACGACGAACTCCAACGGCGGCTATTTCGAAACCTTCATGGGTGACGAGGGCACGCTTGATATCACCGAGCCCGTGAGCCGCGGCGCTGTTTACCGTGAGAGCAGCGTTCCTGAAGAAAAGTGGGACAAGTGGGTCAAGGCGG
>DAOTMV010000065.1:0-17986 GCA_035450485.1 Anaerohalosphaeraceae bacterium | reverse complement strand
GCCGTCTCTCCAGGTTAAAAGAGCAGAAAGAGACTTATTCAGCAAGCCCTAATTGCAGTTTCGGCATCACACAAACTCCTCAACAAGGTTCCGGTTTCGAAGACACGCCCGGCCCGCCATACCCCCGGGCCGTCAGTTGCCCGCATCATCATACAGCACTGCTGCCAGCCGAGCAAATCGCGGCTTATCCGCAGACCTGGGGCTGGTGACGCGCTTTTACTCCAGGCGTTCCAGCCAGGCCCGGGCCACCACGACCAGATCCGCCCAATCGACCCGGCAGTCCCCCCGTGCCGGGGCAATATCCGCCGGCGATTCGGCCGCCCCCCAGCAGTCCGCCATGGCCGCGAAGTCTTGCAGGCCGATTTGGCCATCCCTGTTGAAGTCGCCGTTGGAAAACTCCGATACATGCGGCCATTCCACGCGCGGGGTGCTCCTGCCGTCGAACATTGCATACGCGACAAACCGGCAGTTGCCCCGCGACCGAATGGCCGTCCACGAGGGCTCGAATGCATAGGTTCCATCCGGCGGCAGATTCACAAAATCGTCTTCAAACCTCGCGAGACTGTTTCCCGTTTCGCCGTCCTGTGCTTCGATTACGATCTTTCCCGACAGGCTTGTCTGGCCAGTATTGGCAAACACAGCCGACATGACAACGGAATCCTTGTTTTCAAAACACGCCGGGCTCACGGACAGGCTCTGCACCATGCCAGCGCTGGTCCCCACGGTAAATGAATGGCAGGCTGTGTCGAGCAAGGTCCCGTTGCTTTGCCTGAGGTTCACACGGACCTCGTACGGCCCGGCCGCGGAACCTTGGCTGTTCCATTTCCAACTGCACGACCCCATTCCGTGAAGATCGCCAAGGCGCTTGATCTGAAGCCCCTCGGTCAGGCCCGAACCCCATCCTGTCACCTGAGCCTCGGCAATGATGTCGAGGTCTTTGTCCTGCCCTTCGACAAGGACATACATGTCGATACTGACCGTGTCGCCCTGGCTATAGGCCTTCCGGTCCGTGACCAGCCTGTTGATCTCCACGCCGCTCATCGTGTAGTCGATCTCGAGTTGGCAGGCTCCGAAGAATTCGTAGTTAGTCGTCTCCGGCGTGTAACAGAACGGATACACGTGGATTTGCAGTACGCTGCTTCCATCGGGCATCGGCTCCACGGACCAGTCGAGGTCGCGGTCCGGCCAGGCGCCCGGCAGCGGCTGGCCCGCCTTCGGTGGCGTGCCGTCGATGACGGGCTCCACCGTTGACAAAGGCAATCCTGTTCCCGTGACGATGCCGCCCTTCTCCGTCAACCGCACATCCTGAATGCGATAGCCTTCGGGCCATTTAATCATGATCGGATAAGCCGGGACCTCCGGCCGATCCGGCTCGGCGAACACGGTTCCGCCCTCAATCCGAACCGAAGCGACCGAGCCGTCCCAGGTCACTTCGAACATCGGGATCTTGACCGCCACGCGGTCGACCGGCCCCGAAACTTCCATGCCTTTGCTGCCCGATTTGGCCGGCGTCTCCAGGGCGGCCGCTACATCCGGCGTCGGCGCCATCTTCGGATCGCCGAAGAAATGGTAAATAGCCGACTCATACTTGCCATAACCTTTCTCGCCCATCCGGTTCCGCTTGGCGTTCTTGAGGGCAAGGCCCGCCGGGCAGTCGATCCCATACCGCCCGATGAAACCCTCCGCCAGGTAGCTTGACCACGGGCCGTACGAAATTTCGGTTGCCGCCACGCACCCGCTTGCACCGTACTTCAGCCAGATCTCCGCCAGTCCGCGCGTGGACGCGGGGTACCGGCCGGTAAGACATGAATTCATGTAGACTAACGGCGCACCCGTTCCGGAATCGAAATAAAGCGCCAGATCATTGCTTTTCTTGCCGTCCCACACAGTCGTGTTACCGTGACCCGCCAGGTAAATCAGGTCGCGATTCGCACAGCGGCCGAAAAACACCTCCATACCGATTTCGTCGTCCTCACTCACGGTATTGTACCCCCGGTCGCGAAGCTGATCGGCCCTGTTGTCACGTTCGCGGTCGAAGCGGTTCTCCGGTCCGCCGCTGACGGCGTATGCGCTGGTCGTGTCCAGCACCTGCTCGCCCCGCGCAATGGACACGCAGCGCCTGACGATCTCGGCCATAGTTGCGGCATCGTTGCCGATGATCCGCCCCACGGCGATCTCCGGCTTCTTGATCGAGCCGGCCGTGTTGGCATAGTGGTTATCCGTAAAATCGACGCTGCGCGTTCCATGGCCCGTAAGAAAGTACGAGCATGAAAATGCGGGCAAAATCTCGATTTCCCCCACCAGCAGGAGGTATCCGTTGGCCGTCCAGTCCGCGCGCATCCTGCTGGCCCATTCGCCGCCGGGCTGCAAAAGCTCCAGCAGGTCGAACCGATCGCCGGGCGTTTCGGGTCCATTGTACGCTGAGTATGTGAAGATTTCGATATCCCTGGCGGAATAGTGGTCGCTGTCCTGGCCTCGCGCGAAGACAAACTGCGGGTTCACGCGGTCCATGATCCGCCCGCAGACCACGTCGTCGTCGCGGCCGATCAGGCAATCGAAGCCGCCTATGCGGGTTGCGCCGCCCCCGTCAACTTCGTATACCTCCACCCGGTCGGCCTGGGCATCGGCAATCACCAGTCCCTCCTCGCAAACGAGCAGTTGCATAAACGAGGTCAGATCATACGGAAATGTTACAAGCAGACGCCCCGAATCACCGTGGTAGATCAATATCTCATCCTCGGAAAAATCGCCCACAACGATCTCGTCGCCCTCGTCCGGCAGCAGGTTGCCGCCGGCGACCAGGTCGCCCGGCTCGTACACGGTGTTGAAGCCGTCCTGCGGAGCACCCCCTTCTCCGTGATAAACTTCGACGCGCCCATCGGCCCTGAACACCGCGATCTCTTCGGACATGTTTGGAGCCGTTACGATCATGTCCGCCACGATCGCCTGCTCGCCGAGCGCGGGATTGTACCGGATGGAGCCGGTGTATACGGTGAAATCGTCGGCGGCCGGGTCGTACCGGAACACTTTCAGCTCGCCGCGGCGGTCCCCTTCGCCCTTCAGAATGGCGATTTCGTCCAACGGTTCCCGGCCGTCCTCCTGGTGCAGCAGGTTGCCGACCAGCAGCACATCAGCGCTGGCCAGCCCCTCAAAGGCAATCGGCAGTCTTGTTTCGAGTACGTCGCGGCTCAACCTGACCCTGATCGTTTGCTCGTGAGCCGCGTTATAGACCTTAATCGCGTCGGCTTCCTCGTCCATGACGACGATTTCCTCCTTCCGGTCGCCGATCACGTGCCCGCAGGCGACTCTGTCGTTGCGGTCGAAGCCGGTGTTGTGAATCATGCCCTGGCCGTCAAAATAGCCCAGCACGCCGTTGCGCTCCATGGCCAGTTCCGCCATGGCCGTAAGCAGACTCTGAACATCCTCGGGATCGTAGATGCCCAGCAGATTGTGGGGATTGGTGACAATCAGGTAGTCCGACTCCGCAATTGCATCGCACACCGCCGGCGCAATCCCTCGCAGACTATCTTCGAATTCGTTGACGTGCCCCACCGTATCCTTCACGTAGTCCCGCCCGTAGGCGTCATGATACACCAGTTCGACCTCTTTGCCGAAGTCGTAGTCGTATTCGTCGAAACCCTCCAGGAGGATAGGAACCGCATAGTAATAAAACTTCAGCGTTTCGTCCGGCGCAAGCGCATAGTTCCAATCGAATTCCAGCATGCCCTGCCTCTTGTCCGGGTCGTACCGGGACGTGCCCGTATCGTCCGGGCTTTCGCGGACGATCGGGTAAAAGCCCATCGTCTTCTCGACGTACCGGTCAAAATAAACCGCCAGAGGACCGGTGTTCTCGATCTCCGTCGCCACGTGGAGCAAGTTGCCGTACCGACTGATCCTGCGCTTGATGAAAACGTATGCCGAGAGTCGGCGCACTCCGATCCAGCAGTCCTGCCGCTCGATGCAGCCGTCGGTGCCGACGGCCTCCACCCGCAGCGTGTGATCGCTCGGCGCTTCCATCTCGCCTGTACGCAGCGTATAGCTGTACCAGTCGTCCCCGCCGTCGTCCGGATAGAGCGTATCCTGCAGGACGTCGTCAAAGTACACCCGCACCTCCTGTACCGAGCCCCACGGATCGTTTCCGGGCGGCGGCGTTTCGCCGGGTACACGGGGGCGCGGATGGAAGTCGAGGAGCCGTTGTTCCCGGGCCTCGATTCTGAGATCGATGTTCTGACTTTCGATGGATGCTGCTGTGGTTTCGAAAAAACCTCCTCTGAGGCTGACCGACAGATAGATCTCTCGGCAAGTGGGGATATCTTCAATTCCGAAGGTCGCCTGTACCCTGTTGTTCGCCAGATCGAACGCGTCCGCGGTAAAGTCGTGCATGGCGCCATACCATGCCTGGTGCGACATTCCCAGAAACGCCGGATCCAGAAAACACTCGTAGGGCGGATCGTAATCCGTCATTACGCACATGCCGTCCAACGTGAACTGAACGCGATCGACGGACTCGTCGTCCGTTGCCTGGGCCTGAAAGTGAAGGGGTAACGCCTGGCCCAACATCGGCGCAAAGAGCTGCACCTTGGGTTTGGTCGAATCTTCCCCGGGTTGGGTTGTGAAGTAGTGCGGCCTGCTGGATACCTCATTGCCGCTGGCGTCGCGCGAGACGACCTTGTATTCATAGGTCGTTCGGGCACTGAGAGATTCGAGCGTCACGGAATGATTGAGGCCGGTCCCCGTATGCGATCTGCTCTGACCGAATGTTCCCGCTTTTGCATCATAAAGTACTGATCCGCTGCAGATTTCGTCCGTTTTCCAGGAAATGACGGAGGTTTTGATTCCCACGACAACAGTGGGCTCTTCCGTGATCTTTGGCGCGGTTTCCTCACACTTCCACGTTTCTGCGCGTTTGTTGTTGGTCTCATTGGCTTCGGACACGTCGTCGCCCCCGTCGGCTTCGACGCAGACTTCCATCTGGCCCTGGGCACAGTTCCAGGAGTACTTGTCGAAGAAGCGGTTAAGCCGTTTGCCGGCCTCGAGTTCGGGCAGGTTGTAGTCGGTCGTCGCGTAGAAGCCGCCAACCATGAGTTTGGTATCGTGGCCGGCAGCGGCGGTCTTGTCGCCCAGGTTCATGATCTGGTAATGCACCACATTGCCCGAGCGCCAAACATCGGTGATTACAAGATCGGGCTGGGCCTGAGCAAAGGCGGCGGCCAGCAGCAGCGCGCACGCGCACACAATTCTCGGTCTGGGTAGCATGTCTTTTCTCCTGTCGTAAATATTTGCGAACCGGTTATCGCATGTCGGGGGGTGCACGTCGAGGCTGACGGCCTGTTTCCGGGCCAAACCAATAGTATATCTTTCTACACGAACGGCTGCAAGGTTTTTTCCGGGGAGTTGGCGGGGGGCGGGGTGCGGGGTGTTGCGCCAGTCGGCTGCATGATAAGGTTTTCTTGTGAATTTGTCAGCATTTGCGGGCGGCAGGTTTTCTGTGAAAAGGGCTGTGGAATCAATGGTTCGACTTGCCGCTTGACCGGGGTGGCGTGAACTATATACTTGGGAGATGACAGGTCGGCAAATGGAGGCGGGCGGCGGATCATATGCAGGAGATCGTTCATGAAATGGAATGTTCGGATTGTTGTCGCGGTGTTGATTTCAAGCTGCTGTCCGCCGGCATCTGCGGCAAAGTACGTGCGGGTCGGGTCGTTCAATATTGCCAATTTCGGGGCGAGTGAAAGCGGCGAGTACGAACGGTCGCTGGTGAGCCTGGTGAATATCGTCATGCAGATGGATGCCGATGTGATCGCGCTGCAGGAGATCGAGCCGACGGCATTCGGGGCCGAGCAGATGCAGCGTTTTATGAAACTGCTGAACAAGGCGGCCGGTTACTACCGGAAGCCCCTGTATGAGTACGTTATCGCCGAAGAGTATACGGGGGACGAGACGACGGCCTTTCTGTGGCGGGAGCCGGCAACCCTGGAATCGGAGATCATGCTGTTAG
This sequence comes from Anaerohalosphaeraceae bacterium, assembly GCA_035450485.1. Lineage (GTDB taxonomy): Bacteria > Planctomycetota > Phycisphaerae > Sedimentisphaerales > Anaerohalosphaeraceae > JACZKQ01. The sequence continues at coordinate 11,988 of DAOTMV010000065.1, read as the reverse complement.
AACACGAGCCGGACGGCGACGGCGACGGTTTGCCGACATTTCAGCGCGTACCGCATTATGCGCTGTTCAGGGCGGGCAATTATGATTTTTATCTGGTCAATTGCCACCTCTACACGAAGGTGCAGGGCGATACTTCGCAAGGACGTGGGGCGGAGTTTGCGGCTCTTGCGGCCTGGCTTAAGGACCTGGCGGCTGAGACGGAGAAGGATGCCGTTGTCGTTGGGGATTTCAATCGTTTTCTCAATGGCAAGAGCGCGTGGAAGCAGTTGATGATTCCGGGGCATGAGAAGTGGTTCCGGTTTGCCCTGCTGGAGGGGATTGCCAACGATGTGGAGGGTTTTGACCCGAGCAAAGACGAGGCGCCAAGCGATGTGTACAGCACAACGACCGCTCAGAAGAACTCGATCTACGATCAGATAATCGTGTCGCAGGGGTCTTATGCGGAATTCAGCAGGAAACCATGTTTCGGAGTGGACGTGGGGATCGTGGCCTTCGACCGGGAGGCACAATTCGAATGGGTAACGGATCAATGGTATGACGCCATAAAGGTGCTGTCCGATCATCGGCCGGCCTGGATTCGGCTCCGCATCGATCAGGACGACGACGATTGAGATGCTTGCCGTTTCAGGTCATGAGAAGTGCGGTGACAACGCTGGCGGTGTTGAACAGAATATGCATGAAAATGGGGCGGAAGAGTGAGCCGCTTCTTTCGTAGGCGTAGCCCATGCCCACCGAGAGAGCAAAGATGCCAAGCCAATGCTGCCACGGGTGCATAAGGGCGAAGAGGATGCTTGCGATGAAGATCGCCAGCCAGGGGAAGTGGACGTAGCCGCGGAGCGTGGACTGGAGCATGCCGCGGAAGAGGACCTCCTCGAAGACGGGGACGACGAGGAGGACGGAGGTGAGCATGAGGATTCGCGTTGAGGGGTCGGGGTTTTCCGTCAGGGCTTCGAGGGCTTCGTTGGGCTTTATCTGGAAGTCGGGCCCGACGAGCTGCTTGCCGACGATATCGACGACGGCTACTCCGAGCCAGACGATGGGCAGAACGGCGACGAGGTTTACAAAGGCGGCGGGCAGATCGCGGGGGATGGTTCGCAGGTCCAGGCCAAAGCCTTTGAGGCCGCGGGGGAAAAAGAAGGCGGCCACAATTATCGTGCCGGCGGCCATGAGGACTCCGATAATGGCGCCCGCCAAACAGGCCGCGAACTGCTCTTCGGCATCCGTTGGTCGGGGTAATAATCCCTTGATGAGCAGGGCGGCCGCCATTTGCAGCCCGAACCATGCCATGAGCAGCAGAAGCGGCAGATAGAGGGGGACGCAGTTGCGCCGGGGCGGGGCGGACCGCAGGGCCTTGGGGCCGCGGTGCAGAACGAACCACGAAGCGAGAAAGGTGATGGAAAGGGCGATCACAGCGAGAATGAGGATTTCCGCGATGCCGACGGACAGGTCGGACAATGCGGCAGCGTTCGGGTCCGTTGCGGCGATCATGATCATTTCGTCAGTCCATGTCGTGCGGCGGGACAAACTCCGCCATGCAAAAAGCTTGAGGGGCAGGATGCCCACGTCAGGGGTGCATGCCGTGTCAGGCTTTGGCCTTGAAACCCCCTGGTATTTGTAGTAGAGTGGCGCGTTATTATCAAGGAAAAATCAGTATGGATACTTTTCACATCGAGGGTCCGGTCCGATTAGAGGGCACCATTGATATCAGCGGATCGAAGAATGCGTCGCTGCCGATCATGGCGGCGGCGATCCTGGCGCCGGGGACGACGATACTGCGGGGGGTTCCGCGGCTATCCGATATTTCCGTGCTGAAGCAGCTTCTGGAGCGGTTGGGCGCCAAGGTGGACCGGGATAACGGCGACTGGCAGATTGACACGTCGCGGATCGACAATCCGGTTGGCGAATACGAGATACTTCGCAAGATGCGGGCGGGGATCTGCATCTTAGGGCCGCTGGTGGCGCGGTGCGGTCGTGCGGAGGTTTCTATGCCGGGCGGCTGCGCGATCGGTGACCGGCCGGTGGATATTCACCTGCACGGGATGCGGGAACTGGGGGCGAAGATTTACCTTGAGAACGGCAATATCGTGGCAACCGCCGAGGGAGGCTTGAGGGGCAAGCGGATTTTTCTGGGCGGGCCGTTTGGTTCGACAGTGTTGGGTACGGCCAATGTGCTGATGGCGGCGACATTGGCGAAAGGCACGACGGTGATCGAATCGGCGGCGTGCGAGCCCGAGATTGAAGACCTGGCGAATTGCCTGAATGCGATGGGGGCGAAGATTTCCGGGATAGGATCGCCGCGGCTGACAGTCGAGGGGGTTACATCGCTGAGGCCGGTGGAGCATCGGGTGATCGAGGACCGGATTGAAGCCGGGACGTTCATGGTTGCGGCCGGGATTACGGGCGGGCGGCTGCGGCTGCGAAACTGCCGTTTGGAGCATTTGCTGGCGGTGGTTGACCGTCTGGAGCGAATAGGCGTGACGGTGGAGGCAACGGAGGATGGATGCGTGGTGACGCGGACGGGGAGGATCAAGCCGGCCGATGTTACGACACAGCCGTATCCGGGTTTTCCGACGGACTTGCAGGCGCAGCTCATGGCGATGTTGGCCCTGGCAGACGGCAACAGCGTCATCACGGAGAAGATCTTCCCGGACAGGTTCATGCACGTGGCGGAGTTGAACCGGATGGCCGCAAACCTGCGCAAGGAAGGGCCGAGCGTGATCGTGGCGGGCGTGCAGCGGCTGATTGCAGCGCCGGTGATGGCGTCGGATCTGCGTGCTTCGGCGGCGCTGGTGTTGGCAGGTATTGCGGCGCGCGGCAAAACGATCGTCAACCGTGTGTATCACATCGATCGGGGCTACGAACGGATCGAGGAGAAGCTCAACGCAGCGGGGGCAAAGATTCTGCGGAAGAGCGAATAGGAGGCCACGTACAGGCACGGGCTTTCTATAACGTCCACGAGCGTTTCGTCGGCGGGTTTGACAATGCGGCCGTAGCAGCCGAGTTTGCTGTATGTGGCAATTCTGGGGGTTGTACTTGCAACCGGCGAAAGAGGGTTTTCAGTTTATAACGACAATACGAGAAGAGTGTGTGGTTGATTGTGTGGAGACATGGTTTCACAGATCGCGAGATGATGTGGCGCTGATGCGTGCGGTGACGACATTGACGCTGACGCATGGTAACGGCTGTTGTCTCTTTTCCGATCCGAACCCCCTGCCGACGCGCGATCACCTGCACAACTGGCATGCATTCTGGAACAAGTCATTAGGAAACCGCTTGCGCCGGGCGTGACACGGCCGGGCAATGTGGTCACACGCGCGTTCGAAAACGGGATCGCCATTTACAATCCGCCCGGGAATACTGCAGTAACCGTCAGACTGGATGCAGCATACCGAAGTGTGGCGACGGGAGCAGTTTTCGACGGGATCAACTGCAATGAGTATTTTGGATTATGAGTCGATAGCCGTTTACTCAACAGGTTAGAGCGTTTTGTAATAAGGCCAATGGGGGTAATTCAGGAATTTGATCTTTTTTCAGGTGGTCAAGCATTTTACGGCAAAAATTAGTTGATTGCTCTTTCAAGATTGCGTTTATAGTACCGATAGAGGCGTTTGGGGTGATGGATCACGGACATAAAACGACGGGCCAAAATGCGGGGGTGGCCCGTCAGCAACGGGTTGCTGTGGCATCGGACGCAGCAACCTCACACAATGCAGGGAGGCGTTTCACGACAACGCCTCCCCTTGCTTTTTTGCAGAAGCTAATCGGCCAACAGATTGAGGACGGTTTGCGCGCTGGCGTTGGCCTGGGCGATGATCAGAGTGTCGGCGGCGGCACGTGCGTGGGCGTCGACGAGACCGACAACCCTGAGGGCGGCATCGGTAGACTCGATTGCGGACTGGACCGCAAACAGTGTTGAACGCTGCACCTGCAGTGCAGAAGCGGTGGTTTGGAGCGCCACGCAGCGACCATCAAGATAGGTTCGGTATGCGTTGTATTCCTTGGCTGCGGCCTCGATGTTGGCCAAGGCGGCATGAGGGTCGCTGGTTATGTTGACGTCTTTGAGGCCCAGGCCGGCAGATGTGAGATCGCGGGTTTCAATATCAAGATACATGCCGTTGCCGATGAATACCTTCTGCGTGAGGCCGTTGGCGGTCAGGAGATGTGTTTCACCCAGAGATCCGTGGGCTATGTTGTCAATTTCCTCGGCGAGTACCTGCATTTGGCCCTGCATGTCGGCCAGTCGGGCGGCTGAAAATCCGCCAGCAGCGGCATCGCCGGCAAGCTTTTTCATCTGGTCCAGCTTCCGGCCGACGGAAGCGGTGCGGCCCTGATCAGTTTGGACGAGGGCCAGGGCGCGGTTTACACTTTCACTATTGACCATATTCTCGGCCAGTGCCGATCGCAGCGAAGCCTCGGCGGCCGACATACCGGTGTACTCGGCGGCATTCCTGAGGTACATCGACGCGACGAGGCCTTTAATGCCGGCGGCGAAGGTACCACAGAAAGGATTCAGTATAAAATCATATTGCTGGATCTCCAGCATTAGAGAAGCCCCCCCACTGCTTCTAAGTACATGACTAAATTATAGCAGAAGCTGTGATTTACGTCAAGATTATATTAAGATTGTGTTAAGTATCCAATACGCCTAAATTGCAACGGTGGTGCTTCTGTTATTATCAGACGCAGGAAGTGCCAACCAAGGACCACGGGGACGGCAATAGGAGCCACGAATTGGCACGAATCGGCACGAATTTGATATCAGCGGCCGTGGGGGGAGGTGATGTGGATGCGGTACGCCGGGAGTTTAGAATGCTGATTCGCTGATTGCGCTGATTGACTGTTGCACGTTGATGCTGTTGCATAACTTGCTGGCATTCCAGCGGCACGATGTGTGTGCGTTGAGATTGCTCCGTTTTGCTCGCAATGACAGGGGCGGTTGGCGCCGGAAATGAGGGGGCGGGCTTTTCAGCAGGCACTATTGCGGCTTTTGCGGGCCGTTTTTTTCGGGGGGATCGCTTGCAAAGGAGGGGGTTTTCTGCTATGATGTATCCGGTTTAGAGGCCGTCTTTTTTGCCGGCAGTTAGGGCGGCGGCCGACCGGGAACGGTTTTTTGGTTTTCTTGGAAAAACCGCATCACGTTTTTGCGCAGACCCTGCACTAAGGGTACGGTTCTTGTTTTTTTATGGGCAGGAGTGACTACTCGGAACTGGTGACACGGGCCCAGAGCGGTGACAAGGCGAGCATGGAACGTCTGGCCGCATTGGCACAGGAGAGTCTGCGCCGGTACGTTTTTCGGATCACCCTTGATGAGGCACTGACTCAGGACATTGTTCAGGAGAGCATGCTGGAGATGTTCAAGGTATTGGGCAAGCTGCAGAGGGCAGACCGTTTCAGCGCATGGCTGCACGGTATCGCCTTCAATCTGCTGCGTCGACACTACGGGGACAGGTGGCGGACGAGGATTGTAACCGGCGACGGAGAAGGAGGTTATGCAGATTTTTCCTCAGGTGAAGACGGTCTGGCGAATCTTGTCAATGCGGAACTGAAGCAGATCATTTTTGCGGCAATGAGCCATCTGGAGCCGCGACATCGGGCGGTCCTGACAATGCGGTGTTACGACGGCATGTCGTACAAGAGCATCGCGGAGACAATGGAGATGAGCGAATTCGGCGCGCGGGCATTGTTTTTTCGCGCTAAGAAGGCTCTTGCAAAGCAATTATCCCGGCGGGGGCTCGGCAGGGGTTCCCTGCTGACGGCGTTGGTCCTTTTCGGCAAGATGACGGCGGTTAGCGAAGCGGCGGCGGCAGAGGTTACCGTGACGGCGGAAACACTGAAGGTGGGAATTGCGGCCGCGGCGGCGGGCGCCGCGGGCAGTGCGGCCGGCACATTGACGCTTACGGCGGCGGCGGCGGTGGTTACCGCGGCGGCGGTGATGTCGATGTCACATGGGAGTGAACCGGTGACAGAAGCGGCCTGGCAGACGGGCGGCATGGCGCCGCCGGCGGTGGTCGGCGATTTGAAAAGGGACGCCGTTTGTGAGCGATGGTATTATTTCCCGGAGGGCGTCAACGGGCCGGTGATGATGAGGAACGTGGTTGTAAGGCCGGACGCAGGCCATCGCTGGTGCGAGTGGCTGCAGAACGAGACGGGCAACTACAGTTATGACGCCCACTCCAATACAATCACGCTTCACAACCACCGGACATGGGAGAGTGACTATTCTGTCAGGCGGCTGCCGACGGATTCGCCGGAGTTGAGTGATTTCATCTCCCAGATGCAGAGGGATTGCGCGGTGATGGGGCATATAGGCAGTCGCGGCCGGGATCTGCTTGTTGTTGCGACAATCGGCGGGGCTGCATCGGCGACGACCTGGACAACGCGGCACTGCAATGCGCTGGAGGAGGACTACTTCAAGTGCGATTGGCCGCGGCAGGCGAAGCTGATCGACAATCGTGACGAAATGCACAAGCGGGGATGGACATACTTTTCGGTCGAGGGACGGCTGCGCGGCGAGCCGGTGAGCGGACGTGGGTATTTGCCTTTTGTGTATGCGGCCGGCGGTGCGCAGGCGTGGTTGAGTTTGCGGGTGGGCGAGCGCGAGATTGCGGGTGACGCCAGAGGCGCTTGCGTGCGGGGGCCGCGGGGGGAGGTCGTGCAGAGTTGGGCTGATGCGGCGTGCGGAGGGATCTTTGCGGGTCTGAGTCGGCCGTGGGCGGGGCTGCATACCATCGATACGGTGCGGCGAGACGCGGCTATGAAGCGGATTCCGTTCGAGATTCGCGTTGAGGGGCGAGAGGCAACTGTTGTGCTCGACTGCGGCGACGTGGAATTGGAATATACGATCGATATATTGGAGGACCTGGTGCAGGAGATAGCGTTCAGAGGTGCGGACGGAGCAGCGATCGGAGTCATGCAGTTTTCATACATGCAGGACATTGCAGAAATGCATCCTGTACCATCGCAGGTGCGTATGGGAAGCCAGCGGGTGAATGAGGTTGGCGGGCCTTTGTGGCTTGCGCAACTCGCAAGCGCTGAGTTGATTCGGTGAGAGCAGCATACATCAGTCATAAGAGCGGCATCTCGACTTTGCCAGACATAACGGTTATTCTGAGCAAAGACGGTCCTGCCAAGCGTAGGCGGACCTTAGAACGTGCAACGGCTGACATGGAGTAAGAATGGCAAACGAAAATGATAAGAAACGCAGCGCTCTGTACCGGCTTCGCAAACTGGTCTTGAGACCATTTTGGCAGTTGAGAGATCGCATCGTGCCAAAGTATCGGCCTGAACAGTACTGGAGAGAGCGACACAAGCGACATGGATTCGCGTATCGCGGCGTCGGAAACTGGACACAGTCCGAAGAGGAAAATATTGAAGAGTACAAGAAGGAAAGAGCTATTTTCCTGGAGTTCTGTAAGAAGCATGGGATTGACTTCAGCAAAGTCAAGATGCTGGATGTTGGGTGCGGTACGGGGATTTTCGCCGAAGTGTTCCGCGATAATGGCGGAACAGATTATTTGGGCATCGACATCACCGACGTGTTGTTCGAGGGACTGGCTGAACGCTTCCCGACATTCAAATTTAAGAAACTGGATGTGGGCAGGCAGAAGCTGGAAGGCAAATTTGACTTAATCATCATGATAAGTGTGGCCCAACATATTGTCGACGAAAAGCTTTTTTCGTTTGCCATGCAAAACATCCGCGAGCATTTGGCTGAGAATGGCACCTTCATTGTCACTGTGTGGCAGACGGACGTTTATGTTAAGCCTCAGCCTCACGTGGTGCGACGGCCGGTCTGCTATTTTCAGAGAGAATTTGAAGGTTATTGGTTCAGTGATCCGGAGCCGTTTGGTACCAAGAACCTTTACGCCGTACGAAAAAAGCCGAACTGACACAAGAGCTTACGCGCGTTTGTGTTGTACTCACAGAGTTGGTGGAGTGCGATGGGTAAACAATATTGAACGCGGTTTGAAAGTGAAAGGGGTAAAGCGATGAAAATCACGAAACTGGCGGGCGTCTTGATGGGCGTACCGCTTGTTTACTGCGGAGCGGCAATTGCTGGGTGGTCTATGCCGAAATTTATCGCCGAGTTAAACCTTTCACAGACCGAACGTGCTGCCCACCCTTGTTTGTCGAAAAGTGGTCTCACCATTTACTTCATGCGCTATGACGCGGTGTCCGGACGGTGGCGGATCGTTGAAGCGTGCCGAGAGATGCCGGAAGGGGCCTTCACCAGCGAACGCATATTGAATGAATTAGTTTTGACTGGGTATGATTTGCGCGATCCATGGGTATCAGCCGACGAACTAAGGCTCTACTATGTGGAGTTTGATGCTTCGGGGGCATCCAAAGTGAAGATGGCGCAGCGGACCGCCAAAGGTGAACCTTGGACGGTGGTGAGCACCTTGAGCGAGTTACAGGCCAGTGGGGCCGACGTTGACAAACCGACACTGACGGAAGACGAGTTAACGATTGTGTTTTCATCCACACGCCCGGGGTCGGCGGGAAAGTGGGACCTTTGGATGGCCTATCGGGGGTCGCGCGATGCGCGTTTTGGCAACTTGCGGCCCCTTTACGAAATCAATCATGCTGATTGGGATCGCAGAGCACATATTTCGCCAGATGGTTTGACCTTATATTTTACTTCATCGTACAGGGGCACGGACGATGGCACCAATGTATACCGCGCAGAGAGGAGCTCACTCGCCGAGGCATTTGTAAATGTTAAACGGATCGATATTCCGGTTGAGTCCGCAGAAAAAAAACCAACTGCTGTCTACGTGACGCCTGACGAAAAGGCTCTATACTTCACTATTGCGGGGGGCAGCATATACGTATCGCGCTGGATCGAGAAGATGGGCGTCCTGCACGTGGATGCGTTCAGAGGCGATAATGGAAACGACGGTTCGAGCCGGGAGAATGCGTTTGCGACGATTCAGGCGGGGATCGATATTGCCGCGGAGGGGAGTACGGTTCTTGTGTGGCCGGGGACTTACAACGAGCAGGCTAACTTAAAGGGCAAGGCGATTACCGTGCAAAGCGCCGCTGAGCCGGCGGTGGTGCGGGCAGCCTCAGGTTATGCGTTTTCATTCTATTCAGGAGAGGGGGCCGGAAGCATCGTTAAGAACTTCGTGATCACCGGCAGTGAGTACGGAGTTTTTCTGACCAATGGATGCTCTCCGACGCTGAGCAATTTGACAGTGGTCGGCAACGACTTTGGAATCAGTGCGTATGACGGGGCGAACCCGACCATCACGAACTGCGTCCTGTGGGGCAATAAACATGGGGACCTGTTCGGCTGCACGGCAATGTACAGTTGCGTTCAGGACGGCAGTGAGGGGGAGGGCAATATCACTGCCTATCCCTTTTTTGCGGATGTGGTCGGCGGCGATTATCATCTCAAGAGCGCGCGGGGCCGGTACGTTCGGCCGGATCCCAGCTTGCCGCAGTACGGAGCACCTGTAAACCTGGCAGAACTCAACGACGGAGCACACAAGGCCGCAGCACCATGCGTTTCCCAAGATGTTCTCACAATCTACTTCAGCCGCTATATTCCGGCATTGGGGCAGGTATGCATTGTCGAAGGGTATAGGGATCATCCGAAGGGGCCGTTTACGGAGCAGCGAGTGCTTACTGAGCTTGCCCGAGGGCATGATTTCCACGGGCCTTGGGTATCACACGATGAGCTGAGGCTCTACTACAGGGAGGCTGCACCATCCGGAATAGAGAAAATCAAGATGGCTCAGCGAACGTCCAAGAAGGGGGCATGGGTTTATGTGCGGACATTCGATGAATTGCATATCGCCAACGCGAATGCGGGCAAACCTTCGTTGACGCGTGACGAACTGACGATTTTGTTCCATTCAACGCGCGCCGGCGGCGCAGGTGGTGCGGATTTGTGGATGGCAACGCGGTCTTCCACCGCTGAGCCGTTCGGGAATCTCAGGCCATTATACGAGATAAACACCAATGCCTCTGAAGTGGCTCCGTGCATCGTGCCCGATGGCCTGACTCTGTATTTCAACGCTGCTGACTGGCCCGGGCATCCTGGTGCACATATTTACAAAGCGACGCGCACCTCGACAGACGGGGCATTTGGCAACATCGAATTAATCGAGCACGAAAACCCCATCCTCAATACCGGTTCGCCGAACGTCACAGTCGATGAAAAAACCATCTACCTGGAAATCATTGGCAGTCCGGGCATCTACGTCATGCATGCCAGAGAGGGGCAGTGGGTGCTGGATGATGTCACGAGTCCGTGTGTTGATGCGGGTGATCCTGCGGCTGATCCTTCGGGTGAGCCAATGCCCAACGGCGGCCGGGTGAATATGGGTGCCTACGGCGGGACGATGTATGCAAGCATGAGCGAATGGCCTGTGGATGGCGATCTCGATCGTAATGGCGTGGTGGACCTGGCGGACCTTGCAGCGATGGCGCGGGATTGGATGACGGCCCTGCCGTGGTATGGTAAGTGAAACTGAAGTGAAGGCTTTTTGGCGGCCTTGCCGGAGCAGCAGATACCATTTCGGTTGAAACCTGCGCATGGAATTGTAAAATGGTTTGGGAAATAGCGGCCCCGATCCGATTTGGAGCGAGAAACGATCGGCACGGCACGGTTAAGGTGCATACGGCGTGTCGGGGGGAGGCGGGGATTCTCTGTGCTTGAACTGTTGGTCGTTGTGGCGATTGTCGGGATTGTGGGGTCAATCCTTGTGCCAGCCCTGGGCCGAGCGAAGCGGCAGGTCCTGGTGATCGTCAGCGCGGCCAATCAGAAGCACATCGTGGGGGCTGTCAACCTTTATGCCATGGACAACCACGATCGTTTTCCAGAGTCGGTGGCGACGGTGGGTTTTGGGGATACGTGGAACTGGTCGGACCCGATGAAGATCACGGGCAACCGCACGCGCAGCCCGGGCGTGCACCGGGCGATGAGCGAATACCTGGGCGATTATATCACCGATGCACGAGTGATGTTCTGTCCGAACGCACCACATCAATACAAGTACCTCCAAGAGTCCTGGGAAGCCGGGGATGACTGGGACAATCCGGACACTACGTTCCCGTCAGACCCGGTTACCGGGACATATTGTTTCTACTGGAACTATACGGGTTACCTGGTGGAAAAGCCTTATCCGTTCAGAGGCCCGAGCGGGCCGGGGGACGGGCGCGGCAGGAGTACGTTGATGGTGAGCGATTATTTCGGCTTCGACCATTGGCGGAGCCCGGCCAGTTACGGAAGCTGCGAGCGGTTTGCGGGTGCGTCTATGGTGGAAGAGACGTGGCTGTTGAGCGCGTACTGGTCGATCGGCGGCGGTAGGAGCAAGGGCGAAGTGACGATTCGGCCGCGGGCGGGATACGCGGATGGACACGTCGAAAGTTTCGCGGCCGATGAAACCATCACGATGAAGGTGGCGGTTACCTCCGACGGGACGGCGCCATACCCGAGCGGCTTGGGGGCCGGCGATTTTTATCTGCCCGCGGACAGTATGCGGTAGCGGCAACCGCGGTTTTTCGGGATCTATTTGGGCCACAGTGTAGAGGCCAGCTTCTCACCAAGCCTCCTGTCCAGGAGGCCATCCGGACTTCTATCGTGGTCTGATTCCTTATTGTCGCCAACACGAACGTGCCGAAATCGGTGTCATGCAGGTACCGCGTTACCGGATCGATATGGGACGCTTTTATGTGGGTGCTTCCTGTCATGCGTTATGTTCTGACTGGTGCAGCGGTTCTCAGCGCATGGTACGGACGCGCAAAGGTCAAGGCCAACGGAGCGTGCCGGCAGAAGCCCAGCCAGCGGGACGCGGGGGAAACCCGCCTCTCGCACGGCCGGCCGCCTCAAAATCGCATATCAGGTCAAATTTCCTTGCATGGCTTACCCGATACATGTACAGTATGCCGTTTCGAAGCGGGAGTGTAGCTCAGTCGGTAGAGCAACGGCCTTTTAAGCCGTAGGTCTTGGGTTCGAGTCCCAACACTCTCAATGCATAA
>DAOTMV010000064.1:0-18129 GCA_035450485.1 Anaerohalosphaeraceae bacterium | reverse complement strand
ATAAGTCATTGTAAACACACGGATAAGATCGCGCCAGAATTATTTCTCGCACACGGGCCCTCGCCCACCTGCGTGGCAGTGCACAGTGAATGCGCGGAGACGTGAACGATTCTGCAGTTGTGTGCCGCAAATGCGTGGGACAAGGGGGCTATTCTCTGGCGGGAGCGGAGCATCGTGCGGCAAAAGGCAATGACTGCCCGAAGGTATGCGGTCATTAGGCGGCACTGCGCGGCCATTGCTGGGCAGTTTCGGGTTATTTCGCGGGGAAAAGCAATGAACGGCCAGGGCTACGGGGTCATTGCGAGGTGCTGCGCAGCCATTGCGCGGGGATGTGCGGTGAGTGCGCGGCAGTTTGGGGTTATTTTGCAGCCGGTTGCGGTGAGATTTTGGAATTTGGGGCGAAGTGAGGGCGGCTTTTAATTTGGAGAAGCGTGCATCTCTGCTTGTGTTGGTCGGGGGAGAGTCAGGGGTGGTTGATCTGATGGATGGAGGCGTAGAGCATTTTGTACAGGTGATCGGGCGTGCTTGAGTGCCAATAGCCGAGGGTCTGGGCGAGTTGTGCGGCGGCGAGGAAGGCGATTACCGTGATGAGGGCGTAGGCGGCGGGCGAGAGTCTCCATTTCCGTTTTGCGGCACCAAATTCAAAGCTCGCGGCAAATTCGAGGGCGGCGGGGACTTTGCAGGCGTTGACGCAGGTGAGGCAGGCGGTGCAGAGCGGTGAGCGGACGGTGGTTTTTCGGTGGACGGCAATGCGGTTCGGGCAGGCTCTTGTGCAGGCGCCGCAGCCGGTGCAGGCGTTTGTATTACGGCGGACTGCAGTTGGGCTGAGGTATGAAAAGATGCCGAGGAGGGCGCCGTAGGGGCAGAGATAGCGGCACCAGAAGTTCTTGATGAGGATGGAGAGGGCGGCGAGGACGGCGATGACGGCCAGCGCCGTCGGGGTGATGTCGGCGAAGAAGAGGTACATTTTCACGTCGGCGATCCGGTTGTAGGGGCCGTTAATGAAGGCGTGGAGACCTTCGACGGGCATGCGGAGGATCGAGTAGAGGAAGAAGCCGAGGAGGAGGTATTTGATCGCGCGGAGGGGGAGGTCGATCCATTTGGGGATGCGGAGGTTGGCGCCAAAGAGAATCTTTCCGGTCTTGTGGGCGTATTCGGCGCCGGTACCTATGGGGCAGACCCAACTGCAGAAGCCGCGGCGGATGGCGAGGGCCAGAAGGATGGTCAGCGAGAAGATGACGAGGCCGGCGGGGTGAACGTCGGCGGGGATGCCTGTTCGAATGTAGTAGGTGAGGCTGAGGAGGGAACTGATGGGCAGCCATGCGTCGACGGCCGCAGGGCGCGGCCGGATGGGGCCGTGGGGGTCTTCGAGCGAGAGTACGAAGCCGCGGAACTCGATGCAGAGGAGGATAGAGAAGATGACGAAGCCGAATTGGACGGCGGGGCGGGTCCATGTGCGGCGGTCGGTTTGCGGGCTGCGAGCGAGGGTTTGTACTGCGTCAGACATGGAGGAGCTCCTTGAGTTTGGACAGGCCGGCGTGTTCGATCTGGTCGGCAAAGCGGTCGGCATTGGGTTGTGATTCGATGGCGGTCAGCAGTCTTTCGATGAAGGGGACCAGACCCGGGGTGCTAAGGGTACAGAGACGGTCGGCGAAGCGGGGGTGGCGGCCCATGCGGCCACCGATGAGAACGGCGAATTGCAGGAGGGCAGGGGCAATGGCCTCCTGTGGGCATTGTGTAATGCACATGCCGCAGCGAATGCAGCGGTTCGAATCGAACTCCGGCAGGCCGGCGAACGCGGCGATTGCGTTTTCGCGGCAGACCGTGACGCATCGGCCGCAGGCGCTGCAGGTCGGGCGGAGGGATTGCGGGGCGAGTTCGGCGATGAAGCCCATGTCCTTGATCTGCGGCATGGTGCAGGCGTTGGGGCATGCAGCGAAGGCCACTTTGAGGCAGTTGTGCGGGGATATATCGATGAGGCTTGTGTCTGGTGTGTTATCGGCGCAGCGGGACTCAAGCGGTGCGAGGATTCTGCGTACATCCTCGGGGCGGACGAGGGAGAACCTGCATTCTCCCTGCAATCCGCGGCAGAGGTCTAACTGACAGCAGTGTTGGCCGACTCGGAGGCGCATCATGTGGTCTGCCTGTGGGCGACTTCGTCTTCTAAGGCAATGGCCTTCGGGAAGAGGATGTTGTTTTCGAGGTGGATGTGCTGATGAAGGTCCAGCTCAAGGGCGTGGAGCTCGTCGTAAAGTGCCTTGAAGCTCTCGCATGCGTCTGCGGGGAGGCGGTAGCTGTCGGTGATGTCCCGCATTTTCGCGAGGGCGGCGCCGGCTTCGTCGTGCTCGTATTCCATCTGGCGGATGGGGTTCTGGACCGTTCCGCAGTGCATCGGGGGCATCTCGACGCGGTTGCGGCGGCAGGCGTCGAGCTGGCGGATGTAGGGGAAGAGGATCTGCTCTTCTTTTTCGAGATGGAGCGAGATGTCGGCCCTGAGTATTTCGACGACCTCGGCGAGCGAGTGGAGCATTTCGCCGTGGGCGCGGGCGTGGGCGCGGCTGACTTTTTCCATGAGTGCCGAGATGCGAGGCAGGTGCTGACGTAGCCAGAGGTGATGGCTGGATTCGATGTAGTCGACGAGTTGGGCGGGGGGGAGGGTGGTGAAGTCGATCTGGTCCTGGGCAGGGCGGTTTTCGATTGCTCGGGTCAGGGCGGCGAGAACGTCATCGGGGTCCCGGCCGGCTTGGGTGGCACTTTCGCGGAGGGTTTTCTTGCCGCCACAGCAGTAGTCGAGGGCGAGCTGTTCCATAACGAACCTTGTCTGAGGGTATTGAGCGGCTATGTCACCGAGCGTCATATCGACTGAAATTGTCGCCTTCATGGTCGCGTCTCCTTATATTCTTATTCTGAAATTGTTGTCTACACGTATAAGACTAATTTAGTCTTACTGCAATGTCAAGCGGTTGTTTACATTTTTTTTCAGACAGGGCGAATATTTGCCTGAGGAAGGGGCAGAGAACCACGCAGCGGGTCTTGACGGGAGGCCGCGAATAGACACGAATTAGCGCAAATTCTCCGCCAACATTGATCTTCTTGGCGGTATGGCTCAAGCAAGAGTCTAAATGTGGAGGTGACGCAACTTTTTATTTGGGCTGCGGGCGAGATATCGTGTTTGGGTGGATTTTGACGCCGGGTGCAGGGATTGACTTTCAAGAATGGGTACATTCACCGATTGATTTAGGACCGGTAGGCAAGTAATGTGTACACGCACTTTTGAGTCACACCGTGTGGCCCAGTGACAAAGGGGAATTGTCATCAGGGAGGCCGAGATGGAACTCTTTCATGTCTCGTATGTGTTCGATTGCCTGTGGATCGCGATGGCGGTATGGCTGTTGAAGCTTGCACGGCGATTTGCGTCAGACAGAGGTGGGGCGCCCGGACTGGTGGAAGCGAGGCTCTGCCTTCAGGCCTGACATAGCCTGCCGCAGTGCCAACGGGCGATCGGCAACTCATTTGTAAGAGGATGGGACGAGGGCGTTTGCGCGCGATGCGGCGCAGGTCACCGGCGAGGGCGCGCCTGGGGCGGACGAGCGAGCACTGTTGCTCCGGACTGTCGCAGTGACGGATACATCGGAGATGGGCGTTCGACAACAGCCGGCATGGCAAAGCTGCTCAAGGGCGGGGGCCTATTGGTTGTTAGCGAGTGGCCGCGGGCGATACAGTTTTGTTTCGAGCGGGCGCTGGAAGGCGGTCCAGTTTCCGTCGCCAGGGTCCGTGTCGATGAGCGTTGTGACCTGGTTCATCTTTGCGTCGAGGTCATCGATGTAGCTGACCATGAAGGCCTCGGCGGTTGCGGGGAGCTTGGGTGAGCCGAACTCGTAGCAGCCATGGTGGCTAAGGATTATGTGAAGGAGGTTGTCGAGTACGACCCGGTCGACGGGTGTACCTTTTTGTGCGGCAAGGGCGGCCTTGGCGTTGACCATCTCGACGCCGAGAACGAGGTGACCGACGAGCTGGCCCGTATCGGTGTAGGAGAAGCCCATGCTGTAGGAGAGTTCCTTTGTCTTGGCGATGTCGTGGAGAAAGACGGCGGCGAGGACGAGATCGGCCTGGACCTTGGGATAGTTGGGGAGGATGGCGGTTGCGACTTTCATCATGGAGTGGGTGTGTTCGAGCAGGCCGCCGAGGTAGCTGTGGTGCATCTGCATGGCGGCGGGGGCGGTGCAGAACTGGCGCATCAGATCCTGGTCGGCGAGGAACTCGCGGATGAGGGCGAGCAGGCCGGGGTCGCGGATTGCACCGAGCATCGTCCGCAGTTCCTGGAACATGACCTTGACGTCTTTTTCGGTGCGGGGCATGTAGTCGGCGAGGCTGACTTTGTCGGCATCGACCACGACGATGTCGTTGATGACAAGCTGCAGGGCGTTCTGGTACAGTTCGCTCTTGCCGCGGATCTGGACGAAGCCTTCGCTGGGGAGCTGATTATAGATAGCTTCGGTCGCCTGCCACATGCGGGAATTTACCTTGCCGGTACGGTCGGAGAGGAACATGGCGATATAGAGGTCGCCTTTGGTCGTGTTTCGCAGGACCGGCTGGGTAATCATGTAGACGTCGTTGATCTGCAAGCCGGGCTTTATGTCTTTTATGAAGAGATGGGCCATTGTGTCTCCGATGATTGCATGGTTTTTGTTGTTCGGTGGGCATTATACGTGTTCGGGGGGCGGATGTGAAGGGAAAAAGCGGCTTTTGGGGGTGAATGTACGCCAATCATGCGTGATGACGCCTGGAAGTCATGGAGGCGGGAACAAGAGAATTGTACGTGCGTAAAAAGACGGAATTGTGAGTGATAAAAACGTTGCAAACCTGGCTCGCGCGGGTATAATAACTCGATTGTTTACAGAGTGGATAGGAAAGTGTGTTGTCAAGGCATGAAAAATGCCGAAAGTAAGAGTTGAAAGGTTATTAGAAGGGTATGTTGACGAAGGAAGCCAAGAGTCAGATTATCGAGGATTACAAGCGATCGGATAATGATACGGGTTCGCCGGAGGTCCAGATCGCGATCCTCACGAGCCGCATAAACGATCTTACAGAGCACCTCAAGGAACACCCCAAAGACCATTCGTCCCGCCGGGGGCTTCTGAAAATGGTGGGAACACGGTCGGCGCTGCTTAAGTACATTAAGAATCGTGACATAAACCGTTACCGCGCAATCATTTCAAGGCTTGGCTTGCGCAAGTAACGAGTCAGGGAAGCAGTCAGTGAGGCGGCAGCCGGGAGACAACAACCAGCCGACAGATGATGACAGCGGCGGTGGTCGCGGCAAGGGGAGTCACTCCGTGGAGAAAGAAGCGTAAGGATATAGATTGAGATTGGTTTTGTGTAAAGAAAAAGGTTAATACGTTATTATATGTTCACAACTCATAAGGTAGAAAAGGAAATAGGGGGGAAAGTCATTTCCCTTGAGACGGGCAAGATCGCGCGGCAGTCGCATGGGGCGATTGTTGCGCGTTGCGGCGATACGATGGTCCTGGTCACGGCCGTGACGGCTCCGCCGCGGAGCGAGGATATCGATTATTTTCCACTTAGCGTGGATTATCGCGAGAAACTGAGCGCCGCCGGGAAGTTCCCCGGGGGGTTCATGAAGCGCGAAGGGCGGCCGAGCGCAAAGGAGATTCTGACGTCGCGGATGATCGACCGTCCGATTCGGCCGCTGTTTCCGGAGGGGTATTTCAATGAGGTGCAGATACTGGTGTCGGTGATCAGCGCCGACCGCGACTACGATCCGGATGTGCTGTCGATAATCGGGGCGAGTGCCGCGCTTTCAATCAGCAAGATTCCGTTTCAGGGGCCGGTGGGGGCGTGCCGGCTGAGCCTTGTTGACGACCGCTTCGTGCTGTTTCCGACGTATTCGGAGCGTGACAGGAGCACATTCAACCTGACCTTGGCGGGCCGGAAAGAGGCGATCAACATGATCGAGGTCGACGCACGCCAGGTTTCGGAGGAGAAGGCGGCCGAGGCGATTGCATTTGCGCATAAGACCGTGGGGGAGGTTTGCGATATGATCGCGGAACTCCAGGCCAAATGCGGGGTGCAAAAGGAAATGGACCTGATACAGGTCGATGAGGCACTTGCTGCGGAGGTGGCGGACAAGATTCGACAGCCGCTGCGGGAAGCGTTCTCGATCACGGGCAAGACGGAACGAAACGAGGCGGTAAAGGCGGTGCTGGAGGGTGCAGCGAAAGAATACTGCGAGGCTGCCGAGGGCCGCGAGCCGCGGTGTACACCGGTTATTCTGCGGCGGATCACGGAACGCGTTCAGCGCGAGGTCGTGCGGGAGATGATTTTGAACGGTCGACGGCCGGACGGACGCGGGTTTACGGAGATCCGGCCGATCGAGTGCGAGGTGGGGATTCTGCCGCGGGCACATGGTTCGGCGCTGTTTACTCGGGGCGAGACGCAGGCGCTGGTTTCGGTGACCTTGGGGACGGGACGCGACGAACAGACCGTCGACGGGCTGCTGGAAGAATACGGGCAGACGTTCATGCTGCACTACAACTTTCCGCCGTCGTCGGTGGGCGAGGTGCGGCCGATCCGAGGTCCCGGGCGACGTGAGATCGGGCACGGTGCTCTTGCGGAGAAGGCGCTGGAGCGGGTTGGCCCGAGCGAAGAAGAGTTCCCGTACACGATCAAGGTTGTATCGGACATCACGGAATCGAACGGTTCGAGTTCGATGGCATCCGTGTGCGGCGGCAGCCTGGCGCTGATGGATGCCGGCGTTCCAATGCGGGAGGCGGTGGCTGGCATATCGATCGGGCTCGTCGGCGAGAAGGATCGGCACGTGCTGCTGACGGATATCATCGGTGACGAGGACCACTTCGGCGACATGGATTTCAAGGTGGCGGGCACGGCCAAGGGCATCACGGCGATCCAGTTGGACATCAAGGTCGAGGGGCTTGCACACGACATCCTGGTCGAGGCACTGCAGCAGGCGAAGGAGGCGAGGCTCAAGATCCTTGACATCATGTCCCGCGTGATCGACAAGCCGCGCGAGGCGCTGAGCATTTATGCGCCGAAGATCGTGACGATCAAGATCGATCCGGAGTACATCGGCAAGGTGATCGGCCCCGGCGGCAAGATGATCAAGAGCATCCAGGACCAGACAAACTCGCTGATCGAGATCGAAGAAGACGGGACTGTTTGCATCAGTTGCGTCGGCGGCGAGGGGCATTTCGAGGCGCGCGAGATCATCGAGGCGATGACAACGCCGCCGCAGGTGGGCAAGATCTACAAGACGGCGAAGGTTGTCTCGGTCAAGGAGTTCGGCGTCTTCGTGGAGATCAGCCCCGGTGTGGAGGGCCTGTGCCACATCAGCGAGCTGGCGCCCGGGTACGTCAAGAACGCTGAGGAAGTGTGCAAGGTGGGCGACATCATTGCGGTAAAGCTGCTGCATATTGACGAGCAGGGGCGGTTCAAGCTGTCGCGGAAGGCGGCTCTGGCGGAATTGTCGGGCGCAGCGCCGCAGAAGAGCAAGGCCAAGCCGCGGCCGGCGCCGGCGCGGGAGTAAGGGGCCCGTCCGTGGAAGGGACCGTGGATTCAGGATCCTGTTGCAGGAGTGCGACAGACGCTGTAAAATCCATTTAGACGTGCTGTTTCTATGTGCCTGTGGTTGAAGAGTAGGGAGGCGAATATGGCTAAGGGTACAGTGAAGTGGTTCGACCCGAAGAAGGGGTTCGGGTTCGTCGTCAATGAAGAGGGCAAAGACGTTTTCGTGCATTATACAAGCATTGACGGCGAGGGCTTTCGGTGCCTGCGGAACGGCCAGGTCGTGGAGTATGAGCAGTTCGAGACGGGCAAGGGCCTGCAGGGCAGGTCGGTGCAGATCATCGAGGTCAAGGCCAAGGAGTCCGGGCCTCGGGCTGAGGCCAAACCCCGCGGGCAGCGGGACGATTCACGCCAGTAGCGCGTTTTCTCCCAGCGATGTCGGCCTGGGGTTTGTGAACCACGCTGTGACCATCAGGGCAGGCTGATCGGGAGGAGACGTTTTGTTGTATTTTGTGTTCGGTTTTGTGCTGGGCGTCCTTGGGGCGGGGCCCGGCTTCTACTTTTTGTGGCGGCGGAGTCGGGCAGCGGCCCGTGACCGCAGCGATACCCAGCGCCGGCAAATCGAGGAGTTGGGCAAGCTCACGGGGGGTCTTGCCCACGAGATCAAGAACCCCCTGTCCACGATCAAGGTGAATTTGAAGCTCCTTGGCGAAGACGTGGCCGGCGGTTCGCCGGTGCAGCCTCGGTGGCTTCGGAAGATCGAGGTTGTTCAGAAGGAGACGGAGCGATTAGAGCGCATTCTTGAGGATTTCCTGCGTTATATCGGTCGGCCGGAGCTGCGGTGTGAGCCGGCCAATGTGAATACGTTGGTCGAGGAGATGGTGGATTTTTACGGCCCGCAAGCCCAGGCGCACGGGGTGACAGTGCGGCAGGGGCTCAGCAGGGAGGCGCTGGTGTGCGATATTGACGCGGTCATGATGAAGCAGGTGCTCTTGAACCTTTTCATCAATGCGCAGCAGGCCATGGGAGACGGCGGGGAACTGATTGTGCGGACCAATCGCCGCGACGGTTATGCCGTCATCGAGGTCAGCGATACGGGTTGCGGGATCGAGGCGGATAAACTGGAGACCATTTTTGAAGCGTATTATACGACGCGGCCTGGCGGCAGCGGGTTAGGGCTGCCGACGGCGCGGAAGATCGTGCAGGCACATGGCGGCCGAATCGACGTACATTCACAGGTGGGGAGGGGGACGTCGTTCCAGATCGAGTTGCCCTTGAGTGAGAGCGAGACCGCAAAGCGATGAACAACGATGCGACCATTCTGGTTGTGGACGATGAGAAGGCACACGCCGACGTGCTTGTCGAGGCGCTGGAGAAGCAGTGCCGGCGGGCGTTTGCGGTGTATACGGCGGAAGATGCGCTGGATGCGATCGCCAGTGAGAAGATCGACCTGATCATTACGGATCTGAACCTTCGGGCGGACATCAACGGGATCGATATCCTGCGGGCGGCGCGGGAGCACGACCGCAACGTCCGGGTGATCCTGATTACGGCGTATGCGACAATCGACACGTGCAAGGAGGCCATCAAGAGCGGGGCGTACGACTACCTTGTCAAGCCGATCGACGTTGATCAGTTGCGGGCGATGGTTGCCAAGGCGCTTCCGACACGGAAGGCGACGGTGTTGGGCAAGGATTTTGTGTTCGAGGGCGTGGTCAGCCGCAGCCCGGCGATGCAGCATGTGTTCCGGGTGCTGCGGCGTGTAGCGCCGACGAATATCAGCGTCCTGATCCAGGGCGAGAGCGGGACGGGCAAGGAGCTGACGGCGCGGGCGATTCATAATAACTCGCCGCGGCGGAACAAGGCGTTTCGGCCGCTGAACTGTGCGGGGCTCGCGGAGAGCCTGTTGGAGAGCGAGCTTTTCGGACATGCCAAGGGCGCGTTTACGGGGGCGGCGGCGGACCGTAAGGGACTCTTCGAGATGGCGGACGGCGGGACGCTGTTCCTGGATGAAATCGGGGATATGCCGCTGTCGATGCAGGCAAAGCTGCTGCGGGTATTGGAAGACGGGATTGTGACGCCGGTGGGGTCGAACAAGTCGACGGTGGTGGACGTGCGGGTGGTCAGCGCTACGAACCATGATCTGGCGAAGCTGGTGGAGGAGAAGAAGTTCAGGCAGGATCTGTTCTTCCGGATTAAGGGGGTCAGCGTGACGCTACCGCCGCTTCGGAACCGGCCGGAGGATATACCGGAACTGTTCGGGTATTTCCTGCGGGAGGCCTGTGAGGAGACGGGTACGGATATTCACCTGATTACCGAGCAGGCGATGAAGGTGCTTGTCGGTTATAACTGGCCGGGCAACATTCGACAGCTTCGCAACGCGGTGCGGACGATGTTGGTCATGTGCGAGGGGGATACGTTGGACGTGCGGGATATCCCGGCGGACATTCATCATATCCGGCGGTTGTCAGGGGCAGTGGCGGCGCCGCAGGTCGAGGAGGCGGAGGCGCCGTTGGAGGCGATGGCGGGCAAGTCGCTCAATGAAGTGGAGCGTGAGCATATCCGCCGGACCTTGGAACTGACCAACAACAACCGCGCCGAGGCGGCCAAGATCCTCGAAATCGGCGAGCGGACGCTTTACCGCAAGATCAAGGAATACAATCTTTGAACATGACGGGGCAGCGGCAGGCGGAGCGGGAACCAGAAATTTTCATGTCGTGAATTGCCCGCTTACGCATCGGGCGCAATCTGCGGCAGGCCTTTGGGGCGGGTGATCGGCCAATAATCGGCAATTCTGCGGAGCGTACCGCCGTGACCTTACGTGCCGTATCTGAATCGCGGGGGTTTCTCTCAGATCATGTGTTCGATCACGGCGCGGGTTGGGGCGGAGGGCTGGGCGCCGAGTTTGGTTACGGAGAGTGCGGCAGCGGCGCTTGCGAAGCGGACGGCTCTGGGCAAGGGGGCGCCTTCGGCGACGGCCACGGCGAGAGCGCCATTGAAGACGTCTCCGGCGGCGGTAGCGTCGACGGCATCGACTTTAAAGGCGGGGACGAATGCGCTTGCATTCTGAGTTGACAGTAAGGCGCCATTCTCACCCATCGTGACAATTACAACGTTGACGCCTTGCGCCCTGAGCGCGTCGGCGGCTTTTTGCGCGGCCTGGGGAGAGTCGACGGGGATGCCGGTGAGCAGTTCGGCCTCGGATTCGTTGGGTGTGAGGATGGAGATGCATTTCAGGAGATCTTTGTCGAGCGGTTGGGCGGGTGCAGGATTGAGGATGACGGTGACGGCGTTGTCGCGGGCGATTTGTGCGGCGGCGCGGACGGTTTCGACAGGGGTCTCAAGCTGCATGACGAGGATGTCGGCGGCGGCGATGACGTCGGCGGCGTTGTGAATATCGTCGGGCGAGAGGTTGGCGTTTGCGCCGCCGGCGACGGCGATGGAATTCTGGCCTTTGGCGTCGACGAAAATGGAGGCGACGCCGGAAGGGGCGTCGGGATCGATGATGACGTGACTGACATCGATGCCGTCGGCGCGGAAGCCGTCGAGTGCCTGGCGGCCGAACATGTCGTCGCCAACACGAGCGATGAAGGTGACGCGGCCTCCGGCGCGCGCGGCGGCGACCGCCTGGTTTGCGCCTTTGCCGCCGGCTGCGGTGGAAAACGTGCCACCGATGACGGTTTCGCCCGGGCGGGGGATGTGGTCGATCTTGATGATCATGTCCGTGTTGGAACTGCCGATGACGACGATGCGTCTGGTCATGGGGTTCTCTCCGTCTTGGTCTTTCGCAGGCGGCGGCGATAATAATCGAGGATTACGGCGGCGACGATGACACAGCCGGTGACGAGACGTTTTGTGGGCTCCCCCGCGCCGGTCTGGGCGAGGCCGGTGCCCAGAACCTTGATGATGAGCACGCCGAAGAAGGTGCTGATTACGGAGCCTCGCCCGCCCATGAGGCTGGTGCCGCCGATAACGACTGCGGCGATGACCTGCAGTTCCATGCCGTCGCCGTTGTTGGGGTTCGCCTGGTAGCGTGCTGTGTGGATGACGGCGGCAGCGCCGCAGAGCAGGCCGGATATGGCGAAGACGGCAAGCTTGACGCGGCGAACGGCGATGCCGCTGAGGTGGGCGGCGGTTTCGTTGGTGCCGACGGCGACCATGTGCCGGCCGAAGACGGTCATGGAAAGAATAAACTGGGCGATGAGGACGAGCAAGACCGCGGCGACGAAGGGCAATGAGAGGCCCAGGAGCGTCGTGTCGGTAACGGCTTCGAGGTGGTCGGAGACGTATAGTGTGCGCGAGTTGGTGACGAGGTAGGCTGCGCCGCGGGCGATTTCGAGCATGCCCAGGGTGACGATGAAGGAGGGCAGAGACCATGCGATGACGGTGAGGCCGTTGGCCAGGCCGCAGATGAGGCCTACGGCCAGGCATGCTGCAGCAGCGGCGGGCAGGGGCAGGCCGAACTTCGTGAGCAGGACGCCGAGGACGGCGCCTGCCAGGGCCATGACGGAGCCGACGGACAGGTCAATGCCCGCGATGATGAGGACGAAGGTCATGCCGACGGCCAAAATGGTCGTGTCGGGGATCTGGTTGGCGATGGCTTTGAAGGTGGCCGTGGAGAAGAAGTTTTCGGTGGTGAGGCCGAAGACGACAAGCAGGATGGCCAGCGCGGCGGCCATGCCGAGGTAATCAGTGAGCCATGCGGGGATCCTGAGTCGCAAGCGATTCATGCTGTGGCTCCGTGCGGGACCGCAGCGCCGGTGAGGCGGCAAAACGCGGCGGCGTTGATTTTCTGTTCATTGAATTCGTCACGGTTGAACGTTGCGGCGAGGCGGCCGTCGGAAAGGACGGCGATGCGGTCGCAGATGGACATGAGTTCGCGGAGGTCGGAGGATACGACGATGATGGCCTTGCCGCGGGCGGCGAGGTCGGCCAGCGCAGCGTGGATTTCGAATTTGGCGCCGACATCAATACCCCGGGTGGGCTCGTCGAAAATGAGAATGTCGCAATCGCGGGCGAGCCACCTGGCGACGACAATCTTCTGCTGGTTGCCTCCGCTGAGGGTTTCGACGGGCTGGTGGGGGGCAATGCATTTGATGGCGGCGGCGGCTATGTGCCGGCGTGCAAGGGTTTTCTCGGCGGCGGGGCGGATGATGCCGGCGATCGAGAGACGGGCCAGGTTGGGCATGGAAATGTTACGATCGACGCCGAGGGGCAGGAAGAGGCCCTGGTCTTTGCGATCTTCCGGGATAAGGGCGATGCGTGCGGCGATGGCGGCGCGGGGGGAGCGGATGGCGACAGGGTCTTGCGAGTCGCCGAGATAGATGCGGCCGGAGCCGATCGGGTCGGCGCCGAAGACGGCGCGCATGGTTTCGGTGCGGCCCGCGCCCATGAGGCCGGCGAAACCTAAGATTTCGCCGGCGTGCACGGTGAAGGAGATGTCCTGGACCTTCGCACCGGCGCAGAGGTTCTGGACGCGGAGGGCGACGGCGCCTTTGGTGCGCCGTCGCGGCGCGGGGGCCTGTGCGAGGTCACGGCCGACCATGCGGTTGACGATCTCGTCGATGGTTAGATCGTCGATGGCATGGGTGGAGATGATGCGGCCGTCGCGCAGGATAGTAACAGCGTCGGCGATCTGCTTGATTTCCTGCATGCGGTGTGAGATGTAGAGTATGGCGACGCCGCGGGCTCGGAGGCGGCGGATCTGGTCGAAGAGCAGGCGGGTTTCGCGGTCAGTGAGGCTGGCGGTAGGTTCGTCGAGGATGAGGAGGCGGCAGTCCTGCGAGAGGCCGGCGGCGATTTCGACCATCTGGCGGCTGCCGACCGTGAGACTGCCGACGGGTCTGTCGGGCGGCAGGTCGGCAAGGCCGATGGCCGCCAAAAGCGACCGGGTGCGGGCGTGCAGCTTTTTGTAGCGGATGACGCCGAAGCGGCGGGGGAGGTCCTCGAGGAAGATGTTTTCGGCGATGGTCAGGGTGGGAAAGAGGTTGAGTTCCTGCATTACCATACGGACGCCTCGTCGCTGGGCATCGGTGCGGCCGGCAGGGCGGTAGGGTTGGCCCAGGAGCGTCATAGTGCCGGAGTCGGGGCGGTGGGTGCCGGCGATGATGCGGGCCAGTGTGCTCTTGCCTGCGCCGTTTTCGCCAACGAGGGCGTGCACGGCGCCGGCGTGCAGGTCGAGATCGACGGCGTCAATGGCGCGGATCGGGCCGAAGGACTTGCCGATCGCGCGGGCGGAAAGGATGACGTCCGTGGCGAATGTCATTTCAGGGTTTCCGCGGTGATAAGGTCGATGGGCGTTTCCTTGTCGGCGGGTGCGGCCTTTGTGTCGAGGATTTCGAGGGCGTACTGGATGCCGTAGACGGCGAGCTGGTCGCCGTGCTGGTCGACGGTGCAGAGTACCTTGCCTTCTTTGATGAGCTTCTGGACCGCCTGGATGTTGTCGAAGCCCACGACGTAGACGTTCGATTTGCCGGCGGCCTTGAGGGCGTCGACAGCGCCTAAGGCCATGCTGTCGTTGGCACAGAGGACGGCCTTGAGGTTGGGGTATTCGGTGGCGATGGCGGCGACACACTGGGCGGCCTTGTCGGTTTCCCAGTTGCCGGATTGCGAACTGACGAGTTTGAGGTTGGCGTCTTTGATGGCATCTTCGAAGCCGGCCTTTCGCTGGATGCCGTTGAAGGCGTTGGGGATGCCTTCGATGATGGCGACTTCATCGCCGGCTTTGAGCTTCGTTGCCAGGTAGTCGCCGGCGAGCTTGGCGCCTTTGCGGTTGTCGGGTCCGACAAAGGGGATCTGAATGCCTTCGGCTTCGAGGCGATCGCGGTCGAGCTTGTTGTCGATGTTCACGACGACGATACCGGCGGCGATGGCCTTTTTGCAGATGGGGATGAGTGCCTCGGAATCGGCGGGGGCTATGACGATGGCGTCGGCGCCCTGGGCGATGATCATCTCCACGAGATCGACCTGCTGAGCGACGTCCTCTTCATTGCGGATGCCAACGACCTTGAGATCGTATACGTCGCTGTGGGCTCTCTGGTGAGCGGTGGCGCCTTCTTCCATGGTCTTGAAGAATTCGTTGGCGAGGGATTTCATGACGAGGACGATCTTCGGCTTGCCGTTGTCGGTGTCGGCACGTCTTGAGCAGCCAACGGCCAGGAGCGACAAAAGAGAGACCGTTATGATGAGGCACAGATGCAATCGAGTTGCCAACATGGTATTCTCCTGTCTTTAGATGGCTTCGGTTTCGGCGTCAGTATGCAGTAACACCGTTATCTTGTCAACTCTCTAACGGGTTAAGCACAAGTGGTGCGCGAGTTGATTTCAGCCGACCGAGAGGTCCCTGTACAAGCGTCTGGCAGGGCCTATGGGGCTCAAATGAGGCGTTTGACGGCGGCAGCCGCGAAACCAGGCGGTTGCGGTTAGTCTTGGAGGGTTTGGCGGAGGGAGTTCTGGTTTTGTTTGAGGAGGCGGCGGGCGCGGGGGGCGGTGGTTTTTTTGTGGTGCATGACGATTGCGGTCTTGGTTTCGTTGTCGGCCCTGGCGAGGAGGGCTTTTGCTTTTTGTTTGGGGAGGCCGGTGAGTTCGGAGACGATTCTTTGGGCGCGGTCTTTGAGTTTTTCGTTGGTGGCCTTGAGGTCGACCATGAGGTTGCCGTGGGTCTTTCCGATCCTGATCATGGCGGCGGTGGTGAGGGTGTTGAGGACGAGTTTGGTTGCGGTGCCGGCCTTCATGCGGGTGGAGCCGGTTATGACTTCGGGGCCGACGACGGGGTTGATGAGGACGTCGGCGGGGACGTGGCGTGCGGCCTCGGGGGCGCAGGTGAGGAAGACGGTTGCGGCGCCGATTTTGCGGGCGTAATTGAGGGCGCCTCGGACGAAGGGTGTGAGGCCGCAGGCGGCGATGCCGACGACGGTGTCGGTGGGGCGGACTTTTCTTTCTTGCAGGGCGATTCGGCCGTCGCGTTCGGAGTCTTCTGCGCCTTCGATTGAGCGGACGAGGGCGCGTCGGCCGCCGGCGATGACGCCCTGAACGAGCGTGCGCGGGACGCCGAAGGTGGGAGGGCATTCGGAGGCGTCGAGTACGCCGAGTCGGCCGCTGGTGCCGGCCCCGACATAGAAGAGGCGGCCGCCGGCGCGGAAACGGTCGACGATGATGTCGACGGCGCGGGCGATGGCTTTGCGCTGTTTGGCGACGGCGGGGGCGACGCGGCGGTCTTCGGCATTGATGAGGTTGACGATTGCCAGCGTGGGCAGGGCGTCGATTGCGGCGGTGCGGGGGTTTCGCTTTTCGGTGGTCAGGCGTGAGCGGTCCTTAATGGCGGTCATGCGAGTATGATCTTGCCTAAGATTGCGGGGTGGTCGGCGCCGGTGGCGCGAGGAATGTTGTTGGGGGTTCCCTTGACGGTGGCATAGGCCAGGACCGCGAAGGAGACGGCCTCTTTGGCGTCGACGTCGATGCCGAATTCGTCGGTGCGGCGGAAGGCGGCGTTGGGCAGTTCCTGCCGGAGCATGGCGACGAGTGTGCAGTTTCGGGCGCCGCCTCCGTAGAGGATGACTTCGTCGGGGGGGGTTGGCAGGAAACGGCGGTATCCGTCGGCGATGGTGCGGGCGGTAAGCGCGGTGACGGTGGCCATGAGGTCGGCGTCGGATAGGGCGGCCCTGCGGGCCTTGCGGTAGAGGGTGTCGGCGTACGCGGCGCCAAACTGTTCGCGGCCGGTGGTACGCGGGGGTCGGCGGCGGAAGTAAGGATTACTGAGGAGGTGCTTGAGGAGGTCGGGATCGGGGGTGCCTTTGGCGGCGAGGCGGCCGTCGCGGTCGTATTTGATGCGGCCGCGGCTGATGCGTTCGGCGATGGCGTCGATGACCATGTTTCCCGGGCCGGTGTCAAAGGCGATGATGTCGGCGGGTTTGCAGGCGGGGGGCAGGAAGGTTACGTTGGCGATGCCGCCGATATTCTGTACGGCGCGGTGTTTCTGCGTGTCGGTGAAGAGGACATGGTCGGCATAAGGGACCAGCGGTGCGCCCTGGCCGCCGGCGGCGACGTCGCGCGGTCGGAAGTCGGCGACGGTGGTGATGCCGGTTCGCTGGGCGATGACGGACGGTTCGGCGATCTGCAGTGTAGAGCGGGTGAGTCTGCGGCCGGCACGTCGGCCCAGGGGTTCGTGCCAGATCGTCTGGCCGTGGGAGGCGATGAGGTCGACGGACTTGCGGGATATGCCGGCCTCGGCGCAGAGGGCGATAGCGGCGTCGGCGAAGAGGTCGCCGAGGACGAAGTTCAGGTGGCAGATGTCATCGACGGAGGACGTTTCGGGGTTGAAGAGGCTAAACAGTGCCTTGCGGACCGGCAGCGAATAGGGGAAGGTCTTGAACGCGAGGACCTGGACGGCACGCGATTCGACGTCGACGGCGACGGCGTCTATGCCGTCGGCACTCGTGCCGGATATGAGGCCGATGACGCGCAGGCGTTCCTTTTGGGCGATGTTGTTAAATGGCGTTGCGATGATCATCTCCTTTGTTGTTTGGAGATTATCACGTGAAACGTTGGCCGCGTCAAGATAGAGGTTTTAACTCGCGTCTGCGGCATGGGGCAAGAATAGTTGCCGGGTGCTAACGGTGCCGTGGTGTATTTTGCCAAGGTTCAGACGTAGTACCTTGCGCAGCCGCGTAACTGAGGGCCGCCCTACGCCCTCTTTGGCCAGCGCTCGCGCAAGTCAGAAAAAGACAGGGACGCCCGTAAGTGGGCGCCCCTGTCTGAGTTCCGGATTTCACTGCAGTGCTGGCAACGACAACACTGCGTCTATTATTTTCCGAGTAAATCCAGCCAGATTCGGTACCAGTCGTTGAGAATGACGTTTTCGACGACGACCGGAATCGACTGGGTTAGTCCGGCCTGGCCTGCGACGTCAAAATGGAACGTGTAGTTGCCGGCCTGATTGTACCATGGCCGCCACGAGAATACGCCGTCGGCAAAGGTTGCGCCGGCGGGCAGCGTCTGGCCGGCCTGGAGGGCGTAGGTGTAGCCGTCGGCGGCGACTTCGAAGGCGACGAGCTTGTTCTCGCGTACCTCGTACGTGCGGTAGATCAAGTCGATCTCCTCGGCTGTCAGCGCCCGGCTGTAGAGCCGGACATCGCTGATCATGCCCTTAAAGCCGGCCGCCAGCGCCGCGTTATTGCCTATGATGAGCGGCACGTCTGCGGAGTCGGCGGGATTGGTGGTGTAACCGGTGACCGTCCCCTTAGCCTTGCCGTTGACGTAGAACGTAACCGTATCCGATGCGTCACTATAGGATACGGCAACGTGCTGCCACTCGTTGAGGCGGATGGCATCCTCGGCGCTTGTAACCTCAGCATTGCCGGCCTTCCATGCTAACCCGCGGATACCGCCCTTCAGGTAAAACGCAAAGCCTGCGCTTTCGTTGCCCTTGTCGACAATGCGCGCATCGCCCTTCAGGCCGAAGCTCTCGGGGCATATCCAGGCACATAGTGTCAGCGAAGATTTTTGGTTAAGATGTGCCTCCGCGCCGCAATCAACGCTGTCGTTGACGCCGTCAAAACGCAGTTGGCCGTACCCTGTCCAAAGGGGACC
>DAOTMV010000063.1:0-19087 GCA_035450485.1 Anaerohalosphaeraceae bacterium | reverse complement strand
CGCCTTGCCCCTCACCGTGTCGTTCACGTACTTCACATAGAACAGGTCTTTTACGGTGTACGGCTTGAAGGTAATGTGCTCATAGCCCGGACGTTCCGCATCCGCGTTCATTCCCGCCAATGACCGGTAAAACCACGTCAACGCCCCGCCGAACATCGGATGGTTATGTGATCCCTTGCTGTCCCAATCCTCGCGCGTCGTGGTGGCGCCCTGTTCCAGCCAGAAACCGAAAGACGGCTCCGTACGTTTGTTCATGGCCTGATAGGCCAGGTCGTGAAGGCCGTTTTTCGTCAGCACCTCGAAGAACAATTGCGTGCCGAAAATGCCCGTGTCCAGATGCCCGCCGTTGGCCTCGATGTCGGCCTTCAGCGCCGAAAGCACCCGCTCGCGCTGCCACTGTGGCACACCCATCTCCAGCGCGAAGATATTACCGCCGCCTTTGCCATAGGACCCTTTGTCCTCCTGGTAAAAACGCTTCTGAAAGGCCTGACGCGTCTTCTCCGCCAGGGCGGCATAAACCTCCGCCTCCTGGTCGTAACCGAGCCGTCGGGCCGTCCTGGCCGTTATGTCCGCACAACGCCAGAAAAAGAAAGTGTGCACAAGATTGTCCGGCACACCATCGCCCGGCATCGACCAGTCCCCCAGGTTGAACCACTTCAAAGGCTTTCCTGTCTTCTTATCGGGGACCTGCGAGAACATGATCCCGTCCTCATCGACCCACGTCTGCATGTATCTCACATAGCCCTTCATGCCCTCGTAGTTGTCCCGCAGCATGTCCAGCGCGCCGTAATGAACATAAAACTCCCACGGCATGATGCAGATCGCCGCACCCCAGGCAACCCCGCCGCCGCAGCCCGGTTCCCACGGCGCGCCATTGGGGACATAACCCGTGTCGGGGTTCTGAGCGCCTAAGATGTCCTGTATCCACTTGTAATAAAACGACCGCGCGTCGTAGTTGTACATCACAGTCGTGCAGGCCACCTGCCCATCGCCGGTATAGGGAGCGCGTTCACGATGCGGACAATCGCTGGCAATCCCGCCATGCATATTGTCCGTCTGACTGCGCTTCCAGATCCGGTTAATGTCGTTGAACAGTTGATTCGACGTCTCAAACTCGGCCGACTCCCTGATCTGCGTATACACCACCTCCGCCGCAATCTGCTCCGGCCGCAACTCGCCCGGCCAGTTGTTGATTTCAACCCCGCTGAACACGAACCAGTTGAATCGCGGCGCATACGATTCCGGCCCGCGTCCGCTGCAGATGTAGGTATTGTCCCCGGAGTTAAGATTGCTGTTGAACCGCAGATCGATTCGGTGACCCGCGGGCGCCTCAATGTCCGTCAATCGCACCCACCCCGAAACTTCCACCCCGAAATCCACGAACGTATTGCCGTTTGCCAGCTTCTTGATGCTCACCGGTTTCAGCCGTTCCATCACCCTGTCCGGGTACGCGGTATGTGCGGCCAACCTGCCGAACGGCCGCTTCCTTTCGACAACCTTCTCCCACGACGAATCGTCATATCCCGGCCTGCACCACCCATCCTGCTCAAGACGCGCATCGTAGATCTCGCCGTAGTACACCATGTTCTTCACAATCGGGCTCTTCGCCGCCTTCCATGTTGTATCACTGACAACCACAGTCTCAGTGCCGTCCTTGTAGCGGATGTGAATCTGCCCGAGGAACCGCGGCGTGCCATACCCCTCGCACCAGTACATGGCAGGATCATAGAACCCATTGCCCAGGATGCTCCCAAACACATTATCCCCCACAACAAGTTTCTCGGTGATGTCATAAACCAGGTACATCACCTTGTATTCCCTGAAGTTATCCTCCACATAGATCAGATACTCCGGCAGTTTCGGCCGCTTCCCGTAATTGGTCTGATTGGGCACAAGCACATCCTCCCCCACGCGCTGACCGTTCACATAAAACTCGAAGTACCCCAACCCCGTGACATAAGCCACCGCCTCCTCAATCTCCTTGTCCAGACGGACGGCCTTTCTTAGCATTGGCGCCGGCGGCCCGAACTCCTCGATCTTCTTGCCCGGATACTCCGGCCTCGGCAGCGGCTCCTCTCCCTGCCACGGCGCACCGATCCATTGCGCCTTCCAATCGGAAGGGCGCAGCAGCCCCATACGCCAGAACGCAGGCCGACTCCACTCTGACACCTTACCATCCTTGTCCCACACGCGAACCTGCCACCAGCAACCCTGCCGCGACTGCAAGGCCTTGCCCTGGTACTCCACACGAGACGACTGCCGCGACATTACCTTGCCGCTGTCCCACAGATCCGGATTCGACAGTCTGTCGACGGCCCCCGCCACTCGGATCTGGTAGGCCGATTGGAACTGGCCTCGATCACCTTCTTCTGCCTGATTCACCCAGCCTAACCTCGGCTGAATAACATCCACCACCGGCGCATCCTCGACATACTCACATGTCAGAGACGTAGGCGCAAGCAGCGCCCCATCGCATTGCAGGCAAAGAAACAAAACGGCACAGATCGCTGAATAACCAAGTCTCTTCATGATTTTAGACCTCGCCAGAGTTATGCCTTATCGTTCCATACACGCCATCGTCGCGGCACTGCGGCACACCCAAACAGAAAGCGGACATCATTTTCTGCAATGTGTGTGACTGACTGCCAACATTTCTGATTATAGTCCACAATCAGATGAACAACAAGACAACCGGCCACGCCACCGGGAAAACCAGCCCTCCACGGGTAATGGGCAGCCCATTTCGATCTGCAGCTTCTGCTGCTGTTTTGCCTCTACCCTCAACTTGCCCCGCGACAGCTATTCTGCTATACTTCCCTCATCGTTCAGGAACATCGAGAATCACGATAGAATCGGAGGACAACCATGCGTCGCCTCGCCATTATCATCGCAATCGCCTTGTTGGCAGCCCCCGCCCTCGCACAGCAATGGCAGTCACTTTTTGACGGCAAGACCCTCGAAGGCTGGTACGTCCGCGGCGGTACCGCCAAGTACCACGTCGAAGACGGCGCCATTGTGGGTACGACGGTCGCGGGCAGCCCCAACACCTTCCTCTGCACGGAATCCGACTACGGCGACTTCATCCTCGAACTCGAAGTCAAATGCGACCCCGCACTCAACTCCGGCATCCAGGTCCGCAGCCGCGTCACCAGTGAAAACCGCGTCTACGGCTGCCAGGTCGAAATCGCCGCCTCCGCCACTGCCTCCGCCGGCAGCATCTACGACGAAGGTCGCCGCGGCCGGTGGGTCTACCGCATCCCGCCAAACTCCCCCGCCGCCAAGGCCTACAAAGACAACGACTGGAATCACTACCGCATCGTCTGCCACGGCCCCCGCATCCAGACGTGGATCAACGGCGTCCCCTGCGCCGATACCATCGACACACTCGACACCACCGGCTTCATCGGCCTGCAAGTCCACTCCGTCGCCGGCGACCCCAAACTCCAGGTCCGCTGGCGCAACCTCCGCATCCGCGAACTGGGCCGCCACGTCTGGCGCCCGCTCTTCGACGGCAAGACCCTCGCCGGCTGGCATACCCTGCCCGGCGGCAAGTGGGAAGTGCGCGACGGTATGATCATCGGCACAAGCCCCGCCGGCGAAACACGCCACGGCCTGCTCGTCTCCGATGCCGTCTACGGCGACTTCACCGTCCGCCTCCAGTTCAAGGCCCTGAAAGGTAACAGCGGCTTCTATTTCCGCAGCGACGAAGTCCCGGATGCCGTCGGTGTCAACGGCTTCCAGGCCGAAATCGACGCCTCAAAAGATGTCGGTGGCCTCTACGAAACCGGCGGCCGTGCCTGGGTCGTCCAGCCCAAACCGGAAGACGTCGCCAGATACTTCAAGCCCGGCCAATGGAACGATATGACTGTCCATGCCAACGACCGTCACGTCGTCGTACATGTCAACGGCACAAAGACCGCCGAACTCATCGACGACCCCGGCCGCCTCAAAGGGCGTCTCGCTCTCCAGCTCCACGGCGGCATGGACATGGAAGTCATGTTCCGAAACATCGAAATCCTCCAGCCGCAGACCTGTGCCGTCCACACACCCTTCAACGGCGTAGACCTCAACAACTGGAAACTGCAGGGCGGCAAATCCCTCGCCGAAAGCAAATGGGTCGTCGGCACGGCCGCCATCTCTCCCGCCGACCCCAAGCAGCTTGTCTCCAAAGGCGGCAAGGGTGAAATGATCAACCTCGCCGAACGCCACGGACAAAGCTTCGACATCTGGTCCGCCGACACCTTCGGCGACAGCCGCATCGAAGTCGAAGTCATGGTCCCCCAAGGCTCCAACTCCGGCATCTACGTCATGGGCGAATACGAAATCCAGGTCCTCGACAGTTGGGGCCGCCAAAGAATGGGCAGCGGCGACATGGGCGCAGTCTACGGCGCCGCCCCGCCCCCCGTCAACGCCAGCAAAGAGCCCGGCCAGTGGCAAAAGTACGTCATCGACGTTAACGCCCCCCGCTTCGATGCTGCCGGCGCCAAGATCGCCAACACCCAGCTCGTCAAGGTCCAGCTCAACGGCCAAATCCTCCACGAAAACCTGAACATGCCCGGCCCGACCCCCGGCGGCGTCTCAGGCCGCGAAACGCCCAAAGGCCCGATCATGTTCCAGGGCAACCACGGCCCCGTAGCCTACAGAAATATCCGAATCACGGAATTCACCGACAAAAAATAGCGATCTCATCACTTCGCAGGCCATAATTACGCGACCGCTGCCCCGGCCAGCGGATCGCTGTGCTGCCGCGCCACCGTTACGCCGGGGGGCCAAGCCTTAACCCGCCATTCGGTGCTAAACTTATTTTCCGGCCCCCGGTTTTGCCATCTGCAAAATCTCATGCCCCACCTTGAACCCGTCGATAAAATGCATTAAATTGGGCCTTTCTAATACATAGAGGCATTCAGGATTCAAAATCAAGGGACTCGCAGACATGAAAGGCATCATACTCGCTGGCGGCAGCGGCACCCGCCTCTACCCGATCACACAGGCGGTCAGCAAGCAGCTTCTGCCCCTCTACGACAAGCCGATGGTCTATTACCCCTTGACCACGCTCATGCTGGCGGGCATCCGCGAAATCCTCGTCATCTCCACCCCGCACGACCTGCCGCTCTACCGCTATCTCCTCGGCGACGGCAGTCAGTGGGGCCTGAGCCTCGATTATGCCGAGCAGCCCCGTCCCGAAGGTCTCGCCCAGGCCTTCCTCATCGGTGAACGCTTCATCAACGGCGGCCCCGCCTCCCTCATCCTCGGCGACAACGTCTTCTACGGCCACAAGCTCGCCGACTCGCTCAGGTGCGGCGCCGCAACCACTGCCGGTGCGACCATTTACGGCTACTATGTCAAGGACCCCCAGCGCTACGGCGTCATCGAATTCGACAGCCGCGGCAAGGTCATCTCCATCGAGGAAAAACCCCAGAAACCCAAGTCCAACTTCGCCGCCGTGGGCCTCTACTTCTACGACGAGCAGATCACCGAAATCGCCAGGAGCATCAAGCCCTCCGCCCGCGGCGAACTTGAAATCACCTCCGTCAACAACGCCTACCTCGCAATGGGCCAACTGCATGTCGAAATCCTCGGCCGCGGCACCGCATGGCTCGACACCGGCACGCCGGACTCCATGCTCCAGGCCGCCAACTTCGTCCAGACCGTCCAGCAGCGGCAAGGCCTCATGATCGCCTGCCCCGAAGAAATCGCCTACCGCCTCGGCTTCATCGATGCCGAACAGGTCCTCCGCCTCGCCGATCCGCTCAAGAAAAACCATTATGGCGAGTATCTCATCGAACTGGTTAAAAGCGGGAGACGTCCGTGAACATCATCTCCACCGAACTGCCCGGCGTCATCATCTTTGAGCCGCAGGTCTTCGGAGACCCGCGAGGCTGGTTTGTCGAAACCTGGAGCCTGAAACGCTACGAGGAAGCCGGCATCCGCGAAAGCTTCGTACAGGACAATGTCTCCTTCTCGCGCCGCGGCATCCTCCGAGGCCTGCATTATCAGTACCCGCAGCCTCAGGGCAAACTCGTCCAGGTCCTCTCCGGCGAGGTCTTCGACGTCGCCGTCGACATCCGCACCGGCTCGCCAACCTTCGGCAAATGGTTCGGCGCCATCCTCTCTGCGGAAAACCACCGCCAGATGTACATCCCGCCGGGATTTGCGCACGGCTTCTGCGTCACCAGCGAAACGGCCCTCTTCTCCTACAAATGCACCGACTATTACAACCCGGCCACCGAAGGCGGCATCATCTTCAACGACCCCGCCCTCGCAATCGACTGGCCCGTAAAAGCCCCGCACCTGAGTGAAAAGGATTCAAAGTACCCCGTGCTCAGCGCAATCCCCCGAGACCTGCTGCCGTCATACAGCGAGGTGGCCCGATGAGCAATCAGCAGCGCATGGCCATTCTCGGCGGCAGAGGCATGTTAGGCACAGACCTTCACAAGGCCGCGGTACGACATGGCTTCGAAGTGGCCGTCTTCGACCTGCCCGAATTTGACATCACCAACGAACAGGACCTCCATAAAGCCATCGCCGACTGCGATATCGTCGTCAACTGCGCCGCCTATACTAATGTCGACGGCGCCGAGACCAACTCGGAAACGGCATACGCCGTCAACGCCGCCGCCGTCGAAAATTTAGGCCGCCTTGCCGCCCGGGCCGGCAAATACATCCTGCACGTCAGCACCGATTTCGTCTTCGACGGCCGCAAGGAAACGCCTTACGTCGAAACCGACACCCCCAACCCGCTCGGCACATACGGCAAAACCAAACTTCAGGGCGAACAGCTCCTCGCCAAAACCGGCTGTCGCCACGCCATCGTACGCGTCCAGTGGACATACGGCATCGCCAGCAGCAACTTCGTCAGCAAGATGATCCAGCTGGCCAAGAGCGGCAGGCCGCTCAAGGTCATCGATGACCAGGTCGGCTCCCCCACAGCCACCACCGAAGTCGCCGCCGCCATCTGCGAACTCCTGGCTCATAATCCGCGCCCCGAAGGCCTGTTTCATTACGCCGCCGCCGGATACGTGAACCGTTACGAGCAGGCCCGATTCATCTTCGATACTCTCAAGCTCGACGTTGACTTGTCTCCCTGCAGGAGCACCGACTATGTAACTCCGGCCCAACGGCCTCTGAACAGCCGCTTTGACTGCCGTAAGATCCAGCAATACCTGCGGCAGCCGATTCGGCCATGGCAGCAACCACTCAGAGAATTCCTGGAGCAGATATGAGACGCATCCTCGTCACCGGCGGCGCCGGCTTCATCGGCGCAAACTTCGTACGCATGGTCCTCAGCGAGCACCCCGACACGCTGGTCGTCAACCTCGACAAGCTCACCTACGCCGGCAATCTTGAGAACCTCGCCGGCTTCACCGACCACCCCAACCACGTCTTCGTCAAGGGCGACATACTCGACGCCAAACTCGTCGAGCAGCTCGTCACCGACCACAACATCGACGCCATCATCAACTTCGCCGCCGAAAGCCACGTCGACCGCTCCCTCGTCGACCCCGGCGTCTTCATCGAGACCAACGTCAACGGCACGCTTACACTGTTAAAAGTCGCACTCGAAAAGAAACTGGAACGCTATATTCAGATCTCCACCGACGAAGTCTACGGCTCCCTCGGCCCCACCGGCAAATTCACCGAACAAACCCCCGTCAGCCCCAATTCCCCCTACTCCGCCAGCAAAGCCGCCGCCGATCACCTCGTTCGTGCCTTCGGCCACAGTTGGGGCCTGCGCTACAACATCACCCGCTGCTCGAACAATTACGGCGAATACCAGTTCCCCGAAAAGATGATCCCGCTGATGATCAACAACGCCCTGAACGACAAGCCTCTGCCCGTCTACGGCGATGGCCTCTACGTCCGCGACTGGCTCTACATCTATGACCACTGCACCGCCATCTGGAAGGTGCTCACCGAAGCCAGACCGGGCGAAATCTACAACATCGGCGGCAACAACGAAAAGACCAACCTGGAGGTCGTCGGCCTCATCCTCGATCGCCTCGGCAAGCCCAAAGAACTCATCCGCCACGTCACCGACCGCCCGGGCCACGACCGCCGCTACGCCATCGATTCATCCAAGATCATGAACGAACTAAAGTGGCGCCCCTCCGTCACCTTCGAGGTCGGCATCAACAGGACCATCGACTGGTACTTGGCAAACGAGACATGGCTCCGCCATGTCGTCTCCGGCGAATACCAGCAATACTACGCATCCATGTACCACAACCGCTGAATTTCCGCCCACACGCATCACAAAACCGTGCCCGCATCGACTTTTTGCTTGACAACAGCATGAAATCGTGCATATTATCCATGTTGCCGGGGGGGGAATGCGCAAAGGAAGAAGGGTAATTGGGGGGGGAGAAGGGTTCAGATACAGCGATGAAGAGGTACGGACTCGCGCTTGCTGTGGTCTTGTGTACCGCTGCGGCTGCTCGTGCTCTCAACACACCGGAAAAACTCAGTGCCGACTGCTATTATACGTGGGGCATCGACCCGCGTGACGTCGTCATACCGAACGGCTTCATTATTACGCAGGCCGTAGTCACTCTCCACGGCCTTACAAGCGTTTCGGAAAATCCCGCCGACACGCTCGTCGTCTACTTGCTCGATAATCCGCCCGTCGGTTTCCACGCCAATATCGATATCCCCGGCGTCGATCACTTCGCGCCGCACGGCTGCCCCCTCATATCCGACTACGCGGACCGCACCAAAGGTCTTGAATCACTCGTCTGCCGACTGTCGGAAATCGATGACCCGGCCTCATGGGTCTGGCGAATCTATGGCCGGCCCTTTTCGCTTCAATTGCCTGACGCCACACCCGTCAAGTTCTCCTCGGCCTTGCTGGAACTCATCGACTATGTCGGCAACGGAACCCCCTTCGGTATCGGCCTTGATCCCGAAGGTACCGATGATTTTGAACTGGGCGGCATCTCGCTGACCTTGACCCTTCAGGCATTCCAGGGGCCGCCGCAGACCACACAGCTCACCTTTAGATTCGGCACAAACAATCCTCCCACCCTTTTCGCCCCGGCCTTGCTCGCGGTCTTCGAAGGTCAAGACATGAATATTAGCTTCAGCCCGTTCGACCCGGACGGCGACCCGGTCCATCTCTCATGCACAGGCCTGCCGGCCGGTGCCGCCTTCGACAACGGCACACTCTCTTGGACGCCCTCCTACGAAACCACTTCACGCGGCTCCTCCATGCCGTTTGCCGTCAACATCACCGCGCACGACGGCTTCCTGTCCACCAGCAGTACCTTCTTCATCTGGGTCCTGGACACCAACCGCCCGCCCGTGCTGACAGCCCTGACTCTGATCGCCGAAGAAAAGACAACCCTGACCTATCGTCTCGACACTATCGATCCCGACGGCGATTCCATAACCTGTCAAGCCATGCAATTACCCCCTGGCGCGGCCTTCGACCCGTCGACATTGACAGTTCGCTGGGACACAACCGCCGCACCTCCGGGCGTTTATGACGCCACCTTCAGCGTTTCCGACGGCCTCCTCGAACAGACACGAACCTTCTCCCTTGACTCCCGCAGCCTGGATCGTACCGAACGCCAGGGCAGCCTGCGACTGCGATAGCCCTCACCGCTCGTCGTACACCTTCAAACCAGCTCGAACAGCCGCCCTGTTCCGATCCTCGACCTCCCGCCGGCTTGCGTACTTCTCCTGTCGCAATCGATCCGTCTCCCATGCGACAAAGCCCGCCATATCCGCCCGCGGCCGCTGTTTGAGCATCTCCGCCCCCGCCTCGATAATCCGCAGCGCCTCCACATAGCGAGGATCGTTCACATCCGCAAACACCGACAGACACGGACTCAATGCCGGCCGATCAAAGCTCACCTGCGGCCCCGGGTTCGCATAATGACTGGCAAGTTTCGCAAACGGCACGCCCGTCAGCTCCGTCAGCCGTGCGATCTGCCTGTCATCCAGCGGCGACCGCCCTGACAGATTGTGCGGATACGCACTGTCGTACCGCGCATAATACGGCGCGTTGATATCAATCCACGTGACGACCCGGTCAAAACTCTCCTTGTCAAGCTGG
The DNA here is from genome assembly GCA_035450485.1 of Anaerohalosphaeraceae bacterium. Classification (GTDB taxonomy): domain Bacteria; phylum Planctomycetota; class Phycisphaerae; order Sedimentisphaerales; family Anaerohalosphaeraceae; genus JACZKQ01. Next base: position 9,033 of record DAOTMV010000063.1, on the reverse strand, counting down.
ACACCGCACTTGCCTAAGTGCTTCACAAGTCTGCTCGCGTGCGCCCCCCACGAATACGCCTCCTGCGTCTCGTGCGGCCCCGCCCCGATCGCGCTGATATACTTCTTCCGCCACAGTTCATTGTAAGAAACATTAAACGTGTTCGTCCGATCGCCCGCTAACAGAAGCTTCTTGCCGCCCTCCGTGCCGAAATCATGACACCGCACGCAATGCCTGTCGAACACCGGCTGCACCTCCGTCTGGTAATCGAACAGACGCGGCGGCCCATACCAGCCGTTCAGCTTCGCCGGCCGCTTGCGCAGCGCCTGCGGCATCTTGCCCGCACCGACGGCCCCCGCAGCGTGCCGCCTCTCATGGCAGCCCACGCACCCCGTCTGCTCGCCGGACTGCACAATCGTACCGCTGCGCATCGACTGAATCATCATCCCGTCCGCATCCAGCAACTGAAAGTACAAAAACGTATCCGACGGCGCCTCGAAATACGCGCTCCCGTCCGCCTCAACCTCAACCGTCCCTAAGATGCGCTTGTTGTTGAAATCGTGCCACCCCATCGCCGGGTTTTGCTGCCCCTGCCCGCCCCACTGCGCAACCGGCACCCAGAAACGCTTCTCCGGCGACTCCACCACGCGCAGGTACTTCACATCCCCGCGCTTCACCCCCCGCATGTGCGTCCCTTCGTAAACATCCGCCACGTACAGCGTCCCCGTCCCGTTGCCAAAATCCCTCCGCGATGGAATCACCGGCGGCCGATCCCGGGGCCCCAAAGGCATCGCATCGAAACACCCCTCCCCATCCACATGCAGCATAATCTCATTTCCGAACACATCCAGCAGATAGATCCCCATCTGCTCCCCATGCCCCGTCATCCGGCTGCACAGGAAATACTTCTCACTCAGCGGGTACGGGTCCTCGTACTTCGGCCTCACCCGCGTAAACGTATCAAAATCGCCCTGCCCCACCAGTTCAATCGCCCCCGCCGGCCACGTCCGCACCACCGGCCCGCGCCCATCCAGCCCCAATCGCCGATCCACAATAGCAATCGCCCCCCACGGCCGGTCATGGCACGAGCTGAACGTGCACACCACCTGCTGCGTCTCCGGAATCGGCCGTGGATCGATCACCGCACCCGGCGAATTGGTATTGTTCCCCCAGTACACCGCATGATTCGTCCCGTCGGGATTAACCGTCCACAACCCCTGCGCATCTCCGAAATTCCGGTCCACGTACTCCCACCGGTAATACAGGATTCGCCCATCCGGCATGAGTGTACCATGTCCCTCGAACAGCGTGCTCTTGCCGATCTGGTGAATATTCGCTCCGTCCGCCTCCATCCGATACAGATTCGCCATGATGTGCCGATTGCACATGCAGTACTTCGGCTCCCGCGTCGACGAGAACACAATATCTCCATCCGGCAGATACAGCGGATCGATATCCGACACCCCCGCCGCAAACGTCAACTGCCGCAGCCCCGTCCCATCGGCGTTGATCTCATAGATGTGATAGTCGTCGCCAATATCCCTCCTCATCGCAAACACGATCCTCGCGCCGTCAAAGCTCACCTCCGGGTCCCGCACAACGCCCGTCGCCGTCTCCACCAGCGTCCGCACCGCCCCCGAAGCCGGATCAATCACCTTCAGCGCCGCCCCGCCCGTAAAGCTCTGCGTATTGATCTCCCCCCTCTGAAAAAGTGTCGCCGTATTATGATGGTCCGGCCGATACTGCTTGCGCACCACAAAGAGAATCGGCCGCCCGCTCACCAACGGATTGGCAACCAAAGCCTCCCGCCGCAATGCATCGAATTCACCTCGCACGGCCTCGGCGCCCTCACCCGCCGCCCGTGCCCGCGATTCAATCTCCTCCAATCGCCGCAGATAACGCTCACCGTCCGCATACCGCCCGCCGAACGTCTCCATCAGATCCGTTACCGCCGCCCGCACTGCCGCAAACTCCGCGACGTCCGGCCTCTCTGCCCACGCGCACATCCCGCACGCAATGAACACGCAGACAACGCTTGCAATGAAAAACTGATTGATCCGCCTCACAACTCGCGCCCTTATTCCAATGTCGGCATCACAACCTCACCCCGTGCCTGTGCCTCCAGATCATGGCACAACATCCAACATGCCGCGGCCGCCGTATTTTGGATACGGCATCCCCCGCAGGCTCTCCCGTTCCAGCCGCGCCTGGGCCGCCCGCCGCGTCGTCTCGTCCAGGCCGCCTCGATCTCTCGGTATCTCCAGTCCTGAGCCCCCCGCACTGCCGGACCATACGCCGGCCGCGGACAGAACAATCGCATACCGCATCCGCTGCTAACCTCGCTTCCCCGTCGGCCGGCCTGCTAATCCTTGCTCAGCCGGAAAATCACAACCTTGTTCAGCGTCAGTTGAGGCACATACAGCATACCCGCCGCCCGGTCCAGCCCGATGTCAGCCGGTGTCTCTAACTCCACAAGCGTCTTGACCGTCTTCCGGTCGGCTGAAATCGTACAGACCTTGCCGCCCGTGAAATCCGAAACCAGGAATGTCCCGTCATCCAGGACCTCGATTCCGTCCAGATTGGTGAAATGCTCCGCAACGCCGAAAGGCACAGGTTCTTCCTTGCCCGCCGGGTCCACCTCGTACACCTCGTGAAGATACCAGCTCACCGCATACATCTTGCCGCCGTAACATGTCACCCCGTTGACATTCTCCGGCGCGATGATCTCCCTGACCTGCCCCGCCTTGTCGACGCGATAAATCTTGCTCAACTCCACGTCCGAAACCCAGATCGCCTCCCCGTCGCTGGCGACGTCGTTAAGCCGTTTCGCCTCGGGCAGCGCAATCCTCTCCACCTCGCCGCCTCCAATCGGCACCCGCTTCAGCGCCGTCACATCCGCAAAGTAAAGGTACTCATCCAAAATGGCCATGCCCTTCGGCGCATGGATCGGAACCTCCTCCGTGCTGTCCATCCAGCGCATCTTTCGGATAATCCCGTCGGGACTCATGATCGACAGGAAGCCCTTGCCGTCCTCCTCCCAATAGCCCTTGTCGGCCGTGGCGACATTGGATACGTAAACCTGCCGACGCACGCTGTCATACAGCGTGCATTCAGGCACCTCCATCCCCACCACCGTCTTGACCGGCTCGACGCGCCAGTCAGGTGCTTCTCCCGGCTCCGCCCCCCCTGCCGGCGCTTTGCGGCATCCACAAAGCCCTAAGGCAACCAACACCGCACTCAGAACCATGCCCACACGTTTCATAACATTACCTCCCTCGTTCTGTTATGTTTACCTCCCTGCAAGCCGTGCCGCGCGTCATTCGCAGATAATGCGAAAGCCCACGTTGAACACCTTCTGGTACGGCTCATAAGCCAACCGGTAAGACGACGTCGCCCGCTTGGGCCTGTCATGCCACGACCCGCCGCGAACCACGCGCATGCCTGCCGCCGTCATATCGTTGCGGCCGTCGCTGTCACTGTACGGATAAGCCGCGTACACGCTCCGCGTCCACTCCGCCACGTTGCCGTGCATGTCCTTCAAACCCCATGCATTCGCGGCATACTGTCCCACCGTCGTCATAATGCGCGCATTGTCATTGCAAGTAGCTATCTTTGGAATGAAATCTTCATACGGGCTCGGGTTGGGGATCGGCTGCGGATTCACGCCGCTGACTGCTAACAGCTTGATCGAAATGTCCGCCAGATTCGCATGCCCGCCAAAGTCGGCGTCAACGTCCCCGAAGTACATGGCCGTCGATGTTCCGGCACGGCACGCCCACTCCCATTGTGCCTCCGTCGGCAGTGTCACCTTCATGCCCGACCGCCTGCTCAGCCATTCGCAGAACGCCATTGCCTCCTCCCACGAAACGCGAATCACCGGATGCTCCGGATCGTTCACCGCGTAGCCCGGAAGTGTATGGTCCTTGTGCTGCTGATCGATATACCCGTTGAAATGAGCCGGGTCGAACTGCTTGTACTGTGCATTGGTCACCTCGACCACGCCCATCCAGAACGGCCGCTCAATCTTCACCGCGCTCAGCGGCATCTCGTCGACAGCACCTTCCCGGCTGCCCATGACGAACTCGCCCGCCGAAATTCGCACCATCTCGAGCGTCACGCCGCCCCCAAGGTCCAGCACCTTGCGCGTCTCGCCCAACGAATCCTGGCGCAGCCGCGCAGCCGCCGCATCGAACGGCCAGTCTTGCGCCGTGACCTCCGACGTCGCCAGACTCGGCATGGGCTTGGGCTCTACGAATTGAACCGCCTGCGGCTGAGTCTTGACAGGCTCCTCCGGGTTTTCATCGCGATACGCATACAGCTTGCGCATCGCCAGACGCCGATTATCGAGCCCGCGCGGCACCTCGCGGTGTTCGCCCCACGTACCGTGGTCAGGCACGTTCAGATCGATCCACGTATACAGCCGCTCCCACGCCTCACGGTCGAGTTGCACATTGTAATGCCCTTTCTTGAGCATCTGCACCAGCTCGCTCGTATCCGCGTGGTACTCGTATGGCGGCAGCACATGGTAGTCGCTCTCCGGGCCCGGCCGCCGGACGTACGGATGCAGCGCCAGGTACGAAGGCGTGAAATTCCCCCAACCGTTCTTGTCTTTTGCCCGCAGGTCCGGCCGCGCAACCCCGCCCAGACCAGGCGACCCGTCGTGGCCGTCGTGGCAGCCGACGCAGTACTTATCCAATACCGGCTGAATCTCACGCTTGAAGCTGAACCCCCGCCGCGGCCCGTACCACGGCGTTATCGGCACGGGTGTTTGAAGCGCCGCAATGGTCTGCTGCGACGGCGCCGCCGTATTCTGCTTTTCATGACAGCCCACGCACGACACGTTCTCACCCGGCATGGCCGTAAACCAGCTCCGCATCAACTGGATCGCACGTCCCTCCTCGTCCAATGGCTGAATCGCGATCGGCGTGTTCGCCGGAACCCGGAAAAACGCCGAACCATCCTCGTATACCGGCACCGTCCCCAGAATACGATGCACGTCCCAGCCGCCCTCTACCGCCACATGCTTGTGACCGCCCATGTCGGGATAACCGTAGTGAAACTCGTACAGCCGCAGACTCTTCACCGTCCCCTTCGGCACCCCTTTAAGTCCCTCGCCTTCATAAACGTTGACCAGGTAGACAAGCGCATCCTTCGCCTTCAAATCCACGCGGTCCGGAATCACCGGCGGCCGCTTCGCCTTGCGGAACGGCACCGGCTCGAACAGGCAGTACCCGGGCTCCTCTTTCAGCAGCAGCCGGTTATCGAACACGTCTACCAGGTAAATGCCCCAATGCCCTCCCCGAGGCTGAGATGACACGATGAAGTACTTGTCGCTCAACGGATATGGATGCAGAAACTTCGGCCACGAATTGTTAACCAGCTCATCGACGATCAACGGCTCAACCTTCTGCCCGTAACCGGGAATCCGCTGCACAACGCCATCCGCCTCAAATCGTCCCTTCGCAGGATCGAAAATCACCAATTCTCCCATCCGGGCAACGCCGTGATGGCCCGACACAATTGCCACAACCTGGGTCGGGTGATTTGGAATCGGCCGCGCGTAAAACATGGAGTTCGGCCAATACGAATTGCTTCCGTAGTATTCCGCCTGGTTCGTGCCGTCCGGATTCATCGAAAACAGCAGACGGCTAAAATAGTGCGGAGTATCCGAATACTCCCATCGCGTATACAGAACCCGCCCGTTGTTGAGCACCGTCGGACACCAGTTGTGGTCCTGGTCGAAACACAATTGCCGCGCATTTCTCCCGTCTGCGTCCATGATGCAAAGATTCGCCACCGTATCCGCCCCGCCCACACACGGAACACCCGCAAAACACCGCGTCGAGGCAAACGCGATCCGCCCATCCGGCAGATAGCAGGCATCGTAATTATCCACGTCCGGGTGGTCCTCCACCGTAACCTGGCGCAGGTTGCGGCCGTTTGCGTCGATTTCCCAGATCTGCCAGCGGTTATCCTTGCCGCCCGGCATCGAAAAGAGCATCCTGTCGGCATCGAAATGCAGGTCCACGTCTCCGACGAACGCGCTGTTTTGGGGTTTGTAGAGGGTTTCGATTCGACCGTCAACCTTCATTTCAAGATACGCAATTTCGTTATCGTATCCCGTCTTGCTCAGCGAACAGTTGCCCTGCCAGTTCTGCGGCAGGCCCATCCGGTCCGCTTTTCGCCGAACGATCAGCAGCTTTTCGAAATCAATCGCCGGATTTGCCAGCAGGGCCTCGCGCTGAAGCGAAACCGCCTCGTTGACGATTGCGATATCGCCTGCGGCGCCTTCTGAAAGGGCTTTTTCCACCTTTTCCAGTCTGGACAAATACGTTTGCCCGTTCGGATATTCATCTCCGTAAGTTGTGATCAGATCTTCAATTGCGCGCCGCAGCGCAACGATATTCACGGCCGCCAGGCTCTGGACGCCTTTCCGGTATCTGCATCCTTCAATATACAAATTCAAAATTGCAATTTCGTCATTGCCGGCCGACGCAAATGCATTTGCAAGTTTCTCACCCAGCGTCCCAACGTCCCTCAAAACACCATTCACCAATTGCCGCTCGGTGTCGAGTGCATTTTTCGCAATGACGAAATCCATGTATGAACCGGCCAAATCCTGTTTGAGAAAATTGGATTCCGTTGGAAAATCGCGTTCGAAAAGCTGCCAAAGCGGCAAAAGCGGATTCATTCCCGCCGAGAAGTAGAACCCGTGGTCGCCGGTACGATTGTAAATCTTCAGAAGCAGGTGATTTGCGCCGGGCTTGAGGTTCAGGGCCGCGTGATCCTGGTCGGGGCCGACGCCGCGCGGAACGTCTCTGGAAAGCACCTTCTGGCCGTTCAGCCAGGCTTCGATGCCGTCGTCGCTGCCGAAGCCGGCACTGAGTGTGGCGGCTTTTTCGGCGGTGATGAGTCGATAGAGGTAGGTCGAGGCGTTGTTCCTGCCCGGGAGACGGTGGACCACGCCATCGGTGAAGCTTTTCTTCGACCAGATGCTTTTACCCTTGTTTTTTGCATTGACGTCGATCGCTTTCGGGTCGAAGGCAGTGTCTGTAAAGTCTTTAGCGACAATGGGTTCCGTCATGTACCACGGGCCGAAGACGACATCGGCCTTTTCGTCGGAGGCCTGGTAGTTCTGCCGCGTGGCAATGACCGTTTCGGCCCAGGCGGCCTTTTTCACGTAAGACGCCTCGACTCCGAAGGCAACCCCTGCTGCAAGGCTCAAAACCGCCGCCATGACATTCAAACGCATGCCAAATCTCCTTCTAAACCCCTGCTTTACCATGCTGCCACTGTCACCGAATGTGCGCACGTTTTCCGGGTAAGTGCGCGGGCTTCGCCGGGTCTGCACCGGGTCTTACAGGTCACGGCCCTGCATTTGCCGGCGAAACAGCGCCCAGAATGCGGCCCGGGTGCGCCATTCTGCGGTAAAGTGTACCACAAAACGCTCCGCGGAACAAGAAAGGACCTGTATTATGCGGGATTTTGCCGGGACATGAGGGGGATTTGCGGGGAATGTAAGAAGATCCGCGGCGGAAGCATGGGAATGTGCAGTGATTCCGCCGGGATGTGCGGTGATTGCGTGGTGATGTGCTGGCAGTGCGCTGGGATCCGCGATGATTCCGCGGGAGTGTGCGGATACCTGAGCCGTTCGTTCTGATTCGGCGATCAGGGGCATTATATACGCCCGAGAGGCAGGCCACGCTTCCCAAGCAGCCGCGAGCAGCAGGTAATCTCACGAAGTCGACATCAAATGCCGAGTAGAGGATGCCTGCCGAACGCTATTATTGTCGGGGCAGTCACCGGTTTCCTGTTGACCGCCTGGGCGCGTCTACCTAAATTATCCAAAAACCGGGACAGCCCTTGGTCTATTGGCGAAGCCATCGATGCAAGATCATCGACGAGCAACGGTTTTTCGGTAACCCGTCAACGGGCTTCCAAGCCGCTGGCACACTTTTTGGAGAGCGCAATGGATTATACATATGACGAGATCGCGGGGATGATCGATCATTCGCTGCTTCGGCCGACCATCGCGGCCGCCGAGATGGAAGAAGGCGTCGCCTTGGCCCTCAAATACCGCACCGCCAGCGTCTGCATCATGCCGTGCTACCTCAAGATGTGCGCCGAGCGCCTGGCCGGCAGCGCCGTACGGCCCTCGACCGTCATCGGCTTTCCCCATGGCGGCCACACCACCGCCGTTAAGGTCGCCGAGGCCGAACAGGCCATGGACGACGGCGGCCGCGAACTCGACATGGTCATCAACATCAGCAAGGCCCTCAGCGGCGACTGGCCATACGTCCGCGACGACATCAAGGCCGTCGTCGACGCCGCCCACGCCCGCGACTGCAAAGTCAAGGTCATCTTCGAAAACTGCTACCTCACCGACGACCAGAAGATCAAGCTCTGCCAAATCTGCGGCGAACTCAACGCCGACTGGGTCAAAACCTCCACCGGCTTCGGAACCGGCGGCGCCACCGTCGAAGACCTCACCCTAATGCGAAAACACGCCCCCAAACACGTCCAGGTAAAAGCCGCCGGAGGCGTCCGCGACCTCGACAAACTCCTCCAGGTCCGAGCCACAGGCGTAACCAGAGTAGGAGCCACAGCAACCGCCGCGATCCTAGAAGAAGCCAAACGCCGACTCGCCTGCATCTAATGCCGCATGCTGGACATATGAACCCCCCGTCTGTCATTGCGAGGAGCGAAGCGACGAAGCAATCTCAACCCTGACGCGACCCTGTGCCCACCGTGCCAACCGCTCGCAACAATGTCATTGCGAGCGAAGCGAAGCAATCTCAACCCTGGCGCGACCCTGTACCCCCCACGCCAACCGCTCCCAACAATGTCATTGCGAGCGCCACACGCCAACGCCGGCACCCCCATCATGACAGCCATACGCAGCCACGCCATCGCCCGACGAAATCTCGATCTTCACCACACGCCTCTCTACGTCATACAAATACACATACCCCTGCGGGTCCACTGTGAGATTGGCCGCATTAATATGACAGCGCTATAAGAATTCGATTTCTCTTGCTTTGGCCGTCTTCCTGC
>DAOTMV010000062.1:18520-19987 GCA_035450485.1 Anaerohalosphaeraceae bacterium | reverse complement strand
TGACCGTTCCCGACAGCGGAGCGGTCCTGGTGGTTCGCGGCAAGCTGCGTGAGGTCAGTATTACGGCGCTGGGCTGTGATGCCGATACGTGTGTGAACATTTCTGCAATGAAAAAAGGAGAAGGCTCTATGCCAAACACCGTTGAAGAAGAACAAGTCAAAACCGATGACCACAAGGCCGAGGAGGAGCGGATTGCCAACATCGCCGCCATCTGCGGCAGCCGCTTCGATGACATCCGCGCTCGTGCCATCGACGAGGGCTGGGATACCGACCGCACGGAGTTGGAGGTCCTGCGGGCATCGCGGCCCAAGGCCCCAACCGTCTACGTCCGCAGTTCACAGGCCCCCAACGATACCGTCATTGAGGCGGCCCTGCTGCTTCACATGGGCATGGCCGCACTCGGAGAGAAGGTGCTGGGGCCGGTCGCCATGGACCAGGCCGAACGCATGGGTTCGACCAGTATGATCGACCTGTGCCGGGCGGCACTTTATGCCGACGGGCAGGCAATCCCCAGCGGCCGTATGGAACTGGTCAAGGCGGCCTTGAGCACCTACTCACTGCCGACGGCCCTGGGCAACGTCGCCAACAAGGTCATGCTCGACGCCTACAGAGAGACCCCGGCGACCTGGCGTGCGTTCTGTGCCATCCGCAGCGTTGGCGACTTCAAGACCCACACCGGCGTTCGCCCAACCTTCACGGGCCAACTGCAACGAATCGCTCCGGGCGGCGAATTCAAGCACGGCGGCGTAGAGGAATGGGCCATCCAGTACGCCGTCGACACCTTCGGCAAGATGCTCAGCATCGACCGCAGGGATATCATCAACGACGACCTGGGCCTGTTCAACGAGACCGCCATGTCGCTGGGCCGGGCCGCCATGCGGAAGGTCAGCGATCTGGTCTATGAGGTCCTGCTGGAAAATGCGGGCAATTTCTTCTCGGCCGACAATAAGAACTACCTGAGCGGCACCGACAGCCTGCTGAACTTCGATAGTCTCTCCCATGCGATTACGCTTCTGAGGACCCAGCGGGATGCCGAGGGCAACGACCTCGACCTCAAGCCCGTGGTGCTTCTGGTCGGGCCGGAACAGGAGACGCTGGCCCGGGCGCTCTTGGAAAGCGAATACATCCAGGCCCAGGTCGATGGTCCCACGGGCAATTCACTCCGCAGGGCCGTCAAACTGGAAGTGGAGCCGCGATTGAGCAATGACATCAAGTTCCCCTACACCGCATCCACGCTCCACTGGTTCCTGTTCGCCGCGCCGAGCAACGCCCCGCAGATCGTGGCGTTCCTCAACGGCAAGCAGAACCCGACCACGGAGTTCTTCGGGCTCAATCAGGACGTCAATCGCCTGGCCGTCTCGTGGCGTGTTTACCACGACTTCGGCACGTCGATGTGCGATCCGCGAGCCGCCGTCCGCAGCCAGGGCGCATAACCTTTTGGCCGTTGTCCGGGATGGGGGCTGCCTT
>DAOTMV010000062.1:16953-18420 GCA_035450485.1 Anaerohalosphaeraceae bacterium | reverse complement strand
GGCGTACTGGCGTGGTCGTACCCACGGACTCGAATACGTGCAGCAGGCCTATTACGACACCGATTTCGCCGACAGGAGTGAATACAACGGGTGGGACTACTTCCACGAGCGGCTCGTAAAGCCGTGGGCTGATGAGGTGAAGGCCTGGGCCGAACAGCCCGTCGACGGGAGGTACATTCTGCCTCCGGACCTGATTTACGAGGCCAGAGAAATCGCTAAACAGGAGGGAATAGAACCGTCGCCACTTCCAAAGATCGCAGTTCCGGCATGTCCGTCCAAATCCCGTATCGAAACCATCCAACTGTCAGATGTCGAAGGGAAGGCAATCCAGTGGTTCTGGCCGAACCGCATCCCGGCAGGCATGTTGTCATTGCTGGTGGGCAATCCCGGCGTGGGCAAATCGTTTCTGACGATGTACATCTGCGCGGTCGTCTCGACCGGCCGCGATTGGCCCGATGCCGCCAATGTGCTGCCACCCGGTTCGGTTCTCTTGTTCAGCGATGAGGAGAGCCTTGAGTACGCCATCAAGCCTCGCCTCGATGCCCACCAGGCCGATTGCACCAAGATTCATGCCGTACCGCATATTATCCTGCCCGATGGCAATCCCGACTCGTTTACCATCGACGGGCACATTCAGGTGTTGCGGGAGCATCTGGCATCCATGCCCGACTGCCGGCTGCTAATCTTCGACCCCATCACCGCCTACCTCGGGGCGGTCAACGCCAACAGCAATGCCGAGGTACGAGGCGCGCTCATCGGCCTGCAGCGATTGGCGCAGGACTCGGGCGTGACCGTTCTCGGCATCAATCACTTCTCCAAGAAAGCCGAACTCGACGCCATCCACCGCATCCTGGGCTCGACGGGCTTTGTGGCGGCCGCTCGTTCGGTCTGGGCGGTCATTCAGGAAAAGCAGGATGACGATGGTGACGATGAACCGCCCCGCCTCCTCATCCCGGTCAAGACCAATTACAGTGTTGCACCGACAACGCTGCGATTCCACCTGACCGATGGCCGCGTGGTGTTTGACGAGGGCCAGCATCGGGTCGACATCGACTCCATCCTGCAGAAGGCCAAGAAGACGGGAGGCCAGCGGGCCAATAAGAAGGACGAGATCGCGGGGTGGCTGTCGGGTCGGATTGGCAGCGAGACCGTGCTTGCCGACGAGCTTCAGGCCGAGGCGGAGGCCAAAGGATTCACCTGGAGTTATGTCCAGAAGGTCGCCACCGAGGTGGGTGTCGTCAAGAGCAAGTCGACCGAGCACGGCGGTAAATCGGTGTGGGCATGTGGTAGTTGCGCTTGATATCCCTGAGAGAGTATTTGTATAAGTTGTATAAGTAGGATAAGTAGAAGATCTACACTTATACAACTTATACTACTTCTACACTTCTACTCCCCCCCCGCGTTTGGATATCCTGCCCCGAATGGTTCCTTCGCCGGACAAAATCGACCTCATGCCACGGGGAACAG
>DAOTMV010000062.1:0-16853 GCA_035450485.1 Anaerohalosphaeraceae bacterium | reverse complement strand
CTGCCCCGAATGGTTCCTTCGCCGGACAAAATCGACCTCATGCCACGGGGAACAGTCGCGTTTTGGCACACAGTTTGTTGCCGCTGTCCGGTTTTTTTCAATCCCCCAAAAATAGTGCAAATGCCTCTCGAATCTCGGCACATTTGACTTGGCTTTCAGGGCGGATTGAGGTAACTGTGCATTAACGATATACGAGATAGATATTCTAAATCGGAGGCCAAAACGATGGTAAAACGCGACGCAAAACGGGAGTACGAGAATACCAGGAGCGACATCGCCAACCTGATGGGCTTCTTCGAATGCGAACTGGACAAGGAACGCACTGATATCCTCTGGGGCGACGTGGCGGACCTGAAAAATGTCCGGTTTCGACTCATCGAGGCCTTGGCGTTCATGACCCGCACGCGCACCGCAGACATCAAAGAGGCCCTCGAAGGACTACGAACACAGGAGACGGACTGATGGCGACCTACAGGCATTTCAAACCCGACCTCGAACGCTTTGCCGGCCAGATTGCCCGCTGGCAGGCCCGGTGCGACAGCGCGGCACGCACCGGCGACATGGAAGCCGCCAGGCAATACGAGCAGGACGTCAAGGACCTGACGGACGTCCTCAATAGCATTGAGCGGGCCGATTGGCAGACGGCATGGCATCTGGCCTGCCAATTGGACACGCTGGCTGCCGAACGCATCCCGGTAAGACTCTACAACTTCATCGCAAAAGCCAATGGCTACTGTTGAGCGGAAGGAGATCACTATGCACGTTCTTGGAATGACCCTCGCGGGCAAAATCCCATCCGGCGGAATGCCGCCTTCGCGGTTCGCCAACGTGAGCCGCAAGGTCGGCAACCCCTACATCAAGGTTTCGCTGATCAGCCCCACCGGTGAACGGAACCATTTTGTGCAGGCCGATTGCGCCGAGGACATCCTCTCGATGGCCGAGTGCCTGCAGGAGTTCCTGGACGGCGAAAAGGGCACCAACTCGATGGTGCAGGACTATTACCGCATCCTGCAGCACTTTGCGGATTAACGGGAGGCAACGATGACGACCAAACGAAAGATCAGAGCCGTCGGGTACGCCCGACGCAGTACCGATATGCAGGAGCGGTCCATTCCGGATCAGAAGGCATACGTGGAAAAATGGGCCCGCGAGAATGGCTACCGCATCCTGCGATGGTACGTCGACGACGCCATCAGCGGAACGAGCGTCAAGGGGCGCGTCGCATTTGAGAAGATGATTGCCGCAGCCGAGAACGGACGGGACTTCGGGGCCATCCTGTGCTACGACATCAGCCGCTTCTCGCGGGGCGGAACCAACGAGACCGGGTACTACCTCCATCGCCTTCAAATGGCGGGCGTAGACGCGGTCTTCTGCGCCGACGGCATTCCCGATGGCGACGAAGGTGAACTGTTGCAGGGTGTCAAATCATGGCAGGCGAAACAATACACCGTCAAACTTTCACGGGATGTCATTCGCGGTTCCATCTCCTATATCATGAACCACAACAGCGCTCCGGGCGGTCCGCCGCCATACGGGTACGACCGGCAGCATCTCACGTCCGACGGCAAGATATTGAGAACCTTCCGCTGGATGCCGGACGGACGTAAACAGGAATTCGGCCCGGATGGAAAGCTGGTACGGGTTCTGGAAAGCAACGAGATGGTCCGCAAGGCTAAAAGCGACATCGTTCGCTTCGTGCCGAGCGTTCCTGAACGTGTCGCCATAGTCCAGCGCATCTTCGACTTCTGTATTCGAGGCTATGGCAGCCAGCACACGGCAGCCCGCTTGAACGACGACGGCATCGCCAGTTTGAAAGGCGGCAAATGGTGTGACAACCAAGTCCGCAGCATTCTCAAAAACCCTACGTATCGCGGCGCAATCGTCTGGAACCGCCGGACGGTTGGCAAGATCAACGGTGTCGATGGCAACGGTAACCTGCGACCGAAAAAACGCCAGTACCAGCAGGTCAACGATGAGCAGGACTGGTACATCGTGGAAAACGTACATGACCCGCTGGTCTCGCCGGAAGACTTTGAAAAAGCCCAGCGGTCAATCGATAAACGCCGGTATGCAGGCGGAAAGGGCAAGACCGTCAATCGCGCGCTGCTTGCAGGACTCATCAAGTGTTCGCGCTGTGGACGCGCCTACATCAAGAAATACATCGATTCAATCTATCGGGGTAACCATAAGCGGTACAATTACTACTCGGATAGTGGGTACATCAAAGGCGGTACGTCCGTGTGCAAACTCACCAATGTACCGATGGAGCGGTTGGACACGTGGGTATTACAGCAGATCAAGTACGTCCTTCTCGGCGACCACGATGGGGTCCGGCAGGCCGTCGACGCCTTCGTGAAGACGGTCCTGTCCGGGCAGGAAACGCCCGACGATACATCCGGCGTCAAGAAGGAACTCGATGCCGTCAACCGCCGCATCAAGGCAACCGTCGCCATGCTGGCCGATCCGACGTTCGACGGACTGGACGAACTCAAGACGACGCTTGCCGACCTGAAGCGCCGCCGCGATGGCCTCCAAGAGAAACTGGAAACCTCCGCCCCCTCTCGCGTCGCCGCGTTCAGCGAATCCGACCTTCGCAAATGGGCGACCGATCAACTCACCGCTATCGATGAACTCATCGCCACACCCAACGCCTCCGTCGAGGCCCGCAACCTGGTCCATGCCTACGTAGACCGCATCGAGATCGACCCTTACGCCAAACAGGGCGTGCTCTACCTGCCCGTGGACGCCTACGGATGCTTCACCAAGGAAGTTTGCAGTTGGGGGAGTCACGGGGACCCATCCTGCGCCACAAACACACCGTAAGGAAACGCCGGCCCCAACGGCGCACTGGTCACTCCTATCCCGTCTGTATTGCTCACACCATCAATACCCAGGGCATCATTGCTGATGATCCGGAAACTCGCCACAAAGGCATTATTCCCGCCCCGCTCATACACGGCGAAGGTATTGGCGAGACTGTGCCCGGAATGGTCCTCGCCCTGACTGGACGCGATTACGTACCCCCGCCCATCACTGGCGTAGTAGATAGTCATTCCCTCCACATCGGCCACGATATGACCTCCAGAGCCGGTCGTATCCACGCGGTAACGGCTCGCTTTATCTGTCGGGTCGTCCGGCTCCGCCCCATATCGCCAGATCGCCACGTCCTCCTCGCCCACATACAGCCAACCATATTCATCGTCCGCAACCATGCCCTCGGTCTGCGAGCCCACATCAAATCGCCTCACTGCACGTCCGTCCAGCCGCCCGGTCCCATCGTCGAACAATTCCCACTGTTCGACTTCCCCATTTTTGTCATTCACGAACGCGTACAGCTTGCCCGATCTGCGGTTCTGATAAAAACAGAAGCCGTACGCCTCCTCGATATTGACGGCAATCTTGCGCGCCGTGACATCCGTTAGCGTTCGGCTCTGCCGATCTATCCGGAACACCGCGATCGTGTTATCCGTCCGGTTGCCCGCCCCGACCACATCAATCTCCTCCGCACCGAGCAGGACGTTATACCGAACGTCAATATTGTTCATCTTGCCCCCACCCACAAACTGCAATTGCCGCCCCTCCAAGTCGTACACAATCAAGCCGCCTTCATCGTCATCCTTATCCGAACCGATCACCACGCTTAGAACGGGCTCTGTGGGATGTACCCAGACCTTCGCATCGTCCGCCCGGTCACCCGAATGCGGCACCGGCGCCGTCTCTATCGTGGCCTGCACCTCGTAGACCGCCCCCGCAATGCACGCGGGCGCAAAAAAAACAGCCACAAACACAAACCAGCACCGCACATTGACGCATGACACCTCTCCTTCGGAAAGACAAACAGGGCGACAAGGCCTTTCTCCCCGAATTGTATGTTATCAGAAATACTCGCGCCATGTCAAAGGCAAACCCCATATCGCCGAAGTTGCGTTTTGCGGAAAACTATTGCTTTTCGTCCCCCTGCACTTTATCTTGCTTACCGGGTGTAAACCAGCATCGGATTTTGGATAATCTAAGGAGAAAGCTATGGCGAAGGCAAATGCCATTGTAGCCCAGTCGGGCGGCCCCACCGCTGTCATTAATTCCAGTGCCTGCGGCGTGATCCAGACCGCCATGAGGTCAGGCAAGATCAACCGTGTCCTGGGCGCGATTAACGGGATTTTAGGCGTCCTGAAAGAAGATCTCTTCGACATTTCCGCTGAAAAGCCTGAGACCATCGAAGCGCTCAAGCGTACGCCTGCGGCCGCAACCGGTTCATGCCGCTATAAGCTCAAAGCCCTGGACCAGTCCCGCGCAGACTACGAGCGAATCCTCGACGTCTTCAAGGCCCACGACATACACTACTTCTTCTACTGCGGCGGCAACGACTCCATGGACACCGCCGACAAGATCAACAAACTCGCCGCCGAGACCGGTTATGAGCTTGTGTGCATCGGCGTTCCCAAGACCATCGACAACGATCTGGCCTATACCGACCACTGCCCCGGCTACGGCAGCGTCGCCAAATACGTCGCCACATCCGCCATGTGCGCCGGCAAGGACACCGAAGCCCTCTACACAACCGATACCTGCACCATCCTCGAGGTGATGGGCCGAAACGCCGGCTGGATCGCCGCCGCCACAGGCCTGGCCAGACGTGTACCTGAAGACGCCCCTCATCTTATCTACATGCCTGAAGCGGCCTTTTCATTTGAAAAGCTCGTCGCAGACATCAAAGAGGTCTACAAGGAATTCGGCCGCGTCTTCATCGTCGCCGGCGAGGGCCTCAAGGACGCCCAGGGCAACTACGTTACCGCCGACTCGGGCGCCTTCAGCAAGGACAGCTTCGGCCACGTCCAACTGGGCGGCGTTGCCGAAATGCTCAAGGCCGTCATCGAAAAGGAAGTTGGCATCAAGGCCCGTTTCAACAAACTCGGCACCAACCAGCGATGCGCAATGCATTTCGCCTCGCTGACCGATGTCAAGGAAGCCTACATGTGCGGCAAGGCCGCCGTTCAGAATGCACTCAAAGGCGTCACAGGCAAGATGGTTACGCTTGTGCGGGAAAAAGGCAAGGAATACCGCTGCACCACCGGCCTGGCCGATCTCAGCGATGTCGCCAACGGCGAAAAGAAAGTCCCCGCTGAGTATATTAACGCAACCGGAAATGGTGTAACCAAGGCGATGCTCGATTATGTCCGCCCGCTCGTCCAGGGCCAGGCCCCCATCACCATCGGCGACGATGGGCTGCCGGTCTTCATGCGGTTCAAAAGAAAACCTCTCAAGAAAAAACTTCCCTCATACATGGACTAACGACATAACCGCCAACAGCGCGGGGTAAAACAAAGAAAGGACAACATGACCGACCTGTTCGATGTAAAGGATAAAGCCATCGTCATCACCGGCGGCGCCGGCATCCTCTGCGGCACGCTTGCCAAGGCCCTGGCACAGCGCGGCGCCAGGCTCTGCATCGTTGACTACGATGTTTTCCGTGCAAATGAACTCTGCAAAGAAATAGAAGCCGACGGCGGCTTCGCAATCCCCGTCCAGGCCAGCGTTCTTGAGAAAAAAGACATCGAGGAAGCCTTCGTCTGCGCCATCGAAAGTCTCGGCCGCATCGACGCACTCATCAACGGCGCCGGCGGCAACAAGAAGGAAGCCACCACCTCTGACGAACTCTCCTTTTTCGACATGCCCGCCGACGCCATCCGTGCCGTCTTCGACCTCAATTGTCTCGGCACCATCCTGCCCAGCCAGGTCTTTGGCCGGCAAATGGCCAAACAGGGCCACGGCGTCATCCTCAACGTCTCCAGTATGAACGCCTTTCGCCCGCTGACCAAAATCGCGGCCTACTCCGCCGCCAAGGCCGCCGTCAGCAACTTTACGCAGTGGCTTGCCGTCCACATGTGCCAGAACTATTCCAAGAACATCCGCGTCAACGCCATCGCGCCAGGCTTCTTCCTTACGCAGCAGAACCATTTCCTGCTCATTGACGAAAAGACCGGCAACCCTACGCCGCGAGGCAAAACGATCATCGATCATACGCCGATGGGCCGCTACGGCGAAGCAGAAGAACTCGTCGGCACAACCGTCTGGCTGCTCAGCGACGCCGCCAGATTCGTCACCGGAATCGTCGTACCCGTCGATGGAGGCTTCAGCGCCTTCAGCGGCGTATGACAACAACAGCGATAAAACATGTTACTTGTGCAACAGGGTGTAATGATGACAGCAACTGACCCGGCAAAAGAACTGAAAGAACTGCAACCAACCAAAGAATTTTTCGTCGGCATCGATTCCGACGGCTGCGCGTTCGATTCCATGGGTATCAAGCAGCGCGAATGCTTCTGCCCCATGCTGATAGGCTACTTCGGCCTGCAGCCCGTCGCCCAGGCCGCCCGCGAATGCAAGGATTTCGCCGACCTCTTCAGCAAGACCCGCGGCGCCAACCGCCACAAAACATCGGTGCGGATACTGCGGGACCTCCTGCCAACGCACCCCATGGTCAAGCAGATGGGGTTCAATGTGCCAAAGTACCCTCACTACTTCAAGTGGGTCGATGACCCCAACAGCCTTCTCAGCAACGAAGGACTCAAGGCCGCAATCGAGCAGGCAACCGATGAGGCCGCCCGCAAGGAACTCCAGCAGGTGCTCAAGTGGAGCCTTCGCGTCAACGAGATGGTCGCCGAGATCATCCGTGACTTGCCCCCGTTCCCCTACGTCCGCGAAAGCCTCCAGAAAATGCAGGGCAGGGCCGACGTCATCGTCTGCTCCGCCACGCCCGGCGAGGCCCTCCAGCGCGAATGGGAGGAGCACGACATCGCCAAATACGTCCGCGTTATCGCCGGCCAGGAGATGGGCACCAAGGCCCAGCACCTCAAGTATGCCACCGAAGGCCGCTACAAACAGGACCACGTCCTCATGATAGGCGACGCCCCCGGTGACTACAAGGCGGCCCGAAGCATCAACGCCCTGTTCTATCCGATCAACCCCGGCGACGAGATTCGGTCATGGAAACGCTTCCACGACGAAGCCCTGGATGTCTTCCTGAGCGGCAACTACGCCGGCGATTACGAGGTCAGACTGATCGCCGAGTTCGACAGTTACCTGCCCGAACTGCCCCCGTGGCAATCCAAAGCGGCGGCCAAAGCCTGATCACGACATAAGCCATGAGCAGCCGCCGAGATGGGCAGGCACCACTGAAGCGATGTGCGCCAGCCGCTGAAGCAATAATGGGGCGGCCGCCACGGTGAGCGGAGTGCAAGCGGCTGGGCAACGCGCCCGGATGCAGCGTGAGGACAAAATGAACAGTGACATGATGGTGATCGGAGCCCGGCTGTACTTCCTGCCCGTCCAGACGCGCGTCCCCCTCAAGTTCGGCGCCGAGACGCTCACTTCGGTCGTTTGCGCAAGGGCCGCTGTTACTGTTGCCGATGCAACGGGCCGCACCGCCATCGGGTGGGGTGAAACCCCGCTCAGTGTCCAGTGGGTCTGGCCCAGCCAACTGCCCTACCGCCAACGCTGCCAAGCGCTTCAGGACTTTGCCACTGACTTGTGCAAGGCCTGGGCGCAGTTCGATGCCAAAGGTCACCCGCTGGAGATCGGCGCCGCCTTCATCGACGGCCCCCTGCGCACACTCCACGACCAGTTCAACGCCCTCCGCGGCTCAGACGCAGAACCGATGCCCTGGCTGGCTGCGCTTGTCTGCTGCTCTCCCTACGATATCGCCTTGCACGATGCCTTCGGCCAACTCCTCCAGAAAGATATCTACACAACCTACACATCCGAATTCATGAACCGCGATCTGTCCACTTTCCTGCAGCCTGCGGACGGGGCATCCGTCTCGTTTGAAGGCAAGTATCCCGCCGACTTTCTCCTTCACCCTGCGCGCGCATCGCTGCCTGCATGGCACCTCGTCGGCGGCAAAGACGCCATCGATGCGTCCGAACTCACCGGCGCCGAGCCGGACGACGGTTATCCTGTCCTGCTTGCCGACTGGATCGAACGCGACGGCCTCAAATGTCTCAAGGTCAAACTCTGCGGCACCGACGCCGACTGGGACTACAAGCGCCTTTGCAAGGTCGGCGACCTGGCCCTCGAAAAGCGCGTCCTCTGGCTCACCGCCGACTTCAACAGCACCGTCTCCGACCCCGCGTACGTCAACAGTATCCTCGACCGGCTCCTTGTCGACCATCCCCGCCTCTACCAGATGATCCTTTACGTCGAGCAGCCCTTCCCCTACGAACTCGAAGCCAACCGCATCGACGTCCACTCGGTCTCCGCAAGAAAGCCCCTCTTCATGGATGAGAGCGCTCATGACTGGAAACTCATCCGCCTCGGCCGCCAACTCGGCTGGACCGGCGTCGCCCTCAAGACATGCAAGACCCAGACCGGCGCACTGCTGAGCCTCTGCTGGGCAAAGGCCCACGGCATGACCCTCATGGTCCAGGACCTTACCAATCCCATGCTTGCCCAGATCCCCCACGTCCGCCTGGCCGCTCACGCCGGCACCATCATGGGCGTCGAAACGAACGCCATGCAGTTCTACCCCGCGGCAAGCGCCCCTGAAGCCGCTGTACATCCCGGCCTCTATCAGCGCCGCCGCGGCTGCGTGGACCCCTGGACGATCAAGGGCCCTGGCTTCGGTTACCGTCTCGACGAAATCCAGCGACAACTGCCCGATCCCGCCGCCGCATTCGGGCAAACCTGAACAGGAGATCATGATGCAAGAATGGAACTTCGGTATCGTCGGCGCCGGTCTCATCGCCGACTTCCACGCGAGAGCAATCCGTGACATCCCGAATGCCAGACTCGTTGGTGTCTGCGGCCGCACGTCCGATCGGGCGCAAAAACTGGCACAGAAGTATTCGTGCAAGGCGTTTACAGATTACCGCGAAATGGTTGCCCATGACGAAATCAACATCCTGACGATCGCCACGCCCAGCGGCTTCCACATGGAGCCCACCATCGCCGCCGCTGAGGCCGGCAAGCACGTACTCTGCGAAAAGCCGCTCGAAGTAACCCTCGACCGCATCGATGCCATGATCGCCGCCCATGAAAAAGCCGGCACGAAACTCGGCGGCATCTTCCCCTACCGCTTCAACGACGCCATGCCCCTTCTCCGAAATGCCATCAATGCCGGCCGATTCGGCACGATCACCTATGCCGGCGTCTATGTCCCCTGGTGGCGCAGCGACGCCTACTACAAGGATTCCTGGCACGGCACATGGAAACTCGACGGCGGCGGCGCGCTCATGAATCAGTCGATTCACATGATCGACATGCTCTGCGATCTCATGCCCCCCGTCGAATCCGTCCAGGCGTACATGCACCACCTCGGTCATCCGCAAATCGAGACCGAAGACACCGCCGTCGTCAGTCTCCGCTTCGCAAACGGCGCCGTCGGCGTCATCTACGGCACCACTGCCTCCTGGCCCGGCCAATTCCGCCGGTTCGAAATCACCGGGACAAGAGGCACCGTCGTTTATCTGGAAGACAGCTTCACCACGTGGAAGTTTGCCGATGAAACCGATGCCGATGAAGACATTCGCCGTCGCTTTGGGCAAATCTCCGGCGGTGGCGGCGTAGCGGACCCCGCCGCTATCAGTTATGAAAATCACACCCGAAATTTCAAGGCCTTCCTGGATTCGCTTGAAACCGGCCGGGAATTCAGTATAAATGGACGCGAGGCAAGGAAGGCGGTTGCCCTGATTTTGGCAATCTACGAGGCCGGCAAAACGCAGAAATGCGTCCGCCTCGCCTGACATCGATTGAAAATGTGCCGGCCGTCATTTCCGCCAGGGCAGCAATGAGGCAGCCGACACAGAGAGTTAAGTCTTCCACACATTCGAGAAGAAATGCTCATCAGCAGGACTAACAGAGACGGCCATGTCACACAGGCCGACGCAACAAGTGCGGTGAATGAATTTTTCGCGCAGAATGACTACGCCGGCAAACGTATCCTCCTGATCGTCCCGGACAACACCCGCTCCGGCCCCATCGGCGAAGTCTTCCAGATGATCTTCCAGGCCATCGGCGGGAAGGCCGCGGCGCTGGATATTCTCGTCGCTCTGGGCACCCACCAGCCGATGACCGAGACCCAGATATGTAAACGTCTCGCCATCACCCCCGAGCAGAGAAAAACAACCTACGCCTCCGTCCGGTTCTTCAATCACGAGTGGGACAGGCCCGAAACCTTCCAGACCATCGGCCGCATCACCGCCGATGAAATCAGCGAACTAACCGACGGCCTCTTCGCCGAAGACGTCGACGTCGCCATCAACAAACGCATCTTCGACTATGACACGTTCTTTATTCTTGGTCCGGTTTTCCCACACGAGGTCGTCGGCTTCTCCGGCGGCCATAAGTACATCTTCCCCGGCATCGCCGGAGCCGAGATCATCAACTTCTTCCACTGGCTCGGCGCGGTCATCACCAACCCCTGGATCAACGGCAACAAGTGGACCGCCACCCGCAAGGTCGTCGAAAAGGCCGCCAGTTTCATCAGGATGCCGCGCAAGCTCTTTGCGGTTGTTGCCGTCAACGACGAATTAAAAGGCCTCTTCATCGGCGACGTCATCGAGGCATGGGAAAGCGCCGCGGACCTCTCCAACCAGGTCCACATTGTCTATGTCGAAAAGCCCTATCGGATTATCCTCGGCCTCGCCCCCGAAATGTACGATGACATCTGGACCGCCGGCAAGGTCATGTACAAACTCGAACCCATCGTCGCCGACGGCGGAACGCTCATCATCTACGCCCCCCACATTGACGAAATCAGTTACACTCACGGCAGAATACTCGACCAGATCGGCTACCACACCCGCGATTACTTCCTCAAACAGTGGGACCTCTTCAAGCACTATCCCCGCGGCGTCATCGCACATTCCACACACGTCAAGGGTATCGGCACGTACCGTAACGGTGTTGAAACGCCGCGCGTCAACGTCGTCCTTGCCACGAAGATCGACAAGGCACGCTGCGAAAAGGTGAATCTCGGCTATATGAATCCCGATGAAATCAATATAGCGGACTACGAGAACAGGGAACATGAGGGCATCATGATCGTGCACCATGCCGGCGAAGTGCTGCATCGCCTGGCCAACGGCCACATCCCAAGAATCCCGAAAGATGATATGTAAGAATCCGCGACTGTGTAATGTGCGGATAAAAATAGAACGCAAGCAAATCAGACAGGAGCATCGGAGATGGCACAAGCGGATATCGGCCTCATCGGCCTGGCGGTCATGGGTGAGAACTTCATCCTCAACATGGAAAGCAAAGGCTTCACGGTCGCCTGCTACAACCGCACCGTGGAAAAAGTCGACGCCTTTATTAACGGCCGCGCCAAAGGCAAGAACATCATTGGCTGTCACTCGATCGAGGAGTTCGTTCGAAGCCTCAAACGTCCCCGCAAGGCCATGCTCCTCGTCAAGGCCGGCCCCGCCGTCGACGCGTTTATCGACCAACTCCTGCCCCTCCTCGACGACGGCGACATCATCATTGATGGCGGCAACTCCCACTTCCCGGACACCATCCGCCGCTGCAAATACGTCGAGAGCAAAGGCAAGCTCTACATCGGCACCGGCGTCTCAGGCGGCGAAGAAGGCGCCCTCCGCGGCCCGTCCATAATGCCCGGCGGCAGCCCCGCCGCATGGGAGCACGTCAAACCCATCTTCCAGAAGTGCGCCGCGCACACCGACAGCGGCGAGCCCTGCTGCGACTGGATCGGTGAAAACGGCGCCGGTCATTTCGTCAAGATGGTTCACAACGGTATCGAGTACGGCGACATGCAGATGACCTGCGAGACTTATCACCTCATGCGGTCCGGCCTCGGCATGACCAACGAGCAGATGCACGATGTCTTCGCCGAATGGAATGCAGGCGAGCTCAACAGCTACCTCATTGAGATCACCCGCGACATCCTCGGCTACAAGGATGAGGATGGAAACGCCGTCATCGATCTCATCCTCGATACTGCCGGCCAGAAAGGCACCGGCAAATGGACCGCTATCGCCGCACTCGACCTCGGCCAGCCTCTGACCCTGATCGGCGAAGCCGTCTTCGCACGCTGCCTGTCCGCCATTAAGGAGGAACGCGTCCGCGCCTCAAAGGTCTTGCGCGGCCCAACCGCGGAGTTCAAGGGCGACCGGCAGGCCTTCATCAACGACCTTCGCCGCGCCCTCTATGCATCCAAAATCGTCAGCTACGCTCAAGGCTACCAGCTCATGCGCGCCGCCGCCGCCGAATACAAGTGGAACCTCAACTATGGCGGCGTGGCCCTCATGTGGCGCGGCGGCTGCATCATCCGCTCCGTTTTCCTCGGCAAGATAAAGGATGCCTACGACAGGAACCCCCAACTCGAGAATCTCCTCCTCGACCCGTTCTTCAAGGAAGCGGTCGAATCCGCACAGCCGTCCTGGCGCAATGTCGTCGTCACCGCTGTGCAGATGGGCATCCCCATGCCCGCCACCAGCTCCGCCCTGGCCTTCTTCGACGGCTACCGGCAGGAACGTCTGCCTGCCAACCTCCTCCAGGCCCAGCGTGATTACTTCGGCGCCCACACCTATGAGCGCATCGACCGACCGCGCGGCGAATTCTACCACACCAACTGGACCGGCCGCGGCGGCCAGACCTCGGCTTCCACATACACCGTCTGACAACCTGTCCGACCAAAGCCGGATTCCGCAACCGCCCCGCCCGCCAATAAGCGGATCGGGGCGGTTTTTTCTGCCCATCCCACGACAACGCCCCCCGCGCCGGCGGAACAAACTGCCTCTAAAGAACATTAAGTGTTTATAGAGTGAAGTATTTTTTTACTTTTGTCTGCTTTGCGCTTGACTTCAGGGAAAAAACGGGGTTATAGTCATGGAAAAGCGCGTGACGACGATCGCCCCCGATTTCGGTCGCACGACGGTTTTTGGTTCCGTCCGTCGCGCAAGCACGGCTTGCATGGAGAAACGAACGCCTTGCTTGAGACCCGACAGACAATCATAAACAACATTCACGGCCACATCAAAGGCCGCGGGGGGAGATATAAAGAATGGCGTATCGGCGTATGTGCCGGTGCAGACTGCGGCAAACTTGACATCCCCAACGCAGGCGACTCGCTGCTGTTCCAGACTGCCCGTTCCCCCGACGATGCCACTGCTATCATGGCCTATTTTGTCTACATCTACGATGTGGTCCGTGACAAGCGCGATCTTAACATCGAAGACTGCGACGTGGTCTACCTCTACAAACCCATGCCCGAGTAATCCGATAACTAAGACTGCTACTGCAAAATTCACGCTATCCGCACATCAGGACGCCGCAGGACGAAGACCCGCGCACATAGAATAACTCCCTTGGTGCGCTGCATAACCGCCGCTTCTTACCTACCTCGCGCATCACTTGCTTCGCAACCGTATTCCGGCTACACTGAAGGTGTGCTTATGCCACCGCGGCATTAACGGGTATTTGTCCAAGGCTCCGATGCAAATCTGCGGCACCATCTTCGATATCAAACGATATGCCATCCACGACGGTCCGGGAATACGAACCACCGTGTTCCTGAAAGGCTGCCCGCTGCGATGCCCCTGGTGCCACAACCCCGAAAGTTGGCTTCCGACACCTGAGCCGGCCCTGCGGGTCGGCCGATGCCGCCTGTGCGGCGCCTGCGTGGAGGCATGCAGTGCACACGCAACCCGCCGCGTCAATGGGCGCATCGTGACTGATGAGGCGCTATGTATCCGTTGCGGCCGGTGTGTCGAAGCCTGCCTCGCCGACGCCCGCCGAATCATCGGAAGAGAAATTACCGTCGCCGAGGTCCTCGCCGAACTCGCGCGCGACGTCATCTTCTTCGATGAGTCCGGCGGCGGAGCCACCTTTTCCGGCGGCGAACCCCTGATGCAGCCTCGCTTTCTGGCCGAGTGCCTCCGGGCATGCCAAAAGCAAGGCATTCGCACGGCGGTCGACACCACGCTTCATGCCCAATGGGACCACATCGCCGCGATCATCGCCGCCGCGGACATCTGGCTTTGCGATCTCAAGCATATGGATTCCCAAATTCATCGGCAGGTCACGGGAGTAGGCAACGAACTTATACTCGCCAACCTCAGGCAACTGGCCGCCGTCGCCCCGCAGATCATAATCCGGGTACCGATTATCCCGGGTTTTAACGACGGCGTGAAAAACGTCCAGGCGACCGGCATATTTGTCAGTTCCCTGGGCAGGGTACGGCAAATCGACCTGCTCAAATACAACCGCCACGGCATCGACAAGGCGGCAAGATTGTCGACGACACCTGAAATGTTTACCGCACAGCCGCTTACCGACGGCCAAATGCAGGCAATCGCGGAACAACTGGGCTCCTTCGGCCTGGAGGTACGGGTCGTCACATAACCCGGCGACACTCTTCCCTTGACGCCCGGCACGCCGTAAAATGGTTCCAGGATGATAATTTTGATTGGCGATGGACTATGAACGAACGAGTTGCAAAGCTGCGAGAAGAAAGCGTCCAAACCCGGCCGTACATATCGACCGAGCGGGCCGAACTGGTGACCCGCTTCTACAAAACATATGCCTCTTTGGCGGTTTCCCCCGTCGTGTTCCGGGCCATGGCGTTTCACTCCATCATGGCCAACAAGAAAATCTACATCGGCCCCGGCGAACTCATCGTCGGCGAACGAGGCGGCGCCCCAAAGGCCACGCCAACCTATCCCGAACTCTGCTGCCACGACATGGAAGACCTGCGCATCCTCAGCACCCGCCAGCGCACGCCCTTCGACGTCAGCGCGGAAGCCATGAAAGTCTACCAGGACGTGATCATCCCCTTCTGGCGCGGCAAGACCCAGCGTGAAAAGGTCTTCGCCGCCATGACCCCGGAATGGCACAGGGCCTTCGAGGCGGGCGTTTTCACCGAGTTTATGGAACAGCGGGCTCCAGGACACGCGATCCTGGACGACAAAATCTACCGGCACGGAATGATGGATTTCAAAGCCCGAATCGCTGAAAAGCGGGCCCAACTCGACTTCCTGCACGATCCTCAGGCGTATGCAAAGGACCAGCAGTACCACGCAATGGACATCTGCGCCGATGCAATCATGCTCTACGCCAAACGTCATGCCGATGAAGCTCGCCGGCAGGCCGCCGTCGAAACTAACCCTGTGCGCCGATCCGAACTGGAGCGCATCGCGGAGGTGTGCCTGCACGTACCTGCGTACGCACCGCGCGATTTCCACGAGGCCCTCCAGGCCTACTGGTTCATCCATCTTGGAGTCATCACCGAACTCAACACCTGGGATTCGTTCAATCCCGGCCGGCTCGATCAGCACCTTTGGCCATTCTACAAAGCTCAGCGTCAGGCCGGCACAATCACCGAGGACGCCGCAAAGGAATTGATTCAGTGTTTCTGGATCCAATTCAATAATCACCCAGCTCCGCCCAAAGTCGCTATCACCGAGGAGCAAAGCGGCACCTACACCGATTTCGCCCTCATCAACATCGGTGGCCTCCGCCCCGATGGCTCCGACGGTGTCAACGAAATGTCGTACATGCTGCTGGACATCGTCGAGGAGATGCGCCTGGTCCAGCCCAGCGCCTGCATCCAGATCAGCAAGAAGAACCCCGACCGCTTCCTCAAACGGGCCTGCGAAGTAATTCGCCGCGGCTTTGGCCAGCCCTCAGTCTTCAACACTGACGTGATCATCGAAGAAATGATCGGCCAGGGCAAGACCATGGCTGACGCCCGCGCCGGCGGCCCGAGCGGCTGCGTCACCGTCAGCGCCTTCGGCAAGGAGAGTTGCTGCCTGACGGGCTACTGCAACTGGCCCAAAATATTCGAACTCGCCTTGAATGACGGCCGCGATCCCCGAACAAACATTCAGGTCGGCCCACACACCGGCTCCGCCGACGCGTGGACCTCTTTCGATGACGTAATCACCGCCTACAGGAAGCAGCTGCAGTACTTCATCGATCTGAAAATCGCCGGCAACAACGTCATCGAACGGCTCTATGCGACATACATGCCGTCGCCATTCATGTCTCTGCTCATGGACGACTGCATCGAAAAAGGTCGTGATTATCATGACGGCGGTTCACGATACAACATGACCTACATCCAGGGCGTGGGTATCGGCTCCCTTGCCGATGCACTGGCGGCCGTCAAGTACCACGTCTTCGACCACAAGACGCTGACCATGAGCGAACTGCTCAGTGCCCTTGCCGCCGACTTCGAAGGCCACGAGCATCTGCGCCAAACGCTCCTCAACCGAACACCCAAGTACGGCAACGATGATGACTATGCCGACACCCTCGCGCTTGAAGCGTTCAACATCTACTATGACGCCCTCAGCGGCCGTCCCAACACCAAAGGCGGCAGGTATGCGGTCAATCTCCTGCCGACCACCGCCCATATCTACTTCGGCCAGGTCACCGGCGCCCTGCCCAACGGCCGAAAAGCCGGCCAGCCCGTCTCCGACGGCATCTCCCCCAGCCAGGGTATCGATTCCAAGGGCCCTACTGCGGTCATCCGCTCCGCCGGGAAGATTGACCATGCCCGCACCGGCGGCACTCTCCTTAACATGAAGTTTAACCCCCAGGTCCTCCAAGGCGAGGGCCTGGACAAGCTGGTCCACCTGATCAGGGCGTACTTCAAGCTGGACGGCCACCACGTGCAGTTCAACGTAGTCAGCGCCGAGACGCTTCGCAAGGCGCAGCAACGCCCCGCCGAATACCGCGACCTGATCGTCCGCGTCGCTGGCTACAGTGACTATTTTGTCGACATCGGCACGGATCTGCAAAACGAGATCATCTCGCGAACCGAGCAACAAACCCTCTGACCCTCATTAGGGCTTGCTGAATAAGTCTCTTTCTGCTCTTTTAACCTGGAGAGACGGCTT
>DAOTMV010000061.1:0-20089 GCA_035450485.1 Anaerohalosphaeraceae bacterium | reverse complement strand
AACCGAAACGCATACCACTGTAAAACAGCAACTTACAATCTATTCAGCAAGCCCTCATTAGTAATGCGGGCATCGTGCCGCAGTGCAGGTAACAGAAGCAGATACGGCGTGGCTTGTTTTGAATTGCGGATTTGAGCTTTGCGCATAAAAAAAGCCCTTGACTAAGGGCTTTGACTGTTATCTTGAAATTTCCCCCTCGGTGCAGATGCAGGCAGATGCAGTATTAGTCGCCGGAGCCGTTTTTTCCTTCTTCAGAAGGCCCGGCGTCAGGGCCGGCAGCCTCTTCTTTGGCCTTTTGGGCCTTTTCGCGCTGGATGGCTTCGTAGATTTCTTTGCGGTGCACGGAAATGCTGCGTGGTGCGTTAATCCCGAGCCGCACTTTGTCGCCTCGTACGTCGACAATTGTAATCTCGACATCATCGCCGATTATGATCGACTCATCCTTTTGTCTGCTTAGCACCAACACGTTACGGCTCCTTCTGTTGCTGGCCTGTCAGGGCCGCGGCCGGCTCTACTCTTCCGACAGCGGCTGACACAATCGCATCTGGAACTCCTATACGTCTGTCTCGGCAATTTCAGTGGAAAAAAAGTGCGCAACGCACATTCCGCGTAACTGCCGGCCTATATCTTTTCGGCGATTTTCGGGGGTGCAAGTAATCGTTTTCTGGCCCTTTTTTTTATCAAGACTCTGTTATAGGACAAAAACAGCGCCAAGTTCTTTATTTACAACGACTTACGCACCAGGCCCCCAGCAACAAAGAAGTCAAAAAAACCGCCCCTTCCCCCGCTAAAGGCCCTACTCTCCATGTTTTCGCCAATGAGCATACTTGATGGCCGACCAGTAGCCGATCACTGCACCAATGGCTCCAAATGCTGCAAACTGTATGGGAAGTACGGCACAGACGGATCGGGCGAAAAACGCCTCAGGCCAGCTTTCGACCATGTGCTCAAGCACGTCACGTTTTGCCGACAACCAGATACCATAAAAAGCCACCGCGCCCGAGGCCAGAGCCGGCACTATCCATGAAACATCGAGGAGACGCTTGGCTACGAAGGCGGCGATTCCAAAAGAGACGACCACGGCGAAGCCGATCTGGGCTTTGCCGGGCTGGCCGATTACCGAGCCGAGTTCGGAATCAAACATACGAACATCCTGAGCGAAAATACCCATTGCAAAGCTGCCGATGACCACCGAAGCGATCAGGGCCGTCATGATGTTCAGGGGGTTGCGGGTGTTGGTATTGCCGATTTCTGCATCGTTAACAGGCTTGCCGGCGGGAATAATGCCTGCGGCGAGTCTGACACCGGCGTACCCTGCCGCCGCGACGGCGAGCCAGAGAAGGCCCTCCCAGCGCATTATGAAAAAGAGGTCCTGGCGCATCGCAATAGTCTCTTCGGCGGAAAGCCCCATGTTCATGCGAAGGAGGTCGGACATGCTGCCGCTGCGGACGGCCCAGAGCGCCAAGCCCGCGGGGGCAGCAAGGACGGCGATATCAGAGCCATAGGGCCAGGCTGCAAAGTAGGCAAGGAAACCCGCCGCAAACGCCAGAGCCGCGACAATGACGACATCCAGCACGCTGATGTCTCCGGCCTGGATGGTAATGGCGCCTCCGGGGACGGCCGGAGCAACCAGGGGCCAGGCCGCCAAGCCGATCAGGAGCATTCCCGCCCCCATTGCGGCGGCAATGCGAATCCTCATAAGCCACGTCAATTCCACGGTTTATCCTTTCCCGCAAAGCGATGACAGTAACCTGACCCCCCAATATCGTCAAGGAAATTCCAGGGGCCGGCCGTTTTTTGTGGGCGTGGCCCCCTGCCGCGGAACTCAGCCCTCGGGGCGGGTCAACTTTGCATACTTGAGCATGAGGCTTTTTGTTTGTCCCGAATTGAACCGGACAACAACGATGCTGTCTTCGCCCATGTCGATGAACTCCTTGACGCGGCCGAGGCCGAACTTCGCGTGGGAGACGAGTTCGTTGACGCGGTACAATTCCGTCTGGGAGTCGGCGTAATCGTACTGGAAGCCGTCCTCCAGCGATGGAGCATGCTCGGTTGCGGAAAAATCAGGTTCGTAGCCGATTTCGAAGAGAAACGGGGACGGCGTGGTCCGCAGGAACTGACCGTGGACAACCCGGTGACGGGCGTAGCTGATGTGGAGCCGGGACCGGGCGCGCGTCATGCCTACAAAAAAGAGTCGCCGTTCCTCTTCGATGTCCGAAGCGAACTCCATGCTGCGTTCGTGCGGCAGGATACCTTCTTCCAGTCCGACGATGAAGACGGCGTCGAATTCGAGTCCCTTGGCGGCATGGAGCGTCATGAGTGAGACCCGGCCGCTTTCAGGTTCGTATGCGTCGGTGTCGCTGTAGAGAGCAATGGTCTGGAGGTAATCGGCCAACGAAGGCGACTCGGTTTCCTTGTCGTAGATGGCGGCGGCATTGATGAGTTCGCCGACGTTTTCGATGGCCGCTTCTTCTCTTTCACCCCCGGCCTCCAGAGCGGCGGCCATGCCGCTCTCTTTGAAGACACGCTCCATGAGAGGGGCGACGGGGCCGGTCATGTCCTGCCGGAACGTATCAATCATTTCCGCAAAGGCAACAAGTCTGTCCTGGGTGGCTTTGGCAATCGAGTCGATTCGGTGGGCGTTGCGCGCGGATTCATATAGCGAGGTCTTCTCGCGGTCGGCCCAGGCGATGAGACGATCGATCGTCGTCTTTCCTATGCCGCGCTTGTGCGTGCCCAAAGCGCGTTCGAACGCCAAGCCGTCGTCCGGGTTAACCATGACCTTCAGATAGCTGAGGATATCGCGGATTTCCTTGCGTGCATAGAATTCCACGCCGCGGATGACCTGGTACGGAATCTGGCGACGCACAAAGGCCTCTTCGATGACGCGGCTCATGGCGTTGACGCGATAGAAGACGGCGATTTCGCCGCAGCTGAAGTTCTCCGCCATGAGGTCTTTAACGCCTTGAGCAACTTCTTCAGCCTCGGTTTCGGCGTCCGGGTACGCACGGATCTGCACATCGTGGCCGGCGCGGCGTGTAGGGATCAGTGTCTTGTGCTTTCGCTGGAGATTGTTGGCGATCAGCCTGTCGGCAAGCTGGAGAATGTTCGGCGTGCTGCGGAAATTCTCCTCCAGCTTGATGACCGTTGCGTCAGGCCAATCCTGTTCGAAGGCAAGGATGTTGCCGATGTCGGCGCCCCGCCATTTGTAGATGGACTGGTCCGGGTCTCCCGTGACGCAGATGTTCCCGTGTTCCAGGGCAATGCCTTTGGCGATCTGGTACTGGGCGTGGTTGGTGTCCTGATATTCATCGACGAGCAGATAACGGAAGCGGTCGCCGATCTCACGCCGGACATCCGGATTATCACGCAAGAGAAAGGCGGTGCGGGTAAGCAGATCGTCAAAGTCCAGCGCGTTATTGTCGGCGAGAATGCGCTGGTAGGCTCGATAGACCCGGGCAAGGACTTTGCTGTAGTAGTCAGCGGCCCGGGCTTCGAAGGCATCAACGTCTTCCAGATCGTTCTTGAGCTGCGAAATCGAAGCGAGCATGCGCGAGGGTGGGAAACTGCCAACGGCTATCTCAACGCTCTTGATCGCTTCCTTGACGCATCGTGTCTGGTCGACGGTGTCGTAGATGCTGAAATACGGGCTGATGCCCGCCTCGTGGGCGTATTGCCGCAGGAGGCGCACACACAGCGAATGAAACGTGCTGATGTGCACGCCGTGGGCATGGGCCAGGCCGGCGACGCGGTCGCGCATTTCCTCGGCGGCCTTATTGGTAAAGGTGATAGCACAAATATTCCACGGCCGGACCCCCGATTCGATCAGGGCGGCAATTCGGCTGGTGATCACGCGGGTCTTGCCGCTTCCGGGGCCCGCCAGCACCAGCAAGGCGCCTTCGGTATGGTTGACCGCTTTCCTCTGGGATTCAGTTAGCTGCTCGGGTGAAAATACTGCGTACGTCATCAAGCTTTCCGCTCATCCTTGTTTCTCTTGACAGTCCATTGTACGTCTCGACCGATCCGCAGATCGGGGCAGGGATGGGATTATACCAGAAACGGCCGCAGCCTCCAGAGGGAAACCATTTCCGGGGCAAACGGCCCGGGGATGGATAGCAGAGTTGCGGCGTGTAACAGGTTTGCGGCCTTTAGAAGCCTTGCTCTTCCAGAAATTTCTTCAAGCCTTCATCGTACTCGACGAGCTTGTTAAGCAGTTCAGGCCTCTCCAGTTTCATGCGTCCGATCAGGCGCATCTTGATATCCGCAGGGTAAAACGGGTCCTCCCAGAAGCCTGCCAGGGCGGCGTACCGCATTATGTCAAAGTCGGGCAATGCAGTCCGTGTGCCGTCGGCCATCTCCCTCTGGTAATAGTCATGTATCTCACGCGCCCACTGCTCCCGACCG
Organism: Anaerohalosphaeraceae bacterium; assembly: GCA_035450485.1. Classification (GTDB taxonomy): domain Bacteria; phylum Planctomycetota; class Phycisphaerae; order Sedimentisphaerales; family Anaerohalosphaeraceae; genus JACZKQ01. The sequence continues at coordinate 15,685 of DAOTMV010000061.1, read as the reverse complement.
GCGGCCTCATTGTCGTCGCGCACCGCAAATCGAAAATACGCCTCGCGCAGGGCCATGTCGATCAGTTCGGTGGCGTCCTTTCCGCCCGGCCGGTCCAGTTCTTCCGCGATGCGTCGCCGCACGAATGAAATCAACGGGATGTTGTATTCTTCGCGTGGGTAACGGCGCCGCAGTTCGGCCAGGATGCTGGCCGCCTTGGCATGCTGGCCGCCCTGGTAGAACGTCAGAATGGCATTGATAAGCATGTTACGGTGCCCGCCGCGGACCGCCTTCGGATTACCTTGCAGCTCCTCGTATTTTTCGATTCGCTTGATCCACTCCTGGTTTAAGGTGTCGAACATGGCCACGTCAGGGCGGACAAACACGGCCGGCTTCTGGCCGGGCATCTCATACAGGATGATCCGGCCCGTACGGAAGAGGCTTTGGAGGCTGTGAAAAATGATTCGGTCCGTGTTCTTCTCGTCGATGGAGTACGTGCCGGGCTTACTTGCAGTGTCCAGGCCTTTCTGCGCCCAGTATATGGCGTGGACGTCAGGGTGTTCCCAGTTGAGAGGACCATGGTCGTTTGGATCGTTAGGGGGCGTGGGGCCGTACCGCTCGTTGAGACGGATCATGAGATCGATATCGAATTTCCAGACATTTCGCAACTGGTACGCCCGCGCAAAGAGGTCAAAGGTCCGCAGGGTCTCGGTGTCGCGCCAGCGATTGATAACCTCATGGGCCGCGGGAGCAAAACGAGCGGGATTCTGGCGCAGGGAGAGATAGTTTGCGGCGATCTTGTCGTCATCGGCAAAGGCGGGATCGCTCTTGCGCAGACCATCGACGAACTCGGCGACTTTCTCATCCTTTGTGACCTCTGCAAGGGTGTGGGGAGCCGCGGCGAGAGCGGCGAATTCCGCTTCGCTCTTGTCACCTAACAGCGGCCGCATGGCCAGAGCCAGTTCGCGCTTGTAGTACATGTGGCAGTCATCAGCCACGCCGCTGATCTTGTGCTGAAAAATCCACGCCAGGGATCGATATAGGATGATACTGTGCGGATTCTTTTCAATGCCTTTGTCGCGGATGAGTTCGTAACCGTTCCGCACCCAGCGCCAGCGTTCCTCGGGCTGGGTATTGGGCACCGCCACGGAGATGTTGTAGGCCATGTTCCAGCCGTGGAAATCCCAAACCGCCGCAAAGCGCGGCTGCATGACGGTGATCCATTCCGCTAATTGTTTGGCGTCGAAAAACTGACCTTCTTCCTTGAGCTTGTCGGCGCGGAGCCAGAGGATGTCGACGACCAGCCCTCGGAACGCGCCCATAGCGACTGTGGCGAAGGCAAGCGATGGCGGCGCGTTCTCAAGGGGCTCGTTGCTCACGAGGTTCATTTCCTGGCGGGCGCGATGGATGCCGTCCAGGCGCGTAGAGGCGCCCACTATCAACGCAACGCCCACCAGCCCGGCCAATGTACAGATCATTATGTCGCGAAAACGCATCGAATCGCCTATACCGCCGTTTTAGCAATCTCTCGACTGCCGAATATCCACATACCGAACGCCGTCAGCGCGCCGGCCTTTATGAGAACAACCAGGCCGGTGACGACAAGCGTACCCCATCGCAGCAAGCGCCCCATAACCATGTAATGGGTCGGATTGGCCTCGCCGTCAAACTGCGGCAACAGCCACAGGATCTGCTTAAGGATAATACCGATATTTCCAATAGACTCAAATGACTCAGCAATGAAGCCTCTTATCATGGCAGGCATGAAAATCGTAACGGCCAGGAGAAACGCCACCGGGAAGGAAAGCCACGTCGAGGCGAAAACGCCCAGCGCCGCCAGGAACACCAGACGCAGTGCGATGAGCAGGACAACCTTGATGAAGTTGCCGGTGAACGTCCCCTCACGATAGAGCAGTTCGACGTTCTCCAGAAAAACCGTGGTATCGTTCATGGAGCTATTGAAGAAGATCACGCCCACAAAGCCGTCTTCGGCCACAACGGAGGCCGGCACTTCGATCTCGGTCATCGTCCGGGTCACATCGGATCGCACGACTTGAGCCAACGGCGTCTTCCATCCGCCGGCCGCCAACTCCAGTTGCCGCGTATCGCCCACGGCCCAGACACCGTGTACTTTGTCGTCGATCGGGGTTACGGCGACATCGTACTTGAACCGCACGAACAGGGTCTCGTTCGGGTCGCGCACCCTGACGTTGTTGAACTCCCAGATCTTGCGCGTGTTGACCGGGACCGCCTTGGCAAGCATTCGCTGGTGCGACCGCAACTCCGAGAGCACGCGCTGCTGAGTCATGTCAGGCGGAATCTGGTCCGTGTCCCTGAGCTTTTGATACGCCTCCCATGCACGGCGCTCGATCTCCTCCTCGTCCTCTTCCACCGTGCGGCCGGCCCGCGCCGTGAAGAATTCGTCCGCGGCTTTCTTAACCTCTTCAGGGGGAGCATCGTCAAGATACGGGATCGCCAGCGTCAGCACGTAAATGATCGTGGAAAACAGCACCAGCAGCACCGCGTCGAGGATCAGAATGCCGCAGAGTTTCCCCAGTACGATTTGCCAGCGAGTGATCGGTTTGGTGACGATCAGGAAAAGATGCTTGCGGCGAAGATCATTGCTGAGTGTCCAGGTTGAAACGGCAATCGTAAGGATGCACAGCAGCATGGTCATAAGGGACAGACTGTAGCTGCTGAAGGTCTGGAGTTTGCCGTGCAGCGTTTCATCGCCGACGAGAACGACGCTCATCAGCGGAATCAACACCAGCAGCAGAACGATGACAAGAGCGGCGACTTTCATCCGCACAGCCTGTGCAATCGTATTTCGTGCGACAGCCCAGACGCTATGCATCTTCACTATCTCCCTTGCGGCCCGGATCAACCAGCTCGGTTGTTCCGTTGTCTGCTTCCGAGCGACCTATGAGTTCGTCCAGCACGTCGCGTTTGACCGTCTCTGTTTCTTCGACGACGGCCTGTCCTTCAGTCTCCTGCGGCGCGACGGATTCAGTCTGGTGTTCTCCGAGGCCGGCCGCGGCCAGACGCTCAAGCAGGTCGGTGTCGGTGCGCTGCTCGACGGGCTGAGTCTCGGTGACTTCTGCGTCAGCCTGTTCGACTGTATCGTCGCCAGTCTCGTGCACATCCGAGGCGACAAGCTGCTCGAGGATGCTCGGTTTGACGGGCTCCTGCATAAGGAAGTCGCCGATCTTGGTGGTGCTCATAGCACCGCTCGTGGCCAGGCCCTGTTCCTGGGCGGCGGTCACGGTGCGAATGAAAAACTCTTCGAGCCGGTCCATTGGCGAGGAAATCTCACACGTGGCATGCTCGCCCTCGACGATGCTGCGGATCCGGTCGAGTGCGGCTGCGCTGATGCGGCCGGTCACGATCTGATTTTCATCGCGGTGCTGCAGCAAGGACTCGACAGTGCCCTCGACCTGCATGCGGCCGCCGTAGAGGATTCCGATGCGGTCGCACACGTCTTCGACATCGGCAAGCAAATGGCTGCACAACAGGATGGTCTTGCCGCGTTTGGCCAGTTGGGCGAGCAGGTCCTTGATCTGCCGTGTGCCGATCGGGTCCATGCCGCTGGTGGGCTCGTCCAGAATGAGCAGTTCCGGGTCGTTGATAAGGGCCTGGGCCAGACCGATACGGCGGGCCATGCCTTTGGAGTAGGTTCCAACCGGGCGGTTGGCCATGCCGGTGAGACCGACCATTTCAAGCAGTGCGTCGATGCGGCTCTTGCGAATGCGCGACGGAAGCCCGAAGAGCCGTCCGTAAAAGTCCAGCGTCTCACGGGCCGTCAGATACCGATAAAGGTACGACTCTTCCGGCAGGTAGCCTATGCGTTCATTAATCCGGGGGTCTCGGCCGTTGCCGCCCAACAGCAGGGCGACGCCTTTGGTGGGGTGCAGCAGACCCAACAGCATCTTGAGGGTGGTGGTTTTGCCGCTGCCGTTCGGGCCGAGGAGGCCGTAGATCTCATTGTACCGAATCTTCAGCTCCAGCTTGTCGACGGCGACCACCTTCGCACGGCCCCACCAGTCGCGGAAGATCTTCGTCAGCGAGATCGTCTCGATTGCGTATTCACTGCCCTGTGCTGTCACGGTCTAACCTCAAAAATCCATCCCTATCGCGGGTCGCGCACTTCGGCGCAGCCGCTCTTATGTTTGTTCCTGCACGTGCGCATCGAGTTCCTCGCCGAAACGTACCAGACGCGCGCTGTTGAAAATGACAACGACGGAACCGGCGAAATGCAGCAGGGCCGCCAGGACGATATGCACCAGACCCGCCGCGGACGCTGCCACGCCGGCGATAATGAAGATAATACCGAAGAAGAGATTCTGATTGATAACCATGCGCGTCTTTCGCGAAAGCCGCATGAGGAACGGCAGCCGTCTCAGGTCGTCGCTCATAAGTGCGATGGAGGCTGAATTGATGGCCACGTCGCTGCCGGCGGCCCCCATGGCGATGCCCAGGTCCCCGGCCGCAAGCGCCGGCGCGTCGTTGATGCCGTCGCCCACGACCGCTACCGTGTGGCCGTCACGGCGGATCCGCTCGACCACCGCCAGCTTGTCCTGCGGCAGACAATGGGCCTTGTAGTCGGTACAGCCCAACTCCGCCGAGACGCGATTGGCGACCTCGCTGCGGTCGCCCGTGAGCATGGTGATGCGCTTGACCTTCGCCTCGAACAGCTCGGCGACGGCCTTGCGGGCCTCAGGCCGGGCCTTGTCCTGCATGCCCACCCAGCCGATGCAGCGGTTGTCGCAGGCGACGTAAAGCGTGCTGAAGCCCTGTTCCTCGTGCAGCGACGGGTCACGAACATTGCTGATGTCGATATGGTGCTCGCGAAGAAACGTGTCGCGGCCAACGAGCACATGCGAACCGTTGATTCTTGCCGAAACGCCTTTGCCGGGCGTTTCCTGGAAGTCTTCCGGATCGAAGAGCGCGACATTGGCCTCTTTGGCCAGGCGATACAGCGCCCGGGCCGCGGGGTGTCTGCTCATGCGTTCCGCTGACGAAGCCAGGGCGAGCATGTGTGCCGGCTCCACGCCCGGCGCGGGTTCGAGTTTCGTTACATAGAGTTGGCCGGTGGTGAGCGTACCGGTCTTGTCAAAGACGATCGCGGTGATCCGGCCGGCCACTTCGAGCAGCGACACGTTCTTGATGAGTACGCCTAATCGCGCGGCAGAAGACAGCGCCGCCACCATTGCCGTCGGCGTGGCCAGAATCAGCGCACACGGACAGGAGATCACCAGTGCCGCAATAGAACGGTTTATGTCCTTCGTGAAGAACCAGATGATCAGCGTGATCATCAGGATCGTGGGGATGTACCACTGGACATATTCGTCAATGATGCGGGTGATGGGCAGACGCGTCTTCTCGGCGGCCATGATCAGCGACTGCACCTTGCCCAAAGTAGTGTCCGTGCCGGCCTTGGTGACGCGAATAACCATCGCGCCCGTGAGGTTTGTTGTGCCTGCAAAGACCTGCATGCCGGGCACCTTGTCGACCGGCAGCGATTCGCCGGTGATGGTGGCCTCGTTGACGCTGCTGACGCCTTCAAGCACCTCGCCGTCGGCCGGAACATTATCGCCGGGCCGAACGCGAACGGCGTCGCCGGGTTTCAAATCGCTGACTTTGACTTCACGCTCCGAACCGTCTTCGGTCACGAGGTTGGCAACCGTGGGCGTCAGCTTGATCAGCGATTCGATGCTGGCCCTCGCACCCAGGGCGGTGCGGGTTTCCATGAGTTCGCCAAGCAGCATGATGAAGGCGATGAGGCCCGCCTCGATATACTGACCTGTGGCGAACGCCGCGACAATGGCCAGCGCGACCAGCTCGTCCATGTGCATGTGACCGCGGACCATGCATTTGATCGCATGCCACACGACGGGAATACCCAGCAGCACCGCCCCGACCATAGCACACAACTGAGCGACGGCGCTGCCGCGGCCGTAAAAGAGCGGCGCGATCGCGCTGTTCAGAAGAAGAATACCCCCCGCCAACGTGCCCAACAGCGCCAGGCTGACGCGAAACTGGCGTCCGCGCGTGCGTTCGTGCTCGCTCAGTTCATGTTCCTTAAGTTGCAAATGTTCATGCGCCATATCGCAGTCTGCCTCAAACTACTTCGCCTCTACGTTTTCGCTTTGTTTCTTGGCCTCTTCCATGCGTTTCTTCTGTATGGTCGGATCAGGATTGATCTGAACACGAATCTCCTTGTTCTTGCCGCCGGCCGAGGGCTGAATGATGAACTTCTCGTCGGCGTTCTCGAGCACCTCCTGGACGGCGCTCTGGTAGATCTGCTGTATGACCAGCCGCGGGTGACGCTTATATTCCGGCAGCAGCCTGGTCAGGTACTCCGCGTCGGCCTTGGCACGGCTGACGACGTGCGTGCGGTAAGCCCGCGCCTCGGCAAGACGTTCCTGGGCGGTGCCGGCGAGTTGCGAAAGCAGCGTCTCGCGCTTCTGCTCATAGTCCTGTTTCTGCTGCTCCGTGAGGTTCTCGTTCTTCAGGGCTTCGTGGATAATCTTCAGTTCCGCCAGGATAGCCTCGGCCTGTGCCCCGCCGGCCTCGCTGAGGATCTGGTCACGGTAGCTTTCAGCCTCCAGCATGACCTGCTTGCGCCGGTTCTGCGCGCCAACAGAGTCGTTGAACTCCCGGCTGACCTGTCGCGGCCAGGTGATGGTCGGCATATGAAAGGCATCGATGGCGATGCCGCTGCCGATTGCATCAAGCTTCGCCTTGAGGCGCTTTTCGACGTCGCGCACGATGCGGGGGTCGTTCAATATGGCTTCATCGATGGTGTAGTTGACCATCGTCGCCACGACGGCGTCGCTGACCATTGCCTCCAGCAGCGGATCGACCGTCTTGGAGACCACGTCCAGAAAGTCCTGTCCGGGCCGGGGCACTTCATAATAGATGTTATGGAAAAACTGTTCGATATCCTGAATGCGATAAGTGAGATAACACTTGGTATGGACGATGCTGTAGTCGGATTCGCCGCTGCCCAGCGAACTGTCGTTTCGCGTGAGGCAATAGCCGTCTTTCTTGGGATCGAGGGTCGGACCGCCATAATAGTCGGTGCGCGTCGTCCGCAGCTTTTCCTCGGCCGTCTGGAAGTACCAGAAGGACTCGATCGCCAGCGTCTGGACTCGCTTGACGGGGATGCGGATGATTTCGCTGATCGGCTCCGGCCAGGCCCAGTGCAGGCCGGGACCGAGAACACGGTAAGTCTCGCCGTCTCTGGACCGGAACTCGCGGATCCTGCCGAACTGCAGGACCAGGGCGTTCTCATCTTCCTCCACGCGGAAGATGCCGGAAGTGATGAAAAGAACGACCAGAACGCCCATAATGATCTTGAGTATGAAGAAGCTGTGTCGCAGCGCCCGCGACAGGAATTCGCCGGCGAGATCGGCCTCGCCGTGGGCCTGAACGTCGGACACGTCGACCTGGCTCTGTTGGCTTTCTTTTTCCATCATCTGAACTTCAACCCCTGAATGCTGTCACGATTTGGCAGCGGCCGCCTGGATCATTTCTGGTCGTCGCTATCGTCGGAGGGCAAATCGGGCGCCTTTTTCAGCAGGCCGATTGGGTCCGTGTCGGCGCCGAGAACAATCGTGGACTTCTCTTTCAGGATCTCACGCAACGCTTCAATGTCGCGGAGGAAAATCGCCAGTTCCTTGTTCTCTTCGAGCATTTTGTAATACGCGGCCGCTTCAGCATCGCCGCTGCCGCGAATGGCCTTCGCCTGGGCTTCGACAATTGCCAACAGCTCTTTACGCTTGGATTCGGCGTCTTTCTTGATCTTCGTCGCCTCGGCGTTACCATCGGCAATGATCTTCTGCGTGATGCGCTCGCGATCCGTCTTCATGCGCTCGAACACGTCCTTGGTGACGAGTTCGCTGATGCCCAGACGACGTATGCCCGCGGCTACGATCTCAATACCGTATTCCGATTCGGCGTGCCTGCGAACGCTGTTCGCCATCTCCGCTTCGATCTGCTCCAGCTTGATCTGTGTGGGATCGGAGTTGACCAAATCGCTGAAGTAGTACTTGCCGATGACGGAGTTCTGCGCATTGCGCAACAGTGTGGAGAGGGCCTTCTCGGCGCCCTTCTTGTCTGTTACGCTGTTGAAGAAATTCTGCGGATCGCCGACCTTCCACACGACATAGCTCGTTACCGTAATAGGCTCCCCGCCGCGTGTCGTCGTCTCTTCGAGCACCGTCTCGTAAAGATGGCTGCGGCGATCGAACGTCCGAATTACGTGGATCGGCGGCGGCAAACGCAGGTACAGGCCCGGCTTGTCCACGGTCCGGCGATATTCGTGGAAGAATGTGACTACCTTTACTTCGGTTTCGCGAACCTGGAACGTAAAGAGGAAGAGTCCCAGGACCATCAAAATGATGATTACGAACGCCAATACCCAGACATTTTTCATTTCCGTCTTTTCCTCTTAGTACTTACTTGTTCTTCTGAATCGCCTCAATGGCTTCCAGGTTCAGGTCGTAGAGATCAGGCGTATGCTCCTGCTGAAGGTCGACGATGTAGACCTCCGTATCCGCGTCTTCGGCGAGCACAACGTACTTGCGGGCCCCTTTGAGCGTTTCTTCAAGCATGGCTAAACGTACCTCGCGCGGGTAAATGGTTTTGGCGGCTTTGTAGGCCTTGAGCTGGCCTTCATAGCGTTTGCCGGTCGCTTCCGCCAGAATGACCTTTTCGAAGGCGTCGCTGGTCGCTTCGCTGAGCGTTTGAAAAATGTCGCCGCTGGAGGCCCGGATGGCGGCATTGAGTTCCTCGCCGACGGCATCAGCAACGGCCTGCGCCTCTGCGGGGTTCTCCGCTTCCTTGACTGCCTCGCTGGCCTGCTGATACTGCCGCGCAAGCTTGTACAGTTCATTGGCCCGTTCCGCGTCGCCGCCGGCCAAAGTAATCAGAATCCGGTTCTGCTCAGCCTGGGCTTCCATCACCGCGGCGTATTTCTTCTGAATCGCGCCGATGACCTCCTGGTAGGTCTTGGCCACGCCCTCGTCGGCCGGCGGATGAACGCCCTCTAATCCCAGGTAGACTATTTCGACGCCCAGGCCCGCTGCGTCGGCCGCTCGGCTGATTTGCTGCGTCAAGTACGCCGCGGCGGTCTCGCGGCCGGCGCCGAAGATGCTCTTGCGGTCCCCGGCGCCCTCGTCGCCTTGTGTCTCCACCTTCGCACTGGCGGCATACTTGACCAGCTCACGATAGCAGATCACACGAAGCATCTCGCGCGCGTCGGCGTGATTATACACATAGTCCTTGAGGTTCTTGATGCGGTACTGCACCGGCACCGCCGCGACCACAAGGCTGACAGGCGCGCCGCCCTTGCCGTCCGAAGTCTCAGAATGAGCCGCGACGAGCAGATGGTCTTCTTCCTTGTAGTGCTTTTCGCCCCAGAGCAGCGGCTCGCGGCTGTCGGCCTTGCTTTCATCGACGGTAAAGCCAATGTTGAGCTGCTGAACCCGTTCGGTATCGTAGATTCGGGCGACGGCGAAGGGCCATGGCCATTTGAGTGTCAGACCCGGGCCTGCAACACGATGGTAGGACCCCAAACGCTCGATCAGCGCCTGCTGCCCTGGCTCAATCACGACCAGGCAGCTAAGCAGATAGAGCGTTACGATGGAAAAGAGAATCAGGGGGAGGATGGCCTCTTCGAGCAGCTTGTAAAACCATGTCTGCGAGACCTTGAAGCCAAACTGGTAGTCGATCGCGCTGGCGACGGTGTTCAAAATACCGCCCGGTTCACTAACCATGCCGAGCAAACGGCTGTCAAAAGCGCTTCGGCTGTACTGACCCGCCATCCGCGGCCGGTAGATGTCGAGCAGCACGTTCAGGGCCGTTTCCGCGCCCAGAACGATCATCAGAATCGGGATGACCCACGACATTACGTAGATCATCAGCCCGAGTTTGAAATGATAGAGGGTCAGACCAATGGTGACAAGAAACGCCAGCACCGTGGAACTGAGAAGATAACTCCCGCCGGCCCGCAGCGGCTTCCACTCGGCCTGGGCGCTCATGCCCGTGGCATACCGCGACAGGAGAAAACTCACGAAAGCCACCGCCACCGTCAGGACTGCGGCCAGATAGTCGTGGGACAGTACCCGCTCGGCGCCTTCTTTGATGGTCCCGAGCAGCAGCCAGCCTAACGTAATCTGATAGGCGGCAATAATGATGGCAAACGCCGGCAGAAACCACTTCTCGAGGATCTTAAGGCGATGCTCGGCGACGGCAAACATCTGTCCTCGTTCTGCGTCTGCCTGAAAAATCGTCTCGCTGCGCTTCGCCTGGGCAAGCTGCGCGATGTCCAACTTTTCCTGCTCCGCGAGGCTCCGCTGATGAAACTGGAGCACCAGAACGAACCAGATCAGGCCCCCGCCTAAGATCTGCCAACTGAGCGACAAGACCGCCGGAGAGCCGTTGAAACCCCCGATTACAAATACTGCGATGAAGAACAAGACGCTTAGCACGAAGCCGATGATCGCAACCTGCCTTGCCCGCTTCGAGGATACCTTCATCTGCTATTTCCCACTGACGACGAACAATTTTCAATTCGAACTTGTATACTACCGATATCTTAAACCATTCGACGCTTTACAAGCGACAAACGGCGTACTATAACAACATCACCTATACAGGTGTAGCCTAAAGCACTATTGAATCAGGAAAAATACCGTGATACCGAAACTGCTCGTCATCGCAAAAAACACGTTTACCGAAGCGATTCGTCAGCCCGTTTACGCCGTGATTATAGCGTTTGCGCTCTTTCTTTTCTTCATGAGCCCCGTGCTGACTGCCTTCACGATGGACGAAGATATCAAGCTTCTGCGCGAGATAGGCCTAAGTACGCTGTTTCTATCGGGTTTGTTCATAGCAATATTTTCGGCAACCGGCGCCCTGACTGAAGAAATAGAAACCCGAACCATCACCACGGTTTTGTCAAAGCCCGTAGGCAGACCGACGTTTCTGATAGGTAAGTTCGTCGGAATCACCGCTGCCGTCGGCCTTGCCCACTACATCTGCACTATCGCCCTGCTGATGACGATCAGGCACGGGGTTCTGGAGACAGTAACGGATACACATGACTGGCCGGTGCTGGTCACGGCGATCATTGTCCTGCTGCTGACACTTCTTCTAACCGCTTTTCTTAACTATACTTACGACTGGCCCTTCGGCGCCACGGGAGTCGTCAATCTGGCACTCTTGGCCACGTTAGGTACCATCTTCCTGGCGGTCGTGGACAAGGAATGGAAGCTCAACCCGGCCAACAACAAGATTGAACTTTTTGAGATCTACGGCTCCATATTGCTGTTCATGGCGGTCGTAATTATCGTCGCTCTGGCAGTGATGTTCTCCACCAGAATGAATCTTGTCCTGACACTGGTTTGCTGCATCTCCGCCTTCCTTATCGGGCTTATCAGCGACTACGTTTTCGGCCGCTTCGCAGACACCGCGCTCTGGGCCAAGATCGCACACGCCATCGTCCCGAACTTCCAGGTCTTCTGGATCAGTGATGCCATTTACGAAGGCGCCACCGTCCCTGCCAAATATCTCCTCATAGGCGTTATATACGCCGCCCTGTATTCGGCCGGCATCCTGATGTTAGCGATTTCGCTGTTCCAGAAGCGCCAAGTCGGCTGATTACCCGAAACACGCTTGCCTCTGCTAAACAGCCGTCAATAAAGAGCTTACAACCACATCAACATGGCGGCAAGCGGTGGTCGGGCGAATGTGGATAACTGAAACGCATGGCATACCAGCCGGTTGGTATGTCACAGCTCGCGAACCAGCGCCTTTTCGTCGCAGTTATCCTGTTTGGGGCACTTGGCGCAATCGCTCCACACCTTCATAGGCAGGCTGTCGACGTCCACCCGGGTGAAGCCCACCCTTTCGAAAAAGCCAGGCTCCAGTGTCAGGGTAAATACCCGGCGGACACCAAGTTGGCGAGCCTTTTCGATGGCGGCCTCAACGAGCGCACGCCCAACGCCGGTACCGGTCCGCTCCTTAACCACGGCCAGGGATTTGATCTCGGCAAGGTCCGACCAGACGACCTGCAGGGCACAGCAGCCGATAACGGCACAACCCTCTTCGGCGACCTGGAATAGCTGCAGCCTCTCATAGACCTCAGAGACCGAGCAGAACAGCATACGGTCCAGTTCAGCATAGTAAGAAATGATTCTGCTGATCGCCTCGGCGTCACTTGTCTTTGCGTCTCTTATGATCATTGCGTAATTATACCCTCACCGACAGGCAGTACATAGGCTCTTGTTGTGGGAAATCATCCTGTGCTTACAGGCCAAAGGCCCTTTTTGCCTCGGCAAAGCACTCTACGGCAAAATCAAGGTCCTGTTTGGTGTGCGCGGCGGATATCTGCGTGCGAATTCGGGCCTGCCCCTTTGGCACAACGGGGTACGAGAACCCGATCACATAGACCCCCCTTTCGAGCAGAAAGTCCGCCATCTTCCGGGCAAGGACGGCGTCGCCCAACATGACCGGGACGATCGGATGCTCACCGGCGATGATATTGAAACCAAGCTCGGCCATCTTCTGCCTGAAGTAGCGGGTATTCTCGCGAAGCCTGTCGCACAAGGCCGTCGAGGCCGAGAGCATCTCTAACACCTTCAGCGAGGCCGACACGATCGTCGGGGCTACGGTATTGGAAAAGAGGTAAGGTCGGCTTCGCTGCCGCAGGATCTCGACGATCTCCCTTCGTGCCGCCGTATAGCCGCCGCTGGCCCCGCCGAGCGCCTTGCCGAGCGTCCCCGTGATGATGTCCACCCTGCCCATAACCCCGCAATGCTCATGGGTTCCGCGTCCGCCCGCTCCAAGCACGCCGACGGCGTGGGAGTCGTCCACCATGACTAATGCATCGTATTTCTCTGCCAGGTCGCAAATGCGGTCGAGCTTGGCGATAAGGCCGTCCATCGAGAAAACGCCATCCGTGGCGATCATACGAAAACGGGCTGATTGGGCCTCCTGCAGCTTTGCTTCCAGATCCGCCATGTCGCTATTGTTGTAGCGGAAACGCTGAGCCTTGCACAGGCGAATGCCGTCGATGATGCTGGCGTGATTGAGCTGGTCGCTGATGACGGCATCCTCCGGCCCCAAAAGCGTTTCGAACAGGCCGCCGTTGGCATCGAAGCACGACGAGTACAGAATGGCGTCCTCCGTACCCAGGAACTCGGCGATCCTCGCTTCGAGCTGTTTGTGGATGGCCTGCGTGCCGCAGATAAAGCGCACCGAGGACATACCGAAGCCCCACCGGTCCAGACTCTCCTTGGCCGCGGCGATAATCTCGGCGTTATCCGACAGGCCGAGATAGTTATTCGCGCACATGTTTAGCACGCGGCGCCCGTCGGCCACGGTGATGTGCATCCGCTGCGGGCTGGTAATGATGCGTTCGTCCTTGTGCAGGCCGGCCTCCGCGATCTCCTTGAGCTGCTCGGCCAAGAATGACTTCATCTTCGTGAACATGGTCGCTCCTGTGCAAATTGCCTGCCCCGAGGCCGGCGATTTCAGGCGATGATATTGCGCCGTCGGCGTGCGTTCAAGTATGCTCTTGCGTATTTGCCGCGGTTTTTGCAGGAGCACGCTGCGCAAGTACCCGGGTCAGTTCGGCGCCGAAGTACAGCACCACGGCGCTGTAATAGATCCAGACGACGAACAGAATGATGCTCGCCATGTACCCGTACATCTGTTCCTTCTTTGAAAGCCTGAAGTAGATTCCGATCGCCAACTGCCCTGCGACCAGCAGCACGGTGGTGATGAGAGCGCCGCTGCGGACCTCTCGAAATGGCATCCTGCTGTCCGGCACAAAGGCGAACAAATACGAAATGAGCAGATACCCGATGCCAAAGGCGGCCGCATAGTGCAGCAGGTTATAAACCCACCCGGGCGCTCCAAGTGTCCGGACAAGGTAACTCAGTACAAAAGAAAGTGCCAGCAGGCCGATCACCGCTGCGGCAACTGCAAGAATCGTAAGCAGGAATTTGCCTTTCTTCTTGAAGAACAGTTTGAGCTTTCCACCTGGTTTGGACGGCCCCACGTCTAACATTTGATTGAGCCCCCTCTGCAGGTGCCCCACAAGAGCCGTTGCGCCCAGCAGGAGCACCAGGATTCCCACGATTGAAGTAGCGTGTCCCCCATACGATTCCGACCTATCGAACATGGCCTTCAAAACACCTGCGACGTCCCGGCCGACAAGATTTCTGACAAAGCCTAATATCTGATCTGCCGCGGTCTCACTTCGCATGAAAAGACCTACGATCACAAGCACCAGGCTCATAAACGGAATCAACGACAGCAGGCTGTAAAAAGCCAGCGCCGCCGCATGCGTCATCGCATCATCGTCACGAAACTCTTTCCATGTTTGTTTCAGTACAGCTCCCATTACCGCCTCCTGGCATACGACACCGCAAGCTTCCTCATTTCCGCTCTGCAGCCTGATAAAACACAACAGCCCCACTACCGCTCCGCGCTTCAGGCCGCCGAAGTTTTACTGCGACGCTTCTTTCCGGGCCCCCACTTCAGCCCCCAAAAACTCGTTAAACCGACATCGGTCGATTCACTCGGCATAATTACCACGGCGCGCGGCAGAAACACTGGCCCCTTGTCTTTTTTCTCATGCCGACACCGTCGTGCGGTCGATAACTCTGTTGCGGCCGATGGAAGGCCAGGGGGTCAGCAGATAACCAAGTCGCAACATACTGAATGGGAGGTTTTTTATGTGCCAGAAATGTGGATGCTCGCCTTGCAAAACATGTGGTATGGAGATTGAGGACGGCGTTTGCGTCGGTTGCGGCATGCCGTCCGACGACTGTACCTGCGAAGAGGATATGGGCGACGAAGAGATGGAAGAAGAATGAGTTGTGCAGAACATCCGCATCGCGCGGAGTTCTATCAGACCTGACGGCGCCGGCGCGCCGTCTTTTTTTTGCGCTCATATCCGCTGAGTCCGGCCCCACGCCCCTCAACAAACAATGACCGGCCTTGCCGTCAATCCGCCGTCCGAGTATAATCACATGTGTTAAAACGAATAGGTAAGGCCATGCGATATGTCCTCATAATAACAGCAATTGTTACCATCTTTGCGGCCGCCGGCTGTCAGAGCAGGCAGCAGGCCTACCGCTGGCACTACCGCGCCGGCACAATGTACGAATACAACAAGCTCATGGAAGCCTACGACCCCTCCACCGGCAATCCGCCTCCCCTGCCGCCCCTCTCCGACGAACCGGCCATGGGCACATGGGTCAAGGTCCCTGTCAACGAAGATGGCCAGGCGTACCATGAGTACGACGCTGACGGCCGCCTCGTAATCGTCGATGATCCGTATCCCGATGATTGGCCCCGCCCCCGCACCTTTGTCGGCACATCATATTTCTACAGCCCGCGCCATCGCGGCAGCAGCATCTCAATCGGCATCGGCTTCGGCTGGCCGGGCCCCTGCAATTATGGCTTCGGCCATCACCACAGGCCTTTCGGCCCCTGGGGCCACGGCTTCCACTGCTGGCGCTGATCAGACCCCGCCCGACAGTTGTCATCACGAAGTCACTGTTATTCATTGCGAAGACGTCGTTAGGGGCGACGCGAAGCATTCTCAGCGCTTGCTTGACCGGTGCCCCCAGAGTGAACCCAAGTTCCGCAGTTAAGGGGTGAAAACGTTGTTTCTGGCGTAGAAACGCCA
>DAOTMV010000060.1:0-20446 GCA_035450485.1 Anaerohalosphaeraceae bacterium | reverse complement strand
TGGAAAGCCGAACGCAAGACAGGTTGAGCATGCCAGGATTTGGTCTCGCACACCAGGGCCCGGGCGATGGTCATTTTTCTTGACCGGGCGAAGCGATATTGTTTAAATAACGCGGATGCGCATTTTTTGGATGCGAGCAGGTGAATTCTACGCTGGGAATGGGTCGCAAACTGAAAGGACAACGCGGGATGAAGGTCAGTAAACGGGCACAGGCAGTGCCGCCGTCGGCAACCATGGCAGTCACAACCAGAGCCAAAGAAATGAAGGCCCAGGGCATCGATGTCGTTGGGTTCGGGGCTGGCGAGCCGGATTTTGACACTCCGGATTTCATCAAGCAGGCCGCAATTGCCGCCCTGAAGGCCGGGCAGACAAAATACACAGCCACGTCCGGGACAATCGAACTGCGAAAAGCGATTTCCGAAAAATTGAAA
The DNA here is from genome assembly GCA_035450485.1 of Anaerohalosphaeraceae bacterium. Classification (GTDB taxonomy): domain Bacteria; phylum Planctomycetota; class Phycisphaerae; order Sedimentisphaerales; family Anaerohalosphaeraceae; genus JACZKQ01. The sequence goes on along the minus strand of DAOTMV010000060.1, from coordinate 20,015 downwards.
CGCGAAAACAACCTTGACTACAAACCGGAACAAATCATAGTCAACATCGGGGCTAAACACTCCGTTTACGAATCAATGCAAGCCGTCGTGGATCCCGGCGACGAAGTGATTCTGCCAACGCCATACTGGGTGACGTATCCGGAAGCGGTGAAACTGGCGGGTGGGACGCCGGTGGTGGTTCGCACGCAGAGCGCAAACGGGTACAAGATCACGCCGGCCGAGCTGAAGAAGGCCATAACGGACAGGACGGCTCTCCTGGTGCTCAACTCGCCAAACAATCCGGGCGGTTTCTCGTACACTCCGGATGAGTTAGCGGCGATCGCCAAGACACTCGAAGGCACGCAAGTTATGGTGCTTTCGGATGAGATTTACGAGAAACTCGTCTACGGCGATACCCGGTTCGTGAGTTTCGCATCGCTCAGCCAGGACGCGTACAATCGAACGCTGACAGTCAATGGGCTCAGCAAGGCCTTTGCAATGACGGGGTGGCGGTTGGGTTATACGGCCGGGCCGCTGGAGGTGATAAAGGCGATGGGCCGACTCCAGGACCATATGACGCAGAATCCCGTAACGTTCGTGCAGGCGGCGGCGGTGGCGGCGCTCAAGGACACCAGTGATACGGTTGAAAAAATGCGTGTCGAGTTCGAGAAACGCGGCCGATATATCTATGAACGGCTCAACGCCATCAAAGGCGTTAAATGTGACCAGCCAACCGGCGCCTTTTATGCGTTTCCGGATGTATCGGCGCATTTCGGCCGCACAATCGGCGGCACAAAGATCACCGGCAGCATGGATTTTGCGACGGCGCTTCTGGAGCAGGCCCAGGTGGCCCTGGTACCGGGCGAGCCGTTCGGCTGTCCTGAAAATGTTCGTTTGAGTTTTGCCTGTTCTCTGGCACAGATTGAAAAGGGTCTCGACAGGATCGAGAAATGGCTGACTTGACGACAAGCGAAAACAGGTTGACCATTCTCAGATTCTGGACGGCAACAGCAATCGCGGCGACGATCGCGGTGTTTGCAGGGCACGCGTGTACGCACATGGTGGCGGCGGGGGATACATGGGTGGCCATGGCCTGCGGGCGGCACTTTGTGGACCATGGCGTTGATACCGTGGAACCGTTCAGCTTCAATTCGCACAAGCCCGGGCCTTCCGACGCCCAGTTGGCGTCTTTCCCCGCGTGGACGCGGCCGATCATTCGCAAAATTCATCCGACGGGCTGGATCAACCAAAACTGGCTGACGCATGTGATTTTCTATCGCATGGCCCAGGCGTTCGGCAGCGACGGTGAATTCAACTACAACGCCCTGGTCTACTGGAAGTTTGCGGTGACCCTCATCTGCACGGTGTGCGTGTTCTACATCGGGCGGGTCATGGGGGTCAGTCCGGCATGGGCGGCCGCGGGAGCATGTTTTGCGGCCCTCGTAGGACGGACTTTCATCGATATTCGGCCGGCCGTCTTTTCGAACATGCTCGTTGCCGTTTACCTGCTGATTCTGGCATTGACGACCTGGAAGAACGTGCGGTACATCTGGCTGATCGTGCCGCTTATCGTTTTTTGGTGCAACGTGCACGGCGGGTACGTGTACGCGTTCATGATGCTTGTGGTTTTTGCGGCGATCCATTTCATCACGATCCCTTCGAAAAAGGTATTTGCGACGATCGGTTGGCGAGGAATGCTGCACACGGCCGGCGCGGGGGTGACTGCGTTTCTGGCAATGCTGATTTTCAATCCCTTCCATCTGACAAATCTGACCCACACTTTCGAAATCAGCATTTCCAAACACGCCGAATCCTGGCGTACCGTCAACGAATGGCACGGGGCCTTCGAATGGAACAATCCGGTGGGAGAAGAGGAAGCGTTTCTTGTCATGTTCATTATCATGTTCGTCGCCATAGGGCTTTGGCTGGTTGCGCTGACGCTGAAGCCTCGTGTGGAAACGCGGCGACGGGCCCGGGCCAATGTCGATCCGATCCCCGGCACCTTTGAATGGCCCAAGATTGACATGGCTTACATTGCGATTGCATTGTACACTGTCTTCATGGCGGTGAAGATGAGGCGGTTTATTCCCATAGGGGCGGTGGCGATGTGTCCGCTGATCGCCCTCTTTTTCGATCAGGCTATCAAGATGATTGCCGCGAGACTCAATTACAACCGTACCGCACGAGGACGGATGTTCGTTGCAGGACAGGGAGAACCTGGCGGGGCACGGTTGCAGCCCGGTATTCAAGGGCGACTTGATCTTCCCCCCCTGCCGCCCTGGGTGCGGTGGGCGGTTCCGTTGGGGTTCACGGCAACGGCAGTGCTGCTGGGGACGGTCTGGGGCACGCGGTACAAGCAGGTGTACCTGGACCCGTGGGCGAATGACGATGTTTATGACTCGGTGTTCATGCGGATGACGGCATCAAACCTCAAGCCGTTCGACGTGTGCCAGTTCATTCGCGAAAACAAGTTCAGCGGACGTGTGTTCAACCACTGGACTGAGGGCGGGGCGGTGGCATTCGGGCAGGAACCTGACGAGAAGACCGGGGAGATTCCATTAAAGCTGTTCATGGACGGGCGGGCGCAAGCGGCATACAACCATGACAAGTTCACGTTGTGGCAGACGATCAAGAGCGGCGGCCCGGCGGCCTACGCTCCAAAGGCCGCCCGTCGTAATCCCACGCATGCTGATTTTCAGAAGATTGGTGAATGGGTCGACCAACAGTTGAAGAATCATGATGTCTGGGTGGTTCTCATGCCGATCAATGAAATCAATTCGGATTTCATGATGGGCCTTCAGACACAGACTAACTGGCGAACCGCCTACATGGACAATACACAGTTTCTGCTGATCGATAAAGATACGCCACAGGGCCGGAAGCTGCTGGACGACATCTTAAACCAGCAAGCCAAATTCCCGAACGAGTTTTCGAAAGAACTGACTCTGGCCAAGAACATGTTAGCGTTCAAGGACGAGGATCTGTCGCGCCGAGGGCTGCAGCATGCCAAGAAGGCTTTCGAGATCGACAGTTCTCAGGCCCCGATGCAACTGTTAGTGCACGAGGCGGCCATACGCCATCCGCACCTGCGGGCAGAGGCGACCGCTTATATTGTGGGATGGATGGACCGTTTCATTGAGAACAAAGACGCCTGGTCGAAAGAAGGCGGCTACACGAAGAAGCTGGTGGCGGCGATGATCGCGGCCAATTATCTTGCAGTTCTGGACAATGGGGAATACCGAGAGAAGTACGGCGGCCTCAAGGATCAGTACGAGCAGGAGCAAAAACTTATCTCAGAGAAGTGCAGATGGTGAAACGTGAGGGATGATTCGTCCCATCGTGCGTCTGTCGCCGGAGGCGATGCGGGCCGCCCGTCGATCAGTGTTTTCTTTCCCTGCCATAATGAAGCAGCGACGGTAGAGGCCCTGGTGCGCAAAACCATCGAGGTGCTTGGCAGGATTGCTTCGGACTACGAGGTTATCGTGGTGGACGACGGCAGCACGGACGAGACGGGGGCGATCGCCGATCGCCTTGCTGCGGAACTGCCCGCGGTCAAGGTGGTGCACCATCCGACCAATCTCGGCTACGGGGCAGCGCTGCAATCGGGTTTCCGAGCGGCGACAAAGGAACTGGTTTTCTACACGGACGGCGACGCCCAATTCGACGTTGAAGAATTGAAAGACATTCTGCCGCTGATTGAACAATGCGATATTGTGAGCTGCTACCGGCTGAACAGGCAGGAGGGCTGGCGTCGGCGTTTGAGCGGATTCTGCTGGAGCAAGCTTGTGGGGCTTGTTTTCGGGATGCGTCTGAGGGACGTGGATTGTGCGTTCAAGCTGTATCGCAGGGAGATTTTCGACCGCATCGTGATGCGCAGCAGCGGCGCGTTGATTGATGCGGAGATACTGGCCCGGGCGAAAAGGAGGGGTTACACGATCGGGCAGGCTGGCGTACGGCACTATCCGCGTCGTGCCGGGCGGTCCACCGGGGGCGACCTGCGTGTCATATTGAAAGCATTCAAGGAACTGCTGCGGCTGCGCAGCGACATTGTGCGTGGTGCATGAGCATGAAACTTTACCGCAGCCAGGCGTTGATCCGGCCGGATCTGCAGGCGCATATCTATTCGGAGGCGCTGCTGAACAATGCGGCCCGTCTGAAGTCATTGTGCCCGCGCGGAACGAAGTTCTGTGCGGTGGTGAAGGCCAATGCTTACGGGCACGGCATCAGCGAGGTTGTCACTATCCTGAAAGACGCAGAGGTTGATTTCTTTGCGGTGGCGAGTTTTTACGAAGCGATCCATATCGCCGAGATGGTGGAGCGCCAGTCGATTCTGATCCTGGAGCCACTGTTCGAAGGCACGCCGCCGGATCAGGTGTCGGCGTGCGCTCAATATGACCTGCACTGTGTGGCGGCGTCGCCAGAGGCGGTGGCATACGCGGCAGGACTGCTGGCGGGCAGCGAGCGGATCCTAAGTCTGCACGTGAACATCGAGAGCGGCATGGGGCGATGCGGCGTAGACGAGGATGCCGCGGTGGAGATCATCCGCGGCATCGACGCATGCCCGAACCTGCGGTTGGCAGGCGTGTATACGCACTTTGCGACGGCCGACGAAGATGACCTTTCATACGCGTACGAACAATTGCAGCGTTTCAACGCATTTATCGACAGGATGCAGCTTCGATCTCGGCGGGACGTCCTTGTGCACGCAGCCAACAGTGCGGCGACGTTGAAGATGCCGGAGGCGCACTTCGATATGGTTCGGTGCGGTGTAAGCCTTTACGGGTATTACTCGCGGCGGATGGAGAATCCGCCGGTGCGGCTGGAGCCGGCGATGAAACTGCAAGCGCCAATAGTACAAATCAAGCGGATTCCGGCGGGCCAATCGGTCAGCTATGGTCGATCTTTTACGACGCAGCGGGACACGACGGCGGCTATTATTCCATTGGGATATGCCGACGGCTACTGGCGGTGTTTTTCGAATCAGGCCTCAATGAAAATCGGGGAATACACGGCGCCGGTGATCGGTCGCGTGTGCATGGACCAGATCATCATCGACGTGACGGACATTCCGACGGCGGCGCTGGGCCAGATGGTGACAGTGATCGACGCCGACCATGACTCGCCGTGCGGAGTTTACCGGCTGGCGGAATTAGCGGACACCATCTGCTACGAGATTCTGACATGTGTGCACGCGCACGTCAATCGTATTGTACATTGACGCTTCACAGAAACCGGGCATCGATATGGAAGAGCAGAAATGTAATTTGTTCGTTTACGGGTCGCTGCGAGATGCATCGGTTTTTCAGTCCGTATGCGGTTTGTATTTCACCGTGCGGCCTTCGCAGGTGGGACACAACGTGCTGCTGGCAGAACTGGCGTTGTTGGCGAACCATCGCCGCGTCAGTCCTGACAACGTTTATTTCTACGCCGTGCCGGATCCTTCGTCCAAGATCGAGGGGGTCGTGATTTATGATGTGCCGGCGTCGGCGATGGCGGAAATCGACCGCTACGAAGGACAGTTGTACGATCGCGAAACGGTTCATGTCAACACGGCGGGCGGGCTGGTGGAGGCCCAGGCGTACCTAGCCAGTCCCAAAAGGATGAAAAAGCGTTTTGGCGACCGCTTTCATGTTAATCTGATCCACGAACTGTGGCTGCGCAAGCGGATTGAGAAATTCTTCGAGACACATACACGGCCGGGCGAGAAGTCGCATGACGCGGACGTTGAAAGGCGGGCGCGACGTCAGTTGTTAGGCACGACCGAACGCGATCTTGTGGTCAGTCACCTGCACAGCGACGTGGTTAGCGACTATTACCTGGAACATGAGCTGAATCGGCCGATTTTGAGCATCCGGCATTTGTATCAGGATGCGGAGGTGGCGCCATACGTCTGCAATTACCTTGCCCTCGTGGTGAAGCAGGCGGTGCTGAACCGTCTGGAGGACATTTTGCAGTCCCGCTATCGATATGAACTTGACCGGCTGTGCCCGTCCCGGCGCTATTACACACGGTCCGGCAGCATCCTGGCGGCACTTCGAATGATAGACACGAACACCGCGGCGGTCGACATGATGCTGCGGCGGTGCCTGGAGACCATGCCGCCGGACGGCCGCTACGACCTGATTGATTATGTCAAGTACGGCGTGGCGGCAGCGGAAAGCATTTTCGATCCGCGGATGGCCGCCAGTGAGATCGAGCGGATTCGGGCTAATGCCCAGCCGGGGCTGATTCCGATGGGCGCCGAACTGGAGTTCAGCAACCTCGGGTTCAAGGCCGTTGACGAGAAGAGCCGGAATGCCGACGCGATTTTTGCGGGCTTTAAGTATTTCAATGATTTCGGGCTGGACGTGCTGATGTGGAAGTTAGGGGGATACATTGACGACAACACCGGCAGAGCCAGTCCGCGTCGCCAGGGTTTTCTCGAACTGGCGCCGGGGCGGCTGAACATTGCGGGCGAGGTTTCGAAGCCGGCGACGGGCGATCCGTGGCTGATGAACCAACTGATTCGCGAAATCGCGGCGTTCTACCCGGTACGGCCGCACTCGCTGCATCTGTCGTTTCAGATCATGCGGCATCGGACGGCTTATCGGCGTGTCCTGCCCCTGAGCTTCGTGAAATGTCTGCTGGTGTTAGGGGGCGGCACACAGGAAAGCGCGACGGGGCGGCTTTGGATTTCGCGCATGCAGCACGACGAGATCAAACAGAACATTTATGGCGAAGAGCTGGTGTTTTCGCGCATCAGCAAGCGCTCGCCGCGACTGAGCCGCGACGAAATCGGCGAGAAATGGGCGATGCACGGGGCCAGTCTTGTGCAGCAGTACAAGTTCATCCGCCTTGATCCGCGGGCCAATTACGAGCCATTGATCATGGCGCTGAAGGGGCTACAAATGGCGTATAATCCGGCAGACTATCTGACGGCGCAGCAGTTGGCCGAGAGCCCGAAGCTGCAAAGGCAGTATGCAGAGTTGAAGGAATGGTCGATCAACCCGACGGAGATCAGTCACGGGTCACGAACACGATTTCTCGAGACCATTCGCGAGGGCCTGATGCAGGAGGCTCATTGGCGTCCTTATCATCGATTGCATTACATTGACTGGGCGGTAGACGCGATCGATATCCAACTGCGGCTTTTCAACAAACATCTCAGACAACCGCCGGCGGCGGAAGCGGGCTCTCAGATCCGCAAATTGCTGGACAGTTTCATTCCGTTCAAGCTCAGCGACCACTGAACCGCCGGATTAGAGCAATTCGTCAATCCTGGCGGTCAGGCGTTTGACATGGTCGACCGAGACGGCAAAGGCCTTTTTTTCATCGTCGTTCAGATCAAGTTGTATGACCTTTTCGACGCCACCCGCACCGAGCAGGACGGGCACACCGACGAAGGCGCCGCCGACATCATATTCGGCATCGCACCAGGCACAGCAGCTCATGATGCGTTTGGCGTCTTTGAGGATGGCCTCGGCCATTTTGACAGCGCCGGCGGCCGGGGCGTAATAGGCGCTGTAGCCGAGGAGGTTGACAATTTCGATGCCGCCATTGCGGGTGCGGTCGATGAGGGCTGCGATACGGTCGGTATTCATCAATTCCGTCAGCGGAATACCGGCGACGGAGGTGTATCGCGGCAGGGGCACCATATCGTCGCCGTGGCCGCCCATGAGGACGCCGGCAACATCGGCAGAGCTTACCCCGAGTTCCTGCGCGATGAAGCTGGCAAAACGGGCACTGTCGAGCGCACCGGCCATGCCCATGACGCGATTCTTGGGGAAGCCAGTGCTTCGGGCGGCGGTGTAGACCATGGCGTCAAGCGGATTACAGACGACGATGACGAACGCCTCGGGGCATTGTTCGACGATATGGCGGCAGACGGACTGGACGATGCTGGCGTTCTTGACGAGCAGGTCGTCACGACTCATGCCGGGCTTGCGGGCCAGGCCGCTGGTGATAATGACGATGTCGCTGCCGGCGGCGGCCTGCCAGTCGACGGCGCCTGTGACGGCGCCTGAGAAGGGATAGACACCGGCGGATTGGGACATGTCCAGCGCCTTGCCGGCGGCCAGACCTTCGATAATGTCAATGAGGACCACGTCGCCGAGGTCGCGCCCGGCGGCGATCTGGGCGGTGGTTGCGCCGACATTGCCGGCTCCCACCACTGTGATTTTCTTGCGCGCCACTTCAATCTCCCGCAAACAGGTTAATCTGTGGGCCCAAGCGCCCGCGTGCGGGCGTGGGCCGGTTTTTCAATACGGTCGCCCTACCGCCCGGCGCTGGCCATCTGCACGACCAATTGCTCTATTGCCACACTGCAATCGGCGGCGCCGGTCTTGGTCAGATAATCGATCCGGGCCAGGCGGCAGATAACGCCGGCAATCTGTTCGAGCGTCAAGCGCGACAACTGCCTGAAGAAGCGGTCAGTATCGCCGAATATCCGCAATTGCGCCGCCGCCTGACGTGGGTTGACGCCCCGGGCCAGCAGGACCTTGGCGGAAAACATCTTTCGCAGATGATACGCGAATGCGCCCACAACGGTATATTCGGCACTTTTGTCGGCGGCAAACATGTTGCGCAGCCGCCCGAGCGCACCCGCCGCGTCGCCGGCGGTGACAGCGTCGATGACGGCAAAGGCGTTGAACATGCGATTGTGGCCGATGAGCTTTTGCACGTCTTCGGGAGTGATGGCTTTGCGGTCGGCCACGTACATGGCGAGTTTGTCGATTTCGCTGGCGATGCGGCCGGGGTCGTCGCCGGTCAACTCGACGAGCAGTTGCGCGGCGGCCGACGAAAGCTTTTTGCCGTGCTTCGACTCGGCACATCGGGCGGCGAACTGGGGCAGCTGCCAGGTCTTAAGTTCGCCAACCTCAATCAATTGTCCGATATCCGGCAGTTTCCTTGCCAGGCGGGTATTCTTAGCCCAGGTACCAACCGTCATGATCAGCACACCGCACGGGCTGGGATTCTCGAAGTAGTTTTCGAGGTGCTGGCGGTTGGCGGACACAAAGGCGTCGGCATCTTTGATGAGGACGACTCGGCGCTCGGCCAGGAACGGCAGCGTACGGAGTTCGTCGAGGACGTCGGTGATAACGGCCTGATCGGCCGGGGGCTGGTAAAGGGCCACGGGCCGCTGCTCGAGCGGCAACAGGCGGTCCAGCAGCGCGTCGCACTCCTGGGCCACGAGGTAGGCGTCCTTACCGCAAACGACGCAGACACTTGCGGCGGCCTTCTGAGGTTTGGCGGCTTTGGCGGTCATACTTAGGCGCCCCGTCTCAGTCTTCGCCGCCGGTTTCTTCGACGACCGGGCCGGCCTGTTCATCTGCGCCGGCGTCGGATTCGCTCTCGTTTGCGTCCTCGTCCTCATCGGCAGCCAGACGTTCGACAGCCACCAGCTTGTCGCCCGGGTTGAGCTTGATAAGGCGGACGCCGGCGGTGTTTCGGCCTATCTCGCGGATTTCTTCCAAACCTGTTCGCATGATCTGACCGTGGGCACTGATGAGCATGAGTTCGTCACCGTCATGCACCGGCTTCATTGCTACGACCTTGCCGTTACGATCGGTGGTCTTGATGTTGATGAGGCCCAGACCACCGCGGCTCTGGACGCGGTAGTCGTCAATGCTTGTACGTTTGCCGTAGCCGTTCTCACAGACCGTCAGCAGGCTTCCGCCGGGCTCGGCGATGACCATGTCGACGACCTGGTCGCCGGGACGCAGTTTGATGCCGATGACACCTCGGCTGACGCGGCCCATGGAGCGAGCGTCTTCTTCCTTAAACCGGATGGCCATGCCGTCCCGAGTGCCCAGGATAATCTCGTCGTGGCCGCTGGTAATAGCGACACCGATGAGATCGTCATTTGGGTCGAGCTTGATGGCGATGACGCCGCTGGCGCGCGGGTTGCCGTAGGCCGACAGTACGGTCTTCTTGACCAGGCCGTTGGCGGTGGCCATGACAAGCTGTCGTTCGTCAAACTCGCGGACGTTGATGATTGAGGTGATCTTCTCGTCCTTCAACTGGAGCAGATTGACGATGTTTCGCCCCATGCTCTGGCGGGAGAGGCTGGGGATGTTGTAGACGCGGAGCCAGTGACAGATGCCCTTGCTTGTGAAGACCAGCAGGTAATCATGTGTGGAGGCAGTGAAGAGATGCTCGATGAAATCGCCTTCCTTGGTGCTGGAGCCCATGACGCCCTTGCCGCCGCGGCCCTGCTTGCGGTAGGTGTCGATGGCCATCCGCTTGATATAGCCGCTGTGGCTGATGGTGACAAGGACCTCTTCCTCGGCGACGAGGTCTTCCATGTTGAATTCGGTCGCTTCGTCGCTAATAAGCGTGCGCCGCGGGCTGGCGTATTTTTCTTTGATTTCGTGGATGTCCTCGCGGATGACGTCGAGCTGCAAATCGCGGCTGGCGAGCAGGGCCTCGTAGCCTTCAATTTTCTCGACGAGCTCTGCATACTCTTTGGCGAGTTTCTCAATTTCGAGGCCGGTGAGGCGCTGCAACTGCATGGTGAGGATTGCGTCGGCCTGGGGTCCGGTGAGAAACTGGTCGGCGGTGCTGCGCTCATCGACGAAACGGGAGGGCAGGATTTTCTTGAGCGTCTCGATTTCGGTCAGCCTCAGGGGCTTTTCCATAAGGTTGATTTTCGCAGTCGGGGCGTCGGGCGAAGCCTTAATAATGGCGATGATCTCGTCGATGTCGCTGACGGCAAGAATCAGACCTTCCAGGATGTGGGCGCGATTGCGGCACTTGCGGAGCAAGAAGCGCGTGCGCCGGCGGATAACGCTGAGGCGGTGGTTGATATACAGCATCAGGAGCTGTTTAATGTTGAGCGTTTCCGGGCGGTTGTTGACCAGCGCAACATTGTGAATGGCGAAGGTGCTCTGCAGGGGCGTGAAACGCCAGAGCTTGTTGAGAACGACATTGCTGTCGGCGTCCTTCTTGAGTTCGACGACGATCCGGAGGCCCTTGCGGTCGGATTCGTCGCGGACATCGGCGATTTCGGGAATCTGGCCGTTGCGGACGCAGTCTGCAATTTTGGCGACGATCGTGGTCTTGACGACCATGTAGGGGATCTCGGTGAAGACAATCCTTTCCTTATCCTTCTTGCCCTCCTCAATATGGTACCGGGATCGGACGCGGAGATGGCCGCGGCCGGTCACCATGGCGTCGCGGATGCCTTGGCGGCCGCAGATGATGCCGCCGGTGGGGAAGTCCGGACCCGGCAGGCGTTCCATGACGTCTTTAAAGCCGCAGTTGGGATCATCGATCATGAGCAACAGGGCATCGCAGACTTCGCCCGGGTTGTGAGGGGGCAGGTTGGTCGCCATACCGACGGCGATGCCGCTGGAGCCGTTGATGAGCAGATTAGGGAACTTGCTGGGCAGGACAACGGGTTCCTGGCGGGTTTCGTCGTAGTTGGGCACGAAATCCACGGTGTCGAGTTCGAGGTCTTCGAGCATTTCCACGGCGGCGGCGGTCATGCGGGCCTCGGTGTATCGCATAGCGGCGGGCGGGTCAGCGTCGATGCTGCCGAAGTTGCCCTGCGGGTCGATCAGCGTGGTACGCATGTTCCAGTCCTGGCCGAGGCGAACGAGCGTCCCATAGGTTGCCTGGTCGCCGTGCGGGTGGTAGTTACCGCTGGTATCACCGACGATCTTAGCGCACTTTCTGTGCTTGGACCGGGGGCCGAGGTTCAGGTCGTTCATGGCGACCAGAATTCTTCTTTGGGAGGGTTTCAGGCCATCACGGACATCGGGGAGGGCGCGCGAAACGATGACGCTCATCGCGTAATTGAGATACGAATTCTTCATTTCATCGAGAATTCGCATGTCTTCGAAATGTTCGACCGGTCGTTCTTCGGATTTTGTCATATGTCTCGTTAGTTCCTTACCCTGTGAACTGTCCCAAAGTGCGGCCGCACGCCGCAAAAAACCGCATTTTTGCAGGGCGTACTTTACACCGGACTTGACTGGAAGTCAATGTAAAGGCGTCGTAGGGAGGTTTTAATTTGTAGAGCGGCAATTGCGGCGTTCGGCCGCATACCGGACGGCGCTGCGTGTCACAGGCGGCTGTTATGGCTGGTCGGGGCTTTGTGCCTGCGGCCGCGACACGTCGGCGGTGAAGCGTGCAGCCTGGCGGGGCAGGTGGGCGCCGACAATGTGAATGACTATGCCCGGCAGCGAGCCCAACAGAAACATCGCCCGTTGGCAGACAGCCAGCACCAAGGCATCCTCGGCTGTGACCCCCGGCAGGCGCGTGAACAGGAAGACGATGCCGCCCTCGAGAACACCGGCGCCGGCCGGACTGATGGGCAGCGCCCCCAGAACCCAGCTAATGGGGAAAAAGACGAAGTAGTACTTGAGAGGGATAGGCAGGCTCATCGACTGGCCGATGAGCCAGAAGCCGAGAACAGGCAGCGACTGGGCGATGAAGGTCAGGCCGACGGCCGCCAACATGGTCAGCGGCTTTGCAGCGTAGAGACGAGTACCAATCCAGAGCCGTTGAGCCCGTGTCCACAGGGCCGCCCAGGCAAGATAGAGATTTCTTCTCGTGGGAGGGTATAAGAGCAACCCCAGGACTATGAAGGCAAGCAGAACCACAGCCGCGGTGATATGGAACTGGTAGTGAGCCATCCGAGCGAGCAGGACGCTGTCCAAAGACAACTTGAGTTCAGGGCCATCCGCCGGGACGGGAAAAAGGAGGTAAAAGCCGGCCGCCATGAGGATGAGCGAACCCAAGCCGACGAGGCGGTCAACGACGACACTGAAGGCGGCCTCGAGGCGCTTGTGCGTGTGTTTGGTGATGTACCAGGCGCGCAAGAGATCGCCGCCGACGGAACTGATGAGTATGTTGTTGTAAAACATGCCGAGAAAGTGCACCTTGACGCAGGCATTCAGGGCGATGGGGATATGCTGGGTGCGCAGGAGCATTGACCACCTGGCGGCGATGACCAGATTGGCGAGCATGAAAAAAAGGATTGATGCGGCCACGGCCAGCGGGTTGAGGCGTGCGAAGGCATTCCTGAGTGCGGCGATATTCCAATCACCGAAATACATGAGCAGGGCAACCGCCAACAGGGCCACGGCGGCGCGAAGGATGATTGACCACGGGGGAGTTCGTGCCTTGAGGGGTTGTGTCAAACAGCGTTTCCTTTAAAATGACCTGGCATGGGGGCCAACAATCTGTTAGAGTATCCGCCTGAATGTTACCAGAAAATCGGAGATTGTGAAGTGGCGGCAGGTAAAAAAATCGAGGAAGGTCTGGATTTTGAACCGAAGTTCGGGCCGGACGGGCTGATTACGGCGATTGCACAGGATGCAGAGACGGGGCAGGTGCTGATGGTGGCTTATATGAACCGTGAGGCGCTGGATCTGACGCTTGAGACAGGCCAGGCGGTGTATTTCAGTCGTTCGCGGCAGAAACTTTGGCGCAAAGGCGAGGAGTCCGGGCACGTGCAGCGCGTAGAGCAAGTGCTGGTCGATTGTGACCAGGATTGCCTGATCCTTAAGGTGCGCGTGGACCAGGGGCAGTGTCACGTGGGGTACCAGTCGTGTTTCTATCGTGCGGTGAAGCCTGGGAGCACGAATGCACTGGAGTTCGTGGCCGAGAAGGTGTACGATCCGGCCCAGGCATACAAGAAATAGGACAACAAGCGGGACGAAAGGGGGCGCATGAACATCAAGAAGCTGTTGGTATTGGCGGCAGTCGCTGTGGGGGCCTGTGCGTGGGCGTTCGTTGGGCGTGACGCCGCTGCGGCTGAGGGCGAATCGGCATCGAGCGAAACGCCGGGATTTGTTCCGCTGTTTAACGGCAAGGACCTGACCGGGTGGGTGAATGTCAACACCGCGGAGGATACGTGGACTGTGCGGGACGGTATACTGGTTTGCACAGGCAGACCTATTGGTGTCATGCGAACCGCGCGGCAGTACGAGAACTTCGTGCTGGAAGTGGAATGGCGGCACATGGAGGCGGGCGGCAATTCGGGGATGTTCTTGTGGAGCGAGCCGGTTCCTCCGGAGGGTCAGAACCTGACCCGCGGCGTGGAAGTACAGATGCTGGAGCTGGACTGGGCGGTGCAGCACAACCAGACGGATGACTACGTACACGGCGAATTGTTTGGGACGATGGGGCTGAAGGTCGTGCCGGACAATCCCCGCGGGGTGCGGAGCAAGAGTATCGAGAAGCGCTGCAAGGGCAAAGGGCAGTGGAACAAGTATACCGTTGTGGCCGTGGACGGTGTTATAAAGCTGGCAGTAAACGGCAAATTCGTGAATGGCATCAGTAAATCGCAATGCAAGAAGGGCTACATTTGCCTGGAGTCGGAGGGGGCAGAGGTCCATTTTCGCAACCTGCGCATTCTCGAACTGCCTCCGGGGGTCACACCGCCGGAGATGACGGCTGCGGTTGCGGACTGATGCCGGGGGCGTTTTCGGGATGAGGCAGATTCGGATTGCAACGCGAGGCAGCCGGCTGGCAATGGCTCAGTCTGAGTACATCAAGAGCCGGCTGGCGGAGGTTGCACCCGGTACAGATGTGGTACTGGTCCCGATAAGCACAAGGGGGGATCGCGACACGTCCGAATTCCTTTACAAGTCTGAGTCGGTCGGTTTTTTTACTTCGGAGGTTGAGGCCGCCCTGCTGGACAGACGGGCGGATGTGGCCGTACACAGTTTCAAGGACCTGCCGACGGCATCTACGGAGGGCCTGCTTGTTGCGGCGGTGCCGCGGCGCGAATCCACGGCCGACGTTGTGGTGGCGCGGGGCAAATTGCAATCTGTCGCCGATCTGCCGGAGGGCGCCACGGTTGGGACGTCCAGTCTGCGGCGAATCGGGCAGTTGAAGCATTTGCGGCCGGACCTGAACTGCGTTCCGCTTCGAGGCAACGTGGAGACACGGGCGGCGAAGGTGGAGTCCGGCCAGATCGATGCGGCGATTCTCGCTGAGGCGGGGCTCAGGCGCCTTGGTTTGACGGACAAGATATCGCTGGTACTCGACAACCGGGCATTTCCGACGGCTCCGGCTCAAGGGGCACTGGCGGTAGAGATCCGCGCCGACGACGCCACGCTGGCACGGGTAGTGGGCCAATTGGACGACCCGGACACGCGTACGGCAGCGCAGGCCGAACGGGGCATTCTGGCGGCGATGCGCGGCGGATGCAGCATTCCTTTGGGGGTCTGGAGCGAGATTGTGGACGACATAATCACCCTGGAAGCGACGATTTCGGATGTGGACGGCCGCCAATGTATTCGGCGCGGCGGCTCGGCCCAAGTGCGGGATGCGGCGGATCTGGCTATCAGAGTGGCGCGCGAACTGCTGGAAGCAGGCGGCAGGCAGATCCTTGACCGTATACGCCGCGAGAAAGACTGAGACCCGGCGCGAGCGAGAGTGGTCAACCGCTGGGTCGCATGACACCTTAATGTACTGCGCAGCATACTTGACGCGTGTACGCTGTTTTGCTTAAATTATGACGTCGTTCTTCGGCGTCTGAGCCCTCCGGACGTCGGCGGGTGGCGAAGGCAGGAGGGTAGTGACTTTTTGGTCCGACGGACCAGGGAGGAGGCACAGTGGCGCAGGGCAAGGTGAAGTGGTTTGATGTGAAGAAGGGATACGGGTTTATCACCCCTGAGGGCGGTGGCAAGGATGTTTTCGTGCACTACTCCGAGGTGGAAGGCGGGGGTAGGAAGATGCGCGAAAGTGTCCGCGTAGAGTTCGTGCTCGCAGAGGGCAAGAAGGGCCCGTGTGCCAGAGAGGTACGGGCACTGTAGGCACGGCCTGGCCCTGACGGCAGGATGAAAAAGGCTCTGTCTGTCGGCGGACGATAAAGAGGATGGCGGGAGTCGCCCGGTCTTCATCTGGCAGGGACGCCCACGCGGCGGATAACGGGATCACGCACATTTGGAGGAAACATTGGGGGCCGGTTGCGTGGTTGAATTGGAGATGAAAGGCCGCAGGGTGAAACGAAACAAGAAAGTGATATCCGTATCCAACCGTCTGCCCGTAACCTTAGGCAAGACCATCAAGAAGTCATCGGGCGGACTGGTCTCGGCCATGGAGGGGATGGAACAGCAGTTGGATATGTGCTGGATCGGGTGGCCTGGAAGCGTGATCTCCGATGCCAAACGCCGCCATCGTGTGCAGGAGCAATTACGTGAATCGTACGGCTTCGAGCCCGTGTTCCTGAGCAAGAGCGAAGTCGACAATTATTATTACGGTTTTTCCAACTCCAGCCTTTGGCCGCTCCTGCACTACCGCATGACCTTCATCCGCTACGAGTCGCAGTGGTGGGACTCTTATCGAAAGGTGAATGAACACTTTGCCAAGGCAGTTCTGGAGCAGGCCGGCGATGGCGACATGGTCTGGATACACGATTATCATCTGATGCTGTTGCCGCAGATGCTGCACCAGGCGGAACGCAACCTTCGCATTGGTTTCTTTCTGCATACGCCGTTTCCGTCTTACGAGGTGTTTCGGTGTCATCCAAACCGCACGGAACTGTTGGACGGCCTCTTAGGGGCGGACCTGATCGGTTTCCACACGTTCGGATATCTGCGGCACTTTCGCAGTGCAGTGGTACGGCTCATGGGCGCCGAAGCCCAGTTGGATCACATTGTTTACGGGGATCACCGCTGTCATATGGGGGTTTACCCCATCGGGTGCAACGCGGCCGCCTTCCAAAAAGAGATGCAGACGCCCGCCTATGCACGCCGCCGCAGCTATTTCGAGCGGATCTATGAAGGCAAGAAACTGATCCTCAATGTCGAGCGGTTGGACTATTCCAAGGGGATTCCACAGAAGCTGGACGCAATCGAGAAGTTCCTGGAGGCATGGGAGAATCCGAGCGAACTGGTGTTTGTTTTTGTCAGCGTGCCAAGCCGTGGAGAGGTGCGGGAGTATCGACAACTTCGACGGGAGGTGGAGACGCGGGTCGGGCATATCAATGGACGTTTCGGTACTGTGGACAACGTTCCCATTCATTTTATTTTCAGGTCGGTCTCGTTCACAGACCTTTGCGCGCTGTACTCGTTGGCGGACGCGGCGATGGTCACGCCGTTCGTGGATGGGATGAATCTGGTGGCCAAGGAGTATGCGGCATGTAAGCCGGACGGGACGGGGGCACTGGTGCTGAGCGAGTTTGCCGGGGCCGCGGATGAACTGTTCAGGGCAATTATCGTGAATCCCTACGATCTTCAGAACATGATCGCGGGGCTGCGCGACGCACTGACCATGTCCGCGGACGACAAATACCGCCGCATGTCCGCAATGCACGAGCGGGTGGTCAATTTTGACAACCGCTATTGGGCCAACTCTTTCGTGGGCGACCTTGCGAAGGCGCCGCCGCGAGAAAAGAGCAGGCGGCCGACTCATACTGAGAAACACGTACTGGCGAGGATCGCCAAGGCCGGACGCATGGCGCTTTTTCTCGATTATGACGGCACACTGAAGGAACTACAGGACGACGCGGATACTGCCTGGCCGACACCGCGGATCCGGAGTCTGCTGGACCGCATCGCGCGCATGGAGCATATCGAAACCTTCATCATCAGCGGCCGGAAACCTCTGGATCTTGAGGAGTGGTTAGGCAACTATCCGTTTACTTTGATTGCGGAACACGGCTTCTCTTACCGCCTCAAAAACCACCGGCACTGGCAGCCGCTGGACGTCCACGCGGACCTGACATGGAAGCCACAGGTGGTGGACGTTCTGAACAAGTTCGCGGGCGCAACGCCGGGAAGTTTCGTGGAGGAAAAGGCCTCGTCGGTGGCGTGGCATTATCGCCGATCCGACCCCGAGCTCGGGCAGGCCAAGGCGCAGCAGCTTATCGGCCTTTTGCAGGATATGCTTTCGAACGTTCCGGTCAAGGTTGACCACGGCAAGAAGATCGTGGAGGTCAGTTCGCTGCAGGTCAGCAAAGGGGCGGCATTGTCTTACTTTACACAGAACCGCCGCTACAACGTCATCGTATGCGCGGGCGACGATCAGACGGACGAGAGCATGTTTCGCCTCGAGGACAAGCGTCTGATCAAGATAAAGGTGGGCCAAGGGGAGACGCTGGCTGACATACGCGTTGGCAGCCCGGAGGATTTCCGAAAGCTGCTGTCACGAATTATCGGCAGTATGAGCAGTTCCCGGTGACTTCACGTCAAATGATCAGAAACGGTCGCCTGCCGCCACGGGCTTTTTACAGAGAAAGAAGAGAGTCATGGACAATCTGAACTACGGAGTCATCGGCAACTGCCGGTCGGCCGCTCTGGTTTCGGATACGGGGTCGGTGGACTGGTGCTGCCTGCCAACGTTTGACTCACAGTCGATCTTTGCCCGTATTTTGGATGCAAAGAACGGCGGCGAGTTTTCGATCGAGCCGGTAGGTGAGTATCAGATTCGACAGCACTACATGCCGAAGACAAATATCCTCGTGACGCACTTCACCAACGGCATGGATACGTTCGAAGTGCGCGATTTCATGCCGCGGTATCGCATGGGCACGGATGACGTGCATTGCCCGCCGGAGGTCATCCGGTACTTTCGACATATCTCGGGGCGGCCGGAGGTTGTGCTGAATTTCAATCCCAAGCTCAATTATGGCGACGGCGTCACGTTTACGCGTTTAATGCCGGGCGGGCTCAAGAGCGTGATGCGCAACGGCGAATATGAATCGCTTTATCTGTATACGGATCTGGATGCGCGGCGGATACTGCATCGCGAGCCCATCGTGCTGGATGACAACGCGTTCGTGATGATCAGTTACTACCAGAAAATCACGATGCCCACGCTCGAGAAGATTGACCTGGAGTTCGAAAAGACCAGGGTCTACTGGATGGACTGGCTGGCGCGGACCACCGCCCCGCCGGCATCACGGCGGCACATCGAGCGCAGCGCGCTGGTGCTAAAACTGCTTACGTACGAGAAGACCGGGGCCGTTCTGGCAGCGGTGACCACAAGCTTGCCTGAAACATTAGGCGGGGTGCGCAACTGGGATTACCGTTACTGCTGGATTCGCGACGCATCGATGATTGTGAGCATTCTCGTACGGCTGAACCACCGCGACATGGCGCGGCGTTTTCTGGAATTTGTGCTGGACGTAATTCCATATAAGCACGAAAAAATCCAGATTATGTACAGCATCGATGGCCACAAGACCCTTACGGAGCGCACGCTGGACTGGCTAAGCGGCTATATGGATTCGCGGCCGGTGCGCGTGGGCAATGCGGCGTACAAGCAGAAGCAGAACGATATTTACGGCGTGCTGATGGATGTGATCTACCAGGACCTGCTGAATTACACAAACATCATCGACACGTACGAAGAGCTTTGGAGCGTTGTCCGTACGCTGGTACGACACGTCCGCAACAACTGGCAGCGGCCGGATCGCGGCATCTGGGAGTTTCGCAATGACATGAAGCATTTTGTGTTTTCCAAGGTGCTATGCTGGGTGGCAATCGATCGCGGCGTCAAAATTGCCAGGCTTCTCGGCAAGCAGGCTGACGCAGACGACTGGGCGAAGCTGCGTGACAAGATCAAGAACGAGGTGTTATCCCGCGGGTGGAATGCGGAGCTGGGCTGTTTTACGCAGTATTACGGCAGCGACTGTCTGGATGCATCAAACCTGCTGATGGAGCACTATGGGTTTATCACCGCCGACGACCCGCGGTACGTAGCGACTGTGCGCAAGACGTATCAGGAACTCTGCGTGGACGGCCTGATGTACCGGTACAAGAATCATGACGGCTTCGGTGAGCCGACGTCATCCTTTACAGTGTGCACGCTGTGGATGATCAAGAGTCTCAACCGCATCGGTGAAAAGCGTCAGGCTCAGGAGATGTTCGAACGGCTCATGGGGCACGCCAACCACGTGGGATTATTCAGTGAGGACATCGATTTCAAGACGAAGCGGCTCTTGGGCAATTTTCCACAGGGCTATAGTCATCTGGCGATCATCGATGCGGCGATGGAACTGTATAACGGCGAATGCGACGCGGTGCTGTAAGGTCCGGGGCGGATGTGTGCGAGAAATAATTCTGTCGCGATCTTATCCGTGTGTTTACAATGACTTA
>DAOTMV010000059.1:0-21562 GCA_035450485.1 Anaerohalosphaeraceae bacterium | reverse complement strand
AGAATGTCTCGGAACACAACCCCTTCGTCTTTCTCTCGGATCGAAAATGGGGCACTATTCAGAAGTGGTGGAAGGAAACACAGAAAGACGGGCGGCTTTGGAACCCCGGCAACCTGCTGACCGATTCCCTGAGGGACTTCAAAATCTGGTGCAGGAGGGCAGGGGTCAAGAGCAGGAACAGGCTCTGTCAGCATTCGATGAGGAAAAGCTGGGCGACCAACCTCGCCAATGCCGGTGTCCCCATACAGACCCTCATGAAGATGGGCGGATGGTCGTCAATCGAGTGCTGTCAGCAGTACTACCTCAAATCCACCGACGAGAACGAAAAGAAAGCTGTTAGGGTGCTTAACCACCTGTTCGCCGACAGGGAGGTCGGGCAGGAGGAGGGGAGTGTGAGGGATAGGACAAGACAGGTCTAAGGCCGATTAGGTTCCGCTTCCGGCACGTTGTCCGGATCATTCGCGTACATCTCCTGAGCAGTAGCCAATGCTCTAAGATCAAAGCCAACGGGTATCCGCCTCTTTAGCTCAGCAACACCGACATGGCTTGAACGAAACCTGATGGAGACACCGCTTCCATAAGTATCTTCGAAATAGCCTTCAGGATCAACATAGAGTCCCTTGATGTACTTCCTGTTCTCTCCACAGACCAGCAGAACTCCGGGCGAATAATCCTCTATGCGTTTGATATCAAAGCGTTGGAGAAACTCGGCGCTAGCTTCTTCAGCGGTCTGAAATTCCAACGCCTCCCTCACGAATTTCTCCCGTCCGTAGGATTCAATCTGCCATTCCGACGGGCCACTGGAAAGAAACAATGGGGTGTAGGAAGCCAGTTTGTGCAGGAAGTTCGTTGTGATGACCATCAGGGCAATGCCGACAGCCACAACAACCACCGTAATTACCTTGCAGGATGTCTTCATGGTCTCCAGAGTTCCCCAAAAGCCTCAACTCTGAGAAAGCCGAGTCCTGTTCCTTAGTCCGGCATGAACGTTTTGCTAACCACCTTGCCATTCTCAAACCTCACGACTGCCCAGTCCGAGTTGAAGGCAGCTTTGTTACTGTGGCGGTAGGTGATTGAATCCCTAATTTCGATTTCTCCGGCAGGATTAACACAAGTTGTCAGGGTGATTCCCGAACGAACATCCGTCAATGTTCCAGTAGACGAGTTGTCGGTAGGCGGTGCAGGCCATCCGGTCCCCTTCATGTATTTGCCCATGATCGCCTGCACCTCCGAAACGCTCGTTCCCACACGAACCTTCCCGAAATCCCGCAGAAATGGCTTCCGTGAGTTCCACGGGACCAAATAAAGCACTGCCAATGACACGATCAATGAGGCGTAACAGACGAATTTCAACACGGATGCCCGCCAGAACAGCAGCGGCAGCAGTATCATTGTCCAGAAGAATCCGTAGCCCGCGAAGAACACGGCGGATGCACAAGCAGCCGCCCCCACTTCCCAGAAGGCGGCAAACACAATCGCCAAGACGCAAATGGTCGCAACGGCCAAGACCGAAGGATGTTGCTTCACCATCATTGACCCCCTCGAAATCATTTTGCATTCCTTAAGCCGCTTCATCTTACCCAAAACCGATACCTCCTGTCAATAAGACCTGATCACTTTTGGGCACCGATATGCCCCTCGGCTCAGACTCACCCCACACTGCCTGCCGACTGGAAACATAGTTGTCCAAGACGCTCACCGGACGCTGGGCCGAAATTTTGCCGAAAAATACCTGCTTGACAAAGGCGGGATTTCCGTATATAAGACTGTCAGCAAAGAACTTACGTGCAGTAATAGCGGGCGTAGTTCAGTGGTAGAACACTAGCTTCCCAAGCTAGATACGCCAGTTCGATTCTGGTCGCCCGCATTCTCCCGCCCCAACGCCGCACGTTGTTTGCCGCGGCGTGACCGTCCATAATCTCCCTAATGCCGGCCGCGAACCTGTCCGACTCTATTCAGCGTAGGAATCGAAGCGGCCTAAGAATATATGACCATGCCTTCAAAGGGGGGATGAAAAAATGGCTGAGCAGCAAACGATCCATGAAGTCAACGGGCTGGACATCGACGTCCTGAAAGACACGATCGACAAGATTCGCCAGGACCCCGAGTTGGCCAGATGCAGGTTCCATATCATCAACAGTTGGATCAAAGGCAATCACAACCGCACGATCATTGACACCTGGTACGGGGCCAGGCAGGAAAACGAGCACGAGCACATGTTCGAACTGGAGGCGGACGAGCCGCCGATACTGGCGGGCCACGACCAGGCGCCCAACCCGGTTGAGCACCTGCTCAGCGCACTCGCCTCATGCGTAACGACCAGTATGGTGGCCCACGCGGCCGCCCGCGGGATACGCATCCGTCAGCTCGAATCCGAAGTGGAGGGCGATATCGACCTGCGCGGGTACCTCGGCCTCGATGCGGACGTGCCGAAAGGCTATACGGACATTCGCATCAAGTTCAAGGTCGAGACGGAAGAGGCCGACATGGACAAGCTCAAATCGCTTGCCGAGTACTCGCCGGTCTACAACACGCTGATCAACGGCGCCAACGTGGATATCCAGATCGAGCCCAGACAAAGATAACGGCCGATCTGGGGAACGCGAGAACGCATCAGCCACGCAGCGCGTCAACGACCGTGAGGGCGACATAGCCGATGTAAGCGGCGACGAACAAGGCCGCCTCCCACCGGTCCAGCTTGTGCCGTTTGCCGGTGAACATGAACGCAAACAGAAGAATGCTCGCGAGGATAACGGCGCCTATGTCGCGGTTTGCGCCCAGACCGATGTCGATGGGCCGGATCACGGCGCTGATGCCCAGTATGAAAAAAATGTTGAAGATGTTCGACCCGACGACGTTGCCTATGGCAAGTTCCGGCTTCTTTCTGAACGCCGCAACGGCAGACGTCGCCAGTTCCGGAAGCGACGTGCCCACGGCAACCACCGTCAACCCGATCACCCGCTGGCTTATCCCCAGCGCAAGCGCCAGTTGAACCGCCCCCTGGACGACCCACTTGCCGCCGATGATCAGCCCCGCCAGCCCCAGTCCCATCATCAACAGCACGCGGCCCAATGTCCAGCCCGGCGCCTGCGTCTCGAAAACCGGCGCCTGCATCGCAATGCCTACTGAATAGTAAATGAACACCACGAAGAAGCTCAGCAGCACCAGCCCGTCGATGCGGCTCAATACATCCGCCCCGCCGCTGTCGATCAGCCGGTCGTTGACAAGCAGGCCCAGGAGCACGGCCGCCAGCAGGCTCAGCGGAATCTCCTTCCAAACCGTAGACCTGCCGACCACCAACGGAAAGATCACCCCCGAGACGCCCAGGATCAGCAGGATATTTGCGATGTTGCTGCCGACGATGTTGCCCAGCGCGATATCCGACGTGCCTTTGAGGCTGGCCGTCACGTTCACGAACAACTCCGGCAGCGACGTGCCGAACGCCACGGCGGTGAGCCCGATCACGAGATCGGATACCCCCACACGCCGGGCCAGCGACGATGCGGACGAGACCAGGAAGTCCGCCCCTTTGATCACGAACACAAACCCAACCGCCATCAGGACATAATTCAGCATTACGCGCCCCTGTTCGGAAATCACTTATCGCCCCCGACGACATTTCTTTCGGCCGAAGGCCCGCACCATATCACGGCTTGTTGCACGTCTCCATACCCTCGGGCGAACACAAACACTGTCAACGCGGCAGGGTTTAAGGCAACACGGCGCCGGCGTCCTCTATTATACCTGTTCCTCCGTCTACACGCCACAGGTGTGCGATACCACAGCGGTCGATAAAGGCGGCGAGACAGCGAGACGCGGCAACAAAAAAAGGCTGCCTTGTGGATGAGGACGAAGGCAACCTTTGCTCAAAAAGACCTGACGTCTTTTTCTTTCGGCACGGCAACACTAAATTATGCATCGTCTGAACGATCATGTCAACAGGAATTTTATCCGCGGCCCGATTTTTTTTGCATGATGCACCGGTGTCTTTACTGCCGTCCGCTGGTAAGCAAACGACTTAAAGTCTGCTGCGATGCGGGATCGGACCTGCGAAGAAAGGGCCGGCGCGCCGCAAGTTCATCTCGTCAGGCTCACTGGATCCTCGAGTTGGCTGACAACGTACCGAAGAAAACGCGCCGCGTAAAACTCATCGACGATGCGACGATCCACCGCCAGCGACACCGACATAGTCTTGCGCACGATCATGTCGCCGTCCGTCGGCCGAATCGTGTCGCAGATGTTGCCGATCGAAAGGATGCCCGTCGCTCCCGGCGGCGCGATCGCCAGAAACGAATGAACGCCGTACATGCCCAGGCCGCTGAGCACGATGGTGTCGCCGTGAAAATCATCCGGCGTCAGCTTGTTGGCGCGGGCCCGCTTCAACAGGCGGTCGCTTGCTTCGGCGATCTCCGCCAGGCTCTTGCCCTCCACTTCCTTGATCACCGGCACCACCAGCCCCTGCGGCGCCGAGACCGCAAATCCGACGCCGATGTGCTTGCTGATGCGGATGAAGTCCCCGCTGGGATCGAGCTGCCCCGCCATCAGCGGATACACCTGCACCGCGCGCGCCATCGCGCAGAAGAAGAAGTCGTTGGTCGTCACGCGAAGCCCCGTCTCCTTGCAGTACGGTTTGCGAAACGCCGTCAACTCCGTCAAATCGGCAACACACTCCAGGTAGCAGTACGGCTTGGACCGCTTCGACTGGAGCATCAGGCCGCCGATCAGCTTCTGGATTCTCGAAAGAGGGATCTGGTTTTTCGACTCGCCCGCCATTATGTCGGTGAACTATTCCTTATTACAGCTCGATTCTCCGCATCCGCCGAGGGCGGCATTGTACCACCGAAACCCGCCAATGCAAGCACGTGGACAGGCGACCCGCACACGCGATTTCCGGCCCGCTCTGCAAAAAGTCTGATAATTACCCTTGTCACGCCCCTGACGCATCGCTATAATTACCCATGTTCTCAATGCCCGAAAAAAACGCGGTTACGGCCGCGCCGAGGGCGTTTGGAGCTATGCCGTCCTCGCAGCCGGCGATCCGAAGGATCGCGCCGCCTGCGAATGCACTTGCTCGTTGGATGGTCGAAAATTCTTTCAAAACGTGCGCCGCACACGACCGCTGGGTTGCCAGCACGGATGCACAAAGGGTTATAGGACAGGGTGATCCTTCGGGCCGGATCCTTGTTTTTGCCGTCTTGGTTTGACTCAAGCCCCTCAGAAACCCCTGCCGATGAGCCCCTTGCGTTTTCGTGACAGTCACTTACGGTAAGAATGTTTTGAAGGAATCTTTGAAGGGCAAGGAGCTATGAAGACGGCATTCACGGAAAAAACGGACTGGCGGCGCATCGGCAAGTCGAAACCCCGGTGCATCGTCATCGGCGCCAATAATGGTCAGGGAGGCGGCATTGCCACCGAGACGATTTCAAGCTCGGTCAAGCCGCTCAAAACCTATCCTCAGATATGGAATGGGGATGAAGAAACCAATCTTGATGAGGGCCTCGACCAGGCCCCGGGAGCGGAGACTATGGCTATGGCGAAACAGGACAACAGGACGGAGGCGGCCGTCGGGCACAAGCCGGACACCGCTTTTCCAGGTGAAAGGGATGTGAAGGTGAAGGACATGGATACCACGACAATTACCAAAACACAATCGAATCAGGGACGGTACGCCACCATAGGCCGCGTCGGCGGAAAAACCCGCGAAGAGCGTTTGGCCGAAAGACAGGCGCGCAGCGAGGCCCGCAAGCGAGGCCGCGACCTCCACGGCGGGCTGGAACTCCTCGAACTCGACTTCCTCCTCGACATGGTCGAGAACATCGAAAGCAACGATGAATACGACATCATGATGCGAAAGCTCAGCTTCCACGAACTGGCCCGTACCTCCCGCATCAGCGAAGTCGACAGCAATGTCCTCCGTTACTACTGCCTCGACGAGGACGGCCTGTATGACAAGCAGATCCAGTGCGAAGCCATGAAGGAACTGGCCGCACGCACCATGCGGTCCATGGGCCACTGAACCGGCCGACGACCACACGGGGTTCAGGCCGTAACCTTTAAACGCTGTCACTGCGCAACAACGCAAAATAAACAAAGCCTGTCGTAAAGACAGGCTTTTTTGTTTCAACGCCGGGGCGCCGCCGTCAAACGCCTTTACCGCACGTTCAGCAAGCCAACAGAAGCTTTCGCAGGGTAACTACTCACCCTTCATCCCAAGTCCGATCTGTGCGGCAGCCGCCTTCATCCCCTCGATGGTCTCGGCGATCAGTTCGGATAATCCGACGCCTAACATCTCGGCGCCCCTGGAAATGACGTCGCGGTCGATCTTTGCCGCAAACGCCCTGTCTTTGAACTTCTTCAGCACGCTCTTGGCCGTCATGTCCAGGACGCTGCCTGAAGGCCGCACCAGTGCCGTCGCCGCAACAAGCCCCGTCAACTCGTCGACCGCGTAAAGCACCTTCTCCATCGTCTCCTGCGGCTCCACGTCCGTACAGATGCCCCAGCCGTGGCTCAACACCGCCCGCACAAGGTCCGCCGGCCACCCCCGCTCCCTGAGTATCTCCGCCGACTTGTGGCAGTGCCGCTCGGGGAACTGCTCATAGTCCAGATCGTGAATCAGCCCCACCAGGCCCCACCGCTCCTCGTCAGCGCCGTACTTGCGGGCATAATGCCGCATCACCGCCTCCACCGCCAGTGCGTGGTTGATCAGCCCCTCCGCCCGGTTGTATTCCGTAAGCAGCGAGAACGCCTCGTCCCGCGTCGGTACATACTCCGCCATAACACGATTCCTCCTGGAGATCGGCCCGTTTACGTCGCTCATGATAACGCAATCTCATTTTGGGGCAATCGTCTGGCGGATGCAAGGCAAATTGCCGTCGCCTCTGCGTTGCCCACAGGCCTGTGCCGGGGGCAACCAGCGCAAAAAGAAACCGCACCGGCCGACTCTTCAGCCGACCGGTGCGGTGTATGGCGGATGAACTGTTTATTGGTTAAACTGCTCGAAGTCATCGTCCAACGGAATGGCCTTTTGCACTTCCGCCCTGGCAATGACCTTCGGCCTCTTGTCGTCAGAAACCTTCTTCGACTCGGCAATCTGATGGAAAGCATGATCGCTCATGGTCAGGTGCTTCTGCTGCGTCGCCCCCTGGCGAACGGCAACCCGACCGCTGGCGCCCGCGACAAGGGCTGACAACTCATCCACGATCTGGTTCATCTGTTCGGCCTGGGCGCTCAGTTCCTGCGAAGCGCTTGCGCTCTCTTCGGCATTGGCCGCGTTCGCCTGAGTCACTTTATCCATCTGGGCGACCGCCGTATTGACCTGGTCGATGCCACGCGCCTGCTCCTGGGAGGCCGCTGCGATCTCGCTGACCAGGCTGCTGGTCTTGCCGATGCTTGCGACGATCTCCTCGAGAACCTTGCCCACCTCGCCGGCGATCTCGACGCCGTGCCTGGCGTTCTTCACCGAATCCTCGATGAGTTCGGAGGTGTTCTTCGCAGCCTCGGCGGAACGCATGGCCAGGTTGCGAACCTCTTCCGCCACCACGGCAAAGCCCTTGCCCGCCTCACCCGCACGGGCCGCTTCGACCGCCGCATTCAGGGCCAGCAGGTTCGTCTGGAAGGCGATCTCGTCGATGACCTTGATGATCTTGGCCGTTTGATCGGAGGACTTCTGGATCTCCTGAATGGCGTTGTTCATCCGGCCCATCGCCTCGGTGCCGCTGTCGGCGGCCTTGCTCGCCTCGCTGGCCAGTACATTGGCCTGCTGGGCGTTGTCGGCGTTCTGCTTTGTCATCGATGCCATCTCTTCCAGCGACGATGACGTCTCCTCCAGACCCGCCGCCTGCTCAGTCGCCCCTTCGGCCAACGATTGAGACGCCGCGGAAACCTGGCCCGATGCCGCCGCAACCTGCTGCGCAGTGATCGTAAGGCGCTGAACGATGTTGGTGATCTTCTTGGTAAGACCCGCCGAAATGAAGTACCACACCGTGATGGCGATCAGAAGCGAAACCGCGCTGATCGTCAGGAGCACCATCACGTTGCTTCGGCCGATCGCCGCAACCTGGTTCCTGGCCTCGAAGAACTCGTCGGCGTACGAACCGACGCCGATGATCCAGTCCCATGGGGCAAAGTACGCCAGAACCGCGATCTTTTCACGCTCCACCGTGTCGGTCGCGTTCTTCCAGAAATACCGCTGCTCGGCTAACTGCCCCGGCTCTAATGTCTTGGCCGTGCTGCATATCTCCTGGATGAAAAACTTGCCGTGGGCGTCTTTGGCCTGCGACAGATCCTCGCCGTCGCGCTTGCCGCCCTGTGAGACAATATACTTGCCCGCCGAGTCCAGCACATACACGTAGCCGGTCTTACCCACCTTGATGTCCATGATGGAGTCGCGCAGCGTCGTGGACGATTCCTGCGGGATGCCCACGTACAGCATGCCGATGACATCGCGGTTTGCATTGTAAATCGGCTCATAGGCCGTGACGCACCACTTGTCCACGACGAACGCCCTGCCGGTATACTTCTGGCCTCTGAGCACCGCGGCGATCACCGGGTTCTCCTGTCCGCCGGGGTTGACGCTCGGAATGTACGTCCCGATGGCTCGCTTGCCGTCCGCCCCGCGGACCGTCGTGCAGATCCGCAGCATGTCGCCTGATGCGTTCATCCGCTGAAACACCGTGCACGTTGCCCCGGTCAGCGACGTTACCGTATCCACCAGCGGAGAAGGCACGTTCATGTCCCTGTTCTGTTCCACCGGCTGACTGCCCAACATCACCTTCGGCAGCTCGACCCGAGTCTTGCTCTGCGTGTACTGATTGACCGCATCCCACTGCATCGTCTCGGCCGTCACCGACATCTCGTTGGTGCTCAGCACGTGACGCGACGCGTCAAGACTGCGATCAATGTGCATCTGAAGAAACTCCGCCTGGCTCTTGCAGATCCCGTACACGTTCTTGGCGATGTGCTCAAGATCGGCATACGCCAGCTTGGAGCTTTCGGCTCCTGCAGCCTCGACCATCTCGAGATTTCTGAAATAAACCACCGCTGAAACCAGAACCAGCGGCAGACTTGTGGCAAGCAGCCCCACAAGCAGCAGCTTCGTACGCAGCTTCATCTGTGAAATCATTGCCGTGTCCTCTTGGAAGTAATCTCTTAATTAGAACTTGTAAATCAAAGCCATATTCGCCCTCAGACTGTCGGCATCCTCCTGGTTCTTGTATCTCGTATCCCACCGGGTCAGCTCGAAGCCCACCGTGGTGTTCTTGTTGATCGAGTACATCACGTTGCCGAAGATCGACCGGTTGTACGTCCGTCCGCCCGCGGCCAGGTCGTCGCGATCCGCCTCGTCGATGCCTACGCCGAAGTTGAACGCCCACTTGTCCCATGGCGTCAGTGCGGCCGCCACCCAGCCGCCCTTGCTGCGGATGCCCTTGCCGGCCGCGTTGATGCCTTGGCCGATGCCGCCTAAGAAGGCGTCAAGGTTTTCGCCCGTGAAGAATTCGCCATTGATTGTCAGCCATTCGTTGATCGGCTGGGTGAGATCGATGTTGAAAGACCAGGTTTCCACGTCACCATGGTGGGCGGCGACCGTAGTATCGTATTCCTCCTCGCCCCAGTGACCCGAAACGCCGACAGACGTCTTCTTGTAGCCCGACAGCGACGGGAAGACAAAACCGGCGCGTCCCTGCAAGACGGGCCCGCCCTGGTCTTCATCGTTTGCCGTGATCGCCGTTCCCATGAAGCTGGAATCGCCGATGGTCCGGGCGATGGCGCCGGCCAGGGTTACATCGATGTCGTTACCTAAGGCAAATCCTTTGGTCAGCCGCAACTGTGGCCGCCGGTAGCCGATGTTGCCCGACCACCACTGCACGCTGTAACTCAGGGTGTTCGGGTTCAACGGCGAAAACACGTCCCATGTCTGACCGCCTGTAATGCTGAACCGCTCCTCGGGCCAGTCCAGCTGCACGTAGGCGTGCCTCATCATCAGGCCGGCCTTGTTCTCTCCCAGGCCGGCGCCGAAGAAATCGACTTCGACCTTGCCGCTGGCATTCATATCGCCGCCCTCCGGCCCGCGGAGATTAATACCCAGGCGTGTGGCATTGGCGCTTATGTTGAACTCATCGCCTTCCCGGTTGCCCGTTTCGGGCTCCACCCACCTTACAAAATTGCCCGGATCGGTCTGCTGGGTGTCGTACGAGCCGTCCAGCCTGACGAAACCGTACAGTTCCACGTCCAGGCCGGAAACCACCGGCTTCTTGCCTGCGGGCGTCTTGTTGACCATCGCCGCGATCTTCGCCAGCTCCGCCTCGCTCAGCGGCGCAGCCGGGGCCTCAGGCGCCGCCTCTTTCTTCTGAAGCAGTGCCTTGATCTCCTGCAGTTGCGCCTCGAGCTTGTCCACCCGCTGCCGCAATTCCTGGTTCTCACGCGCCAGCGCGTCGTTGGCCGCCGCGGCGCAGACATTTGCCGTGCAAACCAGGTACAGCACGGCCAAAACCAGTACCACTCTTTCCTTCATGATTGTTCTCCAAATGAATCCGAAATGATGCTGTTCTACGGGTCGAATTCTTCCGTACGGTGACCGGGTGACTGCAGTCTCCCGGCGTTGCTACTCGTTTGCAGGATCGCCTTTTACCTTGTTCAGCGAGTCGCCGGACAGCACGCGGTCGATGTCCAACAGGATCTTCACCGACGAACCGATCTTGCCCATGCCAAGGATGAAGTCCGTTTCGACGGCGGCCCCGAAGTGCGGCGCCTCCTCGATGTCTTGCCCGCCGATATCCAGTACTTCCTGAACGCGGTCGACCACAATGCCGGTGTTGAAGGTCCGTCCCTCCTGAGTGATCTCCACGACGATGATGCAGGTTTGCTCCGTCGTCTCCGTCGTCTGCATGCCGAACTTGGCCCGCAGATCAACCACCGGAATCACCTGACCCCGAAGATTGATCACGCCCTTGACGTACGCGGGCGTCCGCGGCACCGCCGTGATCTCCATATAGCCGATGATTTCCCGCACTTTCAAAATCTCAAGACCGAACTCCTCGTTGGCAAGTGCAAATGTCAGATACTTGCCTTCGCGGTCGGCCATCGTCGATGTGCGGGTCGCATGAACTGCTGTTTCCGTCATGACTGTGCCCTTTCAAAATGTAAAACGAGGGTGCAATCAGGAGCGGGCTGCAAAATGAATTGAGACAGACGTGCCGCGGCCATTCGCCGTCTGCCGGTACGCAGCGGCGATTTCAAAAATTGAAAGCCACGCTTTGGCTCAATGCAGTCCTTATTCCTGTGTTGCGCGTGTTCTCTTTTCTTTCGCGGTGATGTCGGGCGTGCGCGCTGCCGTGTCCGGTTGTGACGCCCACCCGACACGACTTTTTACGGCCGTCTCACTGGCCGGCTTGAAACGGGCGTTTCAGTTGCGCACAGTTTTTTTGCTGTCCGGAAATAGGCCGCGCACGGGCCTCGTGAAACGGGATGTTTGCGGACCAAAGCGGCAGAACAATGCACTCGGTGAAGCGAAAACGCGATGAAATTCGAGTTTTCGGACGTTGCCTCCGAACCCTTTTGTTACACCCTCCTGGGCCGCAAAACCTCTCTATCACCCGAATCCTTTGACTCAATCTCCTCAGTGGTAAGGCCCCGAAACGCGGTGCACAGGGCGGGAAAGCAGGCGATTGTGAGGCAGATGTGCAGGGTTTTCATGGTTTCTGTTCCTTTCGTGCGGGATGCGCAGGCTTGCGGCGCTGAATGCGGGCAAGCTGGCGCATTATGAGGTTATTTTGCCGTGATGCGGGGCGATTTGCAAGTCAACGCGGTGATGTGCGGGGATCGGGCGGGGGTACGGGGTGATTCCGCGGGGATGTACGGTGAATGGGGGAGATTTGGTGGTGGTTTGCGGTGGATGCGCGGGGAAGGTCGGTGGAGGCGCGGTGATGTGTGCCCCAAAGGGCCACAGAGTCGGAGGGGGCGGCGCTTGCGCGGCGTTAAGTGCAGCGGAAGGCGAGGCTTTTTGTCATGGGTTTGTGGTGATGGGCGGGGAATGTGCGGGTTTTGCGGTGAATCTCTAAAGGCTGATTTGGCGGATTACAATGGTTACATCTACAGAATATGTGCAGGCATATTCAAGGTAGGCAACTACTGAATGCAGTGGTGTTTATGGAATAAAGGGTGCGAAATATAAAAGGGATTACCCCGGCGGCCGGGATTAGTCGGCCGCCGGGGCAGTGCCTGCGGGCTTCCAAGGGAAGCCCTTGTTATGACAAGCCGGGAAGGCGCAAACTTGACGTGGTGACACAAGCGAGTATAATAGTCGACAGATCGTGTTTGGTATGTACAAGACAGTGGCACATAAAGAGATGGGACGAGCAGGCGCTCGTCCCAGAATAGTCATAATTTGAGGAGATGCCAAAATAGCAGCGCTCCGCAATCATCTCGTGAAAGAGATGACTTATTATAACTTGATCTCGGGAAAGATTGTAGGCGGGCACGACGCGAACGTCAAGAGAAAAGCGGGCAAGGGAGAAAAAAATGCGACAGAGCAGGATCGTGTTGGGGCTGGACATCGGGGTGAGTTCTATCGGGTGGGGGCTGGTTCAACTGGAAGAAGAGCCATATCCGTACGAGAGAGATGATGGGACCGTTGAACAAAAACAGCGAATCGTAAACGGGCGCATAATCGGGACCGGAGTGAGGTGTTTTCAGGTTCCGCAGGACCGGGAGAAGAAGAGTCTTGCCAAGAAGCGGGGCATCGCAAGAAGGAATCGCTGGAGGGTACGGCGCCGGGCGCAGCGCCTGAAACGCCTTGTAGAGCTGGGCAAAGAGTTCGGCCTTATCGGGGAGGACTTCCGGCACGAAAAGTATCTCAAGCCGGGCAAGGGAGACGGGGAGGGCAATTGGGATATCTGGACAATAAGGAAAGAGGGACTGGAACGCAAGCTTAGCGATGTAGAGTTGTTCAGGGTGCTGTATCACATTGCGAAACACAGGGGCTTCTACTTTCACACAAAGGCGGAGGAATTGCAGGAAGAGGATGCGAAGAGCAAACAGGGACAGGTCAAGCGAGGATTAGCGAGCGTTGAGAAGAAGTTGAGGGGGGGTGGATGGGAAACAGTGGGGCAGATGTTTTATGCTACGCTGAAGCAGGCGGAAGGAAAGAGGAAACGCAACAGAAAGGACAGCTATGAAAATCTCATGCACAGGAGGCTGCTGGAGAAAGAGATCGTAACCGTCTTTGAGAGACAGCGGAAGTTCCTCAACGGCAAGGCAGGCGAGGAACTGCAGAAGCGGTACATCGAGGAGATTCTTCTCTCTGAGAAGGGGCCGGACGAGGCGAAGCTGCAGAAGATGATGGGGGTGTGCGATTTTACCGGCAAACGGTGTGCGCCTAAAGCGGGGTATACAGCGGAAAGGTTTATGCTGTTCAACAGGCTAAACAGCATGAGTGTTGGTAACGGCGAGCGGTGTGGGGGCGGGGAAAGGCTTACTGACCAGCAGAGGCGCACAATTGAGGAGTTGGCCTACAACAACGAGAAGGTGACGTTCTGGCAGGTGCGGAATGCGCTCGGCTTAGACTCCAAGCTCGATGCGAGGTTCAATCTGTGTTCGTATCGAGAGCACGATCCCGAATACAGAAAAAAACTGGAGTGCGCGGTCAAGGGCGGGAAATTGGAGTTTGACGAGAAGCACAGGGTGCCGGTGGTGAATATACGAACCGGTGAGGTCCACGAGCTGGACGGAGAAATCCGAGAGGTGTTCGAGAGCAAGAAGTTATGGCCCAACGCCAAGAAGATACATGTCTTTTACTCGGATATCCGCAAACAGTTAAGCCTTTCGGAAGACGTGCGTTTCTTGAAGCTGTCGGGTTATACAAAATCGGCCGAGGAGTTGGGGAGCGAGGCAAAGTATGTCAAGCAGTTCGAAAATGCAATATTTGTGGAGTTGCGAGGCTATCACAAGCTGAGAAAGGCTATTGAGGGACAGTGCGGTCAGGCAGCATGGCAAGAGCTGCGGCAGGATACGGATCGGTTGGATGCGATAGCTGAGGCGTTGACGTACTGCAAGAGCGATGTGACAAGGAGAGCATACCTGAAGGAGCGCGGTATCCAGGACGAGAAGGTCATCGAGGCGATATTGAGGGTTAATATGAGCCAGGTGGCAAACCATTCGCAGGAAGCGATGAGGCGGCTCTTGCAACACATGGAGAATGGCGCGTTATTCAATGAGGCAAAGGAGGAGTGCGGATACGGGCGCGTAGAGTACGACAAGCAGAGGCTGTTGCAGCCGTACAGCGGAGTCTTTGAAAATAACCCTGTGGTTGCGCGGGTGATTTCACAGGCACGGAAGGTGGTGAATGCAATTGTGCGGAAGTACGGGGAGGAGTACCCTATCGACCAGATACATGTCGAGGTGGCGACAGACTTGGCAAGCAGCAAGAAGCGCAGGGAGGAGATAGCTTGGGGGCAACAGCGATACAGGGAGGAGAAGGAGCGGGCAAAGGAGAGGTGCCGGGAATTCGGGATCGACCCGGATGAAGGACAAAACCTGCTGAAGTTTCGGCTTGCAGAAGAGCAGAACTGCAGGTGTGTTTACAGTGGCGCGAGGATTACGTTATATCCAGGCGGCGGCAAGGATGAGGTGTACGTTTTGGACTGCGAGATCGACCACATTATACCGATGAGCCGGTCGTTTAACGACAGTCTTAACAACAAGGTGGTTTGCACTCCTCAGGCGAATCAGAACAAGCGAGACCGCATACCTTACGAGTGGTTTGAGGAGCGGTATGGCAAAGACAGTGAGCAGTGGAGCGCGTTTGAGCGAACCGTAAAACAGCTTTACGGGATGCCGTATCCGAAAAGAAGGAACCTGCTGCGCAGGAGCTGGACGGAGGAGGATAAGGAGCGGTTTATCAGCAGGGACCTCAATGATACGCGGTATGCCGCCAGACACCTGGCGGAGTACATGCGGAAGTATTTCGATTTTTCCCGCTCGAAGAGGAGCGACATAAAGGAGGTGAAGCGGATTCAGGTGCGCAGCGGCGGGGTGACGGCATTTTTGCGGCACATGTGGGGGCTAAACAAGGACAGAGAGGCAAACCATCTTCATCATGCTGTCGACGCACTGGTGGTTGCGTGTGCAACAGACGGGCACGTGTATCTGGTTTCGAATTTGTCAAAGGAGGTAGAGCGAAAGGGAGAGAATTGGTACAGGGCATTCGGGCGGGACAAGTTCAAGCCGTGGGGTCTGGTGCGTGAGGATATTATGGAGGCCGTGGGAAGGATATTTGTTTCGAGGATGCCGCGCCGTACAGTAACGAGTGCCGCGCATGAGGAGAGCATCAAGAGTATGAAGAAGGAACGCCCGAAGAAACGCGTGGTCGAGGTTGGGGGAGGTTATGCGGAGATCGGGGACATCGTTCGTGCGGATGTGTTCGTGGATGAGAAGGGGCATAACTACATGGTTCCGATCTATGCGGTCGACATGGCGTGCAGCAAGCCGCTTCCGGATAAATATCTGCATAAGAACGATGCGCCGTATGCGGAGTGGCCGAGTGCAAAGGACGACGGGCTGACTTTTCGGTTTTCATTGTACAAGGATGAGCTTGTAAGTCTTGACGGGAAAATGTATTATGTAGCGTATGTGCGAGGGAGACGGGCAGTGATAGCCGTGAAAAATGTGGATGGATCGCCGTTTCCAAATGGGCGCACGGAAGTGGAGATGGCGTACAGGAGGGCAAAATTAGCCAAGTACTGTGTGGATGTGCTCGGAAGTTTGCGCGAGGTACACGAAAGGAGGCGGGTAGGAAACCAATTCGAGGAGTCCAAGCGAGGTCGAAAAGGCCAAAAAAATGAAGGTCTTGGATAGACGAGGAAAGGGGAAGGACGGATTTTTTGAGGCACGATTCGGCGTAAACGCTTGTATGACAAGAGGTTACAGCCCACGTATTGTAGCACGTGAGGAAATGAGATCAAGTTATAACCTTCGAGTACTGCGGCAACTATTACCGCCTATTGTAGCACGTGAGGAAATGAGATCAAGTTATAACAGGTGAATCCCGGCTCATCAAGGCGAGCGTATTGTAGCACGTGAGGAAATGAGATCAAGTTATAACACAGATTTGTTCCGGGAATATCGTTCGCGTCATTGTAGCACGTGAGGAAATGAGATCAAGTTATAACCCGGTGCGCGCGGGGCGCAAGCTCCTTTACATTGTAGCACGTGAGGAAATGAGATCAAGTTATAACGCACGGTGCAGGCAGGTGCGCCATCATGAGATTGTAGCACGTGAGGAAATGAGATCAAGTTATAACACGTCATCGTTCAGGAGCAGTACCTTCTCGATTGTAGCACGTGAGGAAATGAGATCAAGTTATAACAAAGCTCCGGGTGAACCTCGAACCATTGCCATTGTAGCACGTGAGGAAATGAGATCAAGTTATAACTGTATGGTAGCCCAGGACGAGACAAACGACATTGTAGCACGTGAGGAAATGAGATCAAGTTATAACTAATTCAACTGAATCCACTTCGCCTTTTCTATTGTAGCACGTGAGGAAATGAGATCAAGTTATAACCCCCTGATGCGAGAGGGATTTAGTGACATATTGTAGCACGTGAGGAAATGAGATCAAGTTATAACGGCGGAAACTGCGTGTGTACGAGGACACAGATTGTAGCACGTGAGGAAATGAGATCAAGTTAATTGCAGGTGAATGAGGATGCTTAAGCGTGTGATCGAGGTATCGCACGCAGGGACGCGGTTGTCTGTGAGGCTGGGGCAGTTGGTGGTGGCGCGCGACGGGGCGGAGCTGGGGCGGATTCCGTGCGAGGACGTGGGGGTGTTGCTGGTGGATCACGCGGGGGTTGTTTATACGCACACGGTGTTTACGGAACTGCTGCAACACGGCGCGGCGGTGGTCTTGTGCAATGGGAGTCATCACCCGGCGGGGATGCTTCTGCCTATCGAGAGCAACGGGGTTCAGACGGAGCGGTTCCGCAAGCAGATTGCGGCCAAAGAGCCATTGAAAAAGCAGCTTTGGAAGCAGGTGGTTCAGGCAAAGATTCGCCACCAGGCGCATCTGGTGCGCCGCGACGAGGTGACATACCGGTGGCTCAAGGCTCTTGAGAGACGGGTCCGCAGCGGAGATCCAGAGAACATCGAGGCGCAGGTAAGCAAGCGATTCTGGGCGGCATATCTGCCTGAGACGACATTTCGGCGCGATCGCGGCGGGGCCGTGCCAAACAACCTGCTCAACTATGGATACATGGTTTTGCGGGCAGCGGTTGCGCGGGCGTTGTGCAGTGCGGGGCTCTTGCCGTCGTTAGGGATACATCACCGCAATCGATACAACGCATTCTGCCTGGCCGACGATATGATGGAACCGTTTCGAGGCTTCGCCGAAAAAAAGGTCAGAGACATTTTCGTCGGGGCCAGTGAGGATTTGTCGGAACTTGATCAAACGACAAAGGCGAAGCTGCTGGAAGTGCTTTACGAGCCGGTGACGATCGGGGGGTATGAGGGGCCGCTGATGGTGGGACTGCACCGCACGGCGGCGTCGTTGGTGCGATGTTACGCGGGGCAAACAAAGCGGTTGGAACTGCCAGAAATTTGAGTTCCTTCTTTACCACGAAGGGCACGAA
This sequence comes from Anaerohalosphaeraceae bacterium, assembly GCA_035450485.1. Lineage (GTDB taxonomy): Bacteria > Planctomycetota > Phycisphaerae > Sedimentisphaerales > Anaerohalosphaeraceae > JACZKQ01. Next base: position 3,937 of record DAOTMV010000059.1, on the reverse strand, counting down.
GAGCACGAAGGAAATAGGATGATTTTGAGCGGGTACAGAGCGGTGTGGATTTTACTGATGTTTGACCTGCCGACGGATACGAAGAAGGCGCGGCAAGACTACACGGTTTTTCGAAAAAACATTATGCGGGACGGTTTCACGCGGATACAATATTCAGTGTACATTCGGCATTGTGCCAGCGAGGAGAACGCGGATGTTCATTACGGACGGGTTAAGACGTATCTTCCGCCTGATGGGGAGGTTCGGGTGCTTACGGTCACGGACAAGCAGTTTGAGCGGATGGCGATTTACTGGGGAAAACTGCGCAAACCGACGCCTGCGCCGCCGCGACAGCTCGAATTATTCTGAGCTGTTTGCGGCGCAAGTGGCTGGCAGCACAGGACTTGCGAAAAAGGTATTGTAACTAATCCATGCCTGAGAGCAAGCCACAACCAGTTTGCGAATCGTGTCGTCGCCCTGTTTATTGTAACTAATCCATGCCTGAGAGCAAGCCACAACGTGCCGCCCGAATCTTGTCGCAGAAGTAATATTGTAACTAATCCATGCCTGAGAGCAAGCCACAACTGAGGTGTATCTCTGGAGCACGAGAGATGTATTGTAACTAATCCATGCCTGAGAGCAAGCCACAACTGCCTCTGTTGCGAGCTACCGAGCTTACGAATTGTAACTAATCCATGCCTGAGAGCAAGCCACAACGCCGGTGCGCATGGTGCAAGCAGGTGCGCCATTGTAACTAATCCATGCCTGAGAGCAAGCCACAACCAAACCGCGTGCCCACCTTGTCGCCTGTCAATTGTAACTAATCCATGCCTGAGAGCAAGCCACAACGCGACCCTGCCCGGTTCGGCGACGACGAGAATTGTAACTAATCCATGCCTGAGAGCAAGCCACAACGTGGTGGGGCGCGTATTCGGCGATTCCTTAATTGTAACTAATCCATGCCTGAGAGCAAGCCACAACAACCGACGACGACCCCTGGCGAAAACTCGAATTGTAACTAATCCATGCCTGAGAGCAAGCCACAACGGTCCTGCCACTCTCTCACCGCCCGAATATATTGTAACTAATCCATGCCTGAGAGCAAGCCACAACTGGGGCTGACGTGCCCGACTGCATAGCCCATTGTAACTAATCCATGCCTGAGAGCAAGCCACAACCCTCGACCTCCCCCGTCTTTAACGCGATAGATTGTAACTAATCCATGCCTGAGAGCAAGCCACAACTGCCCTTACGGTTTGCCCCGGGCCTTTTGATTGTAACTAATCCATGCCTGAGAGCAAGCCACAACTACCCATGATTTGCTCCCTTTGCACACATATTGTAACTAATCCATGCCTGAGAGCAAGCCACAACACGTGATTATCCACCCACCCCTCGCCGCTCATTGTAACTAATCCATGCCTGAGAGCAAGCCACAACATGACCGCGTCGATGTGCCGGCATTGTGTGATTGTAACTAATCCATGCCTGAGAGCAAGCCACAACACGCCGACGGCACTGTACACCGACTCGCCGATTGTAACTAATCCATGCCTGAGAGCAAGCCACAACATACAGGCGGGTGCAGCCATGAGGCGTAAAATTGTAACTAATCCATGCCTGAGAGCAAGCCACAACTGATTTCCTACGATCCCGAGCGCGGGCACAATTGTAACTAATCCATGCCTGAGAGCAAGCCACAACTCACAGTCTGAAGCTGCCGCCGAGTCCGCAATTGTAACTAATCCATGCCTGAGAGCAAGCCACAACCACGCGCCACGAGTTCCGACATAGGCCCGGATTGTAACTAATCCATGCCTGAGAGCAAGCCACAACAGGTGCGCGAGTACAACGAGGAGCGCGAAATTGTAACTAATCCATGCCTGAGAGCAAGCCACAACGTCCCCGCTCCAACTCTGCGACGGTTAAGCATTGTAACTAATCCATGCCTGAGAGCAAGCCACAACCGGACGCTGCAGCGCCTGGCAATGGCGCATATTGTAACTAATCCATGCCTGAGAGCAAGCCACAACAGCAGGAAGAGAACGGTTTGACGGTTCGTATTGTAACTAATCCATGCCTGAGAGCAAGCCACAGGCGACAATGGGACTCAGGGGGTGGATGCGTTGGGGTTGGTGCGGGAAGCGCGTTTGGGTGAGGTTGTTTTCGGCACGGGGTGAAAATGGTGTTATATCGTGAAGGTGGGGGCAGGTGTGACGGTGAAGGGGGATGTGAGGCCGGGGGTTGTTGTGCTGCTCGGGGTGTTGTAAGGCGACAAAGCGGTACGGATTGCAACTGAAGATGTGGAGCGAGCGTGCAGGCGATGGAGAGGATTATTCGGGCGGCGGGCATTTGTGTGCTCCTTTCGATTCGGCAATAGTCAATAACCAATTAATTGTCCCTCTATACATGCACGAACCTGCGTGTTTCGTGCGAAAAATCCGGTTTTGTGCGCGGGTGAAGAATCCGTAAGTGCCTGTGGGGCAGGGAGATAAAATTTTTTTCAGAAAATCGGCGGCAGGCGGAAAATGGCAACGCGTTTGGTGCTATGTGGAGACAAGCGCGTGCCATTTCCTGATTTGCAGATGTGAGCGGTTTTTTCCGGCACGGGGTGAAAATGGTGTTATATTGTCAGGGTAGGGGTTACTATGGCGGTGAAGGGAGGTGTGAGGCCGCGGGGGCGGGAGTGTCGATGGCGGTATAGTGGACTGGAAGAAAGGAGAACTGAGATGGGCGGGACGAGGCCGGCTGTGTCGGGGTTGGGCGGATGGTGCGCGAGGATGGTGCTTGTTTGCGGGGTTGGGGCGGTTTTGTGCGGGGGGTGCCATTTTTCGCAGGAGTGGCATTTTTCGCAGGAGCGGTACGAGCGGACGGAGTACTTAGAGGCGCCGTTAGAGGCGCAGCGGCGGTTTGCGGCGGAGACGTACAACGGGGCGATTGCGGTGAAGGGGGTGGACGAGGAGAGGTGCAGGGTGACGGCGCGGATCATCGGTTATGCGCCGAAGATCGAGGAGGCGCAGCGTCTGGCGGAGCAGGTGCGGGTGAGGCTGGAGGCGCGGGACGGGGGGCTGGCGACGTTGGTGGAGAAGCCGAATATTCCGCTGCAATGCGGGGTTTGCGTGGAGTTCGATGTGGCGGCGCCGCGGCGGACGGGGCTGGATCTGGTGACGCACAACGGGGCGGTGCGGGTGAGCGATATTGCAGGGGACGTGCGGGTCAAGACGCATAACGGCGAGGTGCGGCTGGAGCGGGTGGTCGGGCGGGTGGACCTGGAGACGCACAACGGGCAGGTGGTGGTGGAGGGCCTGACGGGGCAGGCGGAGTTGGAGACGTATAACGGACGGATTGTGTGCCGGGGGCTTGTGGGGCCTTTGAATGCGGTGACGCACAACGGGGACGTGGAGGTGGTGTATAGTGAGGCGGCGGGGGCGGGGCCGGAGAGCCGGGTGGTGACGCATAACGGGTCGATTGATTTTACGGGGCCGCCGGGGCTGTCGGCGCGGGTGCGGATTCAGACGCACAGGGGGACGGTGAGGACGGCGGTGCCGATTACGATGGAGGGGGAGATCGCGAAGAATCGCGTGATCGGTACGGCCGGAGCGGGGGAGGGGATGGTGCGGCTGGAGACGCATAACGGGTCGATTACGCTGCGGTGAGGAGGGGTGGCGCGAGGCGGTCAGGGGTGCAGCAATCCGGGCGAGGGCGGTCGCCTTCACGGTTGTGTTTCATGATCATGAAACAACTCCACTTGTTCTTTGAACCGATACGTGCGGTGAGGTGTACGGTTCGGGATGCAGTCAACAGAGGGCGGCCGGTACCAGCGCAGAAAAAAAGCCAGATTCCGGAAAAATCGGGCGATTTAACAGAATCCGGCTTAGGAGGAGGCGATGACGTACTTCCTCGCTTAGCCCAAGTTCCGCAGTCTGACCTGAAAGCGTGATTTTTGCATTTTTTTTCG
>DAOTMV010000058.1:0-21977 GCA_035450485.1 Anaerohalosphaeraceae bacterium | reverse complement strand
GGGGGGCCTGGGGGGGGATGCGTGCCGGCGAAGTTGGGGCATATTGCGGTGGATTATGAATCGCTGACGGCGGCGGGGGCGATCATGGGGTCCGGCGGGCTGGTGGTCCTGGATGAGTCGGATTGCATGGTTGATATTTCGCGGTACTTTCTGGAGTTTACGCAGAACCAGTCGTGCGGGAAGTGTACGTTCTGCCGGGTGGGTACGCGGCGGATGCTGGATATCCTGGAACGGCTGTGCGGCGGAGCGGGGAAGAAGGGGGACATCGAGGAATTGCAGCATCTGGCGATGATGGTGAAGCAGTCGAGCCTGTGCGGGTTGGGCAAGACGGCGCCGAACCCGGTGCTGTCGACGATCGAGCATTTTCGCGACGAGTATGAGGCACATATCGCGGGCCGGTGCCCGGCTGGGAAGTGCCGGGCGCTGATTCGGTATTCGGTGACGGACGAGTGCATCGGCTGCACGCTGTGTGCGCAGCATTGCCCGGTGGATGCGATTGAGATGCGGCCATACGAAAAGCATGAGATTGACGTCGAGAAGTGCATTCGGTGCGATACCTGTCGGAAGGTTTGTCCTGAGAAGGCGATCAGGGTTGAGTAATGGTGCGATTGACGATTGATGGCCGGGCAGTGGAGGTGGCGGCGGGGACGACAATCCTTGATGCTGCGCGAAAGCTGGGGATCGTGATTCCGACGATGTGTTTTCTGGAGGGGTGCTCGCCGTCGACAAGCTGCATGATCTGCGTGGTGAGTGTGGGGGCGTCGGGGAAGATGGTTCCGGCGTGTGCGACGGTTTGTGAAGAGGGAATGGAGGTGCGGAACGATTGCGCAGAGGTGCGGGCGGCGAGGGTAACGGCGCTGGAGCTTCTGTTGAGCGATCATGCCGGTGACTGCGTGGGGCCGTGCGAGGTGGGGTGTCCGGCGAAGATGAATATTCCGGAGATGATCCGGCGGATCGTGGCGGGCGACATGGCGGGGGCGATTGCGGTGGTGAAGGAGGATATTGCTCTGCCCGCGGTTCTGGGGCGGATCTGTCCGGCGCCGTGCGAGAAGGTATGCCGGCGGAACCAGCTTGATGAGGCGGTGTCCATCTGTTTGCTGAAGCGGTATGCGGCGGATGCGGACCTGGCCGGCGGGACGCCTTACCTGCCTTCGTGTGCGGCAGCGAAGGGCAAGAGTGTGGCGATTGTGGGGGCCGGGCCGGCGGGATTGGCGGCGGCGTATTACCTGACGCGGCGGGGGTATGCGTGTACGATATTCGATGAACGGGACAAGGCTGGCGGGTCGCTGCGGGACGGGCCGGGGGAGGACCGGCTGCCGCATGCGGTGCTTGATGCGGAGATTGCGCAGATTGTGCGCCTGGGCGTGACTTTGAAGCTGAACGTGAGGGTCGGGCGGGATGTGTCGTTGGATTCACTGCGCGGGTCGTTCGACGGGGTGTTTGCGGCGATCGGCAAGACGACGGCGGAGGCGGCGACTGAGTTTGGGCTTAAGGTGACGGGCAAGGGTGTTGCCGTCGATGGTGCGTACCGCGTGGCGGGGTCGAATGTGTTTGCGGGCGGGGACGTGATACGGAATCGCCAGTTGGCGGTGCGATCGGCGGCGGACGGCAAGGAGGCGGCCGAGGCGATCGATCAGTATCTTTCGGGTGCGGAGGTGACGGGGCCTGAGAAGGCGTTTAATACGCGGATCGGGCAATTGGAGCCGTCGGAGGTGGAGGCGTTTCGACAGTGTGCCAGCAACGCGGCGCGGCAGAGGGTGGAGGGACAGGCCGGTCTTGAGCGGGCGGCGGCTGTTGCGGAGGCGGGGCGATGTCTGCATTGCGATTGCCGGAAGGCGGACGCGTGCAAGCTGCGTGAGTATTCGCAGGCATATGGGGTGCGCGCGGCGCGGTACAAGGGGCCGCGACGGCCGTTTCGGCAGGAGAGCGGGCATCCGGAGGTGATCTACGAATCGGGCAAATGCATCGATTGCGGATTGTGCGTACAGATTGCGGCGGCGGCCGGGGAGAAGCTGGGTCTGACGTTTATCGGGAGGGGGTTCAATGTGCGGGTGGCAGCGCCGTTCGATGCGCCGATTGCGGATGCGCTGAAGACGGCGGCTCGGCGGTGTGCCCAGGCGTGTCCGACGGGGGCGTTGTCTTTGAAGAAGCCTGTGTGAGTAGGAAAGGCATCAAACGCCCACGGGCTGGAGAACGGAACGCCGGTGAGGAGCGGCCGCGGGGTTTCTATGTGCAAGGCAAGAAAACCGGCGTCTGCTGCTTGATTTCCTCTACCTGTCCCTGGTTTTATTTAGCGGATTGTTGATGGGGGAGAGCGGGTTGTGGGCGGATTGACTCCGGATGCGTTTTGCTCTATAATCCGGGGGATTGTCGTTTGTGTGTCATCATTAAGCTTATGTGTGAGAGCGGCTGGAGACTATCATGACGTGGAATTGTCCGGGACGGCCTGTGTTCTGTCTGGTATACGTTGCGGCGGTGTTTGTGGGTTTTGCGGCTGGGGCGGACTGGCCGCACTGGCGGGGGCCGAATTACGACGGGATTTCGCGGGAGACGGGGTTTGATCCGGCCGCCCTGGGGGAGGAGACCGAGCCCGTGTGGACGGCGGAGATCGGGATGGGGTTTTCGTCGGTGACGGTGAGCGAGGGGCGGGCTTACGTGGCGGGCAATGTGGACAAGAAGACGGACGTCGTGTGGTGCTTCGATGCGGTGACGGGCAAGGAGATCTGGCGGCATTCGTATGCGGAGCCTCTGGACCCGAAGTATTATGAGGGCGGGACGAGCGCGACGCCGACGGTTGAGGGAGGCCGGGTTTATACGATCAGCAAGCGGGGAAAGATTTTCTGTCTGGACGCGGCGAAAGGCGACGTGATCTGGCAGAAGCAGGCGGGGCCCAAGCCGCCGACGTGGGGGTTTGCGGGATCGGCGGTGGTGCAGGGGGACCTTGTGATTTTTAATGTGGGCAGCGCGGGGCTTGCGCTTAACAAGAAGGACGGCTCGGTGGTGTGGACCAACGGGGATGGGCCGTCAGGTTATGCGTCGGCGGTGCCGTTTGAGCGCGACGGGCGGAAGTGCATTGCGCTGTTTGGGCATCAGGATGTGATCGGGTTGGAGACGGCGACGGGCAAGGAGCTGTGGCGGTCGCCGTGGAAGACACAGCATGATGTAAAGGCGTCGGACCCCATTATTCATGGGGATTACGTGTCTGTGACGAGCGGGTATGACCGCGGGTGCAGTCTGATCCAGCTGACAGGCGGGGGTACGGAGCGGGTTTGGGAAAACAAGGAGATGGGTTCGCAGTTGAGCCGGCCGGTGCTGATCGACGGGTATCTTTACGGCATCGACGAAAACCGTTTAGTGTGCGTGGATCTGATGACGGGGGAGGCGAAGTGGAACGAACGGAGCATCGGTAAAGGCAGCCTGATGGCGGCCGGGCGGACGCTGATCGTGCTGAGCGACAAGGGGACGCTGTATTTTGCGGAGGCGTCGCCGGCGGGTTTCAAGCCCATCTCTTCGGCGGAGATTCTGCGGGGCAAGTGCTGGTCGATGCCGGTGTTGGCCAACGGGCGGATTTATGCCCGCAATGCGTCGGGGACGTTGGTCTGTATCGATGTGCGGAAGAAGGCTATGATGGCGTCGCTGCCGACTTCGGAGGCGCCTGTGGAGGCCCAATGGCCGCAGTTTCGCGGGCCGAACCGGGACGGGCGGAGTACGGAGACGGGGCTCTTGAAGCAGTGGCCGGCAGGTGGGCCCAAGCTGCTCTGGACGGTGGATGGTTTGGGGTCGGGGTATTCGACCGTGGCGATCGCCGGCGGGACGATTTACACGACGGGGATGAGCCGGTCGGGGCAGGGGAGCCTGTTTGCGTACGACATGGCGGGCAAGCTGAAATGGAAGAAGACGTACGGGCCGGAGTGGCGCAAGTCGATGCCGGGTGTACGGGGGACGCCGACGGTGGAGGGTGGCAATGTGTACCTGATCAGCGGGGTGGGGCAGGTATTCTGCTACGATGCGGCCAGCGGCGAGCAGAAGTGGATGGTGGATGCGTTTGAGAAGTTCGGCGGCAAGTACGGCTCGTGGGGGATTGCGGAGGCGCCGCTGATCGATGGAGACAATATCATCTGTACGCCCGGCGGGAGCAAGGCGACTGTGGCGGCGTTGAAGAAGGCGACGGGCGAGACGGTGTGGACGTGCGTGGTGGAGGGGGAGAAGTCGTCTTACTGTTCGCCGATTCTGGTGGAGCGCGGCGGAAACCGGATTATCGTGCAGATGACGGACAACTTTGTGTTGGGGATCGATGCGCGGACGGGCAAGCTGTTGTGGAAGGATTCGTTGGAGGATCAGTTCGGGCACAACAAGCAGATCAATCCGGTGATGCCGATTTATCATGACGGGGCGGTGTATGCCGTCAGCGGGTATGACGATGGCGGGGCGATGCTGGCGCTGTCGGCGGACGGGGCGTCGTTTACGCGGAAGTGGGTCGACGCGACCTTGGATTGTCATCATGGCGGGGTGGTGTTAGTCGACGGGTATCTTTACGGGTCCAATTGGACGGACAACAGCGACGGCAAGTGGTGCTGCGTGGAGTGGGCGACGGGCAAGGTGATGTACGAGACGTACTGGCAGTGCAAGGGGTCGGTGACGTATGCGGAGGGGATGCTGTATTGCTACGAGGAGAAGGGGGGCAACGTGGCACTGGTGAAGGCGACGCCGAAAGGGTTTGAGGTGGTCAGCTCGTTTACGGTGACGCAGGGCGACGGCAAGCACTGGGCTTATCCGGTGGTGTGCGGGGGGCGGCTGTATATCCGGCACGGCGATGCGCTAATGGCTTATGATATTGCGGGTTGAGGCGCAAGTGAGTTGATGGGCGAGACGCCGAACATTTTGGTGTGTCGATGCAAGCACTACCACAAAGTGCCGGAAGCGGTCTGGCAGGAGATTGTGCGGCGGCTCGATGCTGCGGGGGTGGGTTATGGGTTGGTGGACGATCTTTGCGGGGCGGCGGCGGAGGATGCGGCGGCCGTTCGGCGGTGGGCGGACAGGGCCGGGCTTTGTGTGGCGGCGTGCTATCCGCGGGCGGTGCGGTGGCTGTTTGATAGGGCGGGGGCGGCGCTCGGGGACGATGCGCGGGTGTTTAACGCGATCACGGAGGATGTTGAGGCGATTGTGGGGGCGCTGACGGCGGAGGCGGGTCGTGGTGGGGTAAACCCCACCCTACAGGCAGCGCGAGAGGGGGAGTGGATTCCGTGGTATCCGGTGATCGATTACGATCGATGCGCGGGGTGTCGGCAGTGCATGAATTTCTGTTTGTTCGGGGTGTTCGGTATTTCGGATGAAGGGCGGGTGGAGGTAGTGAAGCCGCAGGGGTGCAAGACGAACTGTCCGGCGTGTGCGCGGGTTTGTCCGGAGCGGGCGATTATTTTTCCGAAGTACGAGAAGAGCCCGATCAATGGGGACGAGGTGGATGAGGCGGCAATCGACGCGGAGCGGGAGCGGTCGGAGTTGGAGACGCTCCTGGGCGGGGACGTGCACGAGATCATTCGGCAGCGGGCGGCGCGGAAGCGGTTTACGCGGAAGGGCGAAGGCGGCGATGCATTGTCGTCACAGGAGAAGGCGGCTCGACTGTCGCGCTTGCAGGCGGAGTTGGATATTCCGCAGGAGGTTCTGGATGCGCTTGGCGGGGCGGCGGGCGATTGCCCGAATGCAGGCTTGTGCGAGGGGGATTGCGGCAAGAAGGAGGGCGAAGCTTGATCAGTCGCGGTGCGGCGCCGGTTGTTGTTCTTGTGGCCGACAGGACCCTGAGCGCAAGCTACAAGGTGCTGTTCGAGGGGATCTTTGCGACGATGCAGACGACGCAGGTGCCGGAGACGGTGATGCGGCGGTTTGTGTCGCCGCCGGCGGAGGCGGATGCCTTAGGGCGTGCGCGGACGGCGCCTCTGGGATTGCGGCGGGTGGAGTCGGCGCTTGTGCAATACGGAGGACTGGGGGAGGATGAGGTGATCTGCACGACGCCGGATGCGCTGGAACGGGTTTTAGGGCCGTCGGTGAAGGTGGTGGCGGTGAGTTCCAGCGATCCGTTGGGGCAGGGGATGAGCAATACGACGACTAAGAGCTTCTGGAAGGGGGAACTCTATACGCGGTACTGGACGCGGCAGTTGTTGGAGCGGATTGCGGAGGCCAAGCGCAAGTACGGCTTCAAGGTCGTCGGCGGCGGGGCGGGGGCCTGGCAGTGGGACCGGTACGAGGATGCCACGGCGGCGGGGTGCCTTGACGTGGTGTTCGAGGGGTACTTCGAGTCACAGGGGCCGGAGCTATTCAGAGATCTGATGGCGGGGCGCAAGCCGGCAGCGCGCGTGCGGGAGACCGGTACGTGCATTGAGCGGGTGCGGCCGATCCGGGGTGCGTCGCTATTGGGGATTATCGAATTGTCGCGCGGGTGCGGGCGGGGGTGCAGGTTCTGCACGATGGCGGACCGCGGGATGGCCCATGTTCCGGCGGAGACGATCTGTGCAGACCTGGAGACCAACGTAGCGGCGGGGGTACGTTCGGTGGTGAGCGGCAGCGAGGACTTTTTCCGATACGGGGCCAAGGGTATCCGGCCGGAGTTCGAGAAGCTGCACGCGCTGTTGGAGCGGATGCGGCAGGTTAAGGGGCTTTCGTTCATGCAGATCGACCATGCGAATATCTCCTCGGCGGCCCAGATGACGGACGAGCAGCTTCGGGAGGTGCGGCGGCTGCTGACGTGGGAGGAGCGGTCGGATTATCTGTGGGTGAACATGGGGGTGGAGAGCGCCAATGGCAAGCTGGTCGCGGCGAATTCGCCGGGAAAGGTTGCGCCTTTCCGGCCGGAGGATTGGGAGGACGTTGTTCGGCAGACGGTTGAGCGGATGGGGCACAACGGATTCTTTTCGGTGGTGAGCCTGATCTTGGGACTGCCGGGGGAGACGCCAGATGATATTGCGCGGACGCTGAAGTTGGTCGAGTGGCTGGAGGGGCAGAAGGCGGTGGTCTTTCCGGTATTTTATGAGCCGCTGTCGGCGGAGCAGATCAAGGAAGGCCTGGCGTTTACGGCGGAGAAGATGCGGGCTGATCACCTGGCGCTTTACAGTCGGTGTTATGAGATTAACTTTCGCAAGGTGCCGCTTCTGTTCTGGGACAACCAGCGGGCGGGCGGCGTACCATGGGCCAAGCGGGCGGCGATGCAGCTTCTGGGTAAGACGGAGGTGCATTCGTGGCGGCGTACGTTTCGGCGGGTAGGGCGGCAGATTGCGGCGCGTGATATGAGGGCGGAGGGCTGATGACAGATTCGACGGTGCAGACACAGGCGTTCAGGCCGCCACAGGACAACGTGCCGAAGACGAAAACGGAGCGGGAGGCGCTGTTGGAGGCGGTGAGGCGGTACGTCCAGGCGGAGAGGCCGGTGGCGCCGCTGTCTTTGGAGGAACTGCGGCGGCATGCGGCGGCAGTGCTGCGATTGGCAGGTATCGATGAGAAGTATGCGGATTTTACGGCGGTCTTGGTCAGTAACGCGGCGTGGTGGCCCGTTGTGGCGGGGATTCCGTACCAGAAGCGGCTGCTGCTGTTGCCGAAGTGCCTGCGGAACAAGGACCTTTGCGAGGCGGAGTTCGACGAGATCGGCCTGCTGTGCGAACATTGCGGCAATTGCCTGATCGATGAGCTGAAGCGGCAGGCGGAGCAGTTGGGGTATGCCGTTCTGATTGCCGAGGGGTCGCCGATCGTGATGTCTCTGGTGAAGACGGGCAAGATCGACGCGGTGATCGGGGTGAGCTGCCTGTCGGTCTTGGAGAATGTGTTTCCGTACATGGATGCGGGGGCGGTGCCGGGGATTGCGATTCCGCTGTTGTACGACGGGTGCACAAATACCGGTGTGGACGTGGAGTGGGTGTGGGAGGCGATCTATGGCACGGCGGAGCGTGAGACGCGGCGTTTGAATCTTGAGGCGTTGCGGCAGGAGGTGGGGACGTGGTTTTCGCGGGAGGCAGTCGGCCGGCTGGTTGGGGGGGGCGGCAGCCACGTGGAGAAGCTGGCCGTGGATTGGTTGGCGGGGGAAGGAAAGCGCTGGCGGCCGTTTTTGACGGCGGCGGTTTACGAGGCGCTGAGTGGTGACGACCGGGTTGGCCGGTCTGGTGGCCGCGAGGCACTGCGGCAGGCGGCGGTGGCGGTGGAGTGTTTTCACAAGGCATCCCTGATTCATGATGACATCGAGGATGGGGATGATCTGCGATATGGGCGCAAGACGCTGCATGCGGAATGGGGCGTGCCGATTGCACTGAACGTGGGCGACTACCTGTTGGGTGAGGGGTATCGGCTGCTTGCGGAGTTGGAACTGCCGGAAGTGCAGCGGGCACGCTGTGTGGAAGTGGCGGCCCAGGGGCACCGCAGTCTATGCCTGGGACAGGGCAAGGAGTTGGCGTGGATGCGCCGGCCGACACCGTTGGCGGTGGACGAGGTGATCGATATTTTTCGCAAGAAGACGTCGCCGGCATTTGCGGTGGCGCTTAAGCTGGGAACGATTATCGCCGGCAGCGACGGGGAGTTGGCTGCGGTGCTGGAGCGGTACAGTGACGCGCTGGGTGTGGCGTACCAGATTCGGGATGATTTGGAGGAATTCCAGGCTGGGGACGGGCGGAGGTGGCTGAGGGCCTTGAAGCCGTCGCTGCTGTTGAGCATGGCGCTGGAGAAGGCGGAGGGGGCGCAGAGAACGCTGCTGGAAGGGGTGTGGGCACGGTGCGAAGAGAGCGAGGAGGTTTACAGCGAGGTGCGGCGGGTGTGTGAGACGCTTGGTGCGGCGCGGTCGGCGTTCAATCTGATGGAGCTGTACAAGTCGCGGGCGCTGAGCTGCCTGAGTACGCTGACGAACCATGACCTGAAGGGGCTGTTGCGGCGGGTGATCAGCAAGATATTCAATGAGATCGATTCGATGGGTTGCTGCAATGACTATCAGGCACGACATGCTGGCCGCGGCGAGCCGGGCGAAACACCTGTTGCGTGAGTCGGCCGCGGACGTGGCTGCGTTTGTGCAGCAGCAGATGAACGCGGACGGCGGGTTCCGGGGGCGTGGGGAGGCAAGCGATTTGTACTATACCGTCTTCGGGATGGAGATAATGCTTGCGCTGGGTGCGCCGCTGGAGACGGAGGCGGTGGCGGGGTATCTTCGGCAATTTGGCGATGGGGGGACGCTTGACCTGGTGCATCTGGCGTGTCTGGCGCGGTGTCGGGCGAATCTGGCGGAGGCCGGGGCGAGACTGGATGCAGTCGATGGGGCGCTTGCGCGGCGGTTGGCGGCGTTCCGGTGTGAGGACGGGGGCTATGCGAACGTCGCGGGCGCGCGCGGTACGGCTTACGGGTGTTTTCTGGCGCTGGGGGCATATCAGGATCTGGGATGCGATGCGCCCGACGCGGCGGGGCTGCCGGCATGCGTTGATTCACTGCGGCGGGCGGACGGGTCGTATGCCAACGAGGCCGGGATTGCGACGGGTTCGACGCCGGCGACGGCGGCTGCGGTAACGATTCTGCATTATCTGCGCGGGCGGGCGGCGGGTGAGTCGCTGCGGTGGCTTGCGGCGAGGAGCCGGGCGACGGGGGGGTTCCTGGCGACGCCGACTGCGCCTATTCCGGATTTGCTTTCTACGGCGACGGCGATTCACGCCCTTGCGCTGACGGGGGCGAGATTGGACGACATCCGCCAGCCGACGCTGGAGTTCGTCGACAGCCTCTGGAGTGCGGAGGGGGCGTTTGCGGGCAACTGGCTGGATGATGCGCTGGATTGCGAGTACACGTATTACGCCCTTTTGGCGCTGGGGCATCTGGAGGGGAGTTGATGGATCTGGAGAGAACACGTGTGCAGACTGTGTTAGCGGAGTTGAAGCGGCGGCTGATGGCATCATGCACAGAGGATGGCGGCTGGCGAGGTGAGCTTTCCAGCAGTGCGCTGTCGACGGCGACGGCGGTGTTTGCGCTGTCGCGGGTGGATGCGGAGGCGCATCGCCGGCTGATCACAGGGGGGCTGGACTGGCTGGCTGCACACCAGAACGCTGACGGCGGTTGGGGCGATACGGTGCTGAGCCGCAGCAACATCAGTACGACGATGCTGTGTTGGGCGGCCTTTGCCGCGGGCAAGGACAACTCGGCGTACGCGCCGGCTGTTGAGGCGGCGGAGGCGTGGCTGGCCAGGCAGGCCGGCAGTCTGGAGGCGGATGCGCTTGCGGGGGCGATTTACGAGAACTACGGCAAGGACCGGACCTTTTCGGTGCCGATCCTGACGATGTGTGCGCTGGCGGGGCGGCTGGGCGCGACGCCGTGGGGGTATGTGACGCCGCTGCCTTTTGAGCTGGCGGCGCTGCCGCATGGGTTGTTCAAGTGGCTGAATCTGAGCGTGGTGAGCTATGCGCTGCCGGCGCTGATTGCGATGGGACAGGCGCGTTATTGCCAGCAATTGCCGCGAAACAAGCTGGTGCGGTGGGTTCGCGGGCGGGTGCGCGGGCGGACGCTGCGGATGCTGGAGGGCCTTCAGCCGGCCAACGGCGGCTTTCTGGAAGCGACGCCGCTGACGAGCTTTGTGGTGATGAGCCTTGTCGCGGCAGGCCAGATGGGTCATGCGGTGGTGCGGCGGGGCGTGGAGTTTCTGGTGCAAAGCGTCCGCGCGGACGGAAGCTGGCCGATCGATACGGATCTTGCGACGTGGGTGACGACGCTGGCGGTCAAGGCGCTGGCGCAGGGGCGGGATTATCGCGAGGTGCTTTCGCCGAAGGTGCGGTCGCGGTTGCTGATCTGGCTGCTAGGCCAGCAGAATCGCTCGGTGCATCCGTATACGCATGCGGCGGCGGGAGGCTGGGGCTGGACGGATTTGCCTGGGGCTGTGCCGGATACGGATGATACGGCGGGCGCGCTGCTGGCGATTCATCACCTGGCGGGGCCGGCGGATGAGGTGGCGGGGGAGGCATTTGCGGGAGTGAAGTGGCTCCTGGATTTGCAGAACCGCGACGGGGGGGTGCCCACGTTCTGTCGGGGCTGGGGCAAGCTGCCGTTCGACCGAAGCGCGGCCGACTTGACGGCGCACGCGGTGGCGGCCTGGAGTGCGTGGGTTGATGAACTGCCGGGGCCGGCCAGGAAGCGGACGCAGGCGGCGATCCGGCGCGCGGTGGATTTTCTGGTGCGGAGCCAGCGGCCGGGGGGGCAGTGGGTAGCGCTTTGGTTCGGCAACGAGGACAGCAGCGATATGGAGAACCCGGTGTACTGTACGGCGCGGGTTCTGGCGGGGTTGAATCGGGCGGGTGTGGAGGCGCTGAGGCCGGCCTTGGGGTGTATCCGGCGGGCGGTGGAGTATCTGTTGCAAGCGCAGTGGGAGACGGGCGGATGGGGCGGCGATCGCGGGGTGACGGCGTCGGTCGAGGAGACGGCGGTGGCGGCCGATGCATTAGCGGCGCTTCTGCTGCGGGGGCGGCATGATGAGGCGTTTGCGTCAGTGGCGGTGCTGCCGGTTGCGGAGATGGAGGAGGCGGTCGGCAGGGCGGGGCGGTGGCTTGTGGAGCGCTTGGAAGGGGTGGGTGAAATCCCGGCGGCGCCGATTGGTTTGTATTTTGCGAGGCTGTGGTATTTTGAGCGGCTGTATCCGCTGATCTTTGCAGTGTCGGCGCTGCAGCGGATCGAGACGCTCTGCGGGATCGAATCCGAGCGGTGGGGGTGTTGATGATTGGCGGCCGGTTTGCGGATCAGGCCGGGCGTGCGGCGCCGCTAAACGTTCGACGACATCGACTTGCGGGCGTGACATCTTGCCTCACGCAGGTTACAGGTCGTGGAGTGTACGGCACGGAGTTTGACGGTGGACCCGAACGGGTCACGGTGAAGGCCCAGGATAAGGTGTTGGATTTATCAACAGCCCCCTTGTGCCTACTTTTTGGTCAGGCTTTTTTGGGGGAAGGCGGTTTGCCACATGCCATCGGGCTTGACCTGCAGGACGCCGACGTCGCGGTAGAACTCCAGCAGTGCGGTGTTGTAATCAACGAGTGCCTCGGCGGCCTCGGTCTGCGCGTTCAGCAGGTCTTTCTGGGCATCGAGCACGTCTCTAACCGATGCCCGCTGCATCAGGGGGCTGCTGTACTCAAGGAGGGCAAAGGTATCCTCAACCCGCTTTCGGGCAAGGGCTTCACCCTGCGACTGGACCAGGTATCGGTCGCGCGCGGCCTTTAACTTGCGGTAGGCCAGGCGGACGCCAAGCACGACGAGATCGGTGGCCTCTTCGTGGGCGCGGCGCTGCTGAATCAGGTAGAGCAGGGCTTTGCGGTAGGCGACCTTCTCGGCCATGCGGTCCAGCGGCAAGTCAAGCTGCAGGCTGAGCTGATATCTGTGCTCGGCTTCGCGTGTCTGGCCGGGAGTTGCTCCGACATACTGCACCTGTCCGGGGCCGATGACGACGTTCTGCGGCGGTACGGGGGTGGTCGTTGTCCCGCCTGTTCCTCCGACTCCTCCAGCGGCGCCTCCAACATTCTGTGTATTCTGCCTCTGGGAGATGATACCGCCGCTATACGGCTTGTTGGAGATCTTCGGCTGGAATCCGGCGATCAGGTCCAACTGAGGCCTGAGCCCGTCCTCGGCAACCTTGACCTGCCGTTCCGCGTCCAGCACCATGTCCGCCAGATTGGCCAGGTCCAGACGCACCTGCAAGGCAGTATCTACCGCATCGTCTTCGCTGAAGTCGATTTTCGGGACGCCTCTGGCGACCAGCGCCGTCAATTCGTTCGGATCCAATGTGAAGTTGGTCGTGGTAGGCACCCCGAGCGTGATTTTAAAAAGGTCGAGGAATTCTTCGTACTCATTCTTGGCCAGGATGTAGCCGTCCAATGCCTCCAACCGGTCCTGATAGGCCTGCTCGAGCTCGTGTTTGGCAAGTTTTCCGGCCTCCGTAAGTGCGGCGATGCGTTCATAGAAGCGGGACACGACTCGATAGTTGGCCTCCGCGTTGGTCATAACGTTGTGCAGTTCCAGGACATTATAGTACTGGCTGATGACGTCCACGACGAGGGTCTGGCGAAATCTGTTGAACGTACGTATCTGGTACAGCACGTTGCGATCCGCCTGCGTCAGCTGCTCCAGCGCGACGAGGCGGCCGTGGCCTCTCAGGAGGGGCAGCTCGACGGTGGCGCTGAGAATTGAGGTCATTCCGCTGCGCACGTCGCCGGTGAGGATATCCAGCCAGCCCAAGGCGACCTGGGTGGTGAGCATGCCGCCTCCGGCAAGCAACTGGCGAAAACCGAAGGCAACTTCGCCGGAGACCATTTCGTCACCGATGAGGTCTTCATCGGTTTCGAAAGCGCCGAGGGCGAAGAAATTCGGGACATACAGATGGCGGAGGTATTCGCGGTCGAGGGCCAACGCATACATAGCCTCTTTTTCGGCCTGGTAGAGGCGATTATGTGCGGTGGCCAGCGCGACGGCCTGCGGAATGGTGAGGATACCCGATTCGGGAATGAGCTGCTCAATGACGATGTCGTCGGGCGAAGGCTCGACGTCGCTTACCTTGTAGTTGGCCTTGATGCCGAACTTCTCGTCCCATTTTTTGTCAATGACGTTGTAGACGTCCTCGTCGAGTTCACTCTTGACCTTCTGGGGATCCAGGCCGCAACCCGCCAGCGTACTCGCCAGGATCAGGCCGCATGCAGCGAGGCAGAGGGCGATACTCATTCTGATGGTGCGAATCATTTGCACGAATGAACCTGCTTTAACCACCCACGGCCAGGACCTTTTCATCACCCGGCCCGTTACAGAACTTTGATTCCGACCTTCTCGTTCGGCCTGACCGTCATGCCCGGAGGAATAGCGACTTCGAACGCCAGTCCGTATTCGGGCACCTTGGGATCAAACCACAATTCCATCGGCTTTTGTACATATCCGGTGCCAACGCCCGTGATCTCGCTGGTGGCCACCTGGCCCCCGGCGCCGCGCCGGATAATTCTGACCTTTCTGCCTTCGCTGAGCTGGTCGGCGTATTCCTCCGACGCCCAGCCTATCAGCGTTTCGGCCACGGGCTTTGCGATCGTCATCACGGGCTCACCGAGGAGAACCGAATCACCGCTTCGCCTGAGGATCTGGCAGACCACGCCATCGGCGGGGGCTACGAGGGGCAGTTCCTCGCGTTGTCTCAGCTGCTCCTGGAGGAGCTGATCAAGCCTCTTCTGCTGGACCGCCATCGCGGCACGAATGGGGTCAAGCGTTGTATTCAAGGACGCGATGGAGGCTTTTCTGCTTTCCCATGCGGCAAGCCGTTTGGCGGCCTCATCCACATTTTTCTGGGCGACTTCCAGACGCTGTTCGTTTTCCTGCACGGTCTTGGCCATGAAATCGAACTGCGCCTGGGCTTTCTGCAATTCGTAGGCTTCAATGGCGCCTTTGGACAGCAACTCCCGATTGATGCGGACCTCCAGTTCGTAATCCTTGAGGAGCACCCGATCGGGTTCGAGAGTGGCCCTGATCTCAAGGGCATCGAGCCTGGCTCGCTCCAGGTCCACGGTCATTCGGGCCAGCGCCTCGGCATGTGCATCCTCGTAACCGGCCACCCGGAGGCGAAACTCTTCCTCGGCGGCGGCGAGTTCGGCTCTGAGCCGGGTCAGTTCCATCTCCAGCGCGGCGCTTTCCGCTTCGAGTTCGCTGCGGAGGGCTTCGTCATCCGCAACGGTGTTGATTACGACGAGTGTCTCTCCTGCCTGGACGTGCTGAAAGAGTTTGACGGGCACGCTTCTGACACGGCCATTGCTTGTTGCGGTGATGTTGTAGCTGCCTCCGTTAGCAAGCCCGACGACGAAGCACTGTTGTGAGCGCTGCACGAACAATGCGACGACTGCGGCCACGGCCGCGATCCAGACGAGGATCGGGACCATGTGAAAGCGGAGGCTTCCCTGTCTGAGCCTCCCGGAGCTTGTTCTCTTCATTCGCAACCTATACCTCCAGCAACTGCTCCTGCATTGTCAGACTGACGTTCTTGACCCCCTGGATATTCTGAAGCTCAGCGAGCATCTGTTCGTTACGGCTGGCGTTGCGGATCATGACCTGATAGGAATACTCGACATCCGGGGTTCCGAAGTCGCCGTCCTGTGCGGAGATGAGGGTGAAGCTTCGGCAGAAGCGGCGCAGCACATTGGGAATGGGGTGCTTGGGTCCGATGTGTCCGGTAAGACTGAACCGCAGGAAGCCATTGTGGGGTTTGTGCTTGCCGAAATCGGTCAGGTAAAGGTAGAGAATCACGCCGCTCAAGACGATGGTTCCGAGGATGGCAATCATGTATCGCTGAGAGCCGGCGGCCATGCCGATGACGAGTGAACAGAAGATGAAGGCGATGTCGCGTGTGTCCTTGATCATGTTGCGGAAGCGGATGATGGACAGAGCGCCCATGAGGCCGACGGCGGTGACGAAACTGCCGGCGATGGTGGACATGACCATGGAGATGACGACGGTGATCAAGATAAGCGACTGCACAAACGACTTGGAATAGGACAAGCCGCTGTGGGTGAAGTAGTATACCCATGCGACGACCTGGCCCAGCACGAAAGCCAACAGGAGGGACAACAGGACCGTCTCCGGCGTGTACATACTGGCGGGTGTTGCGCCATCGAGAAATTCCCAGATCTTATCCATGAACGTATCCCATCACCTGAAGTGCGTCCACGTCGTATCGTCGAGGTGCACAGAATCCGGCTGCACAAGACAACTGTACCGATGAAGCGTACTTTGACATGGCGCCTTGTTTGAGGTTGAACATTTTAACCATCCTGCTGAGCCATGCAGGGTACTTCGCGGTGAACTTGATCTCGAGGATTGTAAAGCCCAGACGCGCGTCCTGCCAGCCCGGGCCGTTGAGCTCGACCTTCGGCTCTCGGGTGATCTTGAAACACAGACGGCGATCGAAGGTGACCCTGACGCGGTTGTCGCCGTCTCCCTCGTAGGCCTCGCGCATGTAGCGTACGAGGACGAGGGGCTTGGCCTGGATGTAGTTGACGTAGAGCAGAAACTGGCGAAGGGCGTTTTCGTCGGTCTTGTGGCCGGTGGGGATGCGGCCGGTCAGGAGTATTGGGGCGATGTCCTCGTGGCGGACACGGGCCCGGCTCTTAAGAATGACGGTCGAGACACGGCGTTTGACCTCGAAGAAGCAGGGTGACTCGGGGTTTTCGCTATACCCTCGTATCCGGAGCTTGAAGCGATTCTTTTTGCCTTCAAGGGTCTCGCGTGCCAGTTGGAAACCGTCGGAGTCGAGATACAGGCTGGTGATGGGGTACTCGCCGCGGGGCCGCAGTTTTGCATAGCGGTCAGGTTCGATATAGGCGCGGACGTATTCGGCGATGGCCCGTGCCTTGGATTCGGCGATACGATACTTCAGTTCGTAGCGGCAGGCCATCATGGTGTCTTTTCGGGGCACGGGTACGGGCGAAGCGGCGGTGTTTGCCGGCCGCAGAGGCTGGACCTGAGACGAGGAGATTGTCCCCCCCTTCATCTGTGTTTTCAGTTCATCGCCTGCCATAGTCCTGAGACCATACAAGGCCGCTCGGAATCCTTTGTGGGAGACTCTGCGACCTTGCCGTCACCACACTGCTGTCAGGTTCCTGTCCGGGACCTGTTCGCGTTCGATTTAGAACACGCGCAGTTTGTAATTACAGAGCCTCGCAACACGTCGGCCGTTACACTTTTTCCGGGTGTTTTGCCCGTTTTTGACTGTCTGGAGAGGGTCCTGGTCTCTTACCCGACCTCTGCAGCACTGCGCTGATATTATATCGCGCCCATGCCAAAATTGCCAGAGATTTTCGGGTCATGGTTGAGCACCCCCGCTGTGTTATTTAAAACCTCATGCTGGACTAATTATAGCAGGAAGGTTTGTGTTAGTCAAGGCAATTTGGGGTGTGTGGGCAATTTTGGATTGCTGCCAAGCCACGAATACCAGACGTCACTAACGTCAGCGGGGCGAACAAGCCAGCGGGGCTCCATCAGACACCTCCAAGAGTACTGACAAAGGGGCGATAACGGCGTGAGCAGGCTCAGATTATCGGTCGCAGTGTTCGGGCGGGCGGTGGATGGTTGTTTTGGGCAGTTTTGCAGTCCAGGAGCGCTCGTTTGAGCCGATTTACCGACGGCAGACAGTTGTGGAGGTGGTTCTTGAACAGCATTTCGAGGCTTGAGGTATGAAACATAGGCTGGCCGGGGGGCAGCAGTGGGGAAAGGAGACGTCATGACAGTAACAGAACGAGAAAACCTGACGCGCGAAATAGAGATATTCCTGAAGGCCGGGTTTTCGCCGAGGTACGATGAAACCAAACTGCATTTCGGCTCGAGCGAGATCTGGGGCAAGTTCGGGAGTCTGGGAACCGAGTTGTGGCTGGATACCGGCAGCATTGAGGATGCCGAGGCCCTTTGGACCCGCGAGTTCAGGGCCTTGACAACCAACAACACGCTGTTGAACAGAGAGATTCAGACGGGGCGCTACGATGCAATTATTCCGGAAATGGGGGAACTGCTCGAATCGCACGGGGAGTTGAGCGAGAGAGACAAGCGGCTTGAGTTTGCGTTTATGCTGAATGCATGGCATGCGATGCGCCTGGTGGAGCGGTTCGAGTCGTGGGTTTCGGTGGAGGAGCATACGGATCTGGCTCATGATGTCGAACGGGCGGTCGAGTATGCCAGGCGTTATTATCGCCTGTGTCCGGAGCGGTTCATTGTGAAGATACCGTTTACGCCGACGGGGTTGTTAGCGACGCGGCGGCTGGCGATGGAGGGTGTGCCGATCAATCACACGTTAGGGTTTTCGGCGCGACAGAATTACGTCGCTGCGCGGATCGCGCGGCCACGGTTTGTGAACGTATTCCTGGGGCGACTGAACAGTTTTGTGTCCAGCAATGAATTGGGCAGCGGGGATATGGTGGGTGAAAAGGCCACATTGGCGTCTCAGACGGCGGTGCGTGAGATTCGCAAGCGGTATGGTGTGGAAACGCGGCAGATCGGGGCGAGTCTGCGGAATGGGCAGCAGATTCTGGATTTGGCGGGGTTGGACGTTTTGACGATGCCGCCGAAAGCAGCGCAGGAATTTCTGGCTTACAATCCGCGGCCGGATGATATTACCGACCGGACGGACAGGCTGTATTCGGCGGGAGTGAATGCAAATGTTGACATGACGAAGACGCGTCTGAACACGCTGTGGCACATTTCACCCGAACTGGTCGACTGCGTGGACCAGCTGGAAAATGAAGACTTGGACAGTTTTACGCCTGACGACCTGATCGGTTTCTTCGAGGAACATGGATGCGGAGACGTGTTGGTGCGGTGGAGTGACGAGGAGCGGGAGGTCAGTACGGTGGAAGGGAAGATCCCGAGACTGGCCAACTGGGAGGAGAAGCTGGCGTCGGGGGCGATCGGGCTGGACAGTTTGATGAATCTGGCGGGATTGTGCAGTTTTGCCAAGGACCAGAAGGCGATGGACGAGCGCGTGGAGGAGGTTTTGACGGCACATCCGGTGCATCACGTGTAATCGAGGCGGATCGGCAGGGGCATGTGCAGCCCAAAGACCCGGAGCAGCGGGCGAGCAGGCGGCGGGTGAAAATCGATGCCGCCGCATTTTATTCATGGGAGAGGGTCAGGTTCTTCGGCGATTTTTCATGACTTTTTGCGGCGGGGTCTGTATAAGTTGTGTTCTCATCTGCGGTTAGGGAAAAGCATCGGCGGGTCCGATGTTAAGCAGGTGGGGTGGTCGAGACGAAGTAAATGTGATGGAAATCCGGTGCGATTGTGTGTAAGCCCTTGTTGTATAGAGACTTAGCTGCGGTTTGATGCGTGTTTTCCGGTGGCCGCGGGATGGTTTTCCCTTATGTGAGGTAACAGTGTTTACATCGAAGCAAATCCGAAGTACGTTCATCGACTTTTTCAGAGAACGGGGGCACACGTTTGTGCCGAGCGTCAGTGTTGTTCCGGCAGGGGACGAGACGCTCTTGTTCACGAACGCGGGGATGAACCAGTTCAAGGATATCTTCCTGGGCCTGCGGAAGCCGGCCTGGCCTCGGGCGGCCAACAGCCAGAAGTGCATTCGGGTCAGCGGCAAGCATAATGACCTGGAAGAGGTGGGGATGGACACGTATCACCACACCTTTTTCGAGATGTTAGGCAACTGGTCCTTCAATGACTATTTCAAGGCGGAGGCAATCGAGTGGGCGTGGGACCTGTTGACGCGGGTTTACGGGATCGATCGCGGCAAGCTTTGGGCGACGGTGTTCGCGGGCAGTGACGAAGAAGGCAGCGAACCCGACCATGAGGCGGCGGATCTGTGGGTCAAGATTACGGGTATTCCGAAGGAGCGGGTGCTGTACTTCGGCAAGAAGGACAACTTCTGGGAGATGGGGGCAACGGGGCCGTGCGGACCGTGCAGTGAGATTCATATTGACCTCGGGCCAGACCGATGCGACATGCAGCATGTGAAGGGACACGTGTGCGGGGTCAACGCGGGGTGTGCGCGGTTCATCGAGTTGTGGAACCTCGTGTTTATTCAGTTCAATCGCCAGCCGGACGGGAGCCTGCAGAAGTTGGGGGCGCGCTACATCGATACCGGGGCGGGGTTAGAGCGGGTTTGCGCGGTGCTGCAGAACAAGCGGAGCAACTACGATACCGATCTGTTCACGCCGATTATCGATGCTATTGAGGAGCTGACGGGGCACCGGTATACGTCGATGTTGGACAGCCGAAGCGACAGCGCGTTTCGCGTGATCGCCGACCATATCCGGTCGCTGGCATTTTCGATTGCCGACGGCGTAACGCCGTCCAACGAGGGGCGCGGGTACGTGATGCGGCGGATCCTGCGGCGAGCGGCACGGTTCGGTCGCGTCCTGGACATGCACGAGCCCTTCATGTACAAGCTTGTGGGGGTGCTGGCGGATACGATGGGCGATGCTTTTCCGGAGGTGCGGGAGCGGGCGAAGTTCGTGTCGACGGTGATCGAGGCCGAGGAGGCCAGTTTCGGGCGGACGTTGGACCGCGGGCTGGATATTTTTGCCAAGGCGGCGGAGCGGGCCGAGAAATCGGGCGGCAAGGTCATCAGCGGCGAGGATGCGTTTGCGCTTTACGATACGTACGGTTTTCCGGTCGACCTGACGCAGTTGATGGCTCGCGAGCGGGGACTGACGGTGGATACTGCGACGTTTGATACGCTGATGGAGGAGCAGCGGGCGCGGGCGCGGGCTGCGCAAAAGACGAATTCCATGGCGGCGGGTTTGGGCGGCGCTGCGCTGCCGGCGACGGACGATTCGGCCAAATACGAGGGGGATGTGTGTCGAGCCAGGGTGGTCGGCTGGATCGATGCGGAGGGGTTCAAGGCGGAAGGCAGCCTCAATGAGACGGCCGGCCAGGCGGGCCTTGTGCTGGACCGGACGTGCTTTTATGCCGAGGCGGGGGGGCAGGCGGGCGACTGCGGCGTTATCGAGGGGCCCGGAGGACAGTTTGTGGTTGAGGATACGGAGAAGATCGCCGATTGCGTCGTACACCGCGGCAGGATGGCTTCTGGTGTGATCAGGGTCGGGGACGATGTGTGCGCCCGGGTGGACAAGCAGCGGCAATCGACGAAGAAGAACCATACGGCGACGCACCTGCTGCAGTGGGCGCTGCAGCAGGTTCTGGGTGATTCGGTGAAACAGCAGGGGTCGCTGGTTTGTGCGGATTATCTGCGGTTCGATTTTACGTATCCCAAGGCGCTGACGGCGGAACAGTTGCAGGAGGTCGAGCGCCTGGTGAGTGAGAAGATCGCGGAGGATATTCCGGTGACTTGTGCGGTGATGCCGATCGACGAGGCGCGGAAGATCGGGGCGATGGCGTTGTTTACGGAGAAGTACGGCAGCGAGGTGCGGGTTGTGGGCATCGGGGCACAGGACGGCTCGGCTATCACGCAGGCGTTCAGCCGGGAATTCTGCGGGGGCACGCATGTCGACAGCACGGGGCAGATCGGCGGGTTTGCTGTTGTGAAGGAGGAGAGCATTTCGGCGGGCGTTCGGCGGATTACGGCGCTGACCGGGCAGGGGCTGATTGCGCATCTGATTGAACGGAACCGGGTTGTGGAAAGTCTGACCGGGCTGTTGAAGGCGCCTCCCGAGCAGATCGTGGAGCGCGTAGGCAAGCTCTTGGAGGACAATAAGCGCCTTGCCAAAGAACTGAAGTCGGCAGCGAAGAAAGGTGGTACCGATGTGATGGCTGAGACGGCAAGGCTGCTGGAGAAGGCGGAACGGATCGGCGAGACGGCAGTTGTGGCAGGGACGATTTCGGCGTGTCCCGTGGAGCAGGTGCGGCAGGCGGTGGACAGCCTCAAGAAGAAGGCGAAGTCGGCGGCCATTGTTCTGGGGATGGCCGAGGCGCAGGACAAGGTGACGCTGTTGGCGGCCATGACGGACGACGTTGTCGGCAGGGGCCTTAAGGCGGGCGATATCGTCAAGGAGATTGCTCCTATCGTGGGCGGGGGCGGCGGCGGGCGGCCGCAGATGGCCCAGGCCGGGGGCATGGACGCATCGCGGCTGGACGAGGCGCTTGGCAGGGCGGCGGAGGTCATCAAGGCGGCTTTGGCCTGAGGCCGGAGGGCCTGCGGTTTTTTTGTAACAACGGCCGCGCGGTCTCGTCCTGTATTCAGGGTGGGGCAATGCCCAGAGGGCCGTGTCATGATTGAGACTGAGCGGGACGAGCAGCCGAAAGGCAAGTACGGTTCACTGCCGTGGTTTATTGATGTGTTCCTGTATCCCACCAGCCTGGCAGGGCTGTGGATGTTAGCGCTGTTTGTGGTGGTTCCGTTTCTGATTGACGGGCTGGTGATGGTGATGGCGCACTTCCTGGGGATCCTGGCGGCGCCTTTCGGCTTTGCGGCCGACATGATCGACCTGGTCATCCTGTTTTACATGTTCTGGTACTTAGCCCAAGTTCCGCAGTCTGACCTGAAAGCGTGATTTTTGCATTTTTTTTCG